>CAZAMB010000003.1:0-285113 GCA_964486335.1 uncultured Phycisphaera sp. | reverse complement strand
TCCGTCGTCGCGCCGCCCTTGACACCGACACGCTCATGGAAGCTCGCGGCTCGCTTTGTCAGACCACTGCTCAAGAGCAGTGGCACGGGGCACAGGCAGCAACACGGGGGTTGGCATACGCTGGGGGTGCGTGGCGCACACTCAACTCGATGGCTGCCCCAGGGTCAAGTCACGAACGAAATAACTCCGTCGTAGCTTTTTCACGGACTCATTGAAGGGTCACGCCGAGGTTTCGATGGGTTTTTCGGTCGTTGGATTTTTTGGCGAGCCTTCGGGACTCGTCGCCGATAACGGACAATGCCGGTGTTTGCGCGCCGGCGGATGAAGCGTAAGAGAAGAGCGCTGTGGCCGGGACGTTTCCGCTCCCTCACGGTCGCGGCTCTGAGCGCGGGGGTTTCCGCTCCCTCACCGTTGACGCTTCGCGTCAAGGGCAGGCTCTCGCGGCTCTGAATGTGAGCGAGTGTGGACCGAACGGATGGTCCGGAATTCGTTGACTCGCCACCGAGCGAGTCATAGACTTGAATGAGAAACAGGTTGAATGACGAGGAGACAGCGATCGACGTAAGCCGGAAGGGCGTCGACGGCGTTTGCACGCGCGGAAACGCTTCGTGTCGCGCGATGACACTTCGGTCAGATTCGTGACGCGAGGCAGAACGTAGAGGGGCCATCCGGCCCGGATGGAGAACGGCGGCTATGGCACGAGCATCAGACATTCTCTCGGTCGTGGATCAGCATCTGAACCCGAGCCGGTTTCGGGAGCAGCACTGGGAAGGCTCGTTCGAGGAATACCTCGAGCTGGTGACGGCGAACCCGCGGGTGGCCCGGAACGCGTTCCAGCGTATCTACGACATGATCAAGCACTTCGGTTCGGAGCGGTACTCGTCGCTTCGGCAGGAGCAGGTTCGATACAAGTTCTTCGCGGACCCGATTGACAACGGTGCGGATTCAATTTACGGCCTGGACCGCCCGCTGATGAACCTTGTTGATTTCTTCAAATCGGCGGCGCATCGCTATGGAACGGAGCGGCGTATTCTGCTGCTGCACGGGCCGGTCGGGTCGAGCAAGAGCACGATCGCGCGGCTGCTGAAGAAGGGGTTGGAGTATTACTCGAAGCTCGACGAAGGGGCGCTGTACACGTTTTCGTGGCACATTCCGGACGAGAACGGCCGGACGCTGGTGTATCCGTGTCCGATGCATGAGGACCCGCTCAAGCTGATACCGCCGGAAGCGCGGCGAGCGGTGCTGGCGCAGATCAACGCCGATCTCGATGAAGCTTCGCAGGTGCGGGTGGAAGGAGCGCTGGATCCGTTCTGCCGGAAGATGTTTGAGGACCTGCTGATCCGCTACGACGGCGACTGGCGGAAGGTGCTGGAGCACGTGCGCGTTCGGCGGTTGATCCTGAGTGAGAAGGACCGGATCGGCATTGGGACGTTTCAGCCGAAGGACGAAAAGAATCAGGATTCGACGGAACTGACGGGGGACATCAACTACCGCAAGATCGCGGAGTATGGCACGGACAGCGATCCGCGGGCGTTCAATTTTGACGGGGAGCTGAACATCGCCAATCGCGGCATGATTGAGTTCATCGAAGTGCTCAAGCTGGACGTTGCGTTTCTTTATGACTTGCTGGGGGCGTCGCAGGAGCACGTGATCAAGCCGAAGAAGTTTGCGCAGACGCACATCGACGAAGTGATCATCGGGCACACGAACGAGCCGGAGTACAAGAAGCTGCAAAGCAACGAGCTGATGGAGGCGTTTCGGGATCGGACGATCAAGATCGACATTCCGTACAACATTCGACTGGACGACGAGATCAAGATCTACGAGCGAGACTTCAACAAGGAGCGCATCCGAGGGATTCACATCGCCCCGCACACGATCGAGATGGCGGCCATGTGGGCGGTACTGACACGGCTGGACGAGCCGAAGAAGGCCGGTTTGACGCTGATGCAGAAGCTCAAACTGTACAACGGCAAAAACATTCCGAACTTCACGGAGGATTCGGTGCGGGAGCTGCACGAGGAAGCGCCGCGCGAGGGCATGCAGGGGATCAGTCCGCGGTACATTCAGGACAAGCTGTCGAATTCGCTGGTGTCGGACCAGGCGATTCAGGAGAAGTGCATCAATCCGTTCATGGTGATGAACGAACTGGAAGGGGGGCTTTCGCACCACAGCCTGATCACGGATGAGGAGACAAAGTCGCGATTTCGGGAGCTTCTGGCGCTGGTGCGCGAGGAGTACGAGGACGTGCTCAAGTCGGAGGTGCAGCGGGCGATTTCGGCGGACGAGGACGCGATCACGCGGCTGTGCTCCAACTACATTGAGAACGTGCGGGCGTACACGCAGCACGAGAAGGTGCGGAACAAATACACGGGCAAAGACGAGGCGCCGGATGAGCGGTTGATGCGCTCGATCGAAGAGAAGATCGACATTCCGGAGAGCCGCAAGGACGACTTCCGCCAGGAGATCATGAACTACATCGGGGCGCTGTCGCTGGATGGGAAGAAGTTTGAATATCACACGAACGCGCGACTGCACAAGGCGCTGGAGTTGAAGTTGTTCGAGGATCAGCGGGATACGATCAAGCTGAAGAACGTGGTGTCGGGTGTGGTGGATGACGAGACGCAGGCGAAGATCGACGTGGTGAAGCAGCGGCTGATCAAGTACTTCGGCTACAACGAAACGAGCGCGACGGACGTGTTGAATTACGTGGCCAGCATCTTCGCCCGCGGCGATACGAAAGAGGAAGGGAAGAAGAAGTAGAGGCAAGAAGGCAAGAAGGCAACGAGGCAACGAGGCGGTGGCAGTCATTCACGCAATCAAAGGGGTGGGCGCGAAGAATGGGCGGCGAGATCAAATCGTTTCGGGACTTGATTGCCTGGCAGAAGGCGATGGACCTTTGCAAGGCCATCTACGAGTTTTCGAGTCGATTTCCGGATTCTGAGCGGTTCGGCCTGACGGCTCAGATTCGACGGGCGTCCGTTTCGATTCCTTCCAACATTGCCGAAGGCTACGGGCGCAATCGAACCCAGGATTACCTGCGATTCCTGGATATTGCACGCGGGTCGTTGTGTGAGGTAGAGACGCAGGTTTTGTTGGCCCAGAAACTGGAATGGTTTTCCAACGCAACGGCCTTACACGGTGACAGCGAACTGGCAGCGTGCCTAGCGGCGATTCGCGAGTTGGACCGAGTCTTGTACGGGCTCGTCAAAGGGATCGAACGGAGCGACTCACAATGAGAGCGGGGCTTCTTCCGTTATTGGTACCATGCGCTGATGTAGTGTCTCAGAAGAAACCCATCGTATGTCGTCGGGCACAATGGGGCGATTACGGCGTTTGAGGATCCGCGCGGGCTGAAGCCCGCGGCTCGCTGATGATTAGAAATCCATGAGACACTACACTAACGGGTTGTTGCCTACTTGCCTTGTTACCTCGTTGCCTCTGTGAACTTATGGGCGTGCAGATTGACAAAGATCACCAGCGGTTTCGGCGAATCGTCAAGGGGAAGATTCGCGAGGATCTCCGCAAATTCCTGAGCCGCGGCGAACTGCTCGGCCGGGAAGGCAAGAAGTACATTTCCATTCCGGTTCGCGGGATTGAAATTCCGCATTTTCGCTACGGTGACAACAACGATTCGGGTGTCGGCAAGGGCGAAGGCAAGCCCGGCGACGCCGTGGAGGGGCAGGGGGGGATCGGTCCCGGGGGCGAGCAGGAAGGGCATCACGTGCTCGAGGTCGAGGTGGGGCTGGATGAGCTGGCCGAGATTCTCGGTGAGGAACTGAAACTGCCTCGCATCAAGCCGAAGGGCAAGCACCGGATCACCAGCGAGCGGGACCGTTACAGCGGCATCCGGCAGTCGGGTCCGGAATCGCTGCGGCATTTCAAGCGAACTTTTCGGCGGGCGCTGCGTCGGCAGATCATGTCGGGCATGTACAATCCGGATGCGCCGAGGATTATTTTCGAGCGGCGCGACAAGGTGTTTCGAAGCTGGAAGACGACGCTGAGCCCGCAGTCCAACGCGGTCATCATCTACATGATGGATGTTTCGGGGTCGATGGGCGACGAGCAGAAGGAGCTCGTGCGGCTGGAGGCGTTCTGGATCGACGCCTGGTTGCGGAAAAACTACCAGGGCATCGAGAGCCGGTACATCGTTCATGATGTTCGTGCGGGGGAAGTCGATCGGGAGACTTTTTTCCGGGTTCGCGAAGACGGCGGCACGCGCATCAGCAGTGCGTTTCGCGTCGCGCGGGAACTGATCGAGAATCATTATTCGCCGCAGGACTGGAATATTTATTTGTTCCATTTTTCCGACGGGGACAACAGCAGCGAATCGGACAGCCGGGAGTGCTGCACGCTGCTGAAAGAGAACATGCTGGGTTCGCTCAACATGTTCGGGTACTGCCAAGTGGCCAGCGCCTACGGCAGCGGCAACTTCATCAACGTTTTGCACGAGCATCTCGCCGATCAGGAAGCGGTGATCACCACGCGGGTCAACACGAAGGACGACATTTACGACAGCATCCGGGCTTTTTTTGCCGCCGGGAGGTAACCGCCGCGATGAACCTCGTTTTGCCCAGGGAAATTGCGGTGGAGGCGGAGCGCATCGCCGAGTTCGCGCGCCGCGAAGGGCTCGACTTCTTTCCGACGATCTTCGAGATGCTCAGTTCGGAGCAGATGTCTCAGTTCGCGGCCTACGGGGGATTCCCGCAGCGCTATCCGCACTGGCGGTTTGGGATGGAGTATGAGCGGCTGCGCAAACAGCACAAGTACGGCCTGAGCCGCATCTACGAGATGGTGATCAACAACAACCCGTGCTACGCGTACCTGCTGGTGGACAACATGATGGTCGATCACAAGACGGTGATCGCACACGTGTACGCGCATTGCGACTTTTTCAAGAACAACATCTGGTTCAGCCGGACGGATCGGCGGATGATGGACGAGATGGCGAACCACGCGACGCGCGTGCGGCGATACATCGAGCGGCACGGTCAGGATCGGGTGGAGAAGCTGATCGATACGTTTCTGTCGATCGAGAACCTGATCGACCCGCACTCCGTCTTCATGCGCCGCGAAGCTGAGCCGAAGGTGCGCAGCTACACGGAAGCGGAGGACGAAGACGCAGCGCGACGCTACCCGGCCAAGAGCTACATGGACCGCTACATCAATCCGCCGTCGCGGATGGCACGCGATCGCGAATCGCACCGTGTCGAAGAGGAAAAAGCCCGCGATCGGTTTCCGGCGAGGCCGATGCGCGACGTGCTGCTGTTCCTGCTGCAAAACGCGCCGTTGCGCGACTGGGAAGCGGACATCCTCTCGATCATTCGGGAGGAGGCTTACTACTTTGCGCCGCAGGGACAAACGAAGATCATGAACGAGGGCTGGGCCAGCTACTGGCACTCGACGATCATGACCAACTACGTTCTCCGCGACGATGAGTTGATCGATTATTGCGAGCACCATTCGGGGACGCTGGCGACGTCGCCGGGTCGGCTTAACCCGTACAAGATGGGGATCGAGCTGTTTCGGGACATCGAGCGGAGGTGGAACACGGGTCGGTACGGGCCGGAGTACGATGCTTGTGACGACCTGGCGGTTCGGCGCGATTGGGGGCGCGAAAAGTCGCCGAAGGGTCGCATCGTAGGTCGGGGATCGCCGGGGCGCGAGAAGATCTATCAGGTTCGCGCGTTGTACAATGATGTGACGTTTCTGGACGAATTCCTGACGCCGGAGTTCGTCGATGAGCAGAATCTGTATCACTATCGTCAGGATCCGGCGACGGGGAAGATGGTGGTGGTCAATCGCGATTTCAACAAGATCAAACAGCAGCTTCTGTTCATGTTGACGAATCACGCCCAGCCGTACATCTATGTCATGGACGGCAACTACCGCAATCGCGGGGAACTGTACCTCGGTCACAGCCACACGGGCGCGGACATCGAAATCAAGTACGCGGTGGAAACGCTGAAACAGATTCAGTCGACCTGGAAGCGGCCGGTGCATCTGGCGGCGAGGATCGACGACGAACCGATCCTGTTTTCGTTCGACGGCGAGCAATCGACCCAGCAGCACATCGACAGCGGGATCGACGTCCCGGCGAACCAGTTTTGACGCCGTGGGGTTCCAGTGACAGCCCGTTAGAGTGGCACCAAGTCGTTCTTGTGTGTCACATCTGATTCAGCGGAACGTCACGTTTCGCGAGTGAGACGATTTTCGGCGTGCACGGCGTAAGCTGCGCACCACATCTTATCGTCAAAAGGGATTCGTTCTGTCATGGACATGGAGTCCCGCAAGGGCAGGGGAGGGGGAAGGGGTAGACGAATCCCTTGAACGCATCCACGCCGAAAGCGATGTCCGCGAAGCTGACAGACAGATTGGGTTCGGCCGGCTCGAGGTCAGTCCGCGAGGTGCTTGGAGCACCCATTGCGCTTCGGAATCGATCGACGATGGCGGCCACGTCTAGAAAGTCGGGCTGAACTCGGGGATCCGGTGGGTTGAAAGGTGCGGCGACATCTCCCCAACGCGCCGTGGCAATGACCAAAGGCGAAGAGAACGCTCCGGCAGAGCTCACGTCGCAGGCCTCAAAGATCGACTGCACGGCATAGGAAGCGAGCGGAACTATCGCGGGGCCGGTGACGTGCATCAGGCCCACGCCGGTCCAATCTCGATACACGGGGCTACAAACGAGTTTGGCAACCGTGAAGGTGGTCGGGGGAATGACGCTGTCCACATACACGGCCGGCTCGCCGACCCAGTAGACTTGTCCGATCAACGCGCTTTGCGGCGGCTGGGCGTTCGTGACTTCAACGCGAATCGCGGTTTGGCGCGGCGAGGTAGGGGGATGGAAGGAAATGTATCGGTTCTTGTTGTAGCCGGCGGATTCGGGCGACGGAGGGGTGATCTGGTCACAGTCGCCGTCCCATGAAGCCGCCGCGGCCGCGTTCACCATTCCCCAGCCGTGGACGTCGTCTCTACCCGGCGCGCCAAGATCGGTCGAAGTGAATCGAAGGGCTTCTTCGACGAGGGCGGCACTGGCGTTTGGATGGGTGGAAATGAAGAGCGCCGCGACGCCGGCGGCATAGGCCGATGAAAAAGATGTTCCGGACAAGAAAACGAAGTTCCCCGAGATGTAGCCTTCCAATCCCGTCCGGTCCGTAGTGTAAATGTCTTGTCCGGGCGCGACGAAGTCCAGGTCTTGACCGAAATTGGTGAAGGTCGTGGGGACTCCGGTGTTGTGCATCGCTCCGACGGACAGGACCGAGGGGAGGCTCGCGGGATATTCGAGCACGGCGACCGCGCGATTGCCCGCGCTGGCGAAATGGACGATTCCGGCCGCACGCGTCTCGGCGTATTTGTCGGCGATGGCGCTGGACTGGAAGCCATAGAAGTTGCTGTTGTTGGTGACGCGGGCACCGATGGACTGTGCCCAGTCGAGCGCGTCGACCGTCCAGCTTATCATGGTTTTCCATTTGCCATTTGCATCGATGGAAATGAATGTTCTCGCGGACGCAGTTACGCAGCCGGGGGCAACACCCACGGTGCCGATGCCGTTGTTCATGAAGGCGGTGATGCTTCCAGCGACGGCGGTTCCGTGTCGATCGAAGGAATTGACGGGGCCTCCGGTGGTGGAAGGATCGCTGGTCACGTCGGTTCCGGGGATTTGATGGATGTCGGGGTGATCCTGTTGGACTCCAACGTCGATGACGACCGCGATGACGCCGGGATCTCCCCAGGTGACGTCCCATGCCTCCGGTCCGTCGATATCAAAACCGGGTTGGCCATTGAATTGACCGACGTTGTCCAGTCCCCAGCAATTCAAGAACCCCTGATCATTGGGGATGAACGTGCCGCTTCCGGTGAACATCATGTTGGGTTCGGCAAAGCGGACTTCCGAGAGCATGGCCACTCGATTCGCGTCGGCCAATACGTCCAGCCCGTTCCCACGGTTGCTGCGGACCAGAAACGCGCCTGGCATTCCGCCCCAATCACGGACGATGATGTCGCCGATGTTGGTGTCTGAAAGCCATTCTTCGGCTGCTGATGTGCCCATGACAGTGGGTTCGACACGAATGAGCAACTCGGACGTGACGATGACGGGGCCACCGTCGTTGCCGATGAACACGGGCGAAACGAAGTCGATACTCGGCATGTCAATCAGCGCATCCAAGCGGCGGTTGATCGAAACGGCATCGGATTCGTGCGAGGGGATGTCCAGCGAAACGACTTGCCAACCGGGGATTTCCAAAGGCGATACATCGTTGACCTGAGCACCCAAGTATTGTTGAACAGCGCTTTCGCTAAAAGCGCCCGGTGTCGAATCCGGCGTGGTGAATGCGATCCGCGTTGGGTCGAGCTGAAATGGCCGGGGCTGTTTGAAATAGGTATAGGTGGATTGCATCGGCGCGTCGGGAGTCTTGGTGATCGCCGGGCCGGCGGCCACTCCCAAAACGGCAGCGATCAGACAGGTTCGGAGCAAGCGCGGACTCCCCAAGCCGACGCAGCGAGACCGACGGCAGAGTACTGGCGGGGGCGATAGAGGCAGGAGAAAGTGCTGTACACCCATCGACGCGGACGCCGATTCCTCAACCCGATTCGTCGCGCCAACCCTCTTTCCCCGATCCCTCCATCCGACCCAACCAGTATACGAGAAGCTGACAAGCGATTCAACGAAGAAATAGGGCGGAAAGAAGTGCTTGCAGAGTTCTCCGTTGTGGAAGATGCAGCGCAAAGTCTGCAGTTTCAACGAAAATGAATGGACTTTTGGGCAGGCCGGCGGTTTGTACTCAGCAGGCACGTCAGCAAGTATTGGTCGAAAGCCCAGGAATCCGATTTGAAATGAGCGGCGTCAAGAAGGCCGCTTTCTAAGCAATCACCGTCCTCAACCATTGATTGTGCCCCATGAAGTCCAATGAGGAAAGTGCCTTAGGCGATTGGTATCAAGTGCCCCGGGGTCTTTACTTGCACGCGTAGGCTCGCCGGCTTCAACATTACCTGTCAGGTCATGAACACGCGGAACTAATTCCGTGTTTGAGGCAAGTTGCCGATGGAGTCGGCGGCGCGCGATGGGGGCTGCGACGGCTGCGCGTTCGGGCGGTTCGGAACCGGCAGGTCGCGAGTCACATTGTAATGGGGTCTCTTCTCGCGCGGTTGGCCGTAGAACTCGGGCCGCTCGTAGGTTCCTCGTTCGGCGGCAGGTTTTTCGAGGACGGAGCGCGGGTTAGAGTGGCGGACGTACAAGTCGTTTCGGACGGCCTTGACCTCCCAGGAGACCCTGGCGTTGGGCTTCCCGCCGGCGATGCGAAACGAGCAAGTCGGGGCGAGTTGAGTGGCGGTCGCGGCGGCGCCGGCGACGAGGTCGCGCAGATCGATTTCCTCGGCGACGTGGAGCATGGGCATCGGCGCTCCGACGGCGGTCAACTGATATCGCGGGTCGGTGTTGATCTTGGCGAAGTAGGGGGGCAGTTCCACAACGGCCTCTCCGGTGTCATCAAGCGTCACTGTGCCGGAATAGAAGTTGATGACCTCCGGGCTTTCGGCGCTGAAATGACGCAGGTACTTGTTTTCCGGGTCGTCGGGATGGTCGATTTGGAACGATTTGGTGCCGGTTGCGCCGAGGTTTCCGTTAGCGTACACCCCGTAGGCTTCCGGGTGGTAAACGAATCCCTGAACACCGATGGCGGATGGGCTTTGGCCGACGACCCACCCAAGAACGCCGACGCCGGACCAGGCTTGGAAGCTCCCGCCATAGGCTGGGCCGGTGGTCGAGTTTGCGAAACCGCGCACGCCTACAGGATCGTATGTGGAGTCTTCCGAGAAAGCGTTGCCATGAACGCCGATGTGTCTTCCTTGTCCCTCCACACCAGGAGCGTGCTCGGCTTCGCTGCGACCTAGAACGCCCGCCTCTCCTGCTGCGCCCGCCTCTCCGAGGACGCCCGCACCTTGGTAGCTAGACGTGCGGCCGTGTACGCCATAAACCTGACCGGAAAAGGCGGTGGCCCAGCCTAGAACTCCGCTGCCTTCAGTGCTCGCGGAAAGGAATTGGCCGCCGTAGGAGACCCCCGTGGTTGCCGTGGATTGGCCGAATACGCCTACGCCGAAGGTGCTGGCGGTGCTTCCCGAGACGCCGATGGTGAGGCCTGTTCCCGAAGTTGCCTCCCCGAACACGCCGCGCCCGCTAGAACTAGCGGTCCGACCATGCACGCCGACGCCGGGCCCGCTTCCGGTATTGGTTGTGCCAAGCACGCCGGTTCCGGTCGGGCTGTGGGTTTCGAAGTGCCCGCCGTAGGTTGTACCGCTGGGGGCGAAGGCAACTCCGGAGACACCACGGCCGGCGGTGCTGAGGGTTTGTCCGTGGAGCCCGCTCGTCGAACCGCTGCTCGCAAGGGCATAGCCAAAAGCTCCGGCACCCTGTGAGCTGTTGTTTCTGAACTCGCCGCCGTAGGTGGTACCGGTGCCGGAAGTAGAGCTGCCGAAACCGAACACCCCGCGCCCGTTTTCGCCCGAACTTTGAAACCATCCGCCGTAGGTGATGCCTGATCCCGCGGTCGCGGTCCCGACGATGCCCGCTGAGTTGTTTAAGGACGAATTGTTCTCTCCGCGGATGACGCCGATCGGGTCGGAACCCGTGAGGACAAGCGGTACGGAATTGGAGGTCAGAAACGCGGATGAGTCGAGTCCGTCGATGCGGTCGGCGTTGAGCGAATATGCGGAGTAGGGCGCGGCGGTGAGAGGTTGACGAGGCGTAAGCAGCACGAACGGTCCTGCGCCCGCAGGGTAGCGCACTTCGACTTCGATCCACTTTTTCGAGCCTTCGAAAGCTCCGGAGCCGAAGTCGAGTTCGACGGTGAAGAGGCCGTTGACGACGGCGACCGCACTTTGCGTGCGCACATCGGCGTCGGCGGTTCCACCTGCCGCAGCGTCCCAAAGAGTGAATCGCAGGTCGGCCAGATCGTTGATGGGGAGACCGTCGGCCTTAAGTTGACCCTGGAAAGTGAAAGCCGTTCCCAACGGAACCGCACCGGCGGCGGAAACGCAACCAAATAGGACCAGCATCGCAGTTCGATAGGCGTTCATGTGGATTCCCTCGTTTCCGCACCCCGCGCCCAGGCGATTCTTGCGTCGCACGGGGCGAGAGTGTGCTCACGACAGTAAACGTAAAGTAGGTACAAGCAGCTCGGAAAAAGCGGGTGCTTCGGTTGTGCCAACAGCGATGGCACGGCGACGGCCGTGTTCGGGGCCGGCGACACCCAGATGGGCCGTTCAGGATTCATGCGGCGAATCGTTGCCCGTGATGGGGCTCGCCGCGCACAAAGCCCGGAGCAATTGTCATCGGTCGGCGCGGTATTGCCAGCCTGGGCAAGACTAGTTGACATTTGCACAAATGGCGTCGACATGAATGTACCCAGAGTCGAGGCAAGAACAGAACCAGGCGGTTCCAGAAGAGGCCGGTCGAGAGGCTACAACCGTGTTCACGGCGTTACAAAAACAACCACCCCCGAGCGTGCGCTTTCCCTGCGGACATTCAACGGTCAGGGAAAGATCGTCCAGCGACTCGGCGCTGACGATTTCATAGCCAATGTCGATTGATCCGGGAACCAGTTTTCCGGGTATGATGACGTCACCATTGGATTCAAGTCTCATGCTGTCACGGTAGGTGGCACCGCTCTTGGTGCGGAATTGAAGATCGATGTGCGAAGTGGCGGAGGTATCGCGGGCCTGGATGTATGCGGTGCCCGACTGCCCGTCCCCCTCAAAGGCGTGGAGCCAGAGATGACCGCGCCCATAGTAATCTCCATTCACATGCAGGCGGCCTTTGGGGCTTATGGTCCCAATGCCCAGATTGCCGCCTTCCGTCAGCGTCATTTGTGAAACGGGGCTTGCGCTCCGATCAACTTCGATCTCAAAGTGAAGGTCGGCACCGTCGTTTCGTGTCAGCGTGGCGTCGGCGCCTGCCTTCATGTAGAACCAGCGACTGGAAGTACCTAGTCCGAGCGTGGTCAAGTCGTGACGGACTCCCAGGCGCGTGTCGTAAGTTGCCGAAGGCACTCCAGATGACGTGTCGGCGTCGAAGACGTCGAGTTCGAACTGCGGGTCGATGGTGCCGACTCCGACCGGCCCGGTAACAGTAAGCCCATTGGATCCGGCGATGTTGACCGGACCGGAGTCAGCGTTGATGGTTCGACCTATTCCGGGTCCTCCGAAATCGTAGGCGGCATCGAGGGTTCCTCCTCCGCCACCGCCTGGCGAGTTTAAGGCGTAAAGCGCGTACGGCGCGGCGGTGATCGGTTGTCGCGGAGCAAGTCGGGTGAACGCGCCGCCGCGCGCGGCGGGATAACGGACTTCTATTTCAAGCCATTTTTTTGAGCCTTCGAAAGCTCCGGAGCCGAAGTCGAGCTCGACGGAAAAGAAGCCGTTGACGACCGGAACGTCGGTTGTGGTCAGAATGTCCGGATCGAAGTTTCCGCCAGTGGCCGCGTCCCAGAGCGTAAATCGCAAATCGGCGGAGCCGATGATCGGAACGCCTTCTGACTTGAGTTGTCCCTGGTAAGTGATCGCCGTGCCGAGCGGTGCGGCGGCGACAATACTCGTGATTAGAGGGACGAAAAGGACTGCAATGCGGTGCTTGGTCATGGTCAATCCTCCGTAACATTAAGCGAGAAAACGCTTCCATTCGCATTAACGCAAATAGACCTTTCAACCCTTAAACATTCCGGCTTTCCACCGCGTTTATGCCGAAACTGGCGCTCCGGGTCGGGGGGCCGATTATTTGCGGACCAATGGTTGCGTACGTGATGGTCGATTCCGGCCCTTGGCGATTCAATTGCAACGCTGTTCGGATTTCAGGCAAAGTGACTTCGCACTCACCATTTCCGACGTGTCTTTTTGACGCCACTCATCGCCACTTCTTTGAGTGAGCCAGCGTTCTTGTTCATGGAATGAGAGTGCGAGAAACGCCGCTCGCAAGAGGGCAACGCCACCGCTGTGCAACTGGCAATCAGGTCCGCTTGAACTGGCGATTGAGATCGGCCTTGGTGAGCCGGAGCATGGTCGGACGACCGTGGGGGCAACTGCCCGGTTTTTCGATCAAGTGTCGTTTTTGCAGGAGGGCGTCGATTTCGGCAGCGGTGAGGGGATCGCCGGCCTTGACGGCGGCTTTGCAGGCCATCATGTCGAGGATTTCGTGAACGACGCCTTCGGTGTCTGCGGGTGCGGATTGATGTTCGAGGCGATCCAGCAGGTCGGCCATGAAGGGGATCACGTCGATGTCCTTGAGCAGGGCGGGAACGGCGTGGACGGCGACGGAATCGGACCCGAATGGGGTGAGTTCGATGCCGAGCTTGTTGAGTAGTTCGGCGTTCGCCTCGAGGAGGTTGGCCTGACGCGCCGTGACGCGAATGGTTTCCGGCAGGAGAAGGCGCTGGGATTCCAGCGAACCGCGGGTGAATCGCTCGCGAAGTTGCTCGTACATCACGCGTTCATGGAGCGCGTGCTGATCGACGATGACGATGCCCTCGGCGGTTTCGGCCACGAGATACAAATTGTGCATTTGGATTGCGCGAGGGGGAAGGAGCTCCGATCGTTCTCCGCCGGGCGCCACGTGGAGCGATCGCGTCGTCGGATCGAGGTCGGATTGGGTTGGCGACTCGACGAATCGTGACGGCTCCGAGGTACCGTACAAAGACGCGAGCGCTTCGGGAGAGATTCTTCCGCGGAGAGAATCCAAGCTTGTATTTCTGTTGAATGGAGAAGAATATCGATTGTCTTCGCTTTCTGGCTGGAAGTTCGTCGGCGGCGCCGCTTTCAGCACAGAGGCGAGTTCCTGCCGAATGCGGTCCTGCTCGGCCTCGGAAAGGGTTGGGGCGGAGGAGGTCCGATCTGTTTTCCATCGCGGCGCAAGGTCTGCGCGCTGGAGCGTTTCGCGCAGCGCGCTCAAGACCTGGGAGTGAATGAGATTGGAATCGGCCCAGCGAACTTCGATCTTGGTGGGGTGGACGTTGACGTCGAGGCGGTCGGGCGTCAGCGTGAGAAAGAGGAAGACGACGCCGTGGCGGTTGGGTTCCATGAGGCCGCGATATGCCTCGCGAATGGCGTGTTGAACAAACCGATCTCGAATGTAGCGCCCGTTGACGAAAACGAACTGCCATTGCGGGGTCGCCCGGGACTGGCTCGGGGGGGCCAGGTACGCTTCGATTCGCAGGCCGCGTTCTTCGCGATCGACGGACAGCAGTGCATCGGCCAATTCGGGTCCGTAGAACTTGGCCACCCTCGGCAAGCGACCCTGAGCGGCGGGGAGGTTCTGTGTGGTTCGACCGTTTGCACTGAGTTCAAACCCGATATCGGGGTAGGCCAGGGCGAGGCGAATGAACTGGTCGTTGACGTGACCGGTTTCGGTCGAGGGCGATCGCAGAAACTTTCGCCGCGCGGGCACGTTGAAGAACAGGTCGCGGACTTCGACCGCGGTGCCCTCTGGACAGCCGGCCGTCCCGACGAATTCAAACGCATCGCCCGACATGCGGACTTCGCTGCCGGCGATTTCGCCGCCGGGGCGTGAGACGATGCGCAAGCGCGATACGGCCGCGATGCTGGCGAGGGCCTCGCCGCGAAAGCCCATGGTTGAGATCGTGTAGAGATCGTCCTCGGAGGCGAGCTTGCTGGTGGCGTGCGGGGCGACGGCGAGTCGAATGTCGGATTCGCCCATGCCGCAGCCGTCATCGGTGACGCGGATGAGTCGAGCCCCGCCTTCCTCGATGGTCACGACGATGCGATTCGCACCGGCGTCCACGGCGTTTTCCATCAGTTCCTTGACGACACTGGCCGGGCGCTCGACGACCTCGCCGGCGGCGATCTTGTTGACGAGCAGATCGGGCAAGACGCGGATTGGACCGGGTTTGGCCATGGTTTTTCTGTTGATTGAACGCCGAATCGATAGCGGAGAGCGAGACCGTCGCAGTCCGGACGTTGATCGGCGAGCGGTGAGTATACGTCGATGGTGCGTGACCGCAAACGAATTGATTGTTGCGATTGCAGGCGGGCACGACGCGCAAGTCGTGCATCAAGAATCGATGCGTGCCCGAACGAGACAGCATTCGATATGGACCGGACGCGCATTCCCTGTGTTTGGCGATCGCTTTGTTTGCCGGTCCATCGCGCGGCGGGTAAACTGCTCGCCCAACTGGTATTAGCGCTGTTCCGTTTCATCGTCATCCAAGGAGTTGCATGGCACATGCGAATGACAGGTGCGACTTGGTCTTTCCCGGCGGTTTTGTTGGTCACGGTTTTGATTGGTTCCGGCGGTTGTGAGAAAAAGGCCAAGGAGCCGGAGATCATATCGCTGGAGGGTCGGATCGAAAAAATCAAGGTGACATCGGAAGCCGCGGGCGAGATCACGGTCGTCTTTTTCAGCGAGAAGCAGGGCAAGGAGATCAGCGGGACTGCCGTCGTGACGGAAACGACCGAGATTCTGGTCAACGGGGCCGCGAGCAAACTGAAAGATTTGCACGAGGGCGAGCGGATCAAGGGTCAGGTTCGCGTGGATAAGAAAGGGAAGGAGACTTCCCATACGGCGCTGCGGATTCAAGCGCAGCGCGTCGCAAGCGAAGACGGCGGTTGAGTCGCCCGATAAACCTTCATGACCTGGCAAGCGTGGACAACCATCGCGTCCGTCCTGCTGGTCCTCGGGCTGCTCGGATTCACGCGGGCCGGGGCCGACCTCATCTTTGTTGGCGTCATTACGCTGCTCATGGCACTGGGCATCCTCAGCCCGGCCGATGCACTATCGGGACTGGCCAATGAGGGGGTCATCACCGTCGCCGTGCTTTACGTCGTGGCGGCGGGTTTACGGGAAACGGGCGTGATGTCGGTGGTCGCGCAGCAACTGCTCGGTCGGCCGAAGTCGATTCGCCACGCGCAGTTTCGGTTGATGGCGCCGGTGGCGACGATGAGCGCCTTCGTCAATAACACGCCGATCGTGGCCATGTGCCTGCCGGTGGTGAACGACTGGGGCAAGCAGCACAAGCTTTCACCATCGAAGTTAATGCTTCCGTTGAGCTATGCAGCGATCCTGGGAGGATGCTGCACTCTGATCGGAACGAGCACGAACCTGGTGGTGTATGGGTTGCTTCAAAGCCACGAGCATATCGAGCACCCGCTGACGCTTTTCTCTTTGGCGTGGGTCGGTGTGCCGTGCGCGATCGCAGGAATCGCGTACATTTTGTTTTTCAGCGGCGTGCTGCTACGCGATCGGCGGGCGGCGGCGAGCGAATTTGCGGATCCCAAGCAATACACGGTTGAAATGCTGGTGGAGCCGGGCAGCGCACTGGTGGGAAAGACGATCGAGGGAGCGGGGCTGCGACAGCTTCCCGGCATGTACCTCATGGAGATTGATCGCGACGGTGAAATTCTCGCGGCGGTCGGCCCGCTGGAGCGATTGCAGGCGAATGATCGGCTGGTGTTTGTCGGCATCGTAGAGTCGGTCGTGGAGCTTCAGAAGATTCGGGGGCTCAAGCCGGCGACGGATCAGGTATTCAAGCTGGATTCGCCGCGGGCGAATCGATCGCTGCTGGAAGCGGTGGTGTCGGACAGTTGCGCGCTCGTCGGCAAAACGGTCCGCGACGGACGATTTCGCACGATTTACAACGCGGCCATCATCGCCGTGTCGCGCAACGGCGAGCGCATTCGCAAGAAGATCGGCGATATCGTGCTCAAGCCGGGGGATACGCTGTTGCTGGAAGCGCACCCGACTTTTCTCGAACAGCATCGCAACTCGCGGGATTTCTACCTTGTCAGCCGAATAGAGGGTTTCACACCGCCTCGTCATGAGCGAGCAGCTTTGGCCGGTCTAATTTTCCTGGCCATGATCGTCGCGGTCGGCGTCGGCTGGCTTTCCATGCTCATGGCGAGCATGCTCGCCGCGGGGCTGATGATCATCGGGCGTTGCTGCACTTCGACGGTGGCTCGAAATGCGGTGGACTGGCAGGTGCTGATTGCCATCGCGGCGTCGTTCGGACTCGGTAAGGCGATGGAGACGAGCGGAGCGGCCGAGCATATGGTGAGATCGATGCTGGGCATTTCCGGGGAGAATCATTGGGTCGCGCTTGCCGTGGTCTATTTCATGGCGATTGTGGCCACCGAGTTCTTGAGCAACAATGCGGCGGCGGTTCTGATGTTTCCGATCGCGCTGGCCACCGCTTCCACGCTGCACGTCAGTCCGATGCCATTCGTGGTGGCCATCATGTTCGCGGCATCGTTCGGCTTCGCGACACCGCTTGGGTATCAGACGCACCTGATGGTCTACGGGCCGGGCGGATACCGTTTATCAGATTTTCTGCGAATGGGGATTCCCCTGGATTTGCTTCTCGGTGTTATTGCCGTGATTCTGATTCCGAAGTTCTGGCCGTTTTGATGCAATGCGCTTTGCGTCGAGCGATGAGTTTGTAAAGCACGAACCCGCCGAGTTGATCGAGCAGCGGATGCCATGAGCCTACCCGTCATCGTGGTCCTATGCGCAGTGGCGTTGTCGGCGGCCTATCGATTGTACGGGCGGTTCCTCGCGCGCATGCTGCGTCTGGAAGAAGACGCGCAAACCCCCGCCGTTTCGTTGCGCGATGACGTCGACTACATGCCGCTTGAGCCGAAGTCGCTGATCACGCAGCATTTTTCGGCGATTGCCGCGGCGGGTCCAATCGTCGGTCCGATTCTTGCCGGCGTGATGTTCGGGTGGCTGCCGGCGCTGGTCTGGATCATCATCGGGTCGATCTTCATCGGCGGCGTGCATGACATGGCCGCGCTGGTGGCGTCGGTTCGGCACAAAGCGCGCTCCATCGCCGAGGTTGTGCGCGAACACATGAGCCGTCGGTCGTATTTGCTGTTTCTTGTTTTTGTTTGGTTGGCGCTCGTGTACATCATCGTGGCGTTTACGGACATCACGGCGTCGTCGTTCGTCGGCACGATCGAACTGGACAACGGAGAACGTGTTTCAGGCGGAGGCATAGCCTCTTCATCGATCCTGTATCTTGTTTTGCCCGTCATCATGGGAATGCTGCTTCGTTTCACGAAGCTTGGAATCGGATGGGCCACGATTGTTTTTCTTCCGCTGGTGGGGATTTCGATCTGGGTCGGGCAGTTCGCTCCGGTGAGCCTTGAGTCGCTGTTGGGGGTTGGTACGCCGCAGGCTCATCGACTGTGGAACCTCGCGATTCTGGGCTACTGCTTTGTGGCATCGATCGTGCCCGTCTGGGCGCTGCTTCAGCCGCGAGGCCATCTCGGCGGGTATTTCCTGATGTTCACGCTGGTCGGCGGCTCGGCGGGACTGTTGATCGGTGGGGATCACGCGGTTTATCCGGCGTTCACGGGCTGGACGTCGGCCACAGGACAGCCGTTGTTTCCCTTGCTTTTCATCACGATTGCCTGCGGGGCCTGTTCCGGTTTTCACGCGATCATCGCATCGGGCACGACGTCGAAGCAACTCCGACGAGAGACGGACGCGAAGTTCGTCGGGTACGGGTCGATGCTTCTCGAAGCGATGGTGGCGGTGATTTCGCTGGCGTGTGTCATGCGGATTTCGGCGGATTCATCGTTGTTGAGCGGTCCGGGTGGGCCCAAGCCGAACTTTCTTTATGCGCTGGGCATCGGAGGATTTTTGGGAGCGATAGGCATCCCGGCTTCGTTCGGCGTTTCATTCGCGCTGATGGCGTTTACGACCTTTGTGTATGACACGCTTGATGTGTGCACGCGTCTGGGGCGATACATCATCGAAGAGCTGACCGGGTGGCGGACGCGCTGGGGACGGACGTTTGCGGCGGTACTCACGGTCGGCGCGCCGATTCCGTTTCTGCTAGGGGGCAATATCGACCATTCCACAGGGGCAACGGTTCCTGTCTGGAAATTATTCTGGGAGTTGTTCGGAGCGAGTAACCAGCTCTTGGCGGCGCTGACGCTGGTAGGCGTGACAGTCTGGCTATGGCGGACCCAAAGGCGCGTCATTGTGCTGATTGTTGCCGGTTTGCCGGCATTGGTGATGTACCTGATGAGCAGCTGGGCGCTGATCCGGCTCGTGGTTCGTGAGTTTGGCCGGCAAGGCAGCTCGGGTGGCTTGGTGGCCTGGGTCGGGGTCGTGCTGATCGTGCTGGCCGTCCTTGTCCTTTTTGATGCCCTTGCGGCCTTTTTCCGACGTTCCGCAGGGCTATCTCGTCCGTCAAACGTGCTTGCCAATTGACATTTCGGAGTCAAGGCGCGAGCGGCACGATCGGACGAAGCCACGGCGGAAGGCGCTCCAGATCGCAGACGTCCAAACTGACACTTGAAAATGCCGGAGGCCTGGCCAGGCGTGTTTCTTGGGAAATGCGGTGTTGATTTGGGCGTTCTATTTTCCTGGGGTCAGGGGATTTGCGTCTTTTCTTTCCGCCGTTACAATGTTGGGTTTCGAGTGGTCGGCCCGGAGGCAGCCGCAGGTTGGCCGGGTTTGTTGGCGCGTGGCAGGAAAGTTATCGACGTCGAGCACCGCGGCCGGAATGGCTTTGCGAAGGAGCGTAGCTCAATTGGCAGAGCACCGGTTTCCAAAACCGGCGGTTGGGGGTTCAAGTCCCTCCGCTCCTGTCGAAAGCGGCGGAGTTGGGTTCGCGCGAGAAAGCGGTAGACGGTTGTTGTAGAGAGTAGGACAGGCGCGAGCCTGACGAGCATCGTTCATGAGTGAATCGAATACGACGACGTTAGAGCGAGATGGACTTCGAAACGTGTCCGATGCCGACGGGGGGTCCAGGACTCCACCGCCGCGCAAGACGGCGCGAGCCGGCGAGGGCGGGTTTTTCCATCATTACAAGCCAGAGCAAGGCAAGTCGACGCGAACGGGCACAATGGTCGGCGCTTGCGCGCTGATTGCCTGGGGCGCTTATTTCATCTACGAGCGACTCCAAGTGTACGAAGGCGACGACTGGTGGACGCTGTTGATTTCGACCGGCATTCCACTGGCGTTCGCCGTGGTGTTCGGCGCGTTCGCCTGGCGGTACTCGTTCGGCCATCCGAAAACAGGAGACTTCATGATCGCCACGGAAGGTGAGATGAAGAAGGTGAACTGGTCGACGCGGCGAGAGATTGCGGGTTCCACCAAGGTTGTGATTCTGTTTACGGTTCTGATGTCGGCATTCCTGTTCGCGGTAGACGTGGGGTTTCAGAAGTTGTTTCAGTGGATAGGGATTCTGAAGGGATGAACGGTCACGAACCAACGACAGAGACGGCGACGGCCGCACAGGCGGTGGCGAGTGCGGGGATGAAGTGGTACGTCCTCCGCGTCGCGTCCAACAAAGAAGAGCAAGTTCGCGATGCGCTGATCCGCAAGGTGAAGATTGAAGGTTTGGAGGGTCGTGTCGGACGCGTGCTCGTGCCCACGCTGAAAGAGAAGAAGATGAAAGTCGGGGTGCTCAAGATCGTTGAGCGGAAACTCTACCCCGGCTATGTGTTCGTGGAGATGGCCTGCGAAGATGACGGGTCGGTCAACGAGTCAGTCTGGTTTCTTGTAAAGGAAACGAGCGGCGTCGGTGATTTCATCGGGTCCGACGGCAAGCCGACGAGCATGCCGGATCAGGACGTGGTGGGCATGCTGGCGGCGTCGGAAAAGGCCGAGGAACAACCGGGACTTTCGGGCCTCAATATTCACAAGGGCGATCAGGTCAAGATCACCGACGGGGCGTTTGAGAGTTACGAGGGCGAGGTTGAAGCGGTGGACGAGAAGCGCGGCATGGTTTCGGTCATCGTTTCGATTTTCGGTCGATCGACGCCGGTCGAAGTGGGTTATTGGCAATTGGAAAAGGTTGAGTAGGGCGGCCTCGGCCGCGCCTTGTTGGAAAGGCGGAGCAGAACGGTGGGCAAGGCAGGTGGTCCGGCGAAACCGGGCGGCAAACCAGGTGGTGGTGGCGGTCGCAAGGAACTGACAGCGACGATCAAGCTGCAGGCACCGGGAGGACAAGCGACACCGGCACCGCCGATCGGTCCGGCGCTGGGACAGCACGGCGTCAACATCGGTCAGTTCGTGCAGCAGTTCAACGCGCAGACGACGGCGATGAACGGCATGATCGTTTCCGTGGTGATCTCCGTGTTTTCCGATCGGTCGTTCACGTTTCTGGTCAAGAGTCCTCCGGCGTCAGTGCTGCTCAAGGACGC
Source organism: uncultured Phycisphaera sp. (assembly GCA_964486335.1). GTDB lineage: Bacteria > Planctomycetota > Phycisphaerae > UBA1845 > UBA1845 > CAZAMB01. Next base: position 263,960 of record CAZAMB010000003.1, on the reverse strand, counting down.
GGCCAAAGTGGCGAAGGGCAGTGGCGTTCCCAACAAGGAAAAAGTCGGGCAAGTGACCCGTGCTCAGTTACGCGCCATCGCGGAGAAGAAACTTCCGGATTTGAATGCGAACACGGTCGCGGCGGCCGAGCTTGTCGTGGCCGGCACGGCGCGGTCGATGGGGATCGAAATCGTGGATTGAAATGGTCTTGCCGCGGCAAACGCGGCGGGTGATCTGAGGAAGCATTGTCATGGGATCCAAGAGCGTCACGTATCGAAAGCAGCTTGAGAATGTCGCCGCCGATCGGAAGGGTCCGGTCGAAGTGGCGGTCGGCATCGGAGCGATCAAGCGCATGGCGGCGATCAAGGGTGATCGCAGCTACAAGAACGGGAAGAAACGAAAGTCCAAGGATCAAACCGTGGACATCGTCTTTCATCTAGGAATTGATCCGAAGCAAGCGGATCAAATGCTTCGCGGAGCGATTTCGCTGCCCAAGGGGCTGGGAAAGTCGCGCACGGTAATCGCTTTCTGTGACGCCAACATGGCGGCCGCGGCGAAGGAAGCCGGGGCGGTGGAGGCCGGCGCGGAGGAGTTGATCGCGAAAGTGGAGGGCGGCTGGTCGGAGTTTGACGTGGCCGTCGCGCACCCTTCGATGATGGGAAAGGTCGGCAAGCTCGGTCGGGTTCTTGGTCCGCAGGGAAAGATGCCGACGCCGAAAGCCGGCACGGTGACGCCCGATATCGTGAACGCCGTTCGGGAGTTTTCGGCGGGTCGAATCGAGTTTCGTAATGATGACGGGGGCAACATCCATTTGCCGGTGGGTCGGACGAGTTTTTCGGAAGGCGATTTGCAGGCGAACATCGAAGCGGTGATCGAGCACGTCAAGCGAATCAAGCCGGCCGCGGCGAAGGGTCAATATTTTAAGAAGGTCAGTTTGTCGGCGACGCGCACTCCGTCCGTGATTCTCGCGGTTGGGGCGTAGCGTTGGATCATTTGTATCGCCGTCCGGCGTGAGTCGCGCTGGACGGTCACGGGTGTTGGGTCACGGCGACTCCTGAGATTCAGAACGGATCGGTTATGAGCAAGCCGGTAAAGGGATTGGTCACTGAGGAACTGCGCTCCCGGTACAACGGTCTGTCGAGCGCGTGCGTGGTGGACCTGACGGGGCTGGACGTCGCGGCGCAGGAGAAGCTTCGTCGAACGCTGCGGGCGAAATCGGCGACGCTGGAAGTGGTGAAGAACAGCCTCGCCCGCCGCGCGTTGGCGGACGGATTGCTTGCTCCGCTGGGCAAGGCGCTGGAAGGGCCTTGTGCGCTGGTCACGTCGCGGGAGTCACTGATTGACATCGCCCGCCTGCTGACCGATGCGGCCAAGGAATTCAACAAGCTAAAGCTGAAACAGGCGATCTTCGACGGGGATCCGTCGTTGATGACGGTTGAGCAACTCGCCAAGCTTCGTGGTCGCAAGGAACTGCTGGGCGAGCTGGCGATGCTGATCGGATCGCCGGGACGTGCGATCGCCGGTTGCCTGCGAAGTCCGGGGGGAAAGATCGCGGGCTGCCTGAAGACGATGGCGGAGAAGGCGGCGTAGTCATTTGTTGGTCGATTATTGTCGTTGCATTCCGACTGGTTCGCCGACGGCGAATGAAATGACCCGCAGCGGGCGGGTCGCCTATCGGGTGGCGATGTTTTTGTTAGGACGGAATGGTGGATGATGGCGGAAGCAGTCGCGGAATTTAATCCAAAAATCTCGAAGCTGGCGGATGAACTGGTCGGTCTGACGGTCAAGGAAGCACAGTCCCTGGTGGATTGCCTGAAAGCGGTTCATGGGATTGAGCCGGCCGGCGGCGGCGTAATGATGGCGGCGGGTCCGGCGGGCGGCGGCGCAGCTGCTCCGGCCGAGGAGAAAGTTGCCTTCGATGTGATCCTGGCGTCGGCCGGCGACAAGAAGATTCAGGTCATCAAGGTCGTGAGAGCCATCACCGGGCTGGGCTTGAAGGAAGCGAAGGACCTTGTCGAGGCCGCACCGAAGCCGCTGAAGGAAGGCGTGACCAAGGAAGAGGCCGACAAGATCAAGAAGGAAATCGAGGAATCGGGCGGCGCCGTCACGATTTCCTGACAAACAGTCCGAAGGGTATTTCGGCGGAGCGGCGGGAAGGTTTCTTCAGCCGTCCCGCGGAATTTGCAACGCCCGATCGGGACCCAGTGCGGGTTGGAAAAACGCGTATTCGTTCCGCGACGGTTGAGGCTTCAACCGTCGTCGGGAGGAGTTGATTGGTCATTTCTCGACGAAGCGAGATCGGCCGAATGGTTGGGACGTTCGGTCCACCGGATGCTTTGTTGAAGGAATTTCGTCCCTGGCTGGAAGAGAGTTCGATGGAAGGCTCGGCGAATGTACGCGCCGAGCGGTCGGGCTTTCTCACGACGGCGATTCACCTGATGAGGGCGACTATCGATGTATGCAACCTTGCCGGTGCGTGACTATTCCAAAGTGGGCGACGGTATCCCCGTACCCGATCTGATCGGCATTCAGACCCGATCGTACGCGCGTTACCTTCAGGAGGACGTTGCGCCGGAGAAGCGTGAAAACAGCGGGCTTGAGGCGCTGCTGCGCGAGATGTTTCCCATGGAGAGCTACGACGGCAAGCTCTCGATGCATTACATCAACTACGAGCTCGGCAAGGCGCGGTACACGCCGGACGAGTGTCGGGAACTTCGACTGACCTACGGCATGCCGCTGCGCATCCGTTTGCGACTGGTTCGCAAGGATAGCGACGAAATCCAGGAAGACCTCGTCTATCTCGGCGACATGCCGATCATGATCGGCGGCGGCGAGTTCATCATCAACGGCGCCGAGCGGGTGATCGTCTCGCAGTTGCACCGTTCGCCGGGCGTGGACTTCATCAAGGACCAGGCCGAGGGCGATCGGGCGCTTCACGCCTGCCGCATCATTCCCGAGCGGGGGAGCTGGATCGAGATTGAGGTGACTAAGAAGGACCTGCTCGTGGTGCGGATCGACCAGTCGAGCAAGCTTCCGGCGACGACGTTTCTGCGGGCGATGGATCCGAGGTTTTCGGCGGATGAGGCGATCGTCGAGGAGTTTTATGCGACGAAGACGGTCAAGACGTCAGCGCTCAAGCCGGACATGTACACGGTGTCGGCGATCGTGGACGAGGAATCCGAGGAAGTGATCGTTCGCGCCGGTTGTCCGATCGGCGACGCGGTCGAGCGCATTCAGGCGATGTCCATGAAGCAGATCAAGGTGATCGCCAAGGTCGGCGATCCGCTGCTGCTGAACACGCTGATGGAGGACGGCTGTCGGTCACACGAAGAAGCGCTTCTGAAAATCTACGCGCGGCTTCGTCCGGGCAATCCGCCGCACCTGGACAAGGCCAAGAAGCTGTTTGTTGAGAAGTTTCGCGATGAGAATCGCTACCGTCTGGGCAAAGTCGGTCGGTTTCGACTCAATCGCAAGTTCGAGCTGGCGGATGACGGCGGTTCGATGACGCTCACGGTTGAGGATATCATCAATTGCCTGAAGTATCTGCTCAAGCTTCGGACGGGGGAATCCGCGTTCGCGGTGGACGATATTGATCATCTGGGCAACCGCCGTCTGCGGACGCTCGACGAATTGTGCGCGGATGAAATGCGCAAGGGCTTTCTCAAGCTCCGCCGCACGGTACAGGAGCGCATGAGCCTCAAGGACCCCGACCAGATCGGTCGCGTCGCGGAATTGATCAACAGCAAGTCGGTCAGCTCGGCCATTGAACTGTTCTTCGGACGCGGCGAGCTTTCGCAAGTGGTGGACCAGACGAATCCGTTGTCGCAGCTTACGCACGAGCGTCGGTTGTCGGCGCTGGGGCCGGGGGGATTGAACCGCAAGCGAGCGGGGTTCGAAGTTCGCGACGTTCACATCAGCCACTATGGGCGGATTTGTCCGATCGAGACGCCGGAAGGCACGAACATCGGGCTCATTGCCTCGCTGAGTCTTTACAGCGCCGTCGATGATTACGGATTTCTGATCACTCCGTATCGGAAGGTTGAGAAGGGCGGCAAGATCGGCGATCACCGATACCTGAGGGCGGATGAGGAGATGCGCGAAGTGCTCGGTCCGCCGGAGGTGGTGGAGCCGGGCGGGGCGCGGCTTCGGGAAGGGCCGTTTGTCGCGCGCATGTACGGCGATTTGAAGCAGATCGCCCGCGAGCAGGTGACCTACGTCGATATTTCGCCGAAGCAGACCATCGGGGTTTCGGCGGCGTTGATTCCGTTCCTGGAGCATGACGACGCGAACCGCGCGCTGATGGGATCGAACATGCAGCGTCAAGCGGTTCCGCTGTTGCGGCTGGAACCGCCGGTGGTCGGGACGGGGATGGAGCGGACGGTGGCGCTCAACAGCGGCATGGTGGTTCGGGCGCGGACCAGCGGCAAAGTGACTTTCGTGGATGCGTGCCGCATCGTCATCGACGACACGGACGAATACACGCTGCGGAAGTTTCAAGGGCTCAACGAGCGAACCTGCATGAATCAGCGACCGCTGGTTCGTCCGGGACAGCGGGTCAAGAAGGGCGATGTCATCGCCGACGGTCCGGCGACCGTGGACGGCGAACTTGCACTGGGCCGAAACGTGCTGGTCGGATTCTTGACGTTTGACGGGCACAACTTCGAGGACGCGATCGTCATCAGCGAGCGCCTGGTGCGCGACGATGTCTTCACGAGCATCCATATTGACGAGTATGAGGTGGAGGTACGGGAGACGAAGCTGGGGCGCGAGGAGTTTACGGCGGACATTCCCAACGTATCGGAAAAGGCGCTAGCGAATCTCGACGAAAACGGGGTGGTCCTGATCGGTACGCGGGTCCAGGCGCGCGATATTCTTGTCGGCAAGGTCAGCCCAAAATCGAAGACAGAACTGAGTCCTGAAGAAAAACTCCTCCACGCCATTTTCGGCCGCGCCGGCGAGGACGTGAAGAACGATTCGCTGGAATTGCCGGCCGGCGAGGAAGGGATCGTCATCGGCGCAAAACGGTTCAGTCGGCGGCTGAACATGAGCGATACCGAACGGAAGACGCTGAACGAGGAAATCCAACGATACGTCAACGGACAGAACGCGCGCATCATCACCTGCTTCAAACAACTGTGCCAGGAATTGGAACTATTGCTTGAGCAGCCCATGGTCGATCCGAACACGCGGCAAAAGGTCGGCCACAGCGATCTGGATGAGGTCATTCTCGAGCAGATCGATCTTTTCGCCGACCACGTTCGAAGTCGCGATCTGAAGTGGATCAAGCCGGCGACGCGACGGAATGAATGCCTGGCGATCGCCGATCGATTCTGGCCTCGGATCGTGGAGATTCAGGAGGAGCGGGATCGCAAGGCCGCTCAGATGAAGCGGGGCGACGAACTTCCATCCGGCGTGCTTGAGATGGTCAAGGTCTACGTGGCGACCAAGCGGCCTATTTCCGTGGGCGACAAGATGGCCGGTCGTCACGGCAACAAAGGCGTGATCGCGAGGATCGTTCCGGAAGCGGACATGCCGTTCCTTGAGGACGGAACGCCGCTGGACATTCTGCTGAATCCGCTGGGCGTTCCGTCGCGCATGAACGTGGGTCAGATTTTGGAGACGCACCTGGGCTGGGCGGCCAAGATGCTCGGATTCCAAGCGGTAACGCCGGTCTTTGACGGAGCATCGGAGGAGGAAATCCTCGAAGCCATCGCGGAGGCCAATGCTTGCGCGAAAACGCGGATGGTCGATTCCGGGGTTGTCGCAGCGGCGGCCCGCGACGACGTTCGATTCGCGCAGCTGCGCAAGGGCGGAAAAGTAAACTTGCGCGACGGTCGCACGGGAGAGTTCTTCGATCAACCGGTGACGGTCGGCTACTTGTACATGTTGAAACTTCATCATCTTGTTGATGACAAGATCCACGCGCGTGCGACGGGTCCGTACAGCTTGATCACGCAGCAGCCGCTGGGAGGAAAAGCCCGAACGGGCGGACAGCGCTTCGGCGAGATGGAGGTGTGGGGATTGGAGGCTTACGGTTCGGCCTACATTCTTCAGGAATTGCTGACGGTCAAGAGCGACGACGTCGAGGGTCGGACGAAGATCTATGAGTCGATGGTGAAGGGCAAGAACACGCTGGACGCCGGCACGCCGGTGTCGTTTGACGTGCTCTGCAATGAGATTCGCGGACTGTGCCTGAACATTCACCTTGAGAAGCGGAAGATCGGGTAGGCCGAGGATATCCGGTATCGAAAGGAGAATCGGATGATGTTTGAAGACGTGGCGTATGAATCGACCGTCAAGCCGACCCCTGAAGAACTTCTTTCGTTTTACGAGCGCCAGAACCACGCGTCCACGCACGCGCTGGAGAAGCTGAGGCGCATGCTGGACAACACCTTCTGCGTGGTGAGCGCGCGGCGCGGGGGCGAACTGATCGGATTCGCGCGGGGGCAGTGTGACGGGCTTCTGGGTCGACTCGTGGAGTGCAAGCTGGACCCGGCCTATCAAGGTCCTGCCTGTGTGACGCGTCGGGACGGTCGGATCGAGCACGACGCCTACGGGATCGCCCGGCGCATGGCCTGGCTGGTGATCGAGGCCATGCGCGCCGGCGGCGTCGAGCGCATCGACGCGATCGCCCACGGCACGGAAGTGGATTTTTGCGAGGAACTTGGATTCCGTCGGGCTCGGGGCGTCGAGGTAATGGAGCTCGCGGCCCAGACGGCGGCGCCGCCGCATCAGGACGCACCCGTGTCGTCCGGCGTTCAGGGATGACTGGGCGAACATTGGAGCCGAGGGCGATCCGCGGGATCGCCGGTCGCATCGAGTAACCGAAAGGGTCTGACGAACGATGCTCGACAACATTTACGATCGGGTGAACGACTACAGCCGCGTGCATATTTCGCTTGCGTCGCCGAACGACATTCGCAGCTGGTCCTTCGGTGAAGTGAAGAAACCCGAGACGATCAATTACCGGACGTACCGACCTGAAAAGGACGGGCTTTTCTGCGAGCGCATTTTCGGGCCTGAGCGCGACTGGGAGTGCGCGTGCGGAAAGTTCAAGGGGACCAAACATAAGGGGATTATCTGCGACCGGTGCGGGGTGAAGGTGACTCATTCACGCGTCAGGCGAAAGCGCATGGGGCACATCAACCTGGCCGCGCCGGTTGTGCACATCTGGTTCTTCAAGGCGATGCCTTCGCGACTGGGCGCGCTGCTGGAGATCAAGACGACGAGTCTCGAAAAGGTCGTCTATTTTCAGGATTACATTGTGGTCGATCCCGGTGATACGCCGCTGAAGCCCAAGCAATTGCTCACCGAGGAGGAATACCGGGCAGCGGTCGAATCCTATGGAAAGAGCTTCACGGCATTGATGGGCGCGGAGGCGGTTCGAGAGCTTCTGGCCCGACTGGACCTTCCAACGCTATCCGCTGAGCTTCGCGAGGATATCATCAAGACGGGCAGCAAGCAGCGGGAAAAGGACCTTGCCAAGCGACTGAAAATCGTGGAGGCGCTACGGAACTCACCCAACGATGCGAAGTGGATGGTGCTAGAAGTGATTCCGGTGATTCCGCCGGATCTGCGTCCGCTGGTTCTGCTGGACAGCGGCAATTTCGCGACGAGCGACCTGAACGATCTGTATCGGCGAATCATCAACCGCAACAGCCGGCTGAAGAAGCTGGTCGATCTCAACGCGCCCGAAGTCATCATTCAGAATGAGAAGCGCATGCTTCAGCAGGCGGTCGACGCCCTGTTCGACAACGGTCGATGTCGTCGTCCGGTGCTGGGTTCGAGCAATCGCCCGCTTAAGTCGATGACGGACATGATCAAGGGCAAGCAGGGGCGCTTCCGCGAGAATCTGCTCGGCAAGCGCGTCGACTATTCCGCTCGATCGGTGGTCGTGGTCGGTCCTGAGCTGAAACTTCATCAATGCGGATTGCCCAAAAAGATCGCGCTGGAGCTGTTTCAACCGTTCATCATTCGTAAGCTCAAGGAGCGCGGACTGGCCGACACGATCAAATCGGCCAAGAAGATGCTTGAGCGGCGCGACCAGGCCATCTGGGATATTCTGGAAGAGGTCATCTATCAGCACCCCGTGCTGTTGAATCGCGCGCCGACCCTGCACCGCATGGGCATTCAGGCGTTTGAGCCGGTGCTCGTCGAAGGAAACGCGATCAAGATCCATCCGCTGGTGTGCAAGGGATTCAACGCGGACTTCGACGGCGATCAGATGGCCGTCCATCTTCCATTGTCCATCGAGGCCCAGGTGGAAGCCCACGTGCTGATGCTGTCGACCAACAACATTTTCAGTCCGGCCAACGGCAGCCCGATCATGTCGCCGACGCAGGACGTGGTGCTCGGCTCCTTCTACCTGACGACCGATCACGTGACGGCGAAGATTGATGAGAAGGACGCGCCGCGCTTCGCGGATATCGCGGAAGCGCTGATGGCGTACGAGCAGAAGCGCATTGCGATTCATGACCGGATACTGGTGCGAATAGACCGAAGCTCCGTGGTTTCGGACTTGAAGGGTTCGCCGGAGCCGATCCCATCGCACCGCCGCGTTCTCACGACGATCGGAAGAATCATCTTCAATGACATTCTTCCGAGAGCAATGGCCTATTACAACACAGCGTTGTCGCAGAAGGGGCTCATGCGGGTGGTGGCGGACTGTCACGAGCTGTTGGGTCGTGCTCCGACGATCGACCTGCTCGACGACATCAAGGACGTCGGGTTCCGATGGAGCACGCTCGCGGGTCTGTCGTTCGGTCTGACGGATATGCGGACGCCCCAAGCCAAGACGAAGATCATCGATGCCGCCCAGAAGAAGGTTGACGACGTTCAGAAGTCGTTTGATCAGGGAACGCTGACGCGGCTGGAGCGATACAATCAGATCATCGACGTGTGGATTCACGCTCGCGAACTGGTCACGCAGGCCATGATGACCGAACTGCGCGACGATTTCCGCACGGCGGACGGTGAGTATCGCTCGCCCGGCGCTCCGGACGCCACGGCTTATCTGAATCCGATTTACCTGATGACGCAGTCCGGCGCGCGCGGCAGCGTCGACCAGATTCGGCAACTGGCGGGCATGCGAGCGCTGATGGCCAAACCGTCGGGCGAGATCATCGAGACGCCGATCAAGGCCAATTTCCGTGAAGGTCTTTCAGTCCTCGAATACTTCAGCTCGACGCACGGGGCGCGCAAGGGATTGGCCGACACGGCGCTCAAGACGGCCGACTCGGGTTACCTGACGCGCAAACTGGCCGACGTCGCCCAGAACGTCATCGTCAATTCATATGACTGCGGGACGATTAACGGAATCACCAAGGCCGCGACGTACAAGGGCGAGGAAGTGGACATCGCGCTTCGCGAAAACATCGTGGGTCGAACGGCGCGAGACCCGATTCGCAACATGATGACCGATCAGCTGATTGTGGACGAGAATCAGCTCATCACCAAGGAGATCGCCGGGGGGATCGAGGCACTGGGACTGGACAAGATTCGCGTGCGCAGCCCGCTGACCTGTGAGAATCCGCGGGGAGTCTGCGCCCTGTGCTATGGCATGGACATGTCGACGAGTCGGCTGGTTGAGGAAGGGCTGGCCGTGGGGATCATCGGCGCGCAGTCAATCGGTGAGCCGGGCACGCAATTGACCATGCGAACGTTTCACACCGGGGGGGTCGCTCAGAAAGCGGCCCTGGAGAATGTGCTCAAAGCACCTCAAAAGGGCATTGTAAAGTATCACGATCTCAATCCAGTCGAAGTGAAGAACGAAGACGGCACGACAAGAACGGTCGTTCTCAAGCGGAACGGCGAGCTCCTGATCCTGGACGACAAAGGTCGCGAGCTTTCGCGCGACAAAGTGCCCTACGGTGCCGTTCTCAAGGCCAAGGATGGGCAGAGCGTGACGCGGCGGGACGTGATCTGCGAATGGGATCCGCACCTGACGCCGATTCTGGCGGAAGTCGGCGGGTTTGTTCGTTTCCAGGATGTGACCGAAGGCGAAACGGTGCGTCTAGAGCAGGAAGGCGGACGGGCGAAGTACGTCGTCATTGAGCACAAGGGCGAGAAGCATCCCCAAGTGGTGATCGAGGACAAGAAAGGCAACGTGCTCGATTATCACTATCTGCCCGCGAAGGCGCGCATCGAGGTTTCGGAGGGCCAGTCGATTTCGCCGGGCGTTGAGCTGGCCCGGCAGCCCCGGGCCATGGGAGGCACGCAGGATATCACCGGCGGTCTGCCGCGCGTGACGGAAATCTTCGAAGCCCGCAAGCCAAAGGAACCCGCAGTGATGGCGGAGATTTCCGGCAAAGTGGAGATCCGTCCAGACAAGCGGCGCGGCAAGATGACGATCATTGTTCGCAGTGACAGCGGGATGGAGAAGGAACATCATGTTCCTCAAGACAAGCACCTGCTCGTCCACGCGGGTGACGCGGTCGATGCCGGCGACGCGCTGGTGGAGGGACCGCTGATTCCGCACGATATCCTGCGGATCAAGGGCGAGGAGGCGCTTCAGAACTATCTGCTGGCCGAAGTACAGGCGGTTTATCGAAGTCAGAACGTCGGCATCAACGACAAGCACCTGGAGATCATCGTCACCCAGATGCTCCGTAAAGTGAAAATCGATCAGCCGGGCGATTCGAAGTTTCTTCCTGGCGAAGTCGTCGATAAGTTCGAGTTCCGCACGGAAAACGAACGATTGTCCAAATGCGTTGTCATCAGTAACGCCGGGGATACGAAATTGTCGCTGGGGCAAGTCGTGACGCGGGCGGAACTCTCCGAGGCCAATGCGGAGGCCGAAGCGGCGGGCGGCGAGTCGGCTAAGGGCAAAAAGCCGAAACCCGCGCAGGCAACGACGCTGCTTCTGGGTATCACGAAGGCCAGTCTCTCCAGCGAGTCGTTTATTTCGGCGGCGTCGTTCCAGGAAACGACCAAAGTCCTGACCGAGGCGGCACTTTCGGGCGCTCAGGACCACTTGCACGGACTGAAGGAGAACGTCATACTTGGGCACTTGATCCCCGCGGGTTCCGGGTATCGCCGGTACCAGAAAATGCGGGTCAAGCACCTGGGCGAGCCGATTGCGGTTCCGGCGGATATTCCCGCCGATCTTCCGGTGACCGAAGTTCCGACGACGTTTCCGATGGCCGGCGAAGATGCCGCGTCGATCGGCGGAACGGAAACGTCGATGGGTTCCGATTTGACCCTGGTGGATCCTTCGGGTGCGACGCTGAAAACCGAAGGGTCTGATTCAAGAAACGAATAGCGGGAGCAGGTTTGTGGTGGGGTGTCGTCTTTTCCGGCGACATGAACGAGGAGAACAATGCCGACCATCAATCAACTAGTGCGCGTGGGGCGTCTGAAGGGTCAGAAGAAGTCGAAAGTCCGCGACCTTGAGCAGTGTCCACAAAAGCGAGGCGTGTGTCTGATCGTCAAGACCCAGACGCCAAAGAAGCCGAATTCCGCGCTGCGAAAAGTAGCGAGGGTTCGTCTGAGCAACGGCAAGGAAGTGACTGCGTACATTCCCGGCGTGGACCATAACCTTCAGGAGCACTCGATTGTTCTGGTCCGCGGCGGTCGTGTTCGTGACCTGCCCGGCGTGCGTTATCACATCGTTCGCGGATCCCTGGACTGTGCCGGCGTCGAAAATGACAAGGATGGCCGTCCTCGAAATCGTAGTCGCAGCAAGTACGGCGTGAAGCGGCGGAACAAGTAGTACGATGGTTAACCGCGGCGAGGCTGTGGGAATGATTGAAACGAGCAGTTCGGCTCATGGGATTCAGGTGCAAGGCGCGCGGCCGAGCGCGTTGGCGTCGGTTTGGTTGTCGATTCCGGCGATGGTTGGGTTTGTCGCGTTGACGGCTGTGGCTGCCCAAGTGCGGATTCCTCTGCCCTGGACCGGCGTGCCGATGACGCTGCATCTGGTGGCGGTGCTGCTTACAGGAATGGTGTTGTCGCCGAAGTGTGCCGCGCTGGCGATGTCAGCCTATGCCGTTTGTGGGGCGGCGGGATTGCCGGTTTTCGCGCAGGGATCACTGGGCATTGCCGGTCCTACCGGCGGATATATCGTTGGGTTTGTTGCCGCGGCCTGGCTGGTCGCAGTGATGAGAGGAGCCGGATGTTCGTCGGTCGCTCGGCTGGTTCTTGCCGGATTGTGCGGAACGGCGGTGTTGTTTGTGTTTGGGGCCATCGGGCTTCTTGTCTGGGCCTTGGTGTCCGGACGGCATCCTTCGGTGGAAGTGTTTGCGGGAACGGTACCGTTTATCCCCAAGGCGCTGGTCGAACTGGGCGTAGCGGTATCGCTCGTTGCAGCCGTTCGCGGGTTGAGTCGCAACAAGCTTCGCGCGTAGGTTTCTCGGGAGTTCGGCCGCGCGAGCGGAAGTGGTTAGGAAACGCAGGAAAGTCTTCTGGAATAGGCGGAAACGATGGGCTTTAAGAAATTCACGCACTCCTCGAAACAACTGAAACCAGACGGGCGATTCAACAGCCTGCTCGTCTCCAAGTTCATCAATTGCCTGATGTATGACGGCAAGAAGAGCACGGCGACAGCAGCGTTCTACGACGCCATGGATATCATCGCCAAGCGGGCGAAGGAAACCCCGCCCTTCGAGGTGTTTGAAACCGCCATCAATCGCTGCAAGCCCAATGTTGAGGTGCGTTCGAAGCGTGTCGGCGGCAGCAACTACCAGGTGCCCATGCCCGTCAATCGCAAGCGGCAGCAGGCGCTGGCCTTCCGCTGGATTCGTGAGGCCGCCCGTGCAAAGAAAGGTCGTCCGATCGCCGACGCGCTAGCTGCCGAACTGCTTGACGCTTTCAAAGGCGAGGGCACGGCTGTCACGACTCGTGAAAACGTCCATCGCATGGCCGATGCCAACAAGGCTTTTGCCCACTTTGCGTGGTAGTTCCCGATCGCGAGCCCATTCTTTCCAAGACTTCGGGGTGCCGGCTACTTGCCCACCGGCAGTGTCAGCACGGGCGAGACGCTGTCCGCGCCGCCCGCTTGCAATGCAAACAACTGCCCAAGCAGCACAAACGTGGACTTGGAGTTCAAGTCGGCTTCGTCGATGTAATACCAGAAGCCGCGGTACCGCACCGAAATTGCATCTCGCGTGGGTGGAAGTGCCTGGACGTGGACCCGAAGGAGATTTCCAGTCACGAGTCGCCAATCGAATTCGCGTCCTTGTTCGTCCTGCGTTTGGGTAACAAGTCCTCGGTCCCGATGGGATTGGGGGACTTCAACCGCTTGTGCAAGGTAAAACAGTGCGCCCATGAGTGATCGGGTGGCGACGTGAATCGTCGTGCCATCCCGACCGATTCCTTGCTCGTCCGCGATGGCCCCGCCTCCCAGTTTGATTTCGTAGAAAGGCTGGTTGGGCGTTAGGCCCAGGATTTTCACAAGTTCCTCCACGTCGTCGGAGTCGCCGGCTGCCGCCGGCACCCGCCACACCATTTGCTGCGTCGTGGCCTTGATGGTCACGAATCGCCCGTCGTCGCTCGCGTCCACTTGAAGCCCCTTGGCCGCCGCTCCCATGACGTCGGAAAAGCTGACACGATCGGACGGCAACGGTCCAGCCAGGTTCGTGGTTCGAGACTCGTAACCCATCTCGAGTTTGCCGGACTGCTGCAAGGACCGGAACAATTCGCACACCCGCGCGAAGGATTCGTATCGCGGCGCGCGATCCGGCGTCGGACCCGACGCGGCCGAGGCGTTGTCCAGGCCGTTGATGTTTTCCACCGTGAGTCGCAGGACGCGGTCGATTCGCCAGCCGGATCGCGACAGCATGACGACGGTTTCGGGTGACACCGGCGAAAGCAGCTTGTTGACGAATTCGCGGCCCTGAAGCGGTGAAAACGTCACGGTCGGTCGCTCTTCGAAGCCGACTTCTCCGCCGATTCCGAGAACGTCGGGGTTGATGGGATTGGGCCCTTCGTTGATCGTGCCTCCGACGTTGCCGGAGCCGGTAAACGCGAATTGGGTGGAGACATTTCCGACTTCGAGAAAATAGGGGGCCTCGCGGTACTGTAATCGAACCAGATTGAGCAGCAGTTGCTCGTCGGTGGTTAGGCGGATGACTTCGTTGTACCGCACGCGACTGGCGCGCAGGGCGGTCGGCCCGTGCAGGCAACCGGGGGCCGCCATGGCCAACAGGGAAAGATGTAACATCATTTTCGTCGATCGCATCGTTGTGATTCGCATCCTGGCAGCCCCCAATTCATCAGAACCCTTGTGGTTCAGTCTTAAGCCGATAGGCAGCGAAACGCAACCCTACATCACCGCCTCGGTGCGAAGGGGCCTGTGCATGATGCCTGTGGGGAAAACCGGAGATGCTCGCTACCGCACGTTTGCTGCTTTGAATGCGGGAAGTCGGTGTCGTCGCTTGGGGTTCCTCGCGCTTTTCGTCGCGCGCTCTCCATGCTATGAATAGGCTTTGCGCGGGAGTGCGGCTGGCAGATCGTAGCGAGTTAGCGCGTTCCCAATGCAGACGTAGCGGCTGGGTGGTCAAGCCATTCGGAGGGCCGCGCGGACCCAAGTCCGCGGCTCGCTGCGACTGAATTGAAATCGCGCTGGTTATGGATTCACGAAGAGGAAGGCGGCTAGCGGATGTCGGCATCGACGGAAAAAATGGAAAAGATCGTGGCCTTGTGTCGCCGGCGGGGGTTCATCTTCGGCAGCAGCGAGATTTACGGCGGCATCGGGGGCTTTTGGGACTACGGGCCGCTGGGCTGCGAACTCAAGAAGAACATCAAGGACGTGTGGTGGGAGGACATGGTCCGCAACCCGCCGCCCGGTCCCGACGGCCGCGAGTATCAGATGGTCGGCGTGGACATTGGTCAATACTATCGGTTGATTCATGGCTAGTTGATTGCAATATGTCAGCCATCAAGGTGTTCGAACAAGAGCTAAACGGATCATCGGCCCAAGTAACGGTCGAAATGAAGACGTTCAGTTTTTCTGTGACGCTCATCGTCGATGGCGACTTGGTCGAACGACGAACAGGGTTCCGGATCGCGCTGAGTATTCCTGGTAAGGTATATAACGGAGTCTGCCTTGTATTGGAGGGACGCGGTTTCGAAGCGAAAGTGTGGGTCGATCAAGTAGAGGGAACATTTTCCAGACTTATCAAAGGGAGTCCACGCAAGTTCTATTTTTCTCCAGGAACTGTTTCTTGCGAATGGGCGCACGCCATCAATGTAGATTGAGGTTTGACGCAAGAAGCTTCAGGATTTGAGATTTCAAAGACAATATGGAAAAAGTGAAACATGCAAAATAAAACGCCAGTCATGGAAAGCATCGTGGCCCTGTGCCGTCGGCGAGGCTTCATATTCGGCAGTAGCGAAATCTACGGCGGCATCGGGGGCTTTTGGGACTACGGTCCGTTGGGCTGCGAACTCAAGAAAAACATCAAAGACGTCTGGTGGGAAGACATGGTCCGTAATCCACCTTTTGGTCCAAACGGTCGCGTATATCAAATGGTTGGAATCGATTGTTCAATCATCATGAATCCAAACGTTTGGGTTGCCTCAGGGCATGTTGGCGGATTTAGCGATCCAATGGTGGATTGCAAGGAGTGTAAGGCACGGTTTAGAGAAGATATTTTGGTTGGTGTGGCGCTAGTGCCGTTTGTGCAACTCCCTCAGGCGATCCGTCACGTGCATGATTTGTTAACACCTGTTGAGCAAACGACCGTTGCCGCGTCGTACGTGGGAGAGCTTGGGCAGCAAATCGAGGACCACAAACCGTTTGTCAAGCGAGCGCTTAAGGCAAAACATGTTACGTTCCACATGATTGCGCGTGAGGACGCGCCGGGGCATGCTGAGCCATTTGTCGAGGCAGATGGGAAGTACTATTACTCTCGTCAAGGCATAATTGGATATGCGCGCGCTGGTTCAAATTGTCCACGATGCGGCGCAATCGGTTCACTAACCGATCCTCGGGCATTCAATTTGATGTTCGAGACATTCGTGGGCGCCTTGCAGGATGCATCGTCTAAAGCTTACCTTCGCCCAGAGACAGCGCAGGGTATTTTCACGAATTTTAAGAACGTTTTCGATACTTCGCGGGTGAAGATTCCGTTCGGCATCGCGCAGGTCGGCAAGGCCTTTCGCAACGAGATCAACCCGCGAAACTTCACTTTCCGCTCCCGCGAGTTCGAGCAGATGGAGATCGAGTTTTTCTGCAATCCAAAGGAATCGCGGATGTGGTACGAGTTCTGGCGCGATTTGCGCAAGGGTTGGTATACGCAGCTGGGCATCAAGAGCGGCAATCTCCGGCCACGCGAGCAGGGCAAAGAGGAACTGGCCCACTACAGCGTCGGCACGACGGACATCGAATATCTCTTTCCGTTTTCCGACGAGCCGCAGGAGCTGGAGGGCGTGGCCCATCGCGGGGACTTCGACCTCAAGGCCCACGGCAAGCACGCCCGCAACAACGAGAACGCTTTCGAGGTGATCGACGACGAGACCAAAGAACGGTTCGTTCCGCACGTCATCGAGCCGTCGGCCGGGGCGGATCGCTTTACATTGGCGGTCATTTGCGAAGCGTATTCGTTCGACGAATCGCGGGCATCACCGGAGTTCATGAAGTTTCACCCGAGGCTCGCGCCGATCAAGGCTGCCGTGTTTCCGCTGGTGGCCAAGGATGGTCTCCCGGAGATTGCCGAGCCGATCTTCCGTGAGATCAAGAAGCACTTCCCGGCTCAGTACGACGCCAAGCAGTCGATCGGCAAGCGTTACGCCCGCATGGACGAAGCGGGCACGCCGTACTGCTTCACGATCGACGGGCAGACCAAGGAAGACGGCACCGTCACGGTCCGCAACCGTGATGACGCATCGCAGATTCGCATCGACAAGTCGCGATGCCTGGACTACCTGCGGGAACAGTTGCGGCTGTAGGCGGGTGAAGTCAGTGAAAGCGTCGCGCCTGAACTGGCGTGGGCAAGGGCGGCCGTTCGGTGCGACGGATAATCATCGTCGGAGAAGCGTTTTCGAAGCCGCATGGAAGGTTGTTTGCAAGGTCGAGTTCTCCGTGCGGCACGGCCATCGACCCATTTCACCTGATACGAGATCATTGTCGAGAAAGCCGGCCGTTGCAGCGGATGTCGAACGGAGTCACGCCGTCGATATCGCCGACGTTGAGAAGTGCTCCGGCCGTGACCTGGATGGCGTCGGCATCGCGGCGATAGATTTCCCTCAATTCACCTTCCACGGTGATGCCCGGAAGCGTCGGGCGCGGAGCAAAGCGCACGACCACGCGGCGGAATCCGTCACGAATTCGGGTGACTTCGAATGCCAGATCGGCGTTGGGAATGGCGCGGGTCACCGACGCGCCGACCGCGAGCCGCACGCCATCAACAGTGATGCCGCCGTCCTCGCCGACGGTCACCGTGGGCGACGAGGTAAACTCCTCTTCGGCCTCCGCGCCGGAGGCGTCAGTCACGCGAATGACACAGGCCAGGTCTCCAGCATAGGTTCCAGGCATTAGAGCGTTACTGAGAAAAAGGCCGCAACCGGGAACGAAACTCATTGTGGCGGCGAGCAATCCAAAGCTTGAAACGAATCCGCGCATTCGTTTTGAAAAACGCATCGATTTAGGCTCCAATCGAAAAAAGTTGCCGCGCGATCTTTCGGTCCCGCGACGAGCATTGCGCAATTTGGCGCAATGGTCGGCGAGGTTCACTTCAATGAACGACGCCATAGAGCGACGGCGAATCTTGGTGAGTTCGCGCACAAGCACCGAAGAAATCCTAATCGAATTCTCGCTGGAGGCCAGCCAGCGCGGCGATTGAAATCGGTTGTGGACCTAGTATGCTGTTCGCGGATACAACGAGTTCATCGCGCGTTCGGCCGTGCTCGCGGTTGAGCGTGATGGCGATTTAGATACTTCAGGAGGACCCGTGATGAAAGGTACATTGATTTCCGCATTGAAGGTGACGACGTTTGTCGCGGTGCTCGCGGCGATTTCGTTTTCGACGAGCGCTGTGGCTAAGAAAGGCGGGGGCGGCGGCGGAGGGGGTGGCGGCGGCAGCGGATGCCCGCGAGCGATTCTATGCCCGGATGTTTGGATTCCCGTGATCTGCTCCGACGGCGTGGTGTACAGCAACGATTGCTATGCGTATCAGCAGTGCGCGACGGGCTGTGTTCCTTACGGAGACAGCGAGTCGATTCAGTCAGCGTTCCGGTCCAAGTGCCCGCGTCCGATTGAGTGCCCGGACGTGTATGATCCGGTGACTTGCAGCAACGGCATCACGTATCCGAACGCCTGCTATGCCTATCGCGCGTGCGCGACGGGCTGCGGCGGCTCAGGGACTTGAGGTTCGGACATGTGGATGTTTCTTCCGGCCGCCCCGCAAGCGAATCGTGCGCTGCAGGGCGGCTTATTCATTGGAGTGACGATGGGGAGACGGAACCTTCATCTCGAAGCGTCCACGGACCGCAGCCTGGCGCCGCAAGGCCAATGGAACGGTTCTGATCTTCGACGTAACTAACCGATCGCCATTCGGACCTTCGGACGACCTTGACGTGCTTTGCAATTGGGGCGGGACGGCCGCGAGGCATTGCAGCGGAATGTTGTTGGCCTGCATTGTCTGCGTTTTGTAACCTCCCGCTGTTTTTTCATTCCGTGCTGGCCGCGATGGTTTCCGCGGAGTAGGGTGTGTAATCGAAGCGTCGCTCTCCTCCGGCGGAGCGGCATTTGGGCGCGGCGAACTCGGCGAGGGCCGTGGCGCAAGGGCGCGTTCGGGGAGTCAGCTATAGTGGAGAATAAAATGATGCGTAGGGGGTCAGTCATGCGCCGATGTCGGCTCGGCGTTCTCGTTGTTTCAGTGGTCATTCACTGCGACGTCGTTGCGTGGGCCGAGGATCCGTCGGACGCGGTCGTCCTTCCCACGGCGTTTGTCGACGATCGCTTTTTTGTTGTACCGACGCTGGCCAATGGCTCGGAACTTCGCGCGCTGGCCGATACCGGTGGCGGGCTTTACTTTTTCAGCGATGCCGCCGATCGCCTCAAGATGACCGTGAAGGGCGTCAGCGAGGACGATTACAAGGGACTGGCGACTGACTTTCCTGCATTTGCCGAGGGGAAGGGCATACCCGCGCCGCTTAGTGCCCCCAAGTTTATTCCCGTCGCCCCGGCTCCGGTTCGAATGAATCTGACCTGGATCACGCCCGACATTGACGGCATGTTGGGAGAAACCTGGTTTGCCGGACAGACTTGGACGTTTGATTACGCCAAAAAGCAGCTTCTCTATCATCCCGGCAAACTCTCGCTTTCGTCAAAGGTCAAAAGGATCGACATGGGGCTGCCCAAGCCTGCATCGCGGGGGCCGTCGATCAGCTATCCGAGAATCGATATTTCGGTTGCCGGCGACACTTTTTCTGTGCTGTTGGCCACGGGCTCGTCCGTGGCGATATCCGCCAAGGCGCTCAAGGAACTTGGCGGTGGGCCGGCGATTCGGGGGACCAGCTTGGTATCCAATAGCCGGATGGAAGAATGGCGGAAGGCTCATCCCGATTGGAGGTACATTCCTGATGCTGAGGAACGGTCCGGGGAGCCGATGATCGAAGTTCCTGTAGTCGAGATTGGAGACGTGAAGGTCGGACCGGTTTGGTTTACGCAACGTCCGGATGCGAATTTTCGAGAGACGTTTTCAGAATGGACCGATCAGCCGATCGACGGAGCGCTCGGTCCCAATGCGTTGCGAGAGCTCCGCGTTACGCTGGATTACCCGGCGCATACGGTGTGGATTGAAAAACCGTAGTGTTGATTGTCCGATAACGGGATCGACAGGCCCTAGGTTGTTCGGGTGATCTAGCCGATATCTTCGGATGGGTACCGCGACTTGCGGCCCAAGCCAAATGCGACGTACACTTGTTCGTCGCGCAAGTGCATGCGCAGGGATAAGTCAGTAACGGGGGATTCAGGGACCGCCAAGCGGTGCCGTCAGCCGAATCGGGGTTGAATGGTGAACATTGGAAAGAGAATCCCCTTTGTCGCCATGATGCTGTTTTTCGCGGCGAATGCTAAGGCAGACGTGTTTCGAAATGTCGGAATTGGGCTGGATTTTGCCGGTTTTGATATTCGGGGCAACCAAAACCCGTTGAGCGGAGGGGCTGAGATGCTGATCACCAATACGTTTGGCGGTCAGCAGTTTGATTTCGGCGCTGCTGAACTGTCGCTTCAAGGACCTCTATCAATCGAAGTGTCCACGGGAGGTCGCCGACTGTCGCAATTCGATATTTCGGTGACCACAGGTGTTGATGGACGGTCGACCGCGATTCCTCTCAATTACGTATACAATTATGACGTTGGGGGGCAGGAAACGACGATTTCGGGGAATCTGCTGATTGATGCAGATTTCTCGCTGAACGGCTTTGGGTTTTACGAGCTGACCGTCGATTATTCGTCGCGGCAGTCCGTAGAGCGAAACGGACAATTGGTCAACGATCAAAACGAGTTTGATTCCGATTTCGGGCCCATTACCA
The DNA here is from genome assembly GCA_964486335.1 of uncultured Phycisphaera sp. GTDB lineage: Bacteria > Planctomycetota > Phycisphaerae > UBA1845 > UBA1845 > CAZAMB01. The sequence continues at coordinate 243,505 of CAZAMB010000003.1, read as the reverse complement.
TCAAGGGAAACCTTTTTACTGACGCACTTGCGATGGCCCTATCGCCGCTTTTTGAGCGCAATGGGCAACCAAATCCGCTTGGGTCGCTATCGACGGTCTCGGCTCTGATTGACGCCGACCCGGCTCAACAAGAGGCTCTCTTGAAGGCATTGAGCGTTTCGGGAACGGATGCAATCGGGCCCAGTTGGCGGTCGGATGAGATTGGGAACCATGGCGCGTTTGGTCTGGGTCGGGCGGCTGCCCAAGCCGACGGGGCGGCGGCGGGGCGCCCGGTCGGAGTCGTGGTGCCCGAACCTCCTGTCCTAATACTGCTGTTGCTTGGCATTCCTGCCATTATGGGGCGCGTTCGCAGCCATTATCGGTAAACTGATTCCATCGCCGAGTTTTCCATAACAACCGATTTTTTTGAAGGTTACGGCTTTTTTTTGCGCCGAGGCCTTGCATGGAATGGTTCTTGGTGTTAAGATGGGTTCTGCCCTCTAAAGAGTGCGGTGAGGTATGGGTTTGGGCGACGCCACAGCGTTGGTTCGGGTTCGCTTTATCCGAACCAACAGGTCGTTAAAGAAAGTTTGCGAGTTCCTGTTGATTCGCGAGTTTTGGACGATATAGTATGAGATGGATGCGCGGACGATCGAAAGTTTGCGCAGCCTATCGCTCCTTCGGATAATTAAAGAGCTTCCACTCGCTGCGGCACCCTTAGACCGCGCCAACTACTTTTCGGGGTGCCGCACGCCTTTTATAGGGATCCAACTTTTCTTTGCCTGCGTCGTATAGCACCACGGGTTTGGGGCGCGTCGTATACGGGTATTCCGCAAGGCGATTCGCAATTCGCTGACCCGCATATCCGTCACCGTAGACAGTACGCAATCCGGGTTTTGTTCGCTTGCGGAGCGCTGCGGAGATCGCACTCTTGACGGCATCATATGATTCGCGGCTATGGACGATAGCCGGTCCGGATTGCTCCCTTCCGGTTTGCCGTGGGCCGATATTGACGACAGCCGTTCCTGCTGTGGCGGCCTCGATGATTCCTGCAGATGAATTGCCGATCAAGACATCCGCATGGATGAGCGCTCGCAGAAAGTCGTCGTGCGACAGGGAGCGGACAACATCAAACCGAATGGAATCGGTGAGTGCTCGATGTTCTTCGATGGCCTCAACGATTCCGCTGTGGCCTCGATCGCTGTTCGGATACACGCACAGTGCGTTCAAACCAACTTTCTCGGTAGCGCGAAGAATTCCACGCATGACTTTTTTTTCGTGATCGGGCGCACGCCCACAGGGATGATGAACAATAAGTGCCTGCCGTCTTAACACTTTGTTTGGTCGGGTGCCTTGGGCGTCATTGGGTGCATGAATCAGCTCAACCAATCGATCGAGGCCAGGCGCGCCGACGACATGGACGCGGTCGGGCGAGGCGCCCATGCGGATGATTCGCCGGGCTGAATGCTTGGTGGCGGGGAAGTGAAGCTGTGCGAGCTGAGTGATCGCATTACGAATGGAATCGTCAAAGTCGCCCGGCGCGAGGTCGCCGCCGTGGATGTGCGCGACAAGTCGACCCGTGGTGAGTCCGGCGAGCGCACCGGCCATTGCTTCAATTCGATCGCCGAGGACGACGACGGCGTCAGAGCCATTCGTTTGTAGAAAAGCGGCGATTCCAGCGACGCCGCGCGAGAGACCTTCGGCTTGGTCAAGCGGGCTGTCGTCGCCATGCTGCATGGGAATGGCGGCGTCAACCGTCCAGCCGTCGGCCGTGATTTCGTTGATGGTGTGGCCGAACTTCTCGAGCAAATGCGTGCCGGTGGCGACGATCTGCAATTGCAGTCGGTTCTGTTCGGTAATGGCCTGCATGGTGGAGCGAAGCAGGCCGTACTCGGCGCGTGTGCCAGTAACCACGGCAACGCGACGGATGCCGTTGGATCGGGGGCTGGTATTCACGCCGAATGTTCCGGACGCGGCGAGGTTCTGCTTCATTGCACCATGTCCCAGGACAAAAGCGTATCGACGGCGATATCGACGCTCGCCGTTCTGCCGACAAGGCGCTCCCAATCGGCGAAGGGTAATCCCGTACCTGGTCGTTTGAGGTTCAGCATGGCCGGAGCGATTTGTTGCCCCTTCGGGATAGGTGCTGCGGCCACGATGCTTCGGCGGGCCGCGCGGCGAACGTCGCACTCTCGGTCGGTCATGCCGAGCGTACCACTGCCGAGTGACAATGCCGCTTCGCGGGCGGCGGCAACATAGGCTTTGAATTCGTTTGGAGAAAGAGACATTGCATGATCCGGCCCCGGGGAAGTCTTGTCCAGTGTCAGGTGTTTTTCGAGAACGCAGGCTCCCGCGGCGACGGCGACCGCGCCGGCGATGGTCGAGGTGGAGTGATCGCTGAAGCCGACCGGCAGCGAGAATCGCTGCGCCATCGTTTTGATGGCACGGAGATTGAGTGAGTCGAGCGGCGCGGGGTAGCAACTGACGCAATGAAGCAGTACGAGGCGCGTTCCAGCGCCCTTTGCATTGATGGATCGGACCGTGGATTCGATTTCGGATTCTTCGGCCGCACCGGAGGAGACAATGAGCGGAAGCCCGGTTGCGATCGCTGCTTCGAGGAGCGGCATGTTGGTCAGGTCGGTGGACGCGATCTTGATCGCGGATACGCCGAGCGCGGCGACGCCCCTAACTTCGTTGATTCCGAACGGCGTAACGAGAAACAAAACTCCGCGTTCGTCGCAGTGTGTTTTGATGCTGCGAAACTCATTCAAGGATAATTCGAGTGGGGCGAGCATTTCGCGTTGCGCCGATTCGTGGGTTGCGCTTCGCTGATATTCGGCGGTCGTCGCGGCGCTGGAGGCAAGATTGGCCGCGCTGAACATCTGGAACTTGACGGCATCTGCGCCGGCATCGGCAGCAGCGTTCACTAACTTATACGCTGTTTGCACGTCCCCGTTGTGATTGACTCCTGCCTCGGCAACGATGAATACGGGATCGCCTGGGCCGATTTTGCGACCGCCAAACGCTACCGTACTCGGCTGCGCCCCATCGGGACTCGATCGAAAGCGCAGGATGGCTTCGGCTAGGCAAAGGTCGATCGGACCATCGATGTCCACCGCGTCCTCGGAACAACAAACGATGGCACGACGATCGGCACCGAGGAATGACTGTCGATTGTCAGGCGTAGCGAGGGCACCGAACAAGGCCTTTCGCGTGACGACCGCGACCGCGCCGTCGTGGTAATAGAGAGGTTCGAGGTCCTGCCTCCGGTGGATGCCATTGGGTCGAAACTGGGTCATGCGGTCGCCATCGAGGCGGTGGATCCAGTCGGGATGCTGCTTGGTGACCGGGGCGACGCTGCGGACGGAATCGGCCTGTAAGCGCTGCAAATGTTCAATGGCCCGATCGATGAGCCCTTGGGGACGAATCGGAATGTTGCCGTAGAGCAGTGCGACGGCGTCAACTGTTCGCTGATGCTGCGACTCCCACCGCTCGACGGCGTGCCGGGCGACGGCGTCGACCGTGGCTTCATCGGTGGCGAGTTCGGCCGGGCGGTCGATGACAGCGATTCCTCGCCGGACGGCGAAGGCTTTGGCCGGAACGGAGTCGGTGGAAAAAACGATGTCGGTCAGCCTTCGAGAGTCGCGGGCGTGATCGAAGGTGTATTCGATCACCGCGCGCCCGCACAGATCGCGGACGCACTTGTCGGGAAGACCCTTGCTGCCGGCGCGGGCGATGACGATTCCGAGGGAGCAGAACACCACGGAATTATCGGTCCGGGGAGGGGGAGCGCTTGATCGGCGCGTGCGGGGTTTGGTGGAATGGAGCGGAGGAGTCGCTAAATCCAGAGGATTGGTCGAACGGGCAGCTTGACAGTTCGTAGCGGGTCGCAGACGCTGTTCGGCGGTTGTTTGGAGATCGGGCGGGCGACAGGACGAACGCATGGACGCGTTGGTTTGCGGAATCGATCCGGGGCTGGGGATCACAGGCTATGCCGTGGTGCGCGGTAGGATCGGGCCGGGCCCCGGGGCGGGCGTGATTGACGCGGGCGTTTGCCGTTTCGAGTCCGATCCGCCTTTGGCCGAGCGACTGGCCGCCATCGAAGGCGATATCACTGCCGTTCTTGCCGAACATCGACCATCGGTGGTCGCGGTCGAGCAGCTCTATTCGCATTACAATCATCCACGAACGGCGATCCTGATGGGGCACGCGCGGGGGGTGATCTTGCTGGCGGCGGCGAAGCTGGGGATCGAGGTTCGAAGCTATTCGGCCACTCGGATCAAGCGATTCCTGACGGGCAATGGTCGGGCGAGCAAATCGCAGGTGCAGCGAGCGATTGAGACGGCGCTCGGATTGCCCGCTCCGCCGGAACCGCCGGACGTGGCCGACGCGCTGGCGATCGCGTTATGCTGTGCGAACGACGTGGATCAAAGCGTGGGGGGGTGGCGTTCGGAGGCAAAGTGTGGACCTCGCCCTGCGTCTGGCCGGACGGCGAGACTTCGGGGACAAAGCGCCCGTCTTGGTCGCTTTATCGGTCGCGGCTCTGATCACGGCAAGGCAGAGTAAAGGCTGGCGGCAGTACGATGATCGTTCGTTTGACAGGTTCGTTGCTTGACGTGGACGAGGAGTCGATCGTCGTCGAACGCGAGGGCGTCGCGCGACAAGTGCTCGTCCCGCGATTCTCCATTGGCGAATTGGCGTCGTTTCGCGGGCAACAGGTGACGCTGCATACAATGGAGTTCTTTGAGGGCAACCACGGGTCGGGGCATCTCGTGCCGCGACTGTTGGGATTCTTGCATCGTGAGGATCGTGAGTTTTTTGAGCGATTTCTTGACGTGAAGGGGATCGGCCCGCGAAAGGCACTGAAGGCGCTGGCCGAACCAGTGAGGCGGATCGCGTCATGGATCGAAGCCGGCGATGCCAAGGCGCTGGCGAGGCTCCCAGGGATTGGCGCCCGGGCGTCTGAGATGATCGTGGCGACGCTTCGCGGAAAGGTTGCCGACCTGGCGATCGGGGGCGACGCGGCGGCGGTGAGCGGAAGAGTAGCGCAGCTTTCGTCGGCGCAACGGGACGCGCTGGAGGTTCTCGTGGCGTGGGGCGATCCGCGGGGCGAGGCCGAGCGCTGGATCGAACGGGCCGGTCAACTGCATCCCGAATTGGCATCGGCAGATGAATGGGTGCGTGTGGCCTATCGGATCAAGGGCGGCGTTGAAGGCTGAAGGTCGGAGTTCATCGCGCGAAGTTCGAGTTTCAGTGAACGAACGCTGCGTGGTTTGCGGCGAATTCACGAATCGACACGGCAACCGGGTAACAAGGGATGACAGAGTGGTTCAACGATGAGCAATTCTGGAGCGACGTCGCTCCCGTATTGTTTACTGCACAGCGCATGAACGACTCCGCTACGGAGGTCGCGCAAATCGTCGAGCTTCTCAACCTCTCCACCGGAGCGCAAGTGCTCGACCTGGGGTGCGGCATCGGTCGGCACTCGAGGGAGTTTACACGTCGCGGAATGCGCGTCTGCGCGGTGGATCGGACTGAATTCTATCTGAAACAGGGTCGGGAAGCGGCCGCACGGGAAAGTCTGGACACTGAGTGGGTTCGGGCCGACATGCGCGAGTTTGTTCGTCCGGATGCCTTTGATGCGGCCGTCAATCTACTATCGTCCTTTGGTTATTTCGACGATCCGTCGGACGATCTTCGCGTAGTCCGGAATCTGTATTCCAGTCTCAAGCCCGGCGGCCGATTGGTGATGGACATGATGGGTAAGGAGGTTCTGGCCCGGATTTTTCGCCGCTATGACTGGCACGAGGAAGCTGACGGCACGATTCTACTGGAGGAACGTACGGTTCAGGGTGCCTGGGAATCCCTCGACATCCGTTGGATTGTCATTCGCGGCGGCGAGAGGCGGGAGCATAGGTTTCGGCTGCGTCTTTTTTCAGCGGTCGAGTTGCGAGAACTTCTTCGATGTGCAGGATTTCAATCGATCGAGGTCTTCGGATCGTTGTCGCGTTCGCCTTACGATCAGGACGCTGAGCGGATGGTTGCCTGTGCTGTTCGACCCAGCTAGAGAGTGAAGTGGATAAATGACCCACCGGGATGGAGGCATGACGCCGTGGATGTCGAGCGAGTATTGAGCTTGGCAACTTGGGTTTGGGCGTCGAGGCTATCCCAAAACCGAACAACGGGCTTTCGATGGTTTGTCAAACGTGAAGATACTCCAGCTATTCGAGGGTCCGCGCGAAGTGAAGTTCGCGGCTCGCATGGTATTGGGATAGGTTTTAGTAAACCATGACGCGCGAACGAGTATTGACCGCAGAATCGCGTCCGGCCGATGAACCGGTCGATGCGGCGCTGCGCCCGCAGCGAATCGGCGAGATGATCGGCCAGCGGGCGGTTCTTGAGAAGCTCGAAATCGCCATGTCGGCGGCGAAAAAGCGTCGCGAGCCACTGGAGCACATTCTGCTCGACGGGCCGCCGGGACTTGGAAAGACGACGCTGGCGAACGTCATCGCGCGGGAAATGACTGACAAGCCACCGAGGATTACGTCGGGTCCGTCGCTTGCCAAGCAAGCCGACCTGATGGCGCTGCTCACCAACCTCGAAACCGGAGACGTGCTGTTCATCGATGAGATTCACCGATTGCCGAAGATCGTCGAGGAATTTCTCTATCCGGCGATGGAGGATTTTCGGGTCGATTACACGATCGAAGGCGGCTTGAGCGGACGGGTGGTCAACTTCGCGTTGCGGCGGTTCACGCTGATCGGCGCGACGACGCGGGCCGGAATGCTGAGCGGGGCAATGCGCGACCGCTTCGGCCACAGCTATCACCTCGATTTTTACACGACTGACGAGCTGACAACGATTCTGCACCGGTCGGCGGCGAAGCTCGACTTGAAGGCGAAGATCGGGACATTGGACATCATTGCGGGGAGGAGTCGGGGCACGCCGAGGGTGGCCAATCGGCTGCTCAAGCGCGTCCGAGACTTCGCACAGGTTCGCGGTGACGGGGCGCTGTCTCCGAAAGTGGTTGAGGAAGCGCTGGAGATTCAGCAAGTCGATTCACTCGGGCTCGACGAATTGGATCGGGCGTTTCTGAAGGCGCTTATCAAGGTTTACAAGGGAGGGCCTGCGGGCATCGAAGCGATCGCCGCGACGATGGGCCAGGAGCGCGACACGCTGGAGGACATGGTCGAGCCGTTTCTGTTACAGATCGGGTTTGTTATTCGCACGCGGCAGGGTCGGCAGGCGACCAAACCGGCTCATGATCATCTCGGAATCGCATACTCGCCTCCAGCGGACGGGCGAGCCGCGGTATCAGCGCCGAACGATGCGACGTTGTTTTAGCCATCGCGTGCCCGTTGTATGCTCCTTCACCAATTCGCCGCCACTCATCGCAAATGCCTTCGAACCCGGCGAAGGAATGTGGATTTGCATGAGTCCATACGGCGCTGCGGTCGATATAGCATGGTTGCCTCAGTGACCGTGTGTCGAGCGTTTTCGAAGTCATGAACGACAACACTTCGACAGAATCACAAGACACGGCTACGAATACGACGGCTCTTCTTCGGCGAATCGCACGCGTCGGAACGTACTCTGTTTGGTCAGGGGCAGGGTACTTCCTTTCCCTGGGAGCGGATCGACTCCTCGTTTGTCCGATTTTGAATCGCTCACTTGGTCCCGATGTTTTTGGCGGGTTCTTGTGGGTTTTGGGAATCATGAACCTGTTTGGGAATATCGCCGCGAATGGGTTTGCTCTTTATCTGCTCCGCGAACTCGCCGGGCAGTCTCAGGAGTTGGCGCGGCGGACGATGAACACGGCCATTCGTCTCTCGATCATCCTCTCGGTGGCCGTGCTGGTCGTCGCCTCCACGGCGAGTCTTCCGTTCGCAGACCCCGCTCTTCAATCGCGCGCCTGGTCCGTCTATTTTCCGCTCGGGGTGTTCGCCTTGGGGCGAAGCCTGGAGCTTCTCTTCAATGTCGTTCTTCGCGTCGAACGTCGATTCGCGACAATGTTCGTCATCCGCGTGATCGAGGCGGGCGTGCTCCTGGTCAATCTCTGGATCGCCCCGACGCGCAATCTGTGGGCCATCGGTACGGTGTATGCGGCCAGCGTCTTGCTCGCCTACCCGCTCTTCTGGCGTTATTGCCGAACATTTGTCGGCGGACCCGTAGGCTGGGATTCGGGTCTGGCTCGCGCGCTCATGTCCGCCTGGGTTCCCGGAGCGCTGATGACCCTTATGGAACAGACCCAGGTCTACGCCTCGCGACTCGTGCTGGGCATCCTGGGCGGGGCCGAGGATGTGGCCGTGCTCTACGCGGGCACTTCCATCGGGAACATCTTTGTCGCTCCCATAGGACTCATCAGCACTGTCGTCCTTTCGCTCCTTGCCTCCAATCGGATATTCGCATTGTCAGGCCGGCGGGGGAAGGAGTATCTCGCGATTTCCGGTACCATCGCCGCCGCCACCGGCTTCATCTCGTGGCTGATCGGGCGATGGCTGATCGTTCGGTTGTATCCTGATCTTTCGGAGAGCACGTTGACATTTTACGGATGGATTGCGATCGGGAATGGTTTCATGTCGTTTGCATTGCTCCTTCGACCGATCGCGGTTCGTTATCTTCCGCTGAAGCAGGTGGCGGTGGTTTCAGCGGTAACGGCGTCGATTCAGCTTATCGCTCTCATGGTGCTCGTTCCATCCGGGAAGGCTCAGGGCGCGGCCATGTCCCTTGCGGGTTCATCGTTCCTTGCCGGTATGCTATGGTTGGCCTGTTTCATCCATGCGAGTCGTACCGGCGCTCGCGATCGCGGCGAGCCGATAATCGAAGAGGAGATGACCAGTTCGTGAGTGTCGGTATTCGGTTGCAATCGATGTGCTATTGTTCGAGGCGCCTGGTCGCATCGGCGTCGCGCGCTTCCGAAACACGTATGGCGATCATGGTGCTTGTTGCCATCGGCGTCGCTTTGCGCGCGCGTGCTGACTTGGCCGATCGCATCGCGGCGTGTCCGATGGACGGTTGCGTGATTCAACTCGATCCGGCGGCGAAGTACATTGAGACGAAACCGTGGAATCTGCGGGGAAGAAAGAACCTGTCGATTCGAGGCAACGGGCAGGTCGTCTATTTCAACCTGCCCACGACGGACACGCCGCCCGTGGTGATTGACGCGACCGGCGCGGCCGGCCTGCATTTCGATGGTTGGAAAATGGCGACGGCGAACGCGGGCGGGAAGCCGGAAGTCGGGCTGCTGCTGGCGCGCGATCCGTCGCAGGGCATGTCCGGAACGCACCGCTTCGACCGTTGGCAGATTCAGGGCTGGTACCACACGGCCGCCGTCGTTTCGATGGCTTCCGAGATGAACGTCTGGGTCCAGTGCTTTCTCAGCAATTCGCATCCCGATTCCGTTACCTTCTGGACGGGACGGGACAATGAACTCTCCGTCAAGAGTCAATTCGGCGAATTCGGCGTCGGGTCCACGAACACCTGCCACGACTTTATCGCCACGGGGTTCGGTCATTACGGTGCGGCGTGGGATGCCAACGCCAGGGGCGTGGTGATCCAGGTGGGCGCCGGTACGCACGACTTGCATCTTCGCGGCGGAACCATGTCCATGCCCTATCGAACCAGTCCGGGAAACGCGGGCGGTTGGGCGGCGATTCAGATCGGAACGCCGCGCGGAAAACCGGCGATCAACATCCTGCTGGATGCCGTTGAATGGGAAACAACCGGGGCGCGACACGCCGTCGTCGTGGCTGGGCGCGTCGACGGTCTTTCGGTGCGAGACTCGCTGTTTCAGTCCGTGGACGAAGCGATTCTGGTACCCAAGGGCGGTGCGATCAACGATTCGGTATTCGAGGCCAATCGCATTCTGGTTCGCAGCGGCGCTGCCGGAGACGGGCCGGTAGCCGATTCGGTGGCGGCGATCTTTGGCCGAGCAGTGGGCTGCCGATTCGACTTTCGGGCGTTGACGCTTGTTCCGTTGACCCGCGACGGAGGCGTCCATGCGAAACACGCGATCATCGTCGATCCTGATGCCGAATTTCGAGATAACGAAGTCCACGTACGGCACAAGGATGACGTCCGCATGACGAAAACAATCATGGACGAAAATGAAGTTCGCATCCGAAAGAAGGAATAGTTTCGTCCCGGGTAACGCGCTTGTTGGCGTGAGGATTGCGATCGCTACATTGACGGGATTCGCGGAATGGAACTGATCCTGCTCATCTTCGCCCTATCCGGTGTGGTCGCCAGATTTCCGGCGGTACATGTCAGCCTCTTTTTCATTCATGCCATGGTTGCGCTATTCGTGGCGTGGCGTCTTCTTCCCAGGCAGCCGCTCTCCGCGGCGTTTGTTGCCGCATATGTTGCGATGTATTTTCCGGATCCGGTCGGTTTGATGCTGGGGTGGGTTCGTGCCGGAGCCGGGGACGAAGGGGCCATCCTCTATTCTTCAAACGTCTTGCTTCTCGTCGGTTTGGATCTGTTTATTCTCGGCGCCCGCAGGCTGCGATTGACGCACCACGACGCCAACCGCATGCCCCAATTTCAGATCGGGCACCTTCCCGTGGATGCGTGCATCGCCCTTTGTTTCACGATTTGCGCATTAACAGGGACCGCGCTGACCGTGGGATTGGCGGCGCTGAACATCAACGTCTTCACCGCCCCCAAAACGGTCATGACGATCGAGGGCGGTTACTCTTCGTATTATCTCGCTGCGAACTACGGGTTTCTATGTCTTCCGCTGGCGGTTTTTCTGATCGGACTGAAGCGGCCCGCGTTGCAGGCTCCGTACTTGATTCCTGTCGCGTTCCTTCTTGTGTTTCACTTCATGGTTTTTCGTGTGAGGTCGTCGTTTGTATCGGTCATCGTAGCCTATCTCGTGGCTACGGTTGCCCGCGCTCATCTGGTTCGCCTCGGAGCAAGAGTACCCTCGGGGCGTCTGGGCGCGCATGTCAAACTGCTCCTGGTCGCCAGCGTCCCCATGCTTCTGTTCTTCGTTGTGGCATTCAAATATGTGAGGCACTCCTACATGATTCAGGACTATCGAATCACCGAAGAGCGGGTGAACGAAGTCGTGGGGGATGCGTTCGTCGGCGGCGACCTCGGATACGCCTACTACCTTCGCCGGGCCATGACCCTCTTCCCCGACACGCATCCCTATCTTTTGGGACAATCGTATTACCGACTTCTTTTCGTACCGGTGCCTCGCAGCCTGTGGTCCGGCAAGCCTGAAGACACCCAGAGGATTTTCGCTCGGGTTCTTGATCCGAAGCTGGGTCGTCGCGGGACGACCATTCCGCCCGGCGTCGTGGGCGACCTTTATATCAATTTCGGGAGACTGGGCGTCATTGGAATGGTGGCGTGGGGGTTTTTCTTTGGGTTGGAACGGTACCGAAGGTTCTCGGATTTGTTGTTCCTGGCCGGAGCGGGCTGGTGGCTCGTTCACATCGTGCGAGGCGCCGTGACCGTTCCTCTTATGTTTGCCTTGGCCATGTGGATCGCTGCGCTGCTCTTTCAAAAAATCATCCGACCCATCCGGCTCGTTCCATTTGTGTGCGAATCAACGGTTGAGTCGGTCCGATCCTCTCGCGAACACTGGTCGCGAAACCGCAACGTCATTTCGGCGCTCGCCGCCGGACATGTCGAGGGCGGTCCCGCCCGAGGGCAGGATTAACATCCATGATGTCGAAAGACCGACCGTCTCTTCGTGTCTGCATGCTCGCGCCGTCTCATCCGGCATGGGATCCCCGCGTGGTGCAACGCGAGGCGCGCTCGCTTGCGAAGTTGGGGCACCGAGTCAGTGTGGTGGCCATGCACGACGGGAAGAAGCCGTTTCCGGCCGAGCTAGAGTTGCTGCCATTGCCGTCGCGGAAGTTGACGCGCTGGAAGCGGGCGCGGTTGATCTGGCGGGTGTATCGAATGGCGCTGCGGTGGCGCGCGGACGTCTATCACGTCCACGAGGTGGAGAGTCTTGTTGTCGGAGTCCTGCTCAAATGGCGAACCGGCGCGAAGCTTGTCTTCGACGCCCACGAGTGTTTTCAATATACGGCGGCTCGATTTCTCACCGGCTGGAGAGAGCGGCTTGTCACCCGGATCACGACGCGTTTCCTTCGCTTCCTTGCGCGGCGAGCGGATCATGTGATCGTTGTCAGCTTCACCAATGAACGGTTCTACCGTGACAACTGCGGCTGCCGCCGCGTGGATATCATCTACAATAGCCCTCCCTTGGAGATGTTCCCCTTTGACCGCAAACCGCCGGAGGCTGAATGGACCCTGACCCACGATGGGTTTCTCGGCCGCAGTCGCGGACAGGAGCAGATCCTCCGCGCGCTGGCGATCCTTCAGCCGGATAACCGGGTTGGGCTTCTTGTCGTCGGCGAGTTGCAGGCGGCGGATCGAGATGAATTTGTTCGCTTGGTTGACCAGTTTGGGCTGCAGAAAAACGTGGAGGTCACCGGGTGGATCCCGTTTGACCAGGTGGGACCGGCACTCAATCGCGGCGCGATCGGGCTGATCGCCATGCAGCCCACGCCAAACAACTACAAGAGCCTTTCCAACAAGCTGTTCAACTATATGGCCACGGGACAAGCCGTAATCGGGCCTATCGGCAGCGACACGGAGGAAGTCATCCGCCGAGCGAATTGCGGCGTCGTCGCGGACATGACCAGCCCGGAATCCCTGGCTCATGCCATTCGTTCACTGCTTCAGGATCCGCAGCGCACGCGCGAGCTGGGTCTTAACGGCCGTCGGGCGGTCGAGGAGGAATACGGCTGGCATCGCATGGAAGAACGACTGAAGTCAGTTTATGAGCGGCTCGGAGCTGCGGTCTAATGTCCGTAGGCTGACCACGTCGTTCCAGCTCGCCATTCTTGAAGTCGCTTCGGATCGCAAAGCGAGACACAAAACGCGTTGGCGGATGCGGTCACAACAATCCTTCCGTGCGATCAACTTCCATGAGTTTCGCATCCGTCCACTCTGTCGTCTTGTCCAGAACCCAGCGAATCGTTGCGAGCATGCCGGCGTGCTCACAGGAGGCAAAAAGCAGTTGCTCGTCGGACAGTTCTTCGACCGGTTTTCCGAAGACGATCGCGGGGATTCCTCGCGCAAGCGCAGCCTGCCTGCCGAATTCGGATGAGCGCGAGAACTCCGGATCACTGCGGCGTCGCTGCTCGAACAACATCTTCCAGAGAAACCCCTCCACTTCGGCCCGTTTGACCTCCATCGCTGTTTCGCAGTGCATTTCCAGGTTGTCGGGCAACCCGGCGAAACTGACGATGGAATCCGCGTCGGTCAGCGAAAAAAGCCAACGCATCATGCAAAACCGCCCCCAATACTCTCGAAGCCGCAGGTGCAGTTCGGTCTCGGTATATGCCGCGATCGACTTAGTGTCGATCAGCGTCTCTCGGAAATGGCGGACATGCCCGGGAGAGAAGACTTTGATGTCGTGATCGATGGGCCGTCGACCGCGACGCTTCGACTCGGCCACGACGAGTTGCACGAGATTGGCCTGCACCGCAACGCCCATGGCGCGAACTTGCGCTGCGCTGCGGATCGGATCGTTTTCGCCATGAACGACGAGCTTCACACGTGCGTCTTACCCGCTGAGCGGGAGACCGTCCACGTCGCGCATCGCGCCGCAGAAGCAGAGGATGCCTTCGATGAACCCCCAGATTGGACCGACGATGCCCAAGGTCAGCACCGTCGCCACGATCTGGAGAATGCCGATGCCGACGTGGCCCATGTAGAAACGATGAACCCCGAATCCGCCGAGCAGGATGCCCAAGGCCCCGGCGACCCAGCGGTTACGCCAGGAATAGGGCATGCCGGGATACCGTCCGGGGGGGTAAGTCATTTGGGGCGGGCCGCCCGGAGACGCCATGCCCGCCGTACGCCACGGATCAAGCGGCTTCTGGCAATGCGGGCACGCGACCGTGGTGTGTAAATGCTGCGCGGCAATGCGCATCGGCCCGCCGCATTGCGGACAGTGAATCGTCGTACCGTCCGAAACGGTGTCTGGCATCTGCATGGTCACGTCCTCCTGCAAGGTATTCGTCACCAATGGCCTGATATTCTACCGAATGAATCCTTTCGGTACAGCATTATCCGCAAGTCTGTGCCGGTTCGAAACTTTGCCAAAAAGTCGAATCGTCCAAGGGCTCGCAAGAGATTATCTGGTCTGGCCGAGTGAGCGAACCACCGTGAGCATCAAGCCTGCGGCACCACCCGCCAAAACTACAGGGACGATACCCCATTTTCGGCCGACGAGAACAAAGAGTCCTGCACCACAGAGCACCAAGCCGAACAGGTTGATACCGTCAGATGCCGGAACGAGGATGTGCCAACCGAACCAAACCGCGAGATTGAGCACTACTCCGACAACGGCCGCCGTGATGACGGACAACGCCGCCGACAACACTCGGATCTTTCGCAGTTTCTCAATGTAGGGCGCTCCGAGAAAAATCCAAAGAAAACAGGGCAGAAACGTCACCCATGTCGTCAAGGCCGCTCCCAACGTCGCCGCCGCCAAGGGGGCCATGGATCCCGGGTTGTTCCACGCTCCGATGAAACCGACAAACTGTACCACCATGATGAGCGGCCCGGGGGTCGTCTCGGCCAGCCCCAGCCCGTCGAGCATTTGCGGCGGCGTGAGCCAGCCGTAACATTCGACCGCTTGTTGGGCGACATAAGGCAGCACGGCATAGGCTCCACCAAACGTGACCATCGCGGTTTTGCTGAAGAAGACGCCCTCTCGAACCAGCGTGTCGGATGCGCCAAAGAAATGCCCCGCGGCAGCAACGGGAGTCCACCAAAGCGCCAAACAAATCGCGATGGTCGCTAGTGAGCGCGCAAGCGTCGGATGCGGAGGATCAGCGAGGTTCGAGACCGAAGATGTTGACTCGGAGGCGGGCGGACCATGCCCGGTGGACTCAGGAAGCCACCGTACCCTATAGCGTCCGGCAACAAGTCCGATGACTGCCGCTGAAGCGATGATCAGCGGGAATGGAACGCGCGCGACTAGCATCGCGAGAAACGCGAGCAAGGCGATGGCCCACATTGGCGGCGTTTTCAAGGCCCGCCGGCCGATGCGAATGACCGCGGAGATAACGATGGCCAGCACGACCGGCTTGAGACCTTCGAACACGCCGGCGACCCATTTTGATTGCCCATGCACCACATAGATGTAACTCAGCGCCCAGAGCAACACAGCGGACGGCAGAACAAAGAGTGATCCTGCGATGATGCCTCCGCGCACGCCGTGAAGCAGCCAGCCAATGTAGGTGGCGAGCTGCTGCGCTTCCGGCCCGGGAAGCAACATGCAGAAATTGAGTGCGTGAAGAAACCTCGGCTCGCTGATCCAGCGCTTTCGCTCGACGAGTTCCGAGTGCATGATGGCAATCTGACCCGTCGGCCCGCCGAAACTGATGAATCCGAGCTTAATCCAGAATCTCGTTGCGCAACCCAGCGTCGGATGAGCGGGCGGGGCGTCCTCAGCGCGGACATCGGCATTGTTCAAAGTGTCCATGAGCGCTCCGTGGACGGACGCAATTACTCGTCAAACCGAAGAAACATTGTTTTG
Source organism: uncultured Phycisphaera sp. (assembly GCA_964486335.1). Classification (GTDB taxonomy): domain Bacteria; phylum Planctomycetota; class Phycisphaerae; order UBA1845; family UBA1845; genus CAZAMB01. The sequence continues at coordinate 227,952 of CAZAMB010000003.1, read as the reverse complement.
GCGTGATCGCGATCGACGGCAAAATCGGGCGGAAGCGGCGGCGTGGCGATCACCTTGCAGCGTCGTTTCGATGCCCCCAGGAGAATGCGCTCCTTCAGTCCCGATAGCGGCATGCGACGATAATTCGTAGAGACCATCATTCTTCCGCCGCGTCGGAGCACCGCCAGGCACGCGGCGACAAGCTTCGGCAGGTCGGTATCGATCGAGAAATCTTCGCCCGTCTTTCTCCCGTGCGCGAAACTGGGCGGGTCGAGCACGATCAAATCGAACATGCGCTCCTGGCGGGCCGCCCGCTTGAGGTAGTCGAAGGCGTCGGAACGTATGAACAAGTGATCGTTCAACTGAACATGGTTGAGTCCGAAATTCGTTCGACCCCATTCAAGGTGTTTAGGAGATAGATCGACGCTGACCGTGCTCCTGGCTCCGCCCATGGCCGCAGCCAGCGAAAATCCGCAAGTGTAGGCAAAAAGATTGAGGACATCCTTCTCGGCGGCCATTTCGCACACGCGCGCCCGGTTGTCGCGCTGGTCGAGGAACAAGCCGACGTTGAGTCCGTCGTTTAGGCGGATGGCCAATCGCAGCCTGCGTTCGCGGACTTCGATCTGCGAAGCGACCGAATCTCCCCATAGGGGTCTGGTCGGCTCGACGCGATCGCTCGCGTGCGTGACGGCTTTGGTGCGATCTTTGACGAACCGCTTGCCATAGGCCGCCCAGATACCAAACTGTTCGCGATACCATTTCACAACGCGCAACAGTAATGCTCTATCGTCACGCCGCTCGTCGAGAACCTGGAGAATCAACACGTCGCCGTACCGCTCGACGTTGAGACTTGGGAAATCCTCACAGTCGCCGGTCAGCAGCCGAAGGCAATCAATGTCCCTGTCCATCAAGAGCGCTGCCCGCCGCACCAGTCCCGCGCGCAACGGACGGTCCACGTCAAACTCGCCGGTCAGAGGAGCCGAAAAGTGCTCGGGAACGCGCGACGTGAATCCCATCCGCGTTCTCGTACCCGGATGATGGAACATGACCTTGGTGAGGTGTAGCCGGGTCTGTTCGTTCAATTGCCGCCGGCGTGAGGAATCGTGTACGTTGTCGCCGAGGAGTCGCAGCCGCGCCGCCCGAAATTTCGCCCGCAACATGTGTGTATTGGCAACCGAAGTACGACAACCCACCAGCGTTCTTTTTTCGGATTCCCTGATACGGGTCAGTGTTGTCGCGGTTCTCGGTTCGGCAGCCAGTACCCGCGCCGTTCCCGCGCCTTCCATCCGCTCCGATGGTCGCGATCGTCCGTTACGAACCGCTGTTTGGACGGGACGACGCACGGCGGCGGGCTTGTCCGTTGAATCGAGCGTCAGCTTTGGCTCGCGCATGCGACCAATCACGACCGCCGTGTATTCCTGTTCGACGCGCTGCGCCTTGAGACCATTGCGGACGAATGCGGCCGATTCGACGTCCTTGGCCAAAATCAGCACGCCTGATTCGTAGCGACTGAGGCGATTGACGACGTGCAGCGGCTTTCCGCCGCCGGCCAGTTCGCCGAGCAGCTCGACCATGCCCGTGATGCCCCTGTCGGCCATGCCGCCCACGTCGATTCCGGCGGGCTTGTCCACCACAAGGAACCGGTCGTCCTCGAAGAGGTGGGGAATGAGTTTTTGGATCAGCGGCTTCGCTTTCATCGGTCACCCGTCGCCATCGTATCCGCGATCGTCGCCGGCCGCACGATCGGTTAATCGCAGGGCGCAGCTTGCGGTCGATACTTTTGCAAGCTACCTTGCGTTTCAGTCGCGCGTTGTTTGCCACAAGGAGAAACTCCGTGCCTGAAATGCAGCCATTTTCCGCCGTGCGATACGATCACCGCCGCCTCGCCGGCAATCTCTCGAGCGTGATCGCGCCGCCTTACGACGTGCTGGACGAGTCCGACAAACGAGCCTTGCTCGCCCGCAGCAATCGCAACATCGTGGCCGTCGACCTTCCGCACATCCCGCCCAAGTCGGCGGGTCCGTCGCAGGTCTATGATCAGGCCGCAGCCACGCTCGAACAGTGGCTTGCCGACGGGACGCTTGTTCGTGAGTCTGCTCCAGCCATCTACGTTTATCATCAGATGTTTGAGCACGAAGGCCGAGCCTTCACGCGCCGCAAGTTCATCGCTCGGCTTCGGCTTGTTCCGTTTTCCGATGGGTCGATCCTTCCTCACGAAAAGACCTTCGGGGGTCCGAAGGAGGACCGACTCGCTTTGATGAAGGCGACCCGGTGCAATCTGTCGCCCATTTTCGGGCTCTTCACCGATCCCGATGGTCGAATCGACAGAATGCTTTCTGGTTTGACGGAAAGATCTCCGGACGCGACGGCTTCGCTCGACGGCGTTGAAAACCGTTTATGGATCGTGTCGGATCCAGCCGTATTCAATCGTGTCGTAGCGGAGATGCGAGAAAAGAGAGTCTACATTGCTGATGGGCACCATCGGTACGGTACGGCGTTGCTCTATCGAGATTTCGTTGCATCGCAAAGCGGAGGAATGGCCGCCGACCACCCGGCCAATTTCGTCATGTTCGTTCTTGCCAGCATGGACGATCCGGGATGCCTGATTCTCCCGTACTACCGCGTGCTTGGCGGTGTGAACGTTGCGTCAATTGTCAGTGCGTGGCGCGACGGAGTCGCCGCATCGGCGAACGCAGCGGCCGATCTTGTCCTTTGGGACGGTGCGACGGGGAATGCGACTGCGCTTCGCTTCACCAACCGGGGCGTGCTCCGAAAGCTGGAACCCGGCGAGGTCGCTCCCTGGTACGATCTCGACTACGCCTACCTGCATCGTTACCTGATTGACGAGCTCCTCAAGAAGGCAAAAAGTGTCGAGTCGCACATTCACTATGTCAAGTCGCTCGATGACGCGAAAAATACCGCGCGAGATGAAAAAGGCGTGGCACTGCTAGTGAAACCAACGCCGATGGCTCATCTGCGCGCCGTCAGCGAAGCAGGCGGTCTCATGCCCCAAAAGAGCACCTATTTTTATCCCAAACTCGCCACGGGGTTGACCATCAATCCGTTGAAATGATTGAGGTGATTTGTCGTTCAGGGGCGGACTTTGTCATTCGTGTCACCGCACATGAGCGGAACCACGGTGATCAACCGGCGATTCTGTTTGTAAGCTTAGCAAACACCGAGGGGGCGATGCTTTCGAAGCGGATGAACGTACAATCCGTGCGGGAATGCACGCGGACAGAAGTCCGCTTCGCGCCAGGACCGGATTGAGTTTTCGTCAGCACCAAGTTGTAGGGCACTTGTTCCCGCGAACCCTGCATTCAGTGTTGTTCGGTGTCGGTGAGGACGAACTTGATTTCGGCCTCGGCGACGAGTTCGCCGCCAACGCGAGCGCGGCCTTTCACATGGCCGGTCGTTGACTTCACGCGGATCGCTTCGGCTTCGAGGAGGAGCTGATCGCCGGGACGGACGGAGCGGCGGAACTTCACTTTGTCGAGGCTGAGCAGCACGGCCGTCTTGCCTTTGTGCTCAAGCTCCTGGCTGAGCAGCACGCCACCGATTTGGGCGAGAGCCTCGATGATGAGCACACCGGGCATGATGGGGTCGCCGGGGTAATGACCCTGAAAAAACGCCTCGTTGATGGTGACATTCTTCAACCCGACGATGCGCCGCGATCCTTCCACTTCCAGAATGCGATCGATCATCAGGAATGGATAGCGATGCGGAAGGATTCGTTGGATGCTGTGGATGTCCACGGCGGGCGAGCGGCTGACATATTGGAATAGCTGTCGACGCTCGAATTGCTCGCGGAGGACGCGAACAAGCGCGTGGTTCAACGAGTGGCCGCTCTTGCGCGCATTGACACGCCCCACGATCGGCATTCCCAGCAACGTCAGATCACCGAGCAGGTCGAGCACTTTGTGCCGCACGCACTCGTCGGGAAACCGCAGCGTATTGTCGATCGGGCCGTTCTCGCCGAAAACGAGAATGTCGGCGTAGTTCAAATGGCCGCCAAGCCCGCTCGCCCGAAGTTCGGCGGCTTCACGCTCGAGCACGAAGGTTCGTGCAGGCGCGATGTTGCTTTCGAAGTTCTCAGGGGTGATGACCGCGCGATAAACCTGTCGCCCGATGGGACTGGTCGTACCGTAATCAAGTTCGTAGGCGAGTTCAAGCGTTTCGCTGCTCGGATCGAGCGGCGGCAGCGCGACCAGTTCGCTGTCCCCTTCGGCGACGCGCGCCACCTCGGAAATGACATGCGAGGTGCGAACGGCATCCTGCTCGACAACGCCCGCTTCCATTAATTTAGAGACAAAACCGGCGCTGCTGCCGTCAAGCGCAGGCAACTCATTCGCGTCGAGTTCAATCTGAATGTTGTCGATGGAAAGTCCCGCAATGGCGCTGAGGCAATGCTCCACCGTTTCAATGGCCACGGTGCCGTTGCGAAGCGACGTGCGCCGGGCGCGTTTGGAGACATTGTCCACAACGGCTTCGATGCGAATCGGCGGAGATTGGTCCGTTCGGACAAAGCAGATGCCGCTGTTGGGCGGGGCAGGACGCACGCGCATCGATACCGGCTCGCCGGTGAACAGCCCCCGGCCTTGCCATTCCGCTTCACGGGAGATGGTGTGTTGATGCTTCAAGGCGTTTTACCCGTTCGTTGAGCGCACGGACCTGATCGAGCAGTTCCGGAAGTCGCCTTAAGGCCGCCCGCTCCTTCATTTCTTTTCGGATATCCTGTGCGGGGTAGCCCAGGACGGTTGCGCCCGAGTCGATATTCTTCGTGACGGTCGAACAACCCGCGACAGTTACCCCATCTCCGATTCGAGTGTTGTCGTACACGCTGGCTCGTCCGCCAAACACGCACCCGTGTCCCGTTCGAACGCTCCCCGCAACGCCCGTGTGACCTGCCATCAAGCAATCTGCTCCGATCCGGCAATTGTGGGCGATTTGAACGAGATTATCAATTTTTGTGCCGCGACCGATGATGGTGTCGCCGAATTTAGCGCGATCGACGCAACTGCAAGCCCCAATTTCAACATCGTCCTGAATGACCACGCCGCCGCCATGAGCGTACTTGTTGTGCCGTCCGTCGGCGAAAAAGTAACCGAATCCGTCAGCACCGATGACCGAGTTCGCATGAATGATGACGCGGTTTCCAAGTCGACAACCGTCTCGAACGACGACATTGGGCCACAATTCGCAATCGTCACCAATCGTGCTCCCGCGGCCAACAAAGACGCCCGCATGTAGAACACATCGAGCGCCGACAACAGTGTCCCTTTCTACAACGACGTGTGGGCCGATCGCGGGGGATTCCCCCAGGCGGGCGGAAGCATGCACGACGGCCGAGGAGTGGATGCCGGAGTCCGGTCTCGAAACCGGTCGCGCAAAAAGACCGAGCAGGGCGGCCACGCTCGGCTCAAGGCGCTCGCAGAGAATCGCGGGCATTGGCGTTGCGGCGAATCCTGAGGGAACAAGAACGACGCCCGCCCGACTTCGCTGGATCGCTTCTTCGTATTTGGCGCTGGAGACCCATGTGGCCTCATCTGGCTCCGCCTCGTTCACGTCCCCCACGCCGATGATCGTTGCCGATCCCGTCCCGCGGAGGGTTCCGCCAACCAAATCCGCCAATTGAGAAATTGAATATGAACGAGTCATGGTTTTTTGGGAGCGGCTTCCACGTCGCGTTTCGGATTCTCATTGGCGGCAGGCATCGACGCAGCGGGTTTGTAATTCTGGTTCAATCTGGCCACGACGGCGTCTGTCAGGTCAACCTCAGGCTTCCAGTAAAGCACCTTTTGGAGGAGAATCATTTGTCTCGCCTGCGAAGGACTATCGGGTGAATCGCTGGGCATCTTGTCAGCCGCTAGCACGATATCGACAGCCTGTTCTGCAGCAACTTCGCGAATCGCCGCCTGCATGTCGTCAAAAATGCTCTTGAGTGATTCCGCGAGTCCCTTTTCGACCTTTTGGCCTTCATTCTCGACAAACCACTGTAACTCGGCTTCCATGACCGCGATTTCTTTTACGCGCTGTCGGTAAGCATCGCTTCCCGGCTTCAGCTCCTCCTGGAGCGAACGCTTGGCGCGATCGATCTTTTCCTTCAGTCCGTCCCTTTCCTGTCCAAGCCTGCGTCGAAGCGCATCGAATTGTCCCTCCAGATCAGCGGTCTTCTGGTATCGCTCGGATACGGTGGCCACGTTGACGACAGCCACTTTGGGCTGCGCGATCGCCGTGGTCGCTACGAATAACGAAAAAGCTCCGAATGAAACGACTAAGCTCCGATTCATGTCATTCTCCCGGTGAAAAAACGATGGAAAAGCCTTCCACTCTTTGGGTGATTCTCGCCGAGGTCGGCTTGATTCACAAGCGTGGATCCACGGGTGCTCGTCTGCCGACTACGATCCTTGGTTCATACGCATGGAGTTCGCGTCAACGTCCGAGGCGCTCGTTCGACGCGCCGGAGAAGCCGGCCAATGACGGGCTGATTACGCGGAGAACCTCCCGTCATCCCGGTTCGGTCATGGACCAAGGGTCGAGAATCGTGGTGAGTTCAGCCTTGGTTAACACCTTCTGTTCAACAGCCACCTCGCGGACGGTCTTGCCCGACTTGTACGCGTCCTTGGCGATAGCGGCGGCCTTGTCATAGCCAACCTTGGGCGCGAGCGAGGTGCACATCGCCAGTGATCCTTCGATCAATCCGGCGCAGCGCTCCTCGTCCGCCTCGATGCCGTTCACGCATCGCTCGGTGAAGATGCGAACGCCGGAGGACAGTAGTCGCACCGCTTCGAGCAGATTGTGGGCCATCACGGGCATGCCGACGTTAAGTTCGAAGAAACTCTCGCGGCACGAGTGGGTGACGACCGTGTCGCTTCCGATGGCTTGCGCGCAGACCTGAATCAGCATTTCGCACATCACAGGGTTAACTTTCCCGGGCATGATGCTGCTGCCGGGCTGAGTCTCCGGTAGCTTGATTTCGCCGATTCCGCATCGCGGACCGCTGCCAAGCAACCGAATATCGTTGGCGATCTTCATGAGTCCGACAGCGATGGTCTTGATCTGTCCGCTGACTTCGCAAACAGCGTCTTTGGCGGCCTGAGCCTCAAAATGGTTGTCGGCTTCGACGAATTCAATGCCGGTCGCCGCAGACAATGCCTCGGCCATGCGCTTGCCGAACTCGGGGTGCGTGTTGATTCCGGTGCCGACCGCCGTACCTCCGATCGGCAACTCGCGAAGCGCGCGAACGCTTTTGACTGCCCGAAGCGTGGCCAACTGTGCCTGTTTTGCATAACCAGAAAACTCCTGGCCGAGGCGAATTGGCGTGGCGTCCTGAAGGTGCGTGCGTCCGATCTTGACGATCTTGGCGAACGCCTCGGCTTTCTGGTTCAAGGACTTGTGCAGGGTCTCCAAGGCCGGGACCAGATCAAACTGGACCGCGTCGGCGGCGGCGACATGAATGGCGGCGGGAATGACATCATTTGACGATTGGCCCATGTTGACATGGTCGTTGGGATGAACGGGCGATTTTGAGCCGATTTTGCCGCCGGCGAGTTCGATCGCGCGGTTGGAGATGACTTCGTTGGCGTTCATATTCGTGCTTGTGCCGGAGCCGGTCTGAAAAATATCAAGGACGAAGTGATTGTCTAGCTTTCCGTCGATGACCTGCTGGGCGGCAGTTACGATCATGTCGGCGATCTTGGCATCGAGTTTTCCAAGGTCTCGGTTGACCTTCGCGGCTGACTGCTTGATGAGGCCTAGGGCACGGATAAACCGGCGTCCGAAGCGGTAACCGGATACGGGAAAATTCTCGACCGCGCGTTGCGTGGACGCGCCCCAGTACGCTGTGACAGGGACGGTCATTTCGCCCATGCTGTCTTTTTCGATTCTCGTTTCGGCCATGACCACTCTCCTTTTTTGTGGTCACCGTCAAGGTGGTGACCCTTGGCTTGAAATCGTACCGCGCGCGGACGCGCGTGGATAGTCAACCGGCGTATTTCACAGGTTGGCATGATCCGCAAATAGGCGAAGCCAATAGGAGGCGGTTCGCGGAGGTTGGTGGGGCCGATAGAATGCAAATCATGGACGTGGTCGTAGCGGAAAAACTTGTGAAATCCTTTCCGACAACGGAGGGCGGCGAAGCGATCGCGGTCGATGGACTGAGCTTCTCCGTGAAAGAAGGGCAGATTTATGGACTTCTCGGCCCCAACGGAGCCGGAAAGACGACAACGCTGCGAATGCTGAGCGGACTGATGGCGCCGACCAGCGGTACCGCACGACTGGCCGGATTTGATGTGTCGACTCAGCCGGAGCAGGTCAAGCGTGTGCTCGGGTTCCTGACGGCCAATACGGGGCTCTATCAGCGGCTCAATGCACGGGAGCTCTTGGTGTATTTCGCTCAGTTGCACGGCATGGCGCGGAATCAGGCCGTTGACCGCGCGACGTTTCTGATCGACCGGCTGGGCATTGCCTCGTTTGCCGGGCTGCGCTGTGGAGCGCTGTCGACGGGGCAGAAGCAGCGGGTGAACATCGCAAGAGCGCTGGTTGCCGATCCGGCCGTGCTCATCATGGATGAGCCGACGCTCGGTCTGGACGTGCTGAGCAATCGCGTGATTCTGGAATTCATCGTGCGGGAGCGCGACGCCGGAAAGACGATCATTTTGTCGACCCATTATTTGGACGAGGCGGAGACCATGTGCGACCGGATCGGGCTGCTCCATGCCGGGCGACTCGTTGCCGAAGGCGATCTTGAATCGCTTCGATCAACCAGCGGTGAGCGTCGGCTGAGCAGCATATTTCTCAAGCTGATCGGCGCGAGCCAATCGGTCGGAGTGCCCTCCTTATGAGGTTTCATCAGCGAATCCGAACGATCTACGAAAAGGAGCTGCTGGACATTTTGCGTGACCATCGCACGTTGATCGCGATGATCGTCGTACCGATCGTTCTTTATCCGCTGCTCATGCTCGGATCTGTGCAAGCCGTGAGCTACCAGGTCGCCGCGATGGAGGAGGAAATCCTTCTGGTTGCCGTCCTGAACGAGTCGCAACAATCATGTCTCGAAGAGCTGATGGCCGTGGATCGAAGCGCGCTGCAACGGCGGCGGGCGGCGTTGGGAGAAGATGCGGAAGCAGTCGCGAACTTGCCCAAGCCGTTCGACCTTGAAAAGGTCCGGATTCAACAGGTCGGCAGTGTTGACGACATGGATCGCATGGTGCGCGAGCGAAGCGTGCATATCGGCGTGGTCTTCGAAAGCGATGTATTGGTGAACGATGCGGGGCGACAGAATCATCTGTCATGGCATTACGACAAGGAGGATATTCGAAGCCACTCAGCCATGCAGCGACTGGATGAGCTGATCGAACGGGTTCGCCAGGTCACTGTGACCGGTCGCATGGCCAAGGCTGGCCTTCCCCTGACATTTGACGAACCGTTCGTGGTGACGGCGAAGGATCTTTCGTCGCCGCCGTCGATTCTTGGACAAATCTTGCCCCTGATACTCGTCCTCATGACCATTACCGGAGCCATCTATCCCGCAATCGACCTGACCGCGGGAGAACGAGAGCGTGGAACGTTGGAATCTTTGATGGCTTGCCCGGTGCCGGTCATCGATCTGATCGTCGGAAAATTCCTGGTCGTGACCACCGTCGCGATCATGGGCGCGGCGCTCAACCTCGGAAGCGTGACCGCGACAGTGTATTTTGGCGGTTTCAGCTCCATGCTTTCGAGCAGTGGAGGGGCACTGCCGCTGGGTACGATGGCGCTCATTCTCCTGACGCTGATTCCTTTCGCCGTGCTGATGTCGGCCATCATGATCGCCGTGTGCAGTTTTGCGCGAACCTTCAAGGAAGCACAGAATTATGTGACGCCGGTCATTCTCGCAGTGTTGATTCCCGGTGGACTCGCCGCTTTGCCCGCAACGCGGCTCGAAGGAATCATGGTGGTCATGCCGGTTGGCAATATGGTGTTGCTCTCTCGCGACCTGCTGTTGGGAGCGAATATTCCACCGGGGGCGTTGGCCATGGTGCTGCTTTCGACCACGTTGTATGCGGGAGCCGCGGTCGCGATCGCGGCCGGCGTGTTTGGTCGAGAATCAGTCGTCTTCAGTGATGCCGCTTCGCTGGGGAGCATGTTTCGGCGAAGTATGATGAAATCATCGGACAAGCCGAGCGTATCGACGTCCCTGCTGTTTGTGGCACTCTTGTTTCCAGCCTGGTTTTTCTTGCAGGGAGCGGTTTCCGCGGCTTCAGTTGACGATCCCGCCAAACTGTTTCAAGCCTCCGGCGTCCTCATGCCCGTGCTTTTTGTTCTTTGCCCGTTGCTATTAATGGCCTATTGCAAGACGCGCATTGTTTCCACGCTGTCTTTGCGATTCCCCGCTCCGCGGTACGTCGTGGCCGCGGCACTCATCGGTTGTTCGGCTTGGGTCCCCGCGCATGAAATCAACATATTGCAGGAACGCATCCTCGGCGCGCCACAGCCGCTGATAGAGCAGTCAAAGCAGATGGCGACGGTACTCAAGGGCCTGCCCGTCGTGCATGTTTTGTTTTTGCTCGCGGTGGTTCCTGCGATTTGCGAAGAGACGCTGTTTCGCGGGTTCTTGCTGAGCGGGATCGCGGGGCGAAATCGACGGTGGACGGCGATACTGCTGTCCGCCGCGATCTTCGGCGTCTTCCACTTCCACTTTTTTCGATTTCCGGTCACGGCAGGTCTCGGCGTGGTCCTCGGATTACTTTGTCTGAATTCGGGATCGATTGTCCCTCCCATCATCGTCCATGCCCTGCACAACGCACTTGGGGCGATAGCGGTCGTGCGTCCGGATTGGCTTGTGCGAATCGGATTGCCGAAGGAAATCCTCGAAGCCGAGAATTGGTCACATCTTCCGCTGAGCGTGATGATCCCTGGAATAGCCATGATGATTGCTGGGTTGTTCCTCATGTTTCGAGGAAACAGGGCTGCGGCGAGGGATCGTGAACGACTCGCGGTATCGAGCTGACTCAAACACGACGCCGGAACCCAAGCCAGCGTCCAAGAACTGTCACCCACGATGCCCCGCCGTTTCGTTGCTGATCGGCGACGGCCCGGGCAAGGTGCGCCGCGCGTCGGCGTGCGTCTCGTTCAGCCTTCCGATACACCTTGTCGAGAACATCCACAATAGCTTGATCGTCCAGTTGACGAAACAGTTCGTTGATTTCGCTTCGCCGTTCGGTGACTTCGTCACGTGACAACGTGTGGTCGGCATGACCGTGGGAAAGTGCTAAAAGAACTTCTGCGCATCGGTCTATGGGTTTGTGATGGTTTCTGCTCATCGCCCAATGCTCTGCCATCTCCCACGACTTCCAGAATACGACCAATGAATCGTGATTCAAGAAAAATCGGAGCGCCTATGCGGGCAATTATTGCGCGTTGGGACAATCGGTGACCTGTTGTTGCGAGTGCGCCATTCACGAGCTTGCCTCGACCGCCGAAACGAATGATTGTGAAGTAAGGCGCGAGCCTGCGAACACGTAATGCTGACGTCCCCGAGCGCTACTCCTGATCAATGCGCGGCGAGCGAAGTCCTTCAATAATGGCAATCCGGCGATGAGACTCCGATATCAGTGAAGTGTCGCCTTTCTCGTTGGCGAGGTTCAACGCGCGTAGCGAGACAGTCATCGCATCGTCGAGGCGGCCTGATCGTGCGAGTGCGCTGGCCTGAAGCAAAAGTGATGGCGCATGCGATGCGCCGTTCGCAAGAACGATGTCATTGGCAATCGTGCAGGCTTCGGCCGCGCCTTGCGCGAACAAATCGGAGTGCATCGCAAGAACCCTGCAAAGGAGTTCGCCTGTTTCAACGTCGGTGGGCGAAGCGCGCAGTCGTTGACGAAGGAGATCAGCGGCGGCCTGTGTTTCGCCACTGGCGACGAGCAGACCGGCCAGCCGAAAATGAACACCAGTACGGTTGGGATCCAGCCGCAGCGTTTGTTCGTACAGTATTCTCGCGCGACCGAGGTCGCCGAGTCGAACGAGGACATTGGCGAAATGGTGGGTTGTGATGGCGTCGATGGGTTGGAGCTCAAGCGATCGTTGATAATGCCAAGCGGCGGTCGGCAGGTCGCCGATGGCCGAAAGGACGTCGGCGAGGTTGGCGTGAGCGATGGAGCTGTCAGGAGAAACCTCGACTCCCCGCGCCCAAAGCGACACCGACGAACTCCAGATCTTGGATTGCGTCGCGGTCGCATGAAACAACAAGGTGACAAGGGCGGCACCTGTAACAAACAACGCCGGCGGTCGTCGTGAGTGAACATGTGAACGGCCTGACCACACAAAGATGCTTGCGGGCAACAACATCGAAAACCCGACGCACGAAAGATAGCTGTATCGATCCGCGACCAATTGCGGCCCACTTTGGAAGAATCCCAGTACAGGCGAAAGGATCACGGCATAGATCAGGACGGCGGCGGTGACTCCCGGCGCGCGGCGGCGCGCGCCCAGCGCGACGAATGCAAGGAGAATCACGAAAACGACGCTCGCATACAGCATCGGACCCAGCAATACGTCGCGCGACGGCAACTGATAGAGCGGACCGAGGTCGAATGGCCAGACGGTCTTGCCGATGTAAAAGCCGATTCCGTAACAAGCCTGCGCGAAGCGCGAAACGAGATCGTATTCCGCAAGCGGATACATCGCGCCCGATGCCGATTGAGCGATGATCGCCCGCCAGGCGCCCAATCCAGCAAGAATGACAAACGGGATTTTTTCAAGGACGAGTTTTGCGATATTATTCCCTTCCGGCCGTCCGATGCCCCGCGTTCTTCTCAACGGATAGACATCGAGAATCAACAAAACTGCCGGCAGGGTTGCGGCAGAGGCCTTGGAGAGCAGCGAAAGTCCCTGCAAACTCAGCGACGCGATAAACCACCTCGCTCCACGCCGTCCGTTCGGAGACGTCGCGAATCGAACGTATGAGGCAACCGCCGACAGATAGAATAGGCCGCTCAGTACATCCCGGCGCTCCGCAATCCATGCCACGGACTCGACCCGGAGCGGGTGAATCGCGAACAGGGCTGCCGCCAGCGCTGCACAGGCGGTCAATCGATTGTTGTACGCCGTTCCGGGTAGCTTTCCGGTTGGTTCTCCGGTTTCGACGGTCGCCGTTCGTATCAGCACTCGCGTAAGAAAAAAGACGACCAGCGCGGAGGTGGCGTGGATGAGCACGCTGCTCAAATGGTAACCGAACGCATTGCGCCCCCAGATCGCCCAGTCCAGGGAATAGCTGAGCCACGTCAGGGGGTGAAAATGGCCGGCGTGGTTCGTCGTAAACATCCATCGTAGGCTTTGTGCGTTGAGGGTGCGATAATAGGTGGCCTTAAAGAGAAGATCATCGTCATCCCAGTCGACGAAGTCAGCCATCAGGGCAGGCAGGAATGCAAGAACAACCAACATGAAAAGTGCTGTGGGAACGATCCAGTGCCATGGAACGCGGGCGAATCGATGTCTGGATTTCGGACCTTCCGGCACGCACGCTGTACGATCCGTCGGCGATATCGGCGGATCGGCTTCTGCAACCTGGGATTGAATACGGATCGAGGGTTGTGACACGATGCTATTGTATGCAAGCCAAGTTACCGATCCAAATGTTAGTCCGTCTCGAAACGATTGAAGTTCAACCCGGACGGAACGCATCAGAGTGATGGACCCCGACGGATTGGAATTGATGAGAGATCGATTGACGAATACTGGTTGGCCTGAATTTGAACGTCATCCACTCATTCCAATCGCGTCGCTATTGGGATTGGCTCTTCTTTGTAGCATGACGCCCATAGCGCTCGCTCAGGATCGCTCGTTGCTCGGATCAGCAACCAGCGACGAGGTGAAGTCGCTAATTGGTGATCTCGGTCACCCGGTGTATGCCACTCGCCAGTTCGCCACGCGACGATTATGCGTCGTGGGCGCGGAAGCGATCGAACCGTTGCGCGAGGCCGCCCAAGGCGAAGACATCGAGACATCCTTGCGCGCGCGATCGTTACTGGCGACACTCGAACAGCTCTGGTTTTCCGGTGTGGACGTTCGTCTGGACGTAAGCAACCCTCGGCTGGAGTGGAATGAGTCGGTGGATGTTGTGATCACGTTGACCAACCGTTCGCGGTACGAAGCAAGGGTTCCGTTCACACTCGAGGTCGATGACATTGGTTCGCCAAACGCCGATGCCCGGCAGGTGGCCGACCTGCTTGACGCAGCGGAATGGCTCAAGGTCCGGGCAGACGGCGGGCGTGAAATCGAACTTCGTCTCGACAATGTCGCGGATGATCCCGAAGTCTTGTCCGTTGTGCAGGAACGCCTGGAAGGTGGACCGTCGTCGGTCATCCCTGCAGGGGAGCAGCGCATTGTTCGTGTCCGGAAGTTCAATCGTGGCTGGGCTCGCTTTCCCTTGCTGGATGCCGGAGAGTATACGGTTGTGCTCGAATATGCTCCCGATTGGACCGATCCGATCCTGGCGGCCCATCGCGTGAGTCGTGTGACAAGCAATGAAGCTCGCCTGACCGTCACTCGTCCGGCGCCCGAAGCGGTGTCCCGGGGAGGGGCCGAAGCGGAACTGTCCGTCCGTCGGGAGGGCAAAGTCCTCGTCGCTGCACTGACCAATCGGACCGACTTGACGCTGTACGTGAACACCAATTTCGGCAGCGCATTGCCCTTTGCGGAGGGTCGGTGGATCGTGGAGTCGGGCGAACGTCGGTCCGAAATCGCGACGCTCATGGAGCGCGGGCGAACCTGGCTCGATTTCCGTTCATCAGGGATCAAGGCGGTGGACGCCGGGGAAACAATCGAATTGGCTCGATTGGAGGCGGTCGAAGTCGAGCAGGCGAAGGTCAAACTGGTCGGTGGGCAACCCGAGGAACGAGCGACGATCACGTTTTCCTATGCGAGTTTCTGCGACCGACGCTGGCAGGCAAGAGAGCAATCAGCGCTCGATCAGGATGCCGGCGCGCCTGAAGTCCTCAAGCAGCCGCTGCCACGGCGAATGCTTTCCACGCGCATAACAGGCAACGTGGTCGACCTTGGCGACGCGCCTTGATTTTGACTTTATTGCCATTGATCTTGCGCCCGTTGCATGAACGCGAGATCATGGTCACGCGGTCACCGGCGCCGTCCGACCCTTTTGACGATGCCACGTTGCTTTTTTAGAATCCCCACCGATGGCGACGAACAACGCGCGGACGACTTCCGGCAGGGATGATGATCCCGTCGAGTCCGCGCGCATGTCTTTCGGCGACCACCTCGACGAACTGCGGTCCTGTCTCATTCGCGCTCTGATCGGATTTGCCCTCGCAGCCGCCGTCGCGCTGTACTACGGAGCACACGTGCTCGATGTCATTTTTCGCCCGTTGCTGATCGTGCAGCGTGCCAATGGGCTTCAGCCTCGATTGCAGGCCTTGGGGCCTACGGATGTGTTCGCCGCCTATATGAAAGTCTCGATTCTGACCGGTCTGATCGTATCGATGCCGTGGCTGCTTTATCAGGTGTGGAGGTTTGTTGCGGCTGGACTGTATCCGACAGAGCGGCGGTTTGTTCGTTTGCTAACGTGGTCATCATCGGGACTGTTCCTGGTCGGCGTCCTGTTTCTCTATTTCCTTGTTCTTCCGATCGTGCTTCAGTTTTTCGTTAGTTTCAATCGCGGCTTTGACGCGGCCTCAATCACGATTTCGCCGCTACAACGAATGCTGATTCAAGTCCCTGCCGCGCAACCGATTCCTGATTCCGCCGGCCAGATCGGACGCCTGCCTGTCTTAAGCCAAAACCCGTCCCAGCCGCAGGACGGAGACGCCTGGGTCAATTCGGAAACTCGAAGGCTTTGCGTGAAGACTCCTCTCGGTGTTCTTTCCTCGCCGCTTGAGCCAGGCGCCGAGGCGCCAGCCGTCTTCAGCGAGTTTGCGATTGACTTCTACATCGCCTTTGTCCTGCAACTGTCGATTGCATTCGGTGTCGCCTTTGAAACGCCGCTGGTCGTCTGCTTTTTGGCCTGGGTGGGTATCGTGTCGGCCGATACGATGGCACGATCCCGACGATATGTGCTATTCGCCATAGTGGTCGTGGCAGCGGTCATCACGCCGCCCGACGTTGTGAGTCAGTTGATGTTATCGGTGCCGATGTATTTGCTGTTTGAAGTCGGTGTCAGGGTCGCGCGAATCGCGGAACGAGCCAAGGATCGTCCTGTCGATGGGGCCGCGTGATTCACGGTTCCGCGCGTTAACGCAACTGACCGATGATTTCACGAATCGAACGCAGCCCGCGCTGACGAAGATAGGTCTCCAAGCCCTCAAGGATTCGAATTGGACACCGTGGGTCCACGAAAAGTGCAGTACCGATCGCCACGGCCGTGGCGCCGGCCAGGAAAAACTCCACCGCGTCGCGCCAGTCGGAGATTCCACCCATGCCGATGATGGGAATGCGGGCGTCTCTCGCCACTTTCGAATAGACCTTGTGAACCATGTACAAGGCGACGGGTTTGATCGCGGGCCCCGACAGTCCGCCCGTGCGATTGGCAAGAATGGGCTTCCACGCATTCACATTGATGGCCATGCCGTAAAGTGTATTGATTACCGACAAAGCGTCCGCGCCCGAATCGACGGCGGCGCGGGCTGTGTCGCTGATGTCGGTCACGTTCGGCGAGAGTTTCACGATCAGTTTGGCGCGGCGCATTTCCCGCCGAACCGCCGAAACCAGCTTCGCCAACCGACCGGGGTCCGTTCCAAACTCCAGCCCGTCGGCGACGTTTGGACAGGAAACGTTGAGCTCGAGTCCCGCGATGCACGGAATCGTGTCGAGGGCTCGACAAACGGTCAGGTAATCCTCGATGGAGTGTCCGACGACGTTTACGATCGTCGGCACACCTGCTTGGACAAGAAAAGGAACCTTCTCCTCGATGAACCGTTGGAGTCCCACGTTGGCGAGGCCGATCGCATTCAACATCCCGCCTCGCGTCTCGACGATTCGTTCCGGTGGATTCCCGGCGCGGGCTTCCGGCGACACCGCCTTGGTGACGAACGCACCCAGTGTTGACAAGTCGATGAATTCCGCGTGTTCCGACCCGTAACCGCTCGTGCCTGAAGCGGTCATGACCGGGTTTCTCAGCTTAATGCCGGCCAAATCGACCGAGAGATCAACCTGCCCTCGACTGGTGGGTTGCATCGTCATCGAAAGCAGAATCTCAGTCCCGGACACCGCTGTCAACGTCCGACCCGGCTGGACGAAGGTGACCGCTTCCTTACAATCCCGTCGGGGCTGGTGACGTCCTTGAGCTATGACATGCCAAAACCGACGGAAAACATGGCGATGTTTCCGGGGATGTTCGATCCCGTCACGCACGGGCATTTGGACATCATTCGCCGTGCGGCAGGGTTGTACGACCGCCTGATCGTCGCCGTCGGCGACAATCCACTGAAGAAGGAAGTCTTCACCTCCGAGGAGCGGCGCGAAATGCTCGCGTCACATGTCGCGGACTTGTCGAACGTGGATGTCTGCGTGTTCTCCGGCCTCACCGTCGAGTATGCGCGAACCATCGGGGCGAGAGTGATCCTGCGGGGTATTCGCGACACCGTGGATGTACACGCCGAACTGGAAATTGCCACAACCAACTTGATTATCGGAGGAATCGAAACCGTTTTCTTGATGACCACCGGTCAGCATATTCTGACATCCAGCACCCTCATCAAACAGATCGTTGAAATCGGTCGCTATGATCTCGACCACCTCTCGCGGCTCGTTCCGCTCGACGTGGCCCGCCGTTTGGAAGAGCGACTTCGGCAGACGAAATCGAACCACCAGGGCCCGATCTGAACGCCGGCATAGCCATGCCCGGTTGTTTCAGGAATGATACAAGCGAAGGGGCGACCGAGCCGATAGAATCTTCGAACCAAGCCACGCGTTACGGCTTGGCGCTGATAGGGCCGAAATACTCGATTCCGATGCATCGCAACGTTTGGACAGTTTCGCTGGCGGTTTGGGCACTGGTGGCCCTCCCGACGTTTTGCGCCGCAGGACTATTGACGCACCCGTGCGATCCAGCCGACATGGAACACGCGGTGGATCATTCTCACGACGAGGACGAAAGCGGATGCAAGCACGAGTCCGATTGCGAGCGCGATCCTTGTCGTGATCTGTCCGTTCGCTTCGAACGAAAAACAACTGATGTTCACGCTGGCGACGTTAGTGTCGATTTTATGACTGAGCTGACGTTGAACGCGGACGTCATCCGATCCGCTGACGCATTCGTTGCCAATCGAGTCCCCTTGCCGCTTCCGCGGGAACGATCGCGCCTTCAGCGTTCCCTCCCTCTGCTGATCTGATTCCCCATTGACTTGAATCTCGCGCCGTCGCGGTGGCTTCATGCGCGCGATAGCGCAGCTGCGTGCACTGGGGTTTCCAGCTGCGCATGCTTCAATGGGAGACCGGAATCATGGGTAGGAATGCAAGAGCAATTGCCTCGTTAATCGGCTGGTTGGCGGTTTCGGGCTGCGCGACCGTTCAAACCGCCGAGGACTACGCCGACGTAAGCGAGCGCGTTCGAATCGCCACCGGGCAGAACGTGGCTATCGATCCCCAAGGCGAACGAAAATCTCGTGAGGTCTCTGCCGAACTCCTTCAAGACGGAATCACCGCCCAGGAGGCGATGCAGCTGGCGTTGCTGAACAATCCGCGCCTGCAAGCTGCTTTTCTTCGTGTCGGCATTGGGCGCGCGGCCGTCGTTCAATCATCTCTTTTCGCCAACCCGACCTTGTCGTTTGCCACGCGCTTTCCTGATGAAGGGGGCTTGGCCAATCTGGAAGTGTCCCTCGCCCAGAATATTGCGGAATTGTGGCAGATTCGACCACGTGTCCGGGCCGCCGAGCGGGCGCTCGATCAGACGGTTCTTTCGCTTGCGCGTGAAGCGAGCCTCGCCGCCCTCGATACACATTCCGCTTACATTCGCGTCCTCCAGGCGGATCGCCAACTGGAAATCGCGCGCGAGAACCGGTCGATCGCCGAACGGCTCGTCGAAGTGGCTGTCGCGCGGCGCGAAGTCGGTTCGGGCACCGAAGTGGAAGTCAATCTCGCCCGGGCGGAACGCGTCGCGTTGGATGTCGCCGGTCGCACCGCCGAGCATTCGGCGATGGAAGCCCGAACGAATCTCTGCAGGATGCTGGGTTTGACCCTGTCGCCGGTCGAACTGCTGCTGGCGGATGCTCTGCCTGAGACGATCAACCTGACCCTTACGCCGCAACAATTGATGGAAGCCGCCCGTGCTCATCGACTTGATCTGAAAACCGCGGAGGCCGCAGCCAAGGCGGCCAGGGCGCGTGTGGACCAGGAACGCGCCTATTTTCTGCGAACCGTGGAGGTAGGAGTCAGCGTGGAACGCGATGCCCGACGATCACGGGGTGATCGAAACTGGCTCGCCGAAACGGCGAGGGCCACCGCCGAAAGCCGCGCATTCGCCCTTCCGTCGTTTCAATCGCGCGAGTCGCAGTCCACTGACTATGTCACCGGTCCAACGCTTTCCCTGGAGTTGCCGTTGTTCGATCAGAATCAGGCCCAAATCGCCCGGGCGGAGTTTGAATGGCTGCAAGCCGAATACATGTTGGAAGCCATCGATCGCGAAATTGTTCAGGAATCCTGGGCAGCCCATTCCCGAGCACGAATGGCTTTCGAGACCGCCGGGTTTATGCGCGACGAATTGCTTCCGCTGCGAAACAGTGGCTTAACCCTTGCTCGTGAAGCTTATCGTATCGGCGGCACAACGCTCCTTACCGTATTGGATGCCCAGCGGCGGCTCCTCGAGGCACGTGCCGGTTATGTCGACCTGCAAGCCGCCGCGGCCCTTGCAAGGATCGAGTTGGAGCGCATTGCCGGGCTGCCATTCCAAAACCTGGTTGGTCCCGAGAATCAACCTCCAGTGGAAACCTCCGGAATTGAACGATGAAGAATTCACGATATGTGCTTTGCCTGACGTTGCTCATCGTATCGGCGTGCCGCCCGAAGGCGGAAGAAAAACCACCGATGCAACATGCCGACGACCACGAAGGCGACTCAGCCGCCGCCTCCAATCGTGTGGACGTGCCGGAAGCCGTTCGTCGAAACCTCGGGATCACCTTCGCCAGGGTCGAATCCCGCGCGGTAGCCAACTCCATTCGCGTTCCGGGCCATTTTGAATGGCAGCCGGAGGCGCGACGGGAATACCGAACCATGCTCGACGGGCGCGTCGAACTGCTGGTCAGGCAGTTCGATACCGTCGAATCTGGTCAGCCCTTGTACCGCCTCGCATCACCGCAATGGCGCGACTTGCAGGAGAAACTATCCGATGCGGAATCGACCATTCGCCGGACCGAAGCACGCGTCGGATCGATTCCAACATTGATTGCTGCTCACCGCCGCCATGAAGAAATCCTTGAGGCGAATATCGCACTTTGGGAACGACGGGTTCGGCAACTTGAGCAAACCCAGAGTTCCGGAATTGTCAGTGTGGACGAGCTGACCACGGCGCAGAACATTTTGGCGACGCAGCAAGCCGAACTGGCCGAGATTCTGGAAAAAGAAGCGGACCTGCAAGGGCAGATCGTCGCCGCACAGGCCGAGCACGATGCCGCCCACGCCCGGTTTCTCCTGCTGATCGCGACAGCCTCAACCCTTCTCGGAATCGATGAAACCGCGCTTGCCGCTCCTTATGACCTCGATGAGCACTTGCACACCGGTCTTCACAGTCATGCCGAACCGGAGCAGCGCCCGCCGGCGGCCTGGAGGCAGATCGATGTCGTCGAGGTGGTTGCGTCCGTTGGCGGCGTGATCGAGTCCGTCCCGCTCACGAATGGCGCGTGGGCTTCGACCGGGACGCTCGTCTTGACGTGCGTCGACCCCAGCCGTTTGCGATTCCGGGCGATGGCCATGCAAAGCGATCTGGGGCGATTGAAAAGCGGACTTCCCGCCAGAATCGTCCCTCCAAAAGGCGGCTTCATCGACCTGCAGGACACGATGGAATCTTCGCTTACTCTTGGGCTAAACGCAGACGCGAGAGAGCGAACCGTCGAATTGATCGCGGTTCCAAGGCAACTGGCGACTTGGGCAAGGCCCGGAGTTTCCGCTCATTTGGAGGTCGTCACCGACGGCGGCAGAAGCGAGCTTGCCATTCCCCTCTCCAGCGTGATTCAGGACGGGCTGGCCAAGGTGTTCTTTCGCCGCGATCCCAAGAATCCCGACAGAGTCATCCGGTTGGATGCCGACCTCGGTTTGAATGACGGCCGATGGGTCATCGTGCAAAGCGGTGTGCGCGAAGGCGATGAAGTCGTGCTCGACGGCGTCTACCAGCTCATGATCGCCACCTCCGGCAGCGTGCAGAAGGGCGGGCATTTTCATCCCGACGGGACCTTTCACGCGGGGGAGGACCATTGATGCTTCAGAGGCTCATCGGATTCTCAATCAAGTATTCTGGCTTTATCGTGATGGCAGGGGGGTTGTTGTTGGCGTTCACCGGCCTACGGCTCGGCAAGATGCCCGTGGACGTATTCCCCGAACTGAACGCACCAACCGTGGTTATCCTAACCGAAGCAGGGGGTTTCGCCGCCGACGAGGTCGAGCAATATGTCACGTTTCCCATCGAAACATCGGTCAATGGGCTGCCCGGTGTCCGTCGCGTGCGCAGCTCCAGCGCCATCGGACTCTCCATCGTCTGGGTCGAATTTGACTGGGGCCAGGAAATCTACCGCGCGAGACAGCTGGTCTCCGAGCGCCTGACTTCTGTCCGTGAGGCCCTGCCACCCAACACCCATGCCGAAATTACGCCGGTAACGTCAATCACCGGCGAAATCATGCTGCTCGCCCTCTCTTCTCCGGACGGTCGAGCCACGCCGCTCGAGTTGCGATCCTTTGCTGAGTACGACCTCAGGAATCGCTTGCTCGCCGTTCCCGGAATCGCACAAGTTGTCGCAATTGGCGGCGAGCTGCCCGAATACCAGGTCAACGTGCACCAGGATCGCTTGGCACTGTACGGCCTCACGATTCGAGAGGTCGCGGAAGCGGCTCGTTCCGCACACAGCGTGGCGAGCGCCGGATACCTCCCCAACGTTGATCGCCTGGAGCTTCCGCTCCGGCAGACAGCTCGCGTGCAGAGCATCGACGACATCAAGAACACGCTGATCAAGTACCACAATGGAGCGCCGGTCCTCATCGGGCAGGTCGCGGACGTAGAGCTCGGACCGGCCCCCAAACGCGGAACCGCAGCCGATCGAGCTATTTCGGCAGTCGTGATGAGTGTTCAGAAGTCGCCCGGCACCAACACGTTGTCGCTGACCAACGAAATTGATAGTGTTCTCGACGAAACGGAAAAGAGCTTACCTCCCGGAATGTTCTTGAATCGAAAGGTGTTTCGACAGGCCAATTTCATCGGGCGTTCCGTGAACAATGTCGTCGTCGTGATGCGCGACGCAGCAATCATTGTCGCAATCGTCCTCATCCTGTTCTTGTTGAACGCCAGAACCACGATCATCACGTTGACGGCGCTACCTCTCTCCCTTGCCGTCGCGGTCCTCACTCTCTGGTTGTTTGACCTTTCCATCAACGTCATGACATTGGGCGGCCTGGCCGTGGCGATCGGCGAACTCGTCGACGATGCCATCATCGATGTCGAAAACGTCTTCCGTCGCCTTCGCGAGAACGCCGCCAGACCCGAGCACGAGCGAAAGCCAATGCCCCAGATTATCTTCGACGCCAGCAACGAAATCCGAAGCTCCGTGGTCTTTGCCACCATCATCATCTGCATGGTGTTCGTTCCGTTGCTCTTCCTTCAAGGTCTCGAAGGCCGGTTTTTTCGACCGTTGGGCATCACCTACATCGTGTCCATCCTTGCTTCGTTGGTCGTGGCGCTGACGGTCACACCGGCAATGTGCAAATTACTGTTGCGTGGAAAACTGGGCGGCGCGAATCACGCGGATGGCTTCCTCGTTCGTTGGCTCAAGCGCCGTTATGAACCATCTCTGCGCTGGTCGATCAGGCACCGCGCTATAGTACTTGGTTCCGCGGCCGTCGCGACCGTTCTTTCATTGTGGCTGGGCACGACGTTTGGCACCAGCTTCCTTCCCTCGTTCAACGAAGGCACATTTACGGTGTTTCTGTTCACGCCGCCCGGAACGTCGTTGGGCGAAACCGATCGTGTGGCCCGCGGTATCGAAGGGCGTTTCGCCGAGATCGAGGGTGTGGAAAGCGTGACACGCCGCACGGGACGTGCCGAACGCGACGAACACGCCGAGCCGCCCAGCAGCTCGGAAATTGAAGTGACCGTCGCCCCCGGTGAATCCAAGGAAGAAGTGCGCAAGAGTATCGACGAAATCCTCTCTGACGTTCCGGGCATCACGACGATGATTGGACAGCCCATCGAGCATCGATTGTCACACATTCTTTCCGGAACACCTGCCGCCATTGCGATCAACGTGTATGGAGAGAATCTCGCCAAGCTCCGGCAGATTGCGAAGGAAATTGAGACTTCGCTGAAATCGCTTCCCGGCACACGTGACGTGGCCGCGAATCGTGAGGTCACCGTGGCGTCGTTGCCCATCCGCTACCGCCACCAGGACCTGGCGGCCGCGGGATTGACGCCGGCCTCCGCTGCTGAACAGGTGCAACAGGCTATTTACGGCGAGCGAGTCGCGGAAGTCAATCAGGGTGTTCGCCGCTATGACCTCGTGGTGCGTCTCGGACTTGAAGAAAGAGAGAGCATCGCCCAATTGAAGTCACTTCGCCTTCGTGGAGTCGGCGGCGCCACGGTGTACCTTGAGGAAGTTGCCGACATCGGACCAGAGCAGACCCCCAATATTATCGCCCGCGAAAGCGCTCGACGAAAAGCCGTCATTTCCTGCAACGTCGGCGATGGCTTCAACCTCGGCGATCTCGTCGCGCAGGTTCGGCAACGCGTCGATCCGATCGTCCATCGCGCCGGGTACAGCGTACATTACGGCGGCCAGTTCGAAGCCCAGCAATCGGCATCGCGGACCATCATGGTCGGCGGCATCGGCGTGGCCGTCGTCATGTTCATGCTCCTCCATTTGTCGACCGGTTCGGCTCGCGTCGCGCTTCTCGTGATGACCAACCTTCCTTTGGCGACAATTGGCGGCATCGCTGCGGTCTATCTGACGGAAACGACGCGGCCCATAGCCAACACGCTTTCCTTGTTGGGGTTCTCATCCGTTCATTACGAGGCGCCCATCATATCCATTGCAAGTCTGGTGGGTTTCATCACTTTGTTCGGGATCGCCGTCCGCAATGGAATCCTGCTGGTCAATCATTACGATCACTTGGTTACACTGGAAAACAAACCTCGAGACGTCGCCGTCGTACAGGGATCCATGGAGCGACTGGTGCCGATCTTGATGACCGCCCTGTGCGCCGCGCTCGGACTCATTCCCATCGCTCTTGCCAAAGGCGAGCCGGGAAGTGAGTTGCTCGCTCCGCTGGCCGTCGTCGTGCTCGGCGGACTGGTCAGTTCGACATTCTTAAACCTGGTCGTTGTGCCCGCCGGGTATTCGCTCGTGTTTGGATTGAGCACGCCTCGGGAAAGCAGCGTTTTGAACAGTGCGTTGGCTCGTTGCGGGCGTGCCCTGACGAGCCGTTTCCCAAAACCTATCGAGAAAGGAAACTGAATGATGAAGAATAAACTCAGAATCGCATCGCTCGTGCTCATCGTGACCGCATTGGGTTGCGAAAAAGTGGAGGAGAAGCCGATACCGAAACCAATTGAGCCGTCGGCCGCGAAACCCATGCCAGATAAGAAGGACACCAACAGCCATGGCTCGGCCTTTGGGGAAAAACCAGTTCCGGCGCCGAAGTCCGCCGGTCATGGCGGGGAAGTTATCGACTTGGGCGAGACCAAAATCGGAGCGTTCAGTATTCGCGCCTCGCGAGACAAAGTGGAGTTTAAGGCAGGTGGCGACGCCGCGGTCGATGTTTGGATCAACGGAGGCGTCGGCGAAGGCGTCACCGCCGTTCGCTTCTGGATCGGTACCGAAGACGCCAAGGGATCATTGAAAGCCAAGGCAGACATTGAGGACGGCAAATGGCACAATCACGTCGAGATTCCCTCGCCGATTCCAACGGATTGCAAATTGTGGATCGAGATCGAGGAGTCAGCCGGCAAGAAAATAATCGGATCGTTCGACCTCAAGAATTGATTCCAGCTTCGGACAATCAACTTTGTCCGCGTCCTTCGGTCCGAATAACAGATTGCGTTGATCGGTTCAATGAACGAAACGTAAGTTGAATCCTTATGAATCCGGCGAGTCAACGACCAGACGCGAGCAAAGTTGCTTGATGTCATCGACGCCGGACAGGCATTCGTCCAGCGATCGCTTCAGCGCGAGTCGCTCAAGTTCGCTTGCTTGGTGTGATAACTGGGGATATCCGTACCCGCCGCCGCTGCCTTTGAGCTGATGGGCGGCCATCCGCAACGCATCGAAATTTGCATCGCGTAGAGCTTGCTCCATGCCTCGAATGCGCTCCCCAAGGCCTTGGAGGAACTGCTCCACGATTTCACGAAAGGACGCATCCTCTCGGAACAGTTCCGATCCGATCGGATCTTTCGGGTTTGAATCTGATCCGCTCATGAAAGTCGACGTCCTTTTGGTACGACACTGATCGACGATTTATCGTCACGTTGTCGAGATCGGATTTGTTGATGAGTGTGAAATGCCACGGCCCATTTCGCGCGGTGTCCGCATATAGGCCGAAAAACTATCCGGTACGAGGGTTCTTCATGAACTGCGCAACAATCAGTCGCGTTGAGGCGATTCCATATCGGACCACTCTACGGCAATGCCGCCCAGCCGAGGTCGCGGGATTCCTTTGACGAGCGAGACAGCAAGGCGGACCCACCGCCGGGGTGCGCCCGATAATGCGTCTGCCTGGTCTGACGGAGAGGAATCAGTCGAGTGCCTCGAAAGTTCATAGTCCGTCACCGATCGAAATCGAAAGACGAGCAGGGCGCTTCCGCTGAATCGCTCGATACGACGCACCGGGCCGACCGAACGCGCGAACCAAACGGATTCTTGCAACGCAACATGCGCCCACCATCCGAATCGCAGATCCGTCACCGATTCAAGTCGAACGCAATCACGGTACTTGCTTCCGGAACCGCAGGCTTCTTCCGTCCCATGAAGCCAGATCGTGCGCGAGAGCGAACCGCGGGAAAACGGTATTCCCCACCGATCGTAGGCCCGCATTCCCGATGCCTGATGGTGAATCTCCCCCTCCTGAATGTGTTCAGGCCATTCCGTGACCGGTTCATCGAATTCGATCAGGAACGCTTCGACAGCACGCTCCGCGCCGGTCGGCCACGGGATTCGAGGTCGATCAGGTCGATTGCTGGCACGGTCGATGTATTGATCCAGTGGCCATTGGATTCGATCGAGCAAATGGCCCTCCACCCGGCCCTGCGGAAAACTGCGGCGGCCGTATTCTTTGGCTGCGCTTCGACGACCCTGAGGTTTCTGCAGGAATGTCTCAGTGCCCGTGGAACCGCCGCAGAGAAAAGACGAAAGCGAGATGACCTCTTTTGTGCTTGTGGATGTTTGGTGCGTAAACCGCGGTTGGGGCGCCTGACAACAGGGGATCGCCGCCAAGAAGGCGAGCGCCGCAACGACACGAATCAATGACACGCCGGACCGATCCATTGCACCATTGTAGCGGCACCATATACCTTGGGCTGGATAGCGCTTTTTTTTGCCGCGTGGGTTGAAAAGGCGTCACGGACTGCAATCGGACATCGGCTGAACTGGCATGGAATCAACCCCGCGATCGAGGCCGGCGCGTGACTACCCTTTCCCCTTCACGCAGAGGCAACTCGTTTCGATCGTCGTATCGGCGCGAGACCAGACTTTTTTGAATCGTCCGGCAACCTCATCGGCCTCGTTCGATGCCCCCTTCGCCCGAAGACATTTTTCAAGTCCGAAAAGCGACCATCCGTTTTCGGGCCACTTGTTCAAGTCGGCGCGGTAGACCTTTTCTGCTTCGTCGAACCGACGTGCGTCGACGAGAATCGCTCCCAGCGTATGCCGCACCGGCTGTATCCATTCGGGCGGTTCCATGTAGATCAGGTTTGATTCCAATTTGATGGCCTTGTTGAGCTGATCGACAGCGTCGTCGATGCTGCCGCGGCGAAGGGCGATCTCGCCGGCCAGCATGTGTTCGGCGACGTCGAGCACATTCTTCGCAGGGTTGATGCTCATCATCGCGCCTTCGGGCACAGCGGCCGCCGCCGCTCGAAAGGCCGTCTGCTCGTGTTCCGCATCTGCGATCTGACCTTTGGCGGCATAGGCGACTCCGCGCGCGAATCGCCACATTGCCGTCGTGATCGGCAGGAATGACTGCGGTTTCGGCGCCTTCAGGATGTCGTCCCAGCGGCCGAACCGCATTTGCGCGCCGAGTACCGAGCCCATGATGGGATCGACCAAGGCCGTCTGCGTTCGGAGGTAATCGTCAGGAATGCTATCGATCATGTCGCGGGCAGCCCGAATGCTGACGTCGCACCGTCCTTCCATCATGGCGGCGAACATGAGCATGTGGTGATTGTGGGCCATGTAGACACGATAGAAATCCTGTCGCGGCGCGAGTTTTCGATAGGCGCGATCCGCGGAGATGGCACGTTCGTTCTGATCGGAAGCTTTTGCCCATTGGCCGGTGAGCACGTCGATGTGCGACGGCATGTGAAGGAGATGGCCGGAGGCAGGCACAAGGTTTCGCAATCGATCGGCGGCGGTGATCCCGCGTTCGGGTGCTGGAGAAGCCTCGACGGTGTGAATGTACAAGTGCAGCGCTCCGGGATGGTCTGGATTGAGCGTCCGGACGCGATCCAGCGCCGTAATGATTTCATCAGTGCCGTCCTGCGGCGAACCGCCTTTTTTCCAGAGGTCCCATGGGCGAAGGTCCATCATGGCCTCGGCAAAGAGCGTTCCGACATCGGCGTCATTGGGATAGGCCTTCCAGACCTCGCGCATGGCCGCCGCGTAAGCCTCGTCGAGTGACTTGCGATCCTCAGGCGCTGGATCGGCGTATCGCTTCGCCACGGCGTCGATCAAGGCTCGCTCAACAGGCGTCGCCAGGTTCTTGAGTGCCATTGCCCGCTGGGCTGCGTCCCAGGCGGCCTTGGATCGCTCGGGCGGCATGACGGGGTTGTTGATGTGCGGTCCGTTGCACAGCGCGACGCCCCACCAGCACATGCTGCAATTCGGATCAATCTTCGTGCATTCGGTGAAGGAGCGAATGGCCTCATCGTGATTGAAGGCATAGGCCCAGATCAACCCCTGGTCGAAGAATTGCTGAGCACGATCGGACGAGGTTGTGATCGACCGATGATGCGTTCCCATGCCTCTGAAGATCTGGGCGCGGCCCGTCTTTGCACTACTCGCCGGACCCGCCGACTGACATCCGAATGGCAAAATCGCCAACGCCAAACCAAGGAATTGAGCGTACCGCTTCATGATGTTGCTCCCGGTCAGGAATGAAACCGTCCGATCCGAACGACTGGAGTGTACTCGCATCGGCGGCCGGTTCAACCCGCGTGATCAATCCTGCTTCGAAAACGTGGTTCGGAGCAGAGCCGCGACCGTGAGGGAGCGGATTTTCCTTGGGCTTATCGACCGCTTCCTGACGGGCGCGGCCCTGTTTGCCCTCCTAACCAAACACGTTCTCAGGATAGGATGCCGAGGTCGGCTTTGGTGAAGAGGGAATCGAAAGCGAATCCGGCGGCCTCGATGTTCTCGCGTGCGCCTTCCTGCCGATCGATCACCGCAACGATGCGTTCAACCTTCGCTCCGATGGAGGTGATGAACTTCGCGGCTTCGAGCACTTGCCCGCCGGTTGTGGCGATGTCCTCCACCAGCAGCACCGAGTCGCCGTCCGTCAGTTTCCCTTCGTAGGGTTTGGACGTGCCGTAGTCCTTTTTGGCGTTGCGGATGATGACGAAGGGCTTTCCGGTCGCCATGGAAGCGGCGGCCGCCAGCGCGACGCCGCCAAGCTCGGCGCCGGCGATGAGGGTTGTCGTGGGTTGAATGAACTTCGCGAAGGAATCGCCGAGGGCGCGAAGGATGTCGGGCTGAGTCTCAAATAGGTACTTGTCGAGGTAATATTTGCTCTTTCGGCCGGAGCGCAGCGTGAAGTCGCCTTCAAGGTAGGCCGCTTCGCGGATTCTCTCAGCAAGTTCGGCGCGATTCATTCAACATCATTTCCTATTCAAGCTAGTCACATCGAGATTCTGCGGGACGCGAAAGGCACTCTCTGAATCGGGCAGATAGACCAAAGCTCGAACCTGTTCGTCCTCATACACGATCTCAGTGGTCCCTCGAAATCGCAGCTTTTTCGTAATCGACGTCGTCATCGTATGGGTAAGGCGCTCTTCTCTTTTGGCGATAGTCGATGATCTCCAAGTCATATCATAAACATCAGCGCCGTCAGCATACTCAATCCACATTGAATGATAGCTCATACTCATTACTCCCGCTTCTTATTGAGGTGCCATGTCCGACCGATGACAAACCGGGCAAGTAAGGATCTGGGTACCTAGAAACTCCAGTGCATCCGACTCCGGATTCTAAGGTAATGCTCATGCCCATGGCGTACCGAGGCGCGGTCGCCTCGGCGGGATTCAATTGACTCGCAAAGGTTGCGGGCTTGGGAGCAATCTCGGAGCCCTTTGGCTGCTCCTGGGAACAGCCGTTGAGATTCCAGCCCCAAGCAATCATGCCGGACACGGCAAGAACAACCGCCGACTTTGGCTTGGACGTGGACACCCGGTCGACTCCTCGTTGCGATACTCAAGATTAACAGGCTGGAGCCGAATCGGTCAACTCTGTCGATGCGTCACACACGCAGCTCACTCTCGCGTTGCGTCCGATTCCGATACCGGCGCCGAATTAGTCCAACAATGCCGCGAACGAATTCATCCACCTGTTGCGGCGCGCGGCCGATGTAGTGCTTCGGATGAAGCGCCTTGGCGAGATCGACACCGGCAAAGGCTGGATCGGATCGAAGTCGTTCGAGGAGGTCATTGTCGCCGCCTTCCAGTTTGACCCGTTGCGCGGCGGCCTGCGAATGCTGCCGAATTCGTTCGTGCAGGTCCTGCCGATCGCCTCCCGCAGCCACCGCCGCCATCAGGATGTTTTCCGAAGCCATGAACGGGAGCTCCGCCCGAAGGCGAGACTCAATCACTTTCGGATAGACGACCAGTCCTCGAGCGACGTTCGTCACGATCCGAAGCATGGCATCCGTTGCCAGAAACACTTCGGGCACCACCACGCGCTTGTTCGACGAATCGTCCAGCGTTCGCTCGAACCATTGCTCCGCCGCCGTCTGAAGCGGCGAAGAGGCCAGGGAAATGACGAGCCGTGCCAGTCCCGTCGCCCGCTCGCAACGCATCGGATTGCGTTTGTAGGCCATCGCGCTGGAGCCGATCTGCTCGGCTTCAAACGGTTCTTCGATTTCCTTGAGGTGCTGCAACAGGCGGATGTCGTTGGCAAACTTGTGTACGCTGGCCGCGACGCCCGCCAGCGATCCGATCACTTGCGCGTCCACTTTTCGAGAATAGGTCTGCCCGGTGACGGGTTCCACCACGTCGAAATCAAACTGCCGTGCGACGTCCGCTTCCAGTCGCAATACTTTCTTGTGGTCGCCACCGCAAAGCTCCAAAAAGCTCGCTTGTGTCCCGGTCGTCCCTTTTACGCCGCGAAAGCGCAGCCCGGCAATGCGGTATTCGATCTCCTCCAGATCACGAACGAAGTCGTAACACCAAAGCGCGGCGCGCTTCCCGACTGTCGTCGGCTGCGCCGGCTGAAAATGCGTGAATCCAAGGGTCGGCAGCGATCGATGCTTCTTAGCGAAAGTCCCCAACGCGTCGATCGCGGCCGCAAGCCCCGCGGCAACCATCCGAAGTGCCTCGCGCATGAGAATCAGATCGGCGTTGTCCACAACGTAAGCACTGGTCGCGCCAAGATGAATGATGCCCCGTGCGTCCGGGGCAAGGTCGCCCCACGTATGGATGTGCGCCATGACATCATGCCGAAGCCGTTTTTCGTACTTGGCGGCGGCTGCAAAATCGATTTCTTCAATCGTCCGCTCAAGTTGTCGTATTTGTTTGGTTGTGACCGGCAATCCGACGCGGTGCTCCGCCTTGGCCAGTGCGATCCACAAGCGCCGCCACGTGAGAATCCGCGTTCGATCGCCGAACAATTTGGCCATATCCGCCGATGCGTACCGCGTCACCAGCGGGGACTCATAGGCGTCGTAAACAGGCATGATGGTTCTTTGTCTGATGTCATCGGGGCTGACCGATCGCCCCTTGGCGGGTATTGTACACGGTTTCGCCGCATGGACTAGTGAAACTGATTCCAGCAGTCCGATGATGAACCAGTGGGATGGACTACGGATGCGACGGTTCATGGCGCAGGATAACGCGGGAATCTCGTTCCAATGACTTGTCACCAATCGATGAATGAAAGACCCGCCCTGTGGCAAAAGCGCACGATGGCTGCACTTGCCGGTTATCCTCGCGCGATCAGTCGCGCCATCGTGGCATCGCTGCTCCTTACGGCGGTCTCGTGCATCCAGGTGCGCGATGTGGGCAATGTAGGTGGTCCCCAAGGACCAACCGATCTGCTCGTTGTTGCGTCCACCCCCACACCTGTCGGCTTTGAGGGAATCGGATCCGTCGTGCTTTTCGCGCAAGCCTCCGGAGGAACACCGCCGTATTCTTTTCGCTGGACTCAAAACAGCGGTTTACCAGTCGAGCTCGACGGCGAATCGTCGGAGAATCCGACGATCATCGGGCCGTTGGCGGTAGGCCGATACACCTTTCGCGCGCTGGCCACCGATGCAGCGGGATTTCGGGCCTCGGGTTTCGTAACCGTCGAAGTTATTCCGGTCGTCGCTCCGATCGTGCCCGATTTCACTATTACGGGCCAGGCGACGATGCTGAAAGCCGGGTTGTCTGATGACCTCCGCGATGCGGTTTTGCTTTGGGAAGTAATCCAGGGAACCGCGACCCTTGACGATCCGGCGTCGACAACGCCGAACCTCACCACCTTGATCGGAGAAACGGTTCATCTGCGGTTGACCGTTTCGTTGCCGGGGGGGGCTCCGGACCAGGTGGCAGAGCGGACGTTTTCTGTCGTGTCAGTTTCCGATTTGCATCCGGCCGTGACCATTGAAACGAACCTCGGACCGTTCGTCATCGAGCTCGATGGCGAACTCACGCCGCGCCATATGGTCAATTTCCTCTTGTATGTCGATGAAGGGTTTTACGACGGCCTGCTCATACACCGCAACGCCTGCACGCCGAATGCCGGGTCGGAGGATTGCGTTCCCTTTGTAATTCAGGGTGGCGGATATCGCCGCGTGAACGGTGATCTGGAGCTGGTCCAACCGACTCGGGATCCGATCAACAAGGAGAACGAGAACAGTCCCAGCAACACGACGCTGTACTCCGTCGCCTTGGCCCTGTCCGGCGGCGATGCCAATTCCGGTACGACGCAGTTCTTCATCAACCTCAATCCCGACAACTCTTTTCTCGACGCCCAGGGATTCACGGTGTTTGGAAGCGTTTCGAATGGCCGCGAAGTGATCGATGCGATCGTCGCCATGCACCGCGTCGAAAGTCCGATCATCGCCGGAGAGGTTTCGCTTCCGGAGGAAGACGTGGTCATGGTCCGGGTCACACGCTTGATGCAGTGATCGATGCAGGAGGCGGCGCACCGACCAGAACTCAACGAGATGATGTCGTATGAAATTGCACGAGATTTTCCGGCAACTTTTGCAGGCGACGGCGCATGTTCACCTCAGTGCAACGCGGCAAGGGTTCTTGCGCTGCTCGTCGATGATTGACATTCGACATGCGTCCTGCGTTTTGCTGATTCTCGTTCTCCCTGCCCTGACTTGTTGCCGTGCTCCCATGGATAGCCTTCCCGTCGTGCTCAACCGCCACGCCAGGGCCATGGAGAGGCTTCCCGGCGAGCAGCGGAATCTCCTTATGCCCTACGGCGCTCCTGTTACCGACGAAAAGGCTGAAAACCTGCTACCGCAAGGAGTGCTTACTCTGCAGGAGGCGCGTTCCATCGCCGTCCGCGCAGGTCCCGATGTCCACGCTGCCCAGGCTCGCCTCCAGTTCTCGCTGGCCCGCGTCGCCGAAGCTCGCGCGCGCTATTATCCGACAATCACTTTCGGCCATAATTCCACGCGCACATTTCAGACGCCTGCCAGCCGCAATCGCCTCGGAACCGCTCTCCAGCCCGCTCCGTTGTATCCGACCGACTCCGGTACAAACAGCTTCGCGGTCACAACTTTGCTCAACGCATTGCGTCGACCGCTCGCCGGTCTCGTGCGCCCCAGGGGCGACGCCAACTCGTTCAGCGAGCACTCCACGACGCTGACCTCCACCTGGACGCTCTTTGACGGGTTCTTCCGCGAGGCACAATTGATGGCCGCCAAGCATCTCCAGCTCGCCTCCACCCATTCGCTCGTGGACGTCCAGCGACTCATCGTTCGTTCCGTCGATGCGGCCTATTTCCAGGTGCAGCTCGCCCGCGAGCAGGTTCGTATCGCCCGCGCCGACGAAGAATTCAGCCGCGAACAGCTCGAAGAAACAAGAAAGCTCCAGCAGGCCGGTCGGGCAACCGTAGCCGATGTTGACAATTTTCGAGTGCGCGTATTGGCGGGACAGGCCAACCTTGCCGAGGCCGAGGGTCTCCGCGAAACAGGCCGCGTGCTCTTGGCCGAACTCCTCGGAATCCATGACGTCGATCTTCCCGATGGATTGTCGCTTTCACCGCTCGAGGAAGAAACCGAAGATGAACTGACCCCTCCCGATCCGGGCCCCTGGCTCTCCTTGGCCTTGGTCCGCCGACCCGACATCATGCAATTGGACGAGATTCGTAAGAGCGAGGAGGAGAACATCCGCGCTACCCGGGCAACTTATCAGCCGTCGATATTAGCCAGCGGTTCATGGGGCTTTGACCACGCCTCCAACCTTCATTACGGCCACCAGGATCAATCGTCGGCGGCCGCGATGGAGATTCGTTGGGAACTGTTCAACGGCGGTGCCCGCGAAGCCCGCGTTCGTGCCGCCGAAAGCCTCAAGGCCGAGTCCGAGGCCAACTACAATCGATTGCGGCTCGCCGTCCAGGCCCAGGTCCGCAACGCCGTGATCGATGTCAACAATACTCAGCGCCAGATCCTCCTCCAACGCGAAAACCTCGCCACCGCTCTTGAGAATCGCCGCATCGTCCGCGCTGGATACCTGGCCGGAAAGGAAACCCTGACCCGACTCAACGAAGCCCAACGCGATTACATCGCCGCCGACGCCGATCTGGCCCTCGCTCGCATTCGGCTTCGCTTGGCATGGAGCGACCTCCATTCTGCCGCTGGAGCCTCGAACATCGGCGACGAAACCGTGGTCCCGAACTGAGAAAAGCATCCATTTGATCGTGGCGAGAAGCGGACTTCAGTCCGCGCGGTTTATCGCGCTGGTTCGATCGTGACGCCTGCCAACAGACTGCCTTCCCCCCGCAAAGCTGGGCGAAAAGGGGCTGAGCAATTCGATATTGATTCATCCACGTTCGGTCTCCCGCTTCCTGAGAACCCAGTTGAGGGAATGACTTCGGTTTGCTCATCGAAAAAAAAAAGGAACCGCGCGTTGCGGTTCCCGATGGGGTCATAATCGAACGGAATCAATCAGAGATTCATTACGCCGCCGGCGTCATCTTTTTCTTCTTGACTTCCGTCTCTTTCGTCTTGCGCGTTCGGCGACCGTCGGTTTCCCGGTCATCAGATTCCTCGCGCTCTCGACGCTCCGTGGGTTGTGCTGTTTCACGCTCGCGTGTCTCGGCACGCTTGCGCGTTACGGTCTCATCCTTTTTCTGCGTTTCACGAACTCGCGGGCCGGCCGGTCCCTGGTTGGCCACGGCGGCAGTCGCGTTGCCGGAGTCGCGGAAGAACATGTAGTAAGACCCTGCTCCAAGGACAAGCACGGCGAGTACCGCGATCATGATCTTTTGTTTCTGGTCTTGTGCCATGGTTACGACCTCCTCTCGCGCGCCGCCGTTACATCGACGCACGCGCATCCAATAGTCCCAGCTATAGTATCGTCGTCCCCGCGTGAAACGTCAAATTCGATCACGCAGAGCCTCGGGCTCAACGATACCAACATCCGCAAGGCCGCCTCGAAAGGCCCATTGGCCCGTTCCCGTAGCCCGCCAATCATTTGGACGTTCCAAGGTGCCCCCGGGTTCCGGCCGTTCGGCAACAAATCGGCGTAAGTTACAATGATATCACAAACCGGCCTCCCTTGTGACTTCTGCGTGGAGTACTGGTTTTCACGCAGCGACCCCCGATTTCGCGGCCTCGCTGTTGTCCAGGACTGTCGCCAGCTGCCCCCATACGGCTAAGCCCCCGTCGGCACGCCATTCACGTTTCCGGACGGCCATCAACCTTCGTCTCAAAGGACATTTGTCCGTGCGGTTTCGCGCAGAACCCGCAATGTCACGATTCGAGGGCTTCAAACGGCCGACTTCGCCCATCCAGAATGGCGATGGCAGATCGGACCGTTTGACTAGGACCCACACAATTTCTTTGCAATCTCGCCACCAAATAGCTAAACTGCGCAAAAAAATGCTCTGCGTTTTTTGGGGTTCGGTGAAGTTCTCCAGTAAATGAAGCGGATCCATCAGTGAAACCATAACAAGAGTAGACGATGATGATGAGAGACTCGTTCTTGGGCGAGGTTACGCCGATCATGCGACCGGCTTGTCTCACTTCACGGCGGTGCTCCCTCATCTTTTTCTGTCTCGCATTGACCTCCTTTGCAGCCCCTGCCTCAGGAGGCCAAAAGGACTTTACACGTCACAAGATCGCCGTCGTCCGCTTGCGGTCCGATGCGGACATTCAGAAGGTTCTCGAGCTGGAATCGGCCGACGAAGACTTCGACATTTGGTCGGAAGGCGTCGGCATCGGCACGATCGACGTGAGAGTCTCTCCACTGCAGCTTGCCGTTCTTGAACAAAGCGGTCTTGAATACTACGTTTTGGTTCCCGATGTCCAATCCTTGGTAACGGCGGAACGTGCGGCTGGTGGTCAAGGGTTCTTCGACGTTTTCCGCACCAATGCCGAGATCACGGCGTATCTCAACGATCTCGTAGTCCAGTACCCACTCTTGGCGTCAATGGTGAACTTCGGTCCGTCGATCGAAGGCCGACCCATTATGGGAATTCACATCACCGGTTCCGGCGCGGATAAGCCCGGCGTCCTTTTTCATGGGTGCCAGCATGCCCGCGAGTGGCTTACGCCTCCGACCGTCGCCTACGTGGCCCAACACCTCCTGGCTCGCTATGACTCCGATCCCTTTGTTCGTTCCCTAGTCGACAACATCGATTGGTATCTGCTTCCGGTGATGAACCCTGATGGGTACGAATTCTCCTGGACGACGGACCGCTTTTGGCGCAAGAACCGTCGGGGAGGGTATGGGGTCGACTTGAATCGCAACTGGGGCTTTCATTGGGGCGGTCTGGGCTCAAGTGGTTCGCAGTCCAGTGACGTGTATCGCGGTGCGTTCGCCTTCTCCGAGCCGGAAACGCAAGCTTTACGCGATTTTTTTCTCGGTCATCCGAATGTTCGCGGTCACATCGATCTGCATACGTACGGCCCGGTAATCCTCTGGCCTTGGGCGTACGCCAATTTCATTCCTCCCGATCATCTTACGTTTGCCGCCATCGCCGGCACCATGAGAAACATCGTGAAATCGGTTCATGGATTGACCAATGGAATGGGTCCGGCTTATTCGACCCTTTATCCGGCCGCGGGCGCTTCTATTGATTGGGTGTACGGTGTAGCTGGGCGGTGGAGCCTGACCATGGAGCTTCGTGGCCCCGGGTTTGCCGTTCCGCCCAGTATGATACAGATCACCACCGAGGAGAATCTACCAGCGCTCCTTTTCTTCGGGGCATGGACGGCGGCTTGCGATCCGAATAATCAAGACATGACCCTCACTCTTGGCAGCACTCTTCCCGATTGCGACGGAAACGGTGAAGCGGACGTTTGCCAGCTCGTCACCGGAACCATTGCCGATTGCAACGGCAATCTGGTTGCGGACGCTTGCGACATCAGCGGCGGTACTAGCAGCGATTGCGGCAACAACGGGATTCCCGACGAATGCGAACCGGATTGCAACCATGACGGCCTGGCGGACAGCTGCAACATCGCGTTGGGTCAGAGCGCGGACTGCAATTTCAATGGCAAGCCGGATGAATGCGACGTCAATCGGCAATGCGGTCCATCCAGCGGTGTATGCGGGGTTTCCGGCAGCTGCCTTGATCCGGCTGGAAACGGTGGGTTGGGCTGCGAATGCGCTGCTTGCTGTCTTGCAATCTGCGCATTGGATCCTTTTTGCTGTAACGTCAGATGGGATCAGGTTTGTGCGTTGGAAGCGTCAACCACTCCCGAGTGTTCCTTCACCGGCAACGGTCAGAGTCAGGATTGCAACGAAAACCTGATCCCCGACGAGTGCGAAGCCGATTGCAATGGCAACAGCCAGTTCGACGGATGCGATATAGCTTCCGGAAGCAGTCGGGACTGCGACGGGAATTCCATTCCGGACGAATGCCAGGCCGACGCCGACCAGGATGGCCATATCAATCCCTGCGACAATTGCCCATCGCATTGGAACATTGGTCAGCAGGATCGTGATTTGGACGGTGTCGGGGACGCGTGCGACCCTTGCCCCTATGATCCCCTTCCCGATTCCGATGGCGACGGAACGTGTGATTCCACCGACGGTTGCCCATTCGATTCGCAAAAGACCTCAGCCGGGCAGTGCGGTTGCGGAGTGCCGGACGTCGACACCGACGCCGACACGGTGGCCGACTGCGTCGATCAGTGTCCCGGCGAAGACGACCGCATCGACGCAAACGAGAACGGTACTCCGGACTGTCTTGAGCCGACGATCATCCCCACGGTTTCGGTATGGGGGGCAATGATTCTGACATTACTTCTGCTTATCGCCTCAAAGGTTGTTTTCTGCCGCCGGCGTTCCACGGTCTCACCTTGATCAGAATCGTCCGCGCCTTACCCGACGCTCGTCGTTTGCACAACTTGCCTATCAGTTTGCGTTGGCGACCAGTACTGGAGAATGTAGCCCGCCAAGTCCAAAGACAGATCTCCAACTTGCCAACGTCGTTTCCTGAAGGCTCGGTGGCTGCTGGAAGGATTTCCCGGCTCCGGCATGGAGACGGATCGCAACTGGGTGCTGACCGCGCGTTGTCCGCTCGTCACGATGCCGGCCGGCAGAAGAAAAGCGAGTCGTCGAGCCGTTGGGTGCCCAACGGCACCGGCACATTTTCGGAAAGGCGGCCCCGCCGTTCTTGGGAGACTGTTCATCGGTGCCGATTTGGCCGAGTACTCAGTGTTCTCCAACATCTTCTACCGGAAACGGGCGCCGCGGCCCCGATCCGTTGAGCAAAACGCTTCGAGACCTACTCCTGGCGCCATTGCGATTCACGTGATCGCTTCGACGCTTTTTCATTTTGATCGGCTCCGTGTAATCTGTTCGTATACACTGGATGTGGCAGGTCCAAAACAATGTCGTGTAACGCAGTCTCGATGCCTCCATGTTGGGCATGACGATGAAACGGATGCTCATCACCGCCGGGCCGACGCACGAAGCGATTGACGACGTTCGCTACCTGGCGAATCGATCGAGCGGTCGGATGGGCGTTGCCCTCGCCGAGGCCGCGCGCGATGCGGGTTGGCAAGTGACACTCGCACTCGGCCCCGTTGAAATCGATCCTCCGCAAGGCGTCGATGTCAAACGATTTGACTCGACGGCTGATCTGGAGTCGGTGCTCAACGTTCAATTTCCTCGTTGTGACGTGTTGATTATGGCCGCCGCCGTGGCCGACTTTCGACCGCGTGCTCGCCTCGCGGGAAAACTGCCGCGCGAGAATGAGCAGTTGGTCTTGGAATTGGAGCCGACGCCCGACCTCGTTGCGATGTGCGCGGCCAAGCGAGCGCCCCATCAGCGGATCATCGGTTTCGCATTGGAAGAGGAATCGCACCTCGAAGTTCGCGCCAGGGAAAAACTGCAACGCAAGAACCTCGACGCGTTGATCGCCAACCCTTTATCGACGATGGGCTCAACTGCCGTCAGCGCGGTCGTACATCTTCCTGACGGACGGTGGTTTTCACCGTCTTGCACCGATTCAACGGCGGGAGTCAACGGCAAGTTAATCTTCGCACGATGGTTGATGCAGTGGATCGCCGCCCATCTCCAAAATCCCTAGAATCGTTTGCGAGACAGAACTAGAGTCCTTGTCGCTTCGCGAAAAGGCGTCATTCGAATCGCCTTCTCGTGTCGTCACGATGTCGCGGCACGCAATGACCGAGCCGAGTTGGAATCGCATCATCCCGGGTCGTCGTCGCTCGACGTTTTGCCGGCCTTGTAACACGTGAGCCGCCTGAAAGCACTGAAGGCGGCTGACGTGTTACGATCTGCAACAAGATGATTCCAATGGAGTCGTTTGAGCGGAACGCTCAGGATGGATTCGAAATGGCGTCGTGAAGAGCGACCCGTCGAGGTTGCCCACCTGCGCAAGAAAGTGCCGCCTGCCGGTAGTTCGTGACCGACAGGCGGCTTGTAAGCGAACTGATTGGACTTCCAGCGATTACGGCAGCGGTCCAGTGAAGGCCCGCTCGAACCACTGGTAGTCGAACAGGTCGACGTCACCATCATCGTCCACATCGAAGTCACCGCACGTTCCTACATTGACAGACACGGTATACTCGCTTCGGTGGCGAATGGCACCGTTGCAGTTGAGCACCGCTCTATCGACTACAACCAGCCGGAGCATATAAGCGCAGGGTCGCAAAGCGGTTGTATCCCACATTCCGAGCACGCCTCCAACGACCGGCGTGTTCCCGGACGCGATGTTCACCCACCCCGAAGCCGCTCCGCCAGAGTATTGCAGTACCCAGCTATCCAGGTTGGCGTCGGCGGCCGTGCCACGCACCTC
Source organism: uncultured Phycisphaera sp. (assembly GCA_964486335.1). GTDB lineage: Bacteria > Planctomycetota > Phycisphaerae > UBA1845 > UBA1845 > CAZAMB01. The sequence goes on along the minus strand of CAZAMB010000003.1, from coordinate 187,942 downwards.
CACGAAGCCCTCGACATACTGACAAGGTTGTGGGTCGGTGATGACCGCGGTCGGCCAGGTATTATCCACAATAACGTCGCGGGTCACCTCGGCGGTGTTGTCGCAATCGTCGCGCGCCCGAACCCGCAGGGCGTATTGACCATCAGGTATCCCCAGCCCGACGGTGTCCCATTGGGCGAACGGATCGTTGATAACCGTGGATGTGTAGATGGGCTGCGACGGATCGACCGGACTCCAAAGCGTGCCGCCAGCCGGCCGGTATTCGACTGCGTATTCGTCAAAGCAGTAATTGTCCCATACGGTCCCGTCCAGACAAACCGTGCCGCCCAGGATATCGCCGTTGTCCGGTCCACGGAGGATGAGTGAGTCGAACGTGGTTCCAAGCCAGACCACTGTGACGGCCGTTGAACTGTGTCCGCAAGCGTCGACCGCCGTAAGGCGAATGATGTACCGCCCCTGCGGCAACCCTGCTGCGCTCCAGGTGCCAAGCAATCCGGCCACAACCGGCATGCCCGACGTCACGATCGGATGCCAGATGGGATCCGTTGTGAGGCGGTACTCAAGAAGGTAGCGATCGAAATTGACGTCATTGGCGGTTCCGTGAATTGCGACTGGATCGCAGACGCAGGATTCCGACCCAGGCTCGCCAATTTCTGCGACCGGCGGCGTGTTGTCGTCAAAACAAACGTCCGGTTCGCAGAGGACTTGATCGATCCAGAACTCCTGTCCGCCGACGCTCACGGAGTGGATCGGACCCTGCAAGGTAATCCTGCCGCAACCCTGGCCGGGGTTGGCCTCGTTCACCGTGACTTCGACACCGCCCACCACGGGTGGAAGGTCACTGAAATCGGGCACGCTGACGCAGTGTCCGTTCACGGTCAGATTGACATTACCTCCGTATTCGCCAAAGTAAATGACCATTCCCAGAAGTGGCGCGCCGTAGTCGAATTCAACATTAACGTTGCCTACTTGAAGCTCTCGCCCCGAACCACAGGCCATATCGGTGCTCTGTACGCGCACGGCGCCGCCCATGGTTGGATTCGTACAACTCCCAACGTCCCAGTAGAACTCCCGCAAGTGCATGAGCACGCCATTCGACGCAAAACTGCCGCCGGCCGGAATCATCATTCCTGGCGGAAGGTCTTCGAAATCAATCTCGCGGCAGCCGGGATCGACATGACGCACCGGCCGCACGACCGAAACGGACGTTTCTTCACCTGTGGCGAGCCTGACGATGCATTTTCCACGATCCGCATAATGAAGCGCTTCGGTTGCCACGTGGACGAACTTGGACTCGTCGCCGCCGGTAATCGGAGTTTCGTCGAAATGGAATGAAATGTTGGATCCATTCGATGTACGCGATGCGGAATCGGGTCTTACCGTTCCCAAGCTGGTCGTCGAAAAATCGACATTCGTGAGAAAGGATCTATAGTCGCCGCACTCGAGTCGCACTACGCGGCCGTTAAGGCGTGGAGTTGTGTTCAGTATCTGCCGGACAAACGCAAGCGTGCCGGTTGCGTTGAGCCGGACCACGCGATCACGAAGCTCACCTTCAAAAAGCAATGCCCCACCGTTGCTGAGTACTTGAAAGGGAACGGCATCGTCGAGGATGACGGTCCCAGGTCCGGCGCCGCCGGAAACACCGGAAAGCGGCGCGGCACCGCCAGGTGGGAGATTGACGGCCAGTGTCGCGCCGGAAAGCAATGCAGCAAAAAAAACCGCAATGACGAACAGTTTTCTGACTCGCTGTGATTTTTCCCCTGGATGCATCGTTGAACTCCTCTATGTGTGCAATGACCAAATGTCGAACGTCAATACGTAAGACAGAACGCTCGGTGAATCAAAAAGGGATCGCGCCGCGATCGTTCGGACGCGTCCAAGCGAAACAGGCCGGTCGTTTGCAATGGACCTTTTGCGAACGTGCGTGGCGGCGATGCACGCAAAGTAGTCGTGCGGTGCGCCCCTCAACTTAGATTTTCTGCGGAGTAGTCCCGGTCAAGAAATGCGGCGGTCACCGGCCCATTGGCTGTCGCGTCCGCCGAGGCTACCTACCTGCTGGCAATCGTGGCAAGTTCTCACCTTCGTGTCAATGACCCGCTTCTCGGATTCTGATCCGTATTCCAAGAAGTTTGTTAGGGACTTGATTGGAGCCGACGGGGTTCGAACCCGCTACCTCCTGGTTGCAAACCAGGCGCTCTCCCAACTGAGCTACGGCCCCGCGCAACAGCTACCCTACCCGTCAAAACGTCCTTGGGCAATATGGGCGCGCCTCGGACTGGCGATCCCAAAATCGAGAATGGGAACACCGCGATTCACCGGCATGTCACGGAGCCGCGAACGGACCCGCGAATAGAAACTCCTCAGGCGGATGAACGCCCTTCTCGACAACTTTTCCGCCTTTGAATCGCGCCCAGGACGGAATGTCGCGAGTGTATTGCCGGGTCATCTGGTAAAGCTCCAGTGCCGAGTTCGCCGCGATGATGTACATTACCCGACCCGGGTTGAACGGATTCGGCGTCACAAGAAACAGCCCATCGTCCGGATCGCCGTGGACCGCTCCGCGCCATTCAAAATGGTTAATGCCAAACCTCACCGGGATCGACGATGGAAGGGTCGTGAAAAGATAATTGTCGTTGAGCGTTCCCAACACGATCAGATCGTGGCTCGCGGCCTGCTCAGCCGTCAGCTCCGAGTCCTTGACCAGTGGCGGAAGAATCTCCAGGTAGGCGTTGGCCACGGTCTCTTGCCATCGGCGGGCAAGCGTATGATTGGCCTCGTCCTGCCGCGCTGTCCCGTACACGATCAACACGTCGTCGAAATCGTCGATCAGATTCTGCCAAACATAGTAGTTCGGATTTCCGACCGGGACGTCGTTCAGAATGTTGAATTCTATTTTCTTCGGTTCGGCGTCAAAGGTGAACACCTCTTCGAACTCGCCTTTGACAATCTCGATACGCCGCAGATTGCGAGCCTTTCCAACGTCGAACGACACATGCGTTAAGACGTGATACGGTTCGCCGACTTGCATGACTTTCAGCCGAACCTCCCATTGACCAGTATCCGTCTGGGCAACCGCCGCAGAAGGATTCAATCGCGGCAAGCCCTCGCGCTCGATCCATTGCCGAACCAGCTCCTCTGCCGCTGGATTCGCGCTCTCTTGCACCGCGGACAAAAACTCTGCATTGGTCATATTCTTCTCTGCGAATCGTTCGTGCACCGAACGCATCACGGTCAGAAACCTTTCCGTGCCGAGAAGAAGCCGAAGCTGATGAAGCGCGAACGTCCCCTTGATTCGAGGAATCTGATAGGGACCGTAACGGTCGTACGAACGTTCAGCCTTCACGGCCGGTGCATCCGCCTCGCGCGAAACCGTATAGAGGTATCGACGGTTCAAATGTGCAAGTTCTTGCGAAAGCTTCTCCACCGGCGACGGTTGATCCGCGCCTTCCTTGCCGCCCTTTGAATTGTCGAGATCGGAAAGCATCTTCCAGTAGGCCGCCGACGCGCTGACGAACCAATGTTCTGCGGAGGTTGCCGGATACACGGTTCGCCGCCAAAGCAGATCGCGATCAATTGCAAACTCGGATTTTAGATCACCGAGTTCGAGGATCGGCTCATCGAGTTTCGCTGGTTTCGTCCACCGACCCGCGTCTCGAGCCTCTTTGAGTTTTTCGGTGACATAGATCGGACTGGCGACCGAGTAGCCGAGACTGAGATGCGGAATTGCGCCGGGGCGATCGGGCATAATTCGGTTGTCTTTCTGCGGAAACTTCTCGCGCAACGTGACCTTTCCGTAATGTGCGAGAAAGACAAGCTCCCGAGCCATCTCCGTTGTCGTGATCTTCCCGTCGCACGCATGAGCCCGGTTGATCGGCGATGACGCCCACATGTTCACCGCCGTCGTTGAATCGATCTTACCCTTGAATCGCTGGTAGAACTCGTTAAACGCGACGTCACGATTCCACGCGGAAAAGACAAGGTCGAACGGCCGGCCTTCGGGATGGGCGACGTATTCCTTGCGGACTTCATCGTCGCGGTTGTTGTTGTTCGCCCAGAGAAACCCCGGCGTTCCAAATGGTGATAAGTCTTCGCTTGTTCGCCAGAGCTTCTTTCGATGCGTGCCCAGCAGCAGAATGGCCACTTCGCCGGTCTTGATGTCGGCGATCGGCCAATCGTTGGTGTACATGCCGTTGTTGCCCTCCCACAGAATCCGCTCGACGTCGTCAATGGACGAGGCATACTGAGCAGCCTTGCGAATTCGATTGGACTGCGGCGTCGAATCGGGCTCGAACGGCGTCTGGGAAACCGTCGTTTCGCCGATCACGATGCCCGCGGAGTTAATGTAAAAGTCCGCGCCAGAGTGAATTCCACCGGGAAACGTATGCTGCACGAATCGATGCCCCGTCGTCGGTTGAATGTCGCATAGCACGTTCCAATGAACCCCGGTGTAACCGCTCCACATGAAAATCTGCCCGAAGACGACCTGCCCGTCGACCGTGGCGGGACCCGTGGCGGCGAACGCCGAGCACTTGAGGTTGTCCTCCCTGATTTTCATTTCTTGTTCAGCGGCGAGAAAGTTTTCTCCGGTCAAGGCATGCGGAGTGACTTCCAGCGCGCTGTGCAGTTGTCCGAGATCGACCACTGAATTAACCGTGACGATGTCCAGCAGGTCGAGCGGACGACCGTCGTACTTGCCCTTGGCGTTGGCCGCCCCGTCGGCGATGCCCTTCATTTCCGTGAGGAACTCCGAGTCGTAGCCTCGCAGGAATAGAGCGTCGGTTTCAAACCGGAGAGTCTGCCAGCCCGCCGCGGGATTCGCTTCGTTTTGCTCCACGGCCAGCTTGGTGATGTACTGAACGATTTCATCGGCCACGAGCGATCCATATTGGTAGCCGCGCTCGTAGGGCTCACCCTCGATATGAACAAAAATCCACCCTCGATCATCGTACCGGTATCCATTTCCCGACCATCGAACCGTCTCCATCGGGATGAACTCGGCAATGTCCTCGACCTCCTCCAATCGGATGTCGTCAAACCAGGCTTTGCCCATTGCCGTTCCGTTGTGGCCAAGATGAAGTCGAATGCGGTCTCGGCCTCGCGTTGCGACAAAAAGCGACTCGACACGCGTCCAGTCCGAATCGCCGCCCACGGCGGACGAATGATTCGTAAACGGAAATGACTCCATCGTCAGGCACGCCGGCACGGCGGTCGGATATTTCGAAGCGGCATCCGATCGAACACCCTCTGTCCGAATCCAGCCGCTGAGTCGATACACGCGCCCGACACGAAGCTCGACAGGGTCGGAGGAAACAACCACAGAACTGGGGCTTGGTGCTTCCAACAACAGGCTCAAGGTTCCGCCATGCGGCCGAACGGATTCCGAGCGAACCGCGAAACCCGATGGAGAGGCGACTGGATCAAAATGCCAGCCCAACGGGCGCTTGCTCTGATCGACTTCTTCAAAACCGCCGTTGACGCGCTCAGTCGGATCACCCGATGACTCCGATGGCGTAAAAAAAAGAACCACGCCGAAGATCAACACCCATGTCGGGCACGGCCAGGTTTGAATTGACGTCATGATCACCTCTCCTGCGTTCGTTTGACTCGCTCCACGGGTGATCTGACCGAAGACCGACCGGAGAGTCAATGGGAGGAGGGCCAGCGATCGCAACTCGGCCGGGCATTCGCCTCAACCGGCGCTTCGAGCGCCGAACAACGCAAAGTGACCCTCGAATTGCCAGGGACGGAACTTGCGGCCATGTGCGTCAAATTCCGTCACAGCGATCGATCCAAGAGCAAGACCATCGGCAGGCTAGCCAATTGCAGGGCACGAGTCATCGGCCATCATGCGCCTCCATCGGCAAACAAAAAACTCGAGTTCGGATTCATGGACAACAGCACCTCCAACGGGTAACGTACCGAACCGGGGCGATTAGCTCAGTTGGCTAGAGCGCCTGCTCGACACGCAGGAGGTCACAGGTTCAAGTCCTGTATCGCCCATTCGTCGTAAGTGCCAACCCCGCCAAGACCTACGTCGAATCTCCGTAGCTTGTACCCGACCTGAAACGCGCCGAGATCGGCGTTTGGTGTCACTTTGGTGTCTTTGTTTGACGGAATTGCAGCCGGAACGTTGTTGCTTGGTGCCGCCGGGGAAGCCGCCCCACCATGCCGTTCGACGGCGCACGCCGTCGACCACCGGTTCAACTCGTTACTTACTCGACGTTTGGGTTAATTCTCGAACGCTGAAGCTAGAGTCTCCTGACACATGTTACCGGCGTGAGCCGACCGTTCTCGATCTCCAGCTCCTTGAGCCGTTTGGCCTCATCGCCCTTCATCCCGCCGTACTGGTTCCGCCAGCGGTGGAAGGTCGCTTTCGCAACCTCCAAAACCTGGCAGACCGCGGCGATTTCCTTGCCCTCCGACAGCATCCGATCCGCGTCCCGCAGCTTGCGAATGATCTGCTCGGGACTGTGCCTCTTGCGATTCATCGAGAATCCTCCCTGCCCCGTCCCGAGGCGGCTGGACTCTCATAACACCTGGATCAAATCTTGGGGAGCAGGCCAAAACCGTGTTCGATCGAATCATCACCTACGTCATCAAAGGCCTTCGCAGCAAGTTTGCCAAGAACTTGTTCGAGATCGCCTTTGCCCATAAGTTCGTATTCTTTGCGGAGCTTCGAGGCATGCGCAATGAGTGCGATTTCAAATGGATTGCAGCTCGGCGGCGGACCGAGCTCATCGAACGGCTTCGGGAGCCACTCAGCATCATGAAGCTCATGCGCTGCCACATAAAGCGCCGGCATTCTCGTCAGCATCGGAAGAAGTGCGCTCCAGTTTACGGCATCGAATCCGAGTTCGATGGCCAGGTGCGCGAATTCAGGGAAGAAGAAGATCATCGCACTGTCCGGAATGTTATTGGGGGTGCGAATGCCTCGTGTCTGCGGAGTGCGAAGTCCTCCCCATGAAAACAAATCGTGCGTTGCGCCGATCGTTTCTAGGTTTGATGGTGACGTGAGTGGAGTGCCGAAAACCTCCTGCATGGTTGCGTTCATCAGCTTGGAAATTGCAAGAACGCCTACACGCGAATAACTCGGCAGCTTCGACAGGCGATTCGGATGAAGCGCTCCGCGCATCAGCACTCGGTGCTTTAGAGTTTCCAATAACCCCTGGATCGCACGGACACGTTCGCCGTCGACCGCGCCGTACGCAGGATTGGTCAGCCGGTCCAATTGCGAAAAATAACGCCGCCCCATACGTCTTACGACGAGATCTGAAGACCGTTTGTCGGATGAGAAACTCAAGAATACTCGCGCCGTTGAAGCGGATGCTCTTCAAGCATCAATTTGGGTACGAATTCCAATTTCGGCATTGGCCAAATCGCCCCGGCCGATATCAGGCAAGGATGCATTCGTAGGCCAGACCCATCCGCGCTCGGTGAGTAACGTTGTTGTAGGTCGCGGGAATCTCCCACGCCGCCGCCGTCCCTCCCGGCGAATCGGCCAAATTGGCAAAATAGATTATCTGATGGCCGAGCGACGTAGGCTTCCAATATACAGCCTGCGGTGCGGCGAGTACCAGCACCTTTCCAGGCGGTGGAACCACTTGAGCCATCAGCATTGAATTGATCTGAACAAGGATGTCATCGTAACTTCTATTTGGAAAATAGAGATTTCGCCAGTTTTTCTGTTGTTGTAATGGGACGAGGGCGTTGACGGCGTTCACGAGAATCGCGTTGACCTGTGCTTTATCCTGATCTGATAGCAAATAGTAGGTATCAGAGTAGGGAACAGCTTCCCAATAGACGTTGACGTAGTAGTCCGCACTCGGCATGATCTCACTCCTCCTGGTTGGTTCTTGCTGCCTCTTGGCTTCGCGCACACCGGAAACCTAGTGTCAGCGTGCTCCCCACGCGGGGGTAAGTAATGACGGTTCTAAGTTCGGTATGTTGAGGATGACTCGACCAATAGCCGCCCTTGATGATGATGTGACCTGGGTCGGTTGATGAAACAGTTGCGGTCAATTCAAGCACGTTGCTCAACAACTGCAACAGGCCGGTATCCTCTTGAGGGGCGGAGTCGTTGGTTACGGCTGTCGTCCTTTGAACATAGTTCTCGTACTGCGATTGAGGTCCGCTGTTCTGTGTCGCAACCAAGGCATCATAATCGGGAAAAGCCGACTGAGGCGCATCTTCCAGTCGACCCCACGGATATAATCGACCATCCGGCGAGCGAGCAGCCGCCTCCCATTCCGCAGCCGTGGGAAGTCGCTTGCCGTACCACATCGCGAAGGCTTGCGCGTCGGCGAGGTTTACGCCGACAACCGGGCGGTCCGCAAGCGATTCATCGTATCCGAACAACAACCAATGTTTGGGCATTGGATGGCCGGTTTCCTGGACGAAATGATGGTATTGGGCGTTGGATACTTTCGTACGATCTAAATAAAAGCCTTCCAACTCGACCTGCTCGTCGACTACGTCATCATTTTGTTCTCCGCGACGAATGGTATATTGCCCCGGAGGAATGTAGACCATGTCGTCGAACGATCTGGATGCAGCGTCAAAGTCGACGATCTTGTCGACTTCGGAGCCGGGCTCCAAAACGTCGTCAAACTCCAGGAACGCTCCCGTTTGATCTCGCAACACGAATCGGCACGGACCGGGTTCAATCACGAGTGAGTCTATAGGGAGTGGACCAAGAACCTGGGCGGCATCAAAGCGAAGAAGATCCCCGTTCCAACGACGAAGAAAAGCGGTCAAATCCTTGGAGCCATCCTTCGGTCTGATTGAAATCGACGCCATGGATTGCCACCGGTGTTGGAGGCGTAGTCCTCCAGCAACCCCCAGCGAACCCACAAGAAGCACAGCTACCAATGCCATGCTGAGGTTCTTGCGTCGATTGAACCACTTACCGATTCGTCGAACCGCCGTGGCCGGTCTTGCCATGATCGGTTCGCCCGAGAGGAAACAATCGAGGTCGGCCGCCAGGTGCGCCGCCGTCGGGTACCGGTGAATTGGCTTCTTTTCCAGCGCTTTGTGGCAGATCGTCGCCAATTTACGGGGAACGGCAGGATTCAACGTTCGTACGGGGACTGGATCGGTCTCGCGTATCGCCCGCGTGAGCGCAGATACGCTGGGTCCCCGAAACGGCGGTTCAAGCGTGAGCATCTCGTAGAGAACCACGCCGAGAGAAAAAACGTCTGTCCGGCGGTCCAATACACTCCCATCCACCTGTTCGGGGCTCATGTATTGGAACGTGCCGGCAACGTCACCAGAGAGAGTCAGTCGTTCTTCGTCGCAAAGCCGCGCAATGCCAAAATCCGTTAGACGAGGACTTCCCGAGGAGTCGATCAGGATATTGGAAGGCTTCACATCACGATGCAGAATGCCCGACTGATGGGCGGTTTCCAAACCTTGGGAAACGGAGCAGGCGATTCGGGCACAGCGATGAACGTATTGCGGATCCGCAGTCGTACCGCCGATTTGATGACCGCGATGATCTAGACGATTCGGGTAATTCGCTTCACTATCACAAACTGTTGATCGAAGCGAACCCAACTGACGGTCCAAAGCTTCCCCCTCGACGAACTCCATCGCAATGAAATGAGTGCCCCGATCCTCCCCGTATCGATAAATAGGTACAATGGAGGTATGCTTCAACCGGGCCGCTGCCTGGGCTTCCCTTCGAAATCGTTCGACCGCTTTCTTGGAACCCGTCAGGGTCGGATTGAGAATTTTGATCGCTGTCTTGCGATCAAGTGAGCGGTCTTCTGCCAGGTAGACGATGCCCATCGCTCCACGACCGAGTTCACGGACCAAGCGGAATTCAGCAATCTCGCTACCAATTCGCTGCGCAAGGGATGCAAACGTATCCACGACCGGTTTGGATAAGAAGCTTCCGGCCTGTCGATCGTGCTCTAGAAGTTGAAGGACTTCGTCGCGGATTGCCTTTGACTTGCCTGAATTCAAGACGTAATCTTGGCGGTCCCGAGACGCCAAATGCAGGCTCTCGCTAAAAAGTTCTTCGACTTCATTGCCTTTGAACGGAGTCATTACCTTATTAGCCGCAATATGCCGATCGAGGTGTTCGCTTCGGTACCATCTAAACCCGGCTTTTTTTCTGTCAGGTATCGGTGCAGCCATGCCCGGGCGAAGATCCAGCGGGTTCGAACCGTTGAATGAGCGATCCCTAGCATTTCCGCTGTTTCTCGATGACTCAATCCGCCAAAGAAGCGGAGCATGACGACATCGGCCGATCCCGGGGCGACTTCTCTGAGTTGCGTCAGCGCTTCATCGAAGCTGATCAGTTCCTTTGACTCCTCCCGCTGCTGAACGGCGACATCTTCGGTGATGGCCGCGAATTTCCGACCGCCTCCTCGCTTTTGAGCACAAATACGACGGGCCTCTTCCACCAGAATATCATGCATCGCTCGCGAGGCAGCCCAGAAAAAACAACTCCTGTTTTCCCATGTCTCCATGTCTCTGGTAAACAAGCGAATATATGCCTCGTGAACCAGTGCTGTCTTTTTTAGGAAGTGGTCCTGCCCGCGCAAGACCCGTTGCGTGCCCGCGATTTGCCGTAATTGGTGGTAAACTAAGCCGATCAATTCATCGAATGCTCCAGGCGTACCCGCGTGGGCCGCTATCAAGAGATTAGTGATCTGTCCGGGTGACTCAGACATTTCATGAACCCTACCCCCAACGCGAAGCCCATCTTCCCAGATTTCACGGCATCAGGAAAGACGGGCGGTATTTGTAGTGTTTCTCAGCAATTGAAGCATCTGGGGCTTCCGATTTGGCAACGGTTCCAAGCGTTTGGACGAGGGGTTTTTCAACAACGATCCACAGCTTTAGTCTCATTCATAACTCGTCGTCTTAACTTCAAATCCATGTATCAGGGCCGATTCCAACGAGCGTCAAACGTGAAGTTGGCGGGGCTACACCGCCAACAATTGACAAAGTGGATGATTCATTGATGAGCATTTTTTTGCTTTGTCAGCCGATGTGGTCATTCCGAAAAAGGTTTGCAGGTGGCGCATTCCTCGTCGGAGTCGGCGATGCTGAATTCCCTTATTCCCGCTTCGATGTCTTTTAACCGCTGTTCCATCCTTTTTGTTCTGGTGAGAAGGTCGGCGAGAAGATCGTCCAATTCCGCGTCGGTCGGTTCGGCGATGCTGTTTTCATCCCTGCCTGTTTTGCTGTTCATGGCAAGTGGTCGGATGGATGCTACTTAACCTTTCAACCGACTTGCAGGACGCGCGATTTCCGGGTGGCCTGCTCCCCGAGATTTGATCCAGGTGTTATGAGAGTCCAGCCGCCTCGGGACGGGGCAGGGAGGATTCTCGATGAATCGCAAGAGGCACAGTCCCGAGCAGATCATTCGCAAGCTGCGGGACGCGGATCGGATGCTGTCGGAGGGCAAGGAAATCGCCGCGGTCTGCCAGGTTTTGGAGGTTGCGAAAGCGACCTTCCACCGCTGGCGGAACCAGTACGGCGGGATGAAGGGCGATGAGGCCAAGCGGCTCAAGGATCTGGAGATCGAGAACGGTCGGCTCACGCGTCTGGTGGCGGAGCTGGCGTTGGACAAGCAGATCCTGGAGGTGGCCCTCCAGGGAAAACGGTAAGCCCGGCGCACCGCAGGGAGGCGGTGAGCAAGGCGCAGACGACGCTGGACGTGTCGGAGCGCCGGGCGTGCATGGCGGTGAGGCAGTCACGATCCACGCAGCGGTACGCGGTCAAGGAGCGTGACGGCGAGAGAGCGCTGGTACAGCGAATGCTCGCGCTGGTTCGGCGCCATCCTCGCTACGGCTATCGTCGAGTGTGGGCGCTGCTGCGTAGCGAAGGGTTCCGGGTGAACGTAAAACGTATCTACCGGATGTGGCGGAAGGAAGGACTGAAGGTGCCCAGAAAACAGCGTAAAAAGCGTCGTCTGGGCTGCAGCGCCAACGGCTGCGTTCGCCATCGCGCCGAGGGCGTCAATCACGTCTGGGCCTACGACTTCGTGAGTGACCAGACCGCCGATGGTCGAACGTTGAAGTTCCTCACGGTCGAAGATGAGTTCACCCGCGAGGCCCTGGCCATCGAGGTGGAACGAAGCATCACCAGCGCCGACGTGATCGAGACGTTGCGGTATCTCTTCGAGGTTTGCGGGGGGCCTCAGCACATTCGCAGCGACAACGGCCCGGAGTTCATCGCCCGGGCGCTGCGCGAGTGGCTGGCAGAGTCCGGCGTGGGCACGCTCTACATCGAGCCGGGCGCCCCGTGGGAGAACGGCTTCAACGAGTCGTTCAACGGACGGTTCCGTGATGAACTGCTCAACCGCGAGTTGTTCGACAGTCTGCTGGAAGCCAAGGTGGTCACGGAGGACTTCCGGTTGGACTGCAATCACCGTCGGCCGCACAGCAGCCTGGGCTACCTGACGCCGACCGCATTCGCGGCGGTCGGCTTGGACAAGGCTTGGAGGCGCTGCCCCCAAACCTCTGGCTTCCTCCCCTCCGCGGGGGAAAAGGCGGGGTTACCGAAAATCGTGACTCTCATAGCAACTGGTACATGAATCCGGGGCAGGTCAGTCGATAGGTCCGGTGGCGGTTGTGGTAGTGACCGGCCTCGCGGTCGTACCAAAGTGTTCCTTTCCCCATCAAGTCCGCGAAAGCGGTGTTGTTGTTGACGGGGTTGTACTCCATGTCGAGCTGCGACTGGTTGGGCGCGGGCGTGGTGTCGCCGACGCGCATCTTGCCATACGGGTCGCAGTCGCACTCAGTGTCGGCGTTCTCATAGGGAAACACATAGGAGATGACATTGTGATACGCGTCGCGCAGAACGCACCACTCCACCCACCATTCCCAGTGCCGCATCCAGACGAGTTCGTCCACGTCGCTCGGCCCGTAAACGAACTGGCGGAGCGGCTGATAGGACTGCTCACCGGGCGTCGGCGTCGGCGCGAGCAACGTCGAGCCGCCGGAACCCGCACTGGGGGGTCAGGCGTGGCCGAAACGGATGATCATAGTACAATCCGGTTACACCAAATAAGCGACTTCGGTCTTGTACCCTTTGATCTTGTGTTGCTTGAGCAGCCTGTAGAATCGTTGCGAAATGAGCAAACAGGGTGAGGGAACGAGCAACCCCATTCGATGGCCGACGAGGTTGCTCGTGCGAATTACGTCGCTGGCGTCATAGGTCTTCCGCTCGACAAAGACTTCAGAGAGCAGGTTCAGCCCGACGACATGGCCATATGGGCAGCGGTATTCGCCCTTCGGATCGTCGTCGAAGGGATCGATTCCGGTCCGTGTCGGCGGGACCATCGGAACCGGATTCGATGTGACCACGAGTTGATACCAGACCGGCGGCGGCTTGAAGCGGCGACGAGCCTGCTTCGTGCGACGCGCGGCATGTTCTTCATGCGCAGCCTCGCACAGCACGCGTTGCTTGGGGCGGTTCAACCAGACATGAAACTCCCACTCATCACTCTCGATGCCGAGGGAGCGCGCCTGGTTCAGCAGCTTTCGGCCGCTAGGCACGGTGGATAAGACCAGCGGATCGTCCTGATAGCGCGCCTTGTGACGCACCGGTTGAAGATCGAAGCCCGTCAATTTCGCATCGACCATCAGTTCGGCGAGGCGTTGGGTGATAATCCACTCGTCGGCGATCGTACGAGCAATGTCCTTGGTCCTGGGGGCTTTGCGCAAGTCCAGAACCAGATCAGATATCTGCTTTCGCCCGGCGCCGCATTCGAGACAGGTCTCGGAATCATCAAACTCGGTACCGCATTCTTCGCCGGTGGGTTCAAAGGCGGCAGTTATCCAAATAGAAAACAACACCGCTCTCTTTATTTCCGTATTCGTATAAACATAGTGGAGATGATGACCCCAAAAAAACGACTCTCCTTTTTCTCTCAATCTGCTCTGTAATATGTTCATTCGCGGAAAGCGAATATCAGACGTCTCGATATTTACTTTACGAACGTCGTCGCCTAACAACGTACCTTCACCTTCGGCAAAGAGCATATGTGCATATTTCTCGTTGACTCGAAACTCGCAAAGCTGACGCATAACAGTCCCCAAAACTACTCAGGCAACGGATACTTGTCGTAGACCTCTTTGAGCCATTGGATGAGTTTCTCTTGAGTAGGCTTATCCTTCAAGCCATATGCATGCTTTCTTCGGAATTCATTCGTAATCAACTTATGATACGCCACGTTGACCTCAATGATCGGACCGTCGACAGGCCCACCGAGGTACATTGGCACGACGTGATGCTTATGTACTTTGCCAGCCAGCTTCGGATATAGCCTCTCTGCATCACGAACTGCATGCCGGAATCCCTCGGAGTTCCTGTCAACCCTTCGCGCCAGCGTAGCCAGATTGTTGGCTTTTTCAATGGCGATCACGGCACCGCGGGCACGACGGGCAAAAGCTGCTGCGTCATGGACCATGTCGGCGATCTTGACAAATCGTCCCAACGGCGCGGCGGCCATCACGATATTCATCGAATCCCAGAATCCGCCGCGGCCGGAGGCGAGGACGCTTACCGACTGGAACACGTCGATGCCGAGCAGCGAACCGGCGATGTCCAGCGTGGTCTGCAACCCCAGCGAGGCCCAGCGCGCCCCCTCGTTGATCGCACCCAGCGCGTACAGGCGATGTCCGTACCAGTCGGTCTCCAGAGATTCCGTCTCACTCATCCAGTCGAAGTCGGCCGTGAACAGGCCCAACGGATCAAAGCCCGTTACGGGATTGCTTCCCACGAATTGATAAAGGCTCAACCCATCGGAGTATTGACTGCGGGGATTCACATCGACGAATGCAGATGGTGATTGGCCGAAGTAGTGTTGCGATGTTGAGTAGACCAGTCCGGTTCCGTTTGGATCGCGTTGGAGCCAGCGGCCGAGGCGATGGTCGTAGTGTCGGTGACCGAAGAGGTACAGGCCGCTCTCACGGTCAAACCAACCCGTATCCATGCCCATCAAATCCGCGAAGGCGGTGTTGTTGGTGACGGGGTTGTACTCCATGTCGAGCTGCGACTGGTTGGGCGCGGGCGTGGTGTCGCCGACGCGCATCTTGCCATACGGGTCGTAGTCGCATTCGGTGTCGTAGACGTCGACGGGGGTGACGTAGGCGATGACGTTGGACGAAGCGACCAACATCGCCAGCGCGGCGAAGATGACAATGCGGACATCGGAGGATTTGCGAGGTAACCTATTGCGCGCAACTCTTCCGGTGGAGCCGCGCTTTCGCGTTCGTGACCTGCCTATTTCTTCCGCATGAATTTAAAGACCCGCTGTTTGCGAAAGGACTTAGTCACAGTCTTGGCGATGGCCAAATGTTGCGGATTACTCATCGAAAAGGGCTCTTCGGTCAAGAGAATGATTGAGCCAAGGTAGGGGATATCGATGCGCTTACTGGGTGGAAAAGGATCACGCAAAGCGGGGAACTTGCGTGACGAGAGATATGTAGCAACACCGACATAACGGTTCACTCGCAATGGATCGAGGTATTCTCTGAGGTTATGACTGTTCAATACAGCCCAATCTGGCTCCATGGCGTACACAACTTCCTTTACCAAACGAATCGTAGATTCCGAAGTAAGGATATCGTTGATTGTCGTAAGATCGTTTGGAAAATTTAGGACGCAACAGTTAACCGAAGGCGAACAGTCGCTGTACGCACCGCAGTTTATGGAAAACCGCGCTCCACTGGTCGTTGAAATCAGTGTACAGAATCCCAAAGCCTCCATGCAGTTCCCGAAATCGTCATAATGTGATTCAAGAAGCGATTCCAAAACAGGAATCGTTAGCTGGATTTGTTGCGGTGCGGATTCAGCATCTTGATAAAACCACCATAACCGACATTCCGAGTGCAGTTCCTCCAAGAAGCGTAGGAATTGCACTATTCGTGTAGCGCAATCACCAACACTCTCACGACGAGCACTCCAGTACGCCCCCAAGTAGAAACTATCGTTAGCTGTCACGGTGCGCGCGGTATCCATAAGACCTCGATGTTAAGGCGACTATTCCTTAACAACTTTCTGAATGCAGTTGCTACCCCTTGTTCAGATACTATCCATTGAATCGGGTATCGACTTTGTGCATCGAGCTGATCTCTGGCCTCTTTGAGCGTTTTGCGGGCAAACCAATCCGGGAATGTGCCCTGTGCATCGACAAACTTCGCCGAGTCCTGCCAATCCTTCGCGTCGATCAGCGTTCCATTGCGAAATCCATCGAAGTGGACGCCATTCACCAAGTACTCCATGTCGAGTGGGGCGCCCGTGACCTGGCGCTGATAGGCGCGGGCGGCATCATCCATGGACCTGCCGCGTGCCTTTCTGACCCACTCACCCGGTCCTGCGGCGCCGAATCGGAACAGCCGTCTCGTGGAATTGATACCTCCGTCGAGGGCTTCGATCAACTTGTTGCGAGCACCCGCCCGTTCGGTGAAGTATCGCCATGCCCTCTTCCCAAGGCCCAGCGCGCCACCGACCAGCTTCTTACCCGCTCCGCCGAAGAAGATCCCCAACTGGGCCGTCTGGTAGCCCTGGTAGATCGAGAGCCCGGTGTCGATTCCCGACCAGTCACCGGACGCGCTGGCGGCGTCGATCACGTCGTCAATGGCGGCGTAACGTTCCATTTGCAGCAGCGCGACGCCTTTCATGGCGTCCACCAGCGACACGCCCATGTCGGCGTAGTTGCCGGACAGATCGCCTTCAATTCCCTGCGAAGCGGACAATTCGGCGAGCGAGAAAAGACCCGTAGGGTCACGCCCGGTTATGGGATTGCCCATCACGAACTGATAGAGGTTCATTCCGTCGGCGTATTGAGTCGACGAGGCGAAGGTCGGAGCGGCGTGCGGGGAACGGCCGTAGTAACCAAGCGAATTGGCGAAAACCAAACCCGTGTCAATGGGATCGCGCTGCAGGAATCGTCCAAGATCGGGCCGGTAGGTTCTGTGGCGGTTGTGGTAGTGACCGGCCTCGCGGTCGTACCAGAGTGTGCCCTTACCCATCAAATCCGCGAAGGCTGTGTTGTTCGAGACGGGGTTGTATTCCATGTCGAACTGCGACTGGTTGGGAACGGGCGTGGTGTCGCCGACGCGCATCTTGCCATACGGATCGTAGTCGCATTCGATGTCCGCATTCTCATAGGGCGCCACATAGGCGATGACATTGTGATAGGCGTCGCGGAGGACGCCGTACTCGACCCACCATTGCCAGTAGCGCGTCCAGATAAGTTCGTCGACGTCGTCGGGGCCGTAAGCGAACTGGCGGTAGGGTTGATAGGACTGCTCGCCGGGCGTCGGCGTCGGCGCAAGCAGCGTCGATTCGCCGGACCCCGCACCCCCTGCGGCTGCCTTCGGCAAAGGGGACGACTTCATCATCGCCGCGGCACCGGCCTCGTCGCGCGTCATGCAAGGCAAACCACACTTGCAGCCGGGTTCGACAGTCGCTTGGCCGCCGGGGGCGAGCAGCAATTCTGGTCCGCCGCCACCGCCTCCACCACCGCCCCCACCTCCTCCGCCGCCGGGCGTGTCTCGCCAGGTGTACTGCTCGATCACGCGGTCGCCGTCGAAGTAGAAGAGATCGCCGTGCTGGGCCGTGTTGAGCAATCCGGAGTTGAGCACGCGCTTGACGAGCCGCCGGCCGAGGGCGTCGTAAGAATAGACCCCGGCCAGCTTGAAATTGGCGGCGGGGTTGATGCTCGGCCCGGCCCGACGCTTCACCTGCGTCAGGCGGTTCCACGCGTCGTACTTGTAGTCGTGATCGAGATCGGCCGTGGCCGTCCCCGCGTTCGTGCTGTCGTCGTTGTAGACATTGCCGGCGCGGTCGTAGGCCAGCGATTTCACGAAAGAGCTTTGAACGTGAAGCTTCTGGACCGAGTTGTTACCCCAGGTTTCGTGAATATGGTACGGCCCCCTGGTATCACCAGCCTGAGTGTTCAATCCAGGCGTCGTGTCGCCGGAAGTGAAAGATCGCCAACCGTCGGCGAACGTATAGCCGCCCCAGTTGCCGAGCACATCGAGGTTCCACGTCCAACCGGTGGAGACAGGCATGACCCCCGGGTCAACGAAAGCGAGCGTGGCGGGATCGGTGTCGTTGAGTTTGCCTCGCTCGGCCAACGTGAGGCGACTGAGGGCGTCGTATTCGTAATAGTACGAACGGAGATTGTCGTTGGATGGGTGCTTGATTCTGGCAAGGACCGGGTTGCCGCTGAGGTCATGCGCGTATTGATACCGGTATGCGTTTTCGACCAGCGTGGGACGTCGCACGTCGAACCGCAGGTCCGTGATTCGGCCGAAGCGGTCGTATGCGACGAGTTCCGGAACTTCCGCGGGAGCATTCGGATCCTCGGCGAAATCAAGAAAGACTGACGCTGCAGCCGGATCGTCGGTGGACCACCACTGCTTCTTTTTCATTCCGCCGCCGGTATGTTGATAGCGAACGATGGGGTTGAGCGGAGTGTTCGACGAATCAACTTCGGTGAGGCCCGTGACGCGATCGATGACGTCTTCGGCGGAGCCGACGGCGCCGTATTCGAGCCGAAGTCGCAGTCCGGAGGGATAGATGATCGTGGAAAGGCGGTTGCTGTTGGCTGTTCCGGTGGGAGTCCATTCGTATTCGGTGGCGCGATCTTCGTCGGCGGACCCTATCGGCGCAAGAGTCTCGCGGACGAGGTTTCGATAGCCGTCGTAATCGAAGAGGACGTGGTTGGCGAGATTGATCCCGTTGTAGGACTTGGCCCAGCGGAGCAGGCCGTCCCTGTGAACGAAGGCGAGCCGACTGGTTGTGGTGTCCAGCGCGGCGGATATTGGCGAGGCAAACCGCGCCTGAACCGCCGAGAGCGCGTCGCTCCCTTCGCCGTCGGGATCGAGGCCGTATTCGTAGGTCAATTCGACGCCGCGCTGGTCGGTTCGCTGAGCGAGCCGGCCGTCGATAGTGTACTTAAACTGAACGAGGTCATCGTAGCTGGGTTGCCCGCTAAGTCCGGGGTAGCGGATTCCGCTGACGAGGTTCGGAAAGCGAGAAATGGGGTTATCGAGCGTTCCTCCGGCGGATGTGACTTCGGCGACGACGTTGTCGCCCTCGTAGAGAAGACGCGTAACCTGCACAGCCGCCGCGGAGACCTCTACGCCGGTCGCGGCGAAGTCGTTGGCAAGCGTCTCGCCCTGCCAATTAAGATCGTTCGGAGTGATGTCGGCAGCAGGCGTCGACGGAATGACGGCCACGATCAGGTCGAGCAACCCGCCGCGCGTGTAATGGTACGCAGTATAGCGGATCGGGCCCGTGTGTTCGGGCGTGAGCGAACCACCGCCGCGTGCGAGATTCTCATCGTCCTTCCAGTTTTCCGCTTCGAGCAGGACATGACCGAGAAGATCGTGCCAGGTGCGCGTGACGATGCCCTTGGCGTCCTGCGTCCAGATTCTTCGTCCGGCGGCGTCGTAGCCGAAACGAGTGACGATCGCATTATTTCCGGTGGAGTATCCGCAGGTTCCGCCATTGCATAAGAACGTGGGCGGAGCATCGAAGATGTACGCCGGCGGATCGCCGCTGGTGAAACCATCGGTTCCGTTCGTGCCGAAGTTGGCAGTGGCGATGAGTCGCTTGGCCGGATCGTACCAATTAAACGTGTAGGTACGGATGCTGTTGCTTTCGTTGATGGAGCCGGTTTGCGTGGTGTCGAACCGATCGAAATGCGTTTGCTTTAAGACGTTTCCGAACGCGTCGTAAGTCGTTTCCGTTCGCGTGAGTTCGACGCCGGCCAATGTGTCGGGTGTGCCGAACACGCTCGAATCCTCCTTTGTCCACCAGGAAGTTTTTGTAACGCGACCCAGCGAGTCATATTCGTTGATTGTCAGCCCGGTCGAGCCTAGTTCGGCGGTCACGCGATCCAGGTCATCGCGATACGTGCGAGTAAATTCGTAAGTGGCTGCCGTCTCGTCGTCGGTGTTGTAGTTGCGTTGTTCGTAAGGCCGGCCGCGCTCGTCGTAATAAGTACGAGCTAGTGTGACGAGCCCCGTGTACGATGACGAGAGTATGACTTCAACGGCATCGTCCATGGCGGAATCAGTAGTCACTTCGGCCCAGGTTTCGATGGCCTCGAGCGATGGGGCATCGGCGAGTGAACTCCACGTCGCCACGACAAGCGGGCGGTCGAGGTTGTCGAAAACAGTTGTCGAGGCCCGGATCGGCTTGGGCGACTCAAAGTTGCAGTAAAGCCCTGTTTGTTCCGAATTGCAGATGATCGCTTCCTCGGCGACGATCACGGCCCGGCCGCGCTTGTCGTAAACGTATCGCATGTCTCTGCTGGACGTCTTGGCAACGAACTCGGACGCGGCGGGCTCTGCATTGCCTGCAAAGCGACGGGAGCGGACGACCTTTGACGCATTCATCGGGAAGTTGGCGTTGTTTGCAATCGTGTCGCAGGTAGCGCTTTCAACGGCAGGCGTGTATTCGCAGTCTTTGGACCCGTCGTTGTAGAGTCGCTGGTCGACGAGGACCATATCGTCGCCGCCACCAGCCCCGCCCGGCGCTGCCGGCCACCAGCTCGTGTCGCCGTCGAGCGAACCCATGAAGGACTTGATCGGTCGGCGTCGCCCGTCGAACAGAAAGCGATGTACGGATCCATTGGAGTCTTCGTGCCGGGCGATTCGGTCTTCGAGGTCGTAGGTGTTCTCGATGGCAACGGCTCGCCGATCGTCGAGAAACGGATCACTCCCTGCCGGTTCGACCTCATCAAAATTGCGGTAGACGATTTCGTGCGTGGGTTTGAGGGAACTTGGCTGGCGATAGAGCGCGATGCGTCTTGCCAGCGTCACCATTGTTTCGCCAGTTTGGGAAGCGCCGAACCAATTCGAGTTCCCCGGGTACGCGGGAAGCACATCGGCTAAAACGGGATCACCATTCGGATGATAGCATGGTCGCTCGGCGGGCGCACAACCCCAAAGGTCGTGATTATCCCAGAAACTCTCGCCAAAGGTTTCATTGCCGACGGCTGTCTCCGACGTGTAATCGGTGATGCTGATTCCCCAAAGATCAGTGACAAAGTCGAGTCGCTTTCGCGGACCGACACCGGCTCGAGCAATCATTCTTTCTTCGATGAATCGCCCGCCACTGTCGAGAACTCGTACCGTTGTTGTTCCATTGACCCATTCAATACCATTGTCCACGGTGACAAAACGATCTTCTACTTGGTAGATATGCGGATCGGACCAGCCGACTTGCCTCTTTCCGTTCCCATCATCATAAGTAATGTTGCGGCCGCCAATCGTTTGATATTGAGTCCGGGCGAACTCACCCTGCTTCCAGTCGTTATCATTGATCAAGCTTGCGGTGCCAAGCGATGGGATTACCTCGAAACCCTGCATTCGCGTCCTGAGTAAACCCGAGTCGTCGTATTCGAATTTCGTGGCCAGGTTCATGGGTGTGTCCATAGGACTGACGCCCTTTCGCCCGCGATTGCTGTCTGCAAACGGATCCTCATTGAAGAGGGACGTGTCGCAATCTTCGATCTGAGCCGTTAGCCGACCGAAAGAATCATAAGCGAAGCAGGTGATGTAAAACGGCTTGGCAGAAATTGGCGGATCGCCCGACGAATTGCCGCCGCTACCCTGGCCGTAGGCGAGAATCTGACCGTTCTGATCGAAGTACCAGATTTCGAGCGCGACTTTCCCCGTTCCGCCCTTGGCCGCGCTTACTGCTTCTTGCCAGCGCCATTTCCATTGAACTCTTTCTTCGCTTGATCCGCCATAGAATTCGTAATGGTATTTGACGACGGACGTGCCGTCTCCTTCGACCGGGGATTCCCCGGGAATGGACAACACCTGCACTGGTTCTTGATTGTGTAGATCAACGCCAGTGAGGTAGTCTTCGCAAAGTCCGCCATGCACGTAACATGGCGGTTGGCAATCCGAGGAGACGCAAGGATTGGTCTGAGAGTCTGCCTTTGATCGACAGATAGTTTCACCGATCGTACCGGCCGGATCATGAACAACACTATCGGGGAATTCGGTGTAGAGGATTCGCTCGTAATAGCTGGCTTCCGTTTCGGGCAGATCCATGATTCCCGGTGTTCCAGTGTTACCGTCGTGGTCGCGCGCGTAGTGCTTGATCGCCGAAACGACTCCGACTTGTTCCGGCTTGACTCGCTGGACCGGCACGTCATCCTTGACCCACGGCGTCTTGCATTGCTGGTCGTAAAGGTTCCCACCACCGGAACCCCAGGCGACGCCTCGAAGCACCGAATACAGACCACCCTCGCCGCCAAACAGCTCGACGAAAATTCGGCCTATGGACTTGATACTGTCCTTGTTGTCTCGCCACGCCGCGACCCAGCTCGGATCGTACACCTGGACCGCCTGACCACGCTTGTTCAGCAATTCGTATCGCTCGTTGTCCACGAGGCTTGTCTGCGTGCCGATGTAGCCGGGCGTGACGATTAATCGATCGCTCAAGGCAATGCCGTAAAAATTCATGACGACCACGCGACGCGTCTTGACTTTGACTGGCAGGTACAGGTAGTGGCTTGTCACTTTGGCGGCAGTCAGCCCTTCGTATTCGATCGGTCGCAGCGCGGGATCGGCCGGGTCGAGCACCAGCCTGAAGTTGTCCTCATAGATGTAGAATTCACTTCGTTCGCTGTTGTTTTCCGCCATTTCGCCAGGAGTCTGCTCGATGAGTTCGTCGACGACCGTGATGTTGTGTGCGTCCGCATAGGATTGAATGCGCGAGGGGTCGGTATAGACGCTGTTGGCCGCCCCCAGATAGTCGAATCGGTATAGGTGGGTCTCGCCGTCCTTCCCGCGCACGCGAGCCGTCTTGATCATGTATTTCCGAAAGCGCGGCTGCGCATCTGGGACGCCCATCTGCGCCAGCTCGGCGGGATCGCGAGCAACGCCGCCCGGACACGAACACCGCGCATCACCGCAACTGAATCCGCTCTCCGCGCATGCATACCGCGCATAGCACCATCCGCAATCCTGCCGCATGAACTCGCTGCAATCGGGATCGGTATAAAGTTCCGCCGTGTAACCGCGTTGCCAAACGGCCTCGCCATCGCAGGCGTTCATCGGCATCGACTCGCGCGGATTCGTTACCGGCATGCCAAGGTATTCGAGTCCGTCACAGTACCCGATGAACGGCGGTTGATCGTAGCACTGGTTGATGCCTGGCGAATCGAGGACGTACGGATTGTAATAGGTGTACCACTGCGAGGCGTACCAGATGAGCGGTTTGTCTCGAACGGCGGCCGTATCGGCCAGCTTCAGAATATCATCCGCTTCGTGCAGTTCGTCGTCCGGGTCCGCATCGATGATGGACTGGACAGCCGCCGGATCAAACACGGCCTTGAGGAAACCGATGTCATTGTAACGATAAAGCCACGTCTGCTCGATGATTTCCTGCGGCTTGTTGCCGACGTCAGGCCTTGTTCGGACGATCTTCTTGATCAAATGAATGTCGGACGGCGCGACGGGATCGAAGCCTTCCTGAGATTGTGTACCGGCGTAGTTGCGGGCGCCTCGATCCTGCGGCCCGCGAAATCGCGGATCGGGGACGCAATCGGGGTGAACATGCGGAGACTCACCGTTCGGCGGGTATTCCTCGATGGCATCATTGCCATTGAGGTCGGCATCGATACTCTGATCAAACTGACCGTTACTGTTATTGTCAATGAATGGCTCTTTGAACGAAGTGTAGTAGTAATAACTCGGTTGCTCTCTCAATTCCGACCCCGCAACAATGCCAAGTGACCGATTCAGGAGCCAGAAAGGATTGTCCCGCGTATAGACGTACTGCACCTGGTAGGTCCACGGATCATCGGCGGCTTCAACGACCGGGCGGCAGTCCTTGTTCCAGTCTCCACCAGGCAGGACGGCGCGAGCGGGATCGCTTCCGTCCGAAATTGCTTGAGGGACAAAAGGATGCTTGCCCGACGCGCACTCATCTGTATCCTCCAGCATTCGCAAGTGAACGAGGAATGGATTCTCCGGCCCGTCCTCGTCGATCAATCCGTCCTCGTCGTCATCCCAGCTGGCGAAAGGGTCGAGAGGAACTGGATTCCCATCGATCAACAGTGGCGACCAGTTACCGTCTGCATCAAGAGTGCCCCGCCAATACAGAGGATTCAGGCACGAAGAATACTCATTGCCATATGTCTGGTTAACAATACATTCATTATGTCCTGCGACTCCCCGCCAGCAGGCCGCATCGACTGCCGCTACAAATACCCTGCAGTTATCTGTTGCGTTGTAAGAAGGTGGACTTGCGTTTGCGATAAGGTTTTGACAGAAGCTACACATGTTTGCAGTGGCGGCCACGTATTTCTGGTTGCCATTCGTATCTTCGTCTATTAGCCCGTCACCGTCATCATCTACTCCACAATAACCAGGGCAAGTTGGATCGATTGCCATTCCTTGACTATCCCGTCTTACTCCTTTGGGATCAGAGTCGGCATGAGGAGGGAATAGGGGTATCTCGCCTTCATAACTATTCCCTTCATTAGAACGTACGCCCATTCCTGTGATTCCCTGCCCGATATCACTCAGCCACACTGAGTAATCATCTTGAAACGGCGGACCGTTGACTGCAATACCCGTGATGTCCGGTTGCTTGTACGCTTGAACAGTCAGAAGTGTCGTTTCATCGTTGAGGTCCGGCAATCGTCCAAATGTCCATTCCGATTGGGGTAGGTGTGAATAGAGTGAACGAAAAACGCCACCTATCGTTGTGTCGTTACTCGAAATACGATCACTTTCCGGATGCTCGTACACGAATACGACCGTCCAAGCTGCGTCGTCCGGATCCGGCTCAACGCCGGCAGTCAGCTCGTCCGCCGCGTACAGCCGCACAGTTCGAAGCCGCTTGTGCGGCAGCTTCCATGCATTCGGCGATGGTCGGTAGCCAGGCGGTATGTTCTTGAACACGTCATCCAGCGGCTGGGTTCCCGAAACCTTAAAGGCCGAGGACCGATGCGGTGCCTTGGCATCTGTTTCCCATCCATACTTAGGCACGCGATCGAACTGCACGAGATTGCCGTAAATATCCTTGACTCCTGACGCCATCATCGTTCCCGCGATTTCGCCGCCTGTGCGTACTCCTTCAGCGTTGATGAGCGTCTTTCGGCGCGGCCAGGTAGCCGACCGTTCAAATTCGACTTGGAGTCGGCCTCCCTCAAGTTCGAGTTGTTCAAAGGGATAGATGTTGAGAAAGTTCGGATAGTATTCCTCCGCGATGCGAACAAGGGGCGCCCCAGCTTTCGCATTGAAAGCCGGGAATCGTCCGCGTGCATGAAACCACGGTTCACGAAACTGATAGGGGCAAAGATCGAGGTCGCGCCCGCTCAAGCTGGCGTTAATGTAGCTTGCTTGAAACAGGCCCCGAACAAGCTGGAGATTGATGGCCGATCCAAGATTGAAAAAGCCGCCGTCCACAGGGAACGAGACAATCGGCTTGTGGATTGAATTGGGCGGAAGGTAAGATTCGCTGCAAATCGGATCGGGTATCGACCCGTTTCCATCAATGCTCCAAAAAGGAAGTCCGTCAATCCATTTCGCATCAAGACGATGACCCTGCCACGTGATATCCTCGCCGGGATGCCATCGAGCCTCTGACCATGGCAGGAAAAAGTCCGAGGCCCCCTGAAGCAATGTTCCGGCAGTGCCGACCTGCGGTGACGGCTCCGGACTGCCAAGTGTGCTCATCTGGTTGCGATAGACCAGCGAACCGGCGGTCAGCGCAAAATGCAACCCCTGCTGCGGCGCGGCGCCCGAAAAGAGAATGACGCCGTCTTGTTGCGCGAGTCGAGTGTGCGGCACTCGATCGGGATGCAAAGCCCGATCGCCGGGACCATTGCCAACGCAGAAGTAATCCGCGCTCGGCGGAATGGAATTCATAAAAGGCGAAAGCTCTACCGGTCCCGAAGGCGGCTCTCCAGGCATTGCCACATTGAGGAGTGCGGCGGTAACAGTGATGATCAGCATAAAGAACCGACAATGACGAGTCCATTCTTTGTTCATATTCGCCGTCCCTATCGTGTCTTCTCGCGATTCATTTGGATGCGCGTTGCCCATGACTTACATTGCCTGTTGAAGGATGATCCCAACGCCACGACGAGCCCAGTAGCCATTTATCTATCATAGCCCCGGCTTGCGCCGCCACTTGCATTGTTCATCGCAATCGCCCGTTGCACCCGGAGGTTCACATTCCTCTTCCGCTTCCGGACACACAAAACCATCTCCGCATGTGCCGAGGGGCAGGCAATCAATGAAAATCCGGCAGTTGTGATCGCAATTGTCGCGCCAAGGCGGTTCGCAATCCTCCTCTCCCGGGCCGCATTGAGTTCCGGCGGGCAGCCCGACGATTACGCAATGGTCCGTATTTGCTCCTTGAATAACGCCGTCTCCGCAGATCCAACGGCACCGTTCATCACAATGCTCGCAATCGGGCGGATCGCACTCTTCTTCGCCTTCTCGATGACCATCACCGCACACGGCGCTACTACCAGTTGGCGGTCCCTCACAATGCCAATGAGTTCCACCAAAATGGAAGCCGCAGAGACATGTCTGGTCTTGCTCGCATGGTTGATTCGGTGTGGACCATTCGCATGGGTCACTTTCATGAAAGCGTATGGATCGTATTTCCCACGACCCGGCAACGGCGTCGGACGGAGTCGAAGCGAGTAAACGCAACTGAAGGCCTCGATCACTCCGAGACTCGTTTGGACCGAGATCCGCGATGTAATCCGGACCTGTGCTCCTCAGGTCGTTCCAGTCGCCGGATTCCTTATAAAGGTACCGCCAGATCTCGCGGTCTCCATTCCATAAGCATGTCGCCTCGTCGTCATTGGCATAACTTCTTGCGATGTGAACGGTCAGGCGAATAGTGAACCAAGTATCCATCGTATATCCCCTGAAGGCGGGAACGCAGTTCGATGAATCGACAGCCGCATCGGAAACTCCGCTGTGCGGTATCTCATAATGAATCCAACCCTTGCCGGAGTCACCCGGCGTGGGCTGAAAGCGCAACCGGGCTCTTACGGCGCTGGCTGAATTGCCTTCGCAACCATCTTGCACGATGAGTTCAAATGTCGTCGCGTGGTCGTCGAAAGGCTCCTGACCGTCGGAATTCCGGATGCGCATTTCAACATCGATGGCTGGCAGGGTCCACGGACTCATGCGCGGGAACGGACAGCGATTAGCGCAGCAACTCGAATGAGATGTATCGAAACCGGGACCTTCAAGAAACCACGACGCTTCCGAAGTTCCAGCGCTTAGCTTGAGCCTATCTGGATCCTGACCTGATGCTTGCTCGACGCTAAGATGTGCAGTCGCTCCTTCGGAGGCAAACCACCCTCCATCATTCCGATGCGTGTTAGTGGAGCCGATTTGCTGCCATGCCGGAAAGCCTTCAAACGTCTCCACGTACGCAGACGCGGGGTTTGCCGTGTCCAGACGACACCGCGCAGGTCTCGCCGAACACTCCGGCGCTGCGCCGGGATCAGCCGGGTTGCACGGCGGGTTGGAGTCCGCTTGCAGTTCCCTCGCCCGCTGACAAATGTCTTCCTCCTGGTTGTGGTCGCAGTCGCAGCCGCACGTTGTGCCCGCAGGATTCGTCAATCCACCGGTGCAACCCTTCGGTAGTTCCTCGAAGTCTCGGGTGAACCACGCAACAAAGCAATCATCGCCGCCTTCGCAAACGTCCCAGGAGTCAAACACGCCGTCGCCGTCCGTGTCCTTCTGCGGGTTAGGACAATCCGACCGGAATTCGCATTCGCACACGTCTCCGATTCCGTCGCGGTTGCAATCGCGTTGATTTTCATTGGCAGTGGAAGGGCAGTTGTCGCAAAGCGAGTGAATGCTGTCACCATCCGAGGCCGCCGGGTCCGCAAGCCAGTCGCAGAACCAGCCGGCGATCGTCCGGGCGATGTCCCGGCTCGTGCCTGGCCGGTAGGTAGCCTGATTGCAACTGGCGCAAGTGTACGGACTGATGCGCGCGTACTCATCGTTGATATCTCCGCTGGTGCAACTCGACCTCGTGATTTCTTTCAGAAGACCCGCGCGATCCGGTTGTTCAGGCAGCGCGGAAGTTGGACAGAAACCATCGGGGTAGGCATCGGATGGCTCCTCGCAAACGTCGCCAAAGTTCGCATGCCATTCGGGACCTAGATGAATCGCGGATACTCGAATTTCATTCGACCTCGCCAGGTTCGTAAGATGTCGAATGTGGCACGCGCGATTGCAGAAAGTGTTCGGTTGTTCTTGGTTTCCGTTACAGGCTTCCGCCGAGTCGCACCCGGCGGGTGTAGCACAATTCCCCGCGTTATCCTTTACGAAACAAGGCGGCGGACACGGGTGGGGAAGTCGGTATTCCCCTGAAGTTAGAAGAACGATGTGCTTCTGTTCGGCGTTCGATGCGCTGAGAAGTTCCGTGGCTTCGGCGATTCCCAGCTCAAGGAGACTCCCGGAATGATGTTGCGAACGCTCAAGTCGCTCCACGAGCGAAGTGATCTGGCTCCAAACTTCGGCAGTGTTGATGTTGATCGGCCCGATCCAGTGAAATGGCCCCGAGCTGCCGATGCTGCCTTGCACATAGCCCGGAACGATACGATTCGTGTCGCCCTGCTCCACGAATTGGATTACGGATATTTCAATCGTGGCCACCATCGGTCCGCCCGGCCCGTTGGGACAATTCGGAAATCCCGGCAGGTTCAGAAAATCGCGTATTCCCTTCTTCGCCAAGTCGAAGTAGTTCGACCCTGTCCGCGGAAACATGTTTGGAGACCCATCGATCACGAACACAACTGAGGCCGCGACATCGGAAGACGCATGACTACCCTTCACGATTTGGGCCGGAGACAACAAGAAGATCATGCAGGCTGCAAAAAAGTAGACGTTGTTTGCAGGTAATTCTCCCAGTGTCCGTTGGTTGCGATACATTCTCAGCCTCCAAGCCAATTGCTTGCTTAGGTTCAACAATTTAATCGCTTGAATGGAGTATCAGTCTACCCTTGATTATGAAATAATTATTTAAAACTTTCAATGGAGTAATTGTATTGCTCCGTCAGTTTTCGGCCAGTTGGCCCAGTTTAGACCTGCGGATGGCTTAGAACTCAGTTTTTCGCACTTGAACCGCGATATCATTAAGACGCGCTTTTCCAAACCGCTCGGTTGAGATGCTAAATCTATATTGGTTTGAGATGTCTACTTAGAGCCGCGTTCGTTAATCAAGTAGGGCCTCAAACCTTGGACACAACATGTGCTACCGATCTTTGTGTGTGCTGACCTGTTCTCCCCGCCTAACGCGCTCGCGTGTTGCAAAGAACTGATCTGAGTTTCTGTGGACCTGTGCTACTAAACTCGAAAGGCAGGTAAGTCACCCCGTTTACAGGCAGCAACCCTAATTTCCCAAATTGCGGTCGAGTGTCGTTCTGCTGCTGCGTTATGAGGTCGATTCGTCGGAGTCGGTGAAGGGGTCGTCCAGATCGGCTTCGTAGCCCTGCGTGAGGTCGTCGGCCACTTGCGACCGCAGCGCGTCCCAATCCTCCAGCGTCATGGTCACCTCTCGTGCCTGGCTGCCTTTGTAGTCGCCGACGATCCCCGCCGCGGCCATTTGATCGATCAGCCTTGACGCTCGCGAATACCCAACGGTCAATCGCCGTTGCAACAGGCTAACGCTTCCGCGCTTGGACTCCAGAATAATCCGCACGGCCTGGTCGAACAGCGGATCACGCAGGCCGTCGGCGTCCTCGGCTTCGACAGTCTTGATTTTCATCAGATCAGGGTGGAAATCGGGTTTGGCTCGCGATGCGAGATCATCAAGCACTGCGTGGATTTCACTGTCTTCGAGATATGTCCCTTGCGCGCGCACGAGCTTGTGCGAACCCGGCGGCAACAGCAGCATGTCGCCCTGGCCCATGAGCACTTCGCCGCCGTTCTGATCGAGCACGATCCGCGAGTCCATTCGAGACGCTACGCGGAAGCATACCCGTGCCGGCAGGTTCGATTTGATCAGCCCGGTGACCACTTTCACCTCGGGCCGTTGCGTTGCAACGATGATGTGCACGCCGACCGCGCGCGACTTCTGTGCGAGTCGCGAAAGGTGATGTTCCACTTCCTTTGCGGCGGTCATCATCAGGTCGGCCAGCTCGTCGATCACGATCACGATGTAGGGCATAAACGTCGGAATCACCGCTTTCTCGGTTTCGTTCGCCGGCTTAAACCGTGCAAAGAGCTCCTCGGCACCGAGTGCGTTGTATCCCGCGATGTTTCGCACGCGGGCTTCGGCCAGCCACTCGTACCGCTCGTCCATCTGCGTGACGGCCCATTCGAGGATTTTCTCGGCCTTTGCCATGTCGGTGACGAGCGGGCACATCAGGTGCGGCACATCCTTGAATTGACTCATCTCGACCATTTTCGGGTCGATCAGAATCATCTTCACATGGTCGGGCCGCTTGGTCATGAGCAGGCTGAGAATAATCGAATTGAGGCAAACGCTCTTGCCCGATCCGGTCGTGCCTGCAATGAGCATGTGCGGCATGGCCGTCAGGTCGGCCACGAGCGCCGCTCCGCCGGCGTCCTTGCCGAGGAATAGCGGCAGAGCCATTTCGCTAGCTTTTTTGCCGCCGAGCGTCATCAGCTCCTTCATTCGCACTTTTTCCTTCACGATGTTCGGTACTTCGATGCCGACCGTGTTCTTGCCGGGGATTGGCGCGACGACGCGAATGGCGTGGGCTTTCAGTGCCCGGGCGATGTCGTTTGAAAGGGTCGCGATCTGCGAGACCTTGATGCCCGCGCCAAGGCGAATCTCGAACATGGTGATGACCGGGCCGGTATCGATCTCGACGACTTGCGCGTCGAGTCGAAATTCCTGAAGCGTGTCCTCCAGCACCTTGGCCTGCTTGCGAACGATCGCCTCCTGTTGTGCGTTGAATCCGTATTCGGGCTCGTGCAGGAGGGCCTGATCCGGCAGCTTCCAGTTTTCAACCTGCCGGGGATAGGGTTCCGAAGCCGCGGTTCGTTGCGGAGAAGGGAATCGGACGATCGGAACCGAGGCCGGCTTGGCCGGTACCTTGGCGATCGCGGGTTTGGCGGCGCTTTCGGGCGTTGGATCGGCGATAGCGGGAGGCGAAGCCGCCGGTTTGGCTTCGGTGTCAACACTCGCTTTCGCTTGTTCAATGGGCTTCGCGGGACCTACTGCTTCGACGGCCGCTCCGATGGACTGAGATTCGAGCTCGGGTTCACCTTCATCGTCGTCATCATCTTGGTCGCGCCGGCGCGAACTCCGGTTCGCCGCCGAGGCGGTCGATCTTCGGTCGGAAATGACCGCGCCGATTGCGGGGACCGTGCCGCTGAGCAAGGCGCCGCGTGTCAATTGCCGCGCCGCGGTCACCGCGCCGGCCGACGCTTGCGCCGCTCGACCAAAGATCGCAGGCAGCTTAAACACCCACCCTTGCGTCGTGAAAATCAACCCGACCACCCATCCGGAGACGAGAACGATGATCGTCCCGGCCTTGGACAAGTTCTGGCTCAGCAATTCGCCGAGGGCGAAGCCGATCAATCCGCCGTGGCCGACAGGCAGCGACTCGGGACCCGGCGAAAACATCAGTTGAACGGACGTCGAGGTGCAGGCGGTCACCAGAGCCAGCCCCATCGCGCGCTCGGCGAAACAGCCGATGTGCCCGCGGACCATTCGAAGCCCGGCCGCCAGAGTGCAAAACAGGATGAGCGGATAAGCACCATCGCCCAGAAGGCGCATCATGTGGTACGCGACCCACGCACCCGCCAATCCGCAACCATTCGCGGTCGGTTGATTGTGCGGAAACTGATTGGGGCTCGGCCAATCGCCCACATGGAAGGTTAACAGGGCGACCCAAAGAAATGCGCAACCGGCGATCGCGCCGATCGGAGCGAGCAAGGTGCGCGGGGGAGTTGGATTTGCTTCGCTTTTCATCCCTGGGTCCGTTCCGTTCATCCATGAACTCGCCCGCACAGGATACGTCCATTCGGGCGCAGCGCATACACCGAGTGCAAACACGTCTGGCGGCATGCGAACCGCCGAGACGATACTGAAAACCGCCTCCAACGTCATATCGGTTCGGTCTCGGCTTTGTCTGGAGCGAAACCAACCCGTGGCCAGTCACGACGAATTGCCGGCCGCATTTGCGGTCTTGCGGTATGCCGCGCGGTGGATGTCGCGTCCTTCCCTGACATATTTGATTTCGAAGTTCGTCCCTTGCCAGTCGGGCGAGACTTCGGGAGCGACCGTGGACCAGTCGACCTCACCAAGTTGGCCGTGCGTGCCGAGCAGTCCAACGATCTGTTCGAAATACTCCTGGTGATCCGATTGGACGAGCCACGTTCCGCCGGGTTCCAAAGCCCGAACCGCCGCCTCGACAAAATCCGCCTGAACGAGCCTTCGCTTGTGATGTCGTTTCTTGGGCCAGGGATCGGGGTGGTAAAGGTGAAGCGTTCGAATGCACTCCGGAGGAAGATGTCTCAGGACGAAGACCTTGGCATCGGTCCGCATCACCCGAACATTGGTCAAGTTCCAACGGGCCATCCGATCGGCCGCAAACCGGAAAAACTTGTTGGCCCATTCAATCCCCAGAAGCCGAATTTCGGGATGCGCCTTCGCCCGCGCGAGCAGAAATCCGCCCTTGCCACAGCCGATTTCCAGTTCAAATGGTCCGGGCGTGGCAAACAGCGCGGCGGGTTCGAGCAAAACGCCCTCTTGCGGTGAATCAACGATGATGTTCTCGATGTCAGGCATCGCCTGATGATGCGGGATGGAACCAGCCGATTCAAGAAGGGACGGTCGAGATTCCGGATTCGTCATGACGGAAACTGCGTTGGAGCGGCCCGGCGTTGGGGGCACCGTGGAGTGTGGGCAATGATGGATAGTGCAACGAAACGTCAAGAGTTTCGATCGGTTGGCGGAGAAAGAGAATCGCCCTGGCGGGCTTTTTTCTTGGTTTGTTTCTTCTCGTTGCCGATGGGGGGGTGCGACGCGTTTCTCGCGATCCTGCCGCCCACGACCGTCGCGGTCGATCTGGTCAATGACGGCTCCTTTCCCGTGGACGTTCGACTTGTCTATTCCGATGAGCAGGACCTGCCGGAGTTGCTTCTTGACGAATTCGGTGTTGACGTCGAACTCTCCATCGAGCCCGGTTCGCAGCGTACGTTCTTTCGTAGTTGCGAGGATTTTCAGGCGATGCGAATCGTCGATGCGGACTTGCGCATCATCGGGAGCCTCGGCCCCGAGACAAGCACCGATGTGCTGCGCGATGGGCAGGAGTTCCGTTGCGGGGAGACCATATCCTTCACGTTTCGTCACTCCGACCAGTTGCTCGACTTCGACGTAAGCACGACGGTTCGTTAATCGAAGAGGTGACCGGGCACTATGGTCGATTCGAGATTAACGGAATCCTCTGTAGGTCCAGTCCCGGCGGCGCGGCGCGAGGCGTTCATCATTGTTCCCGCATTCAATGAAAAGGAATCCATCGCCGCGGTCGTCGCGGACCTTCGGGCGACTTTTCCCAACGTCGTGGTCGTGGACGATGGCTCGTCCGATTCCACTTTTGAGAGCGCAAGGCAGGCCGGGGCGAGGGTATTGCGGCACTTGATCAACCGAGGGCAGGGAGCGGCCCTGCAAACTGGGATCAGCGCGGCGCTGTCATTGGGTGCTCGCTGGATCGTCACTTTTGACGCCGACGGCCAACACCGACCGGATGACATCGCCAGGCTTCTCGATCCGATTGTGCGCGGCGAATGCGACATCACGCTCGGCTCTCGATTCCTCAACGACGCATCCGACGTGCCTTTCCTTCGCCGCGTATTGCTAAGAGCGGCTGTCCTGTTCACCAGACTTGTCAATCGGGTGCCCGTCACCGACACGCACAACGGACTTCGGGCGTTTTCGCGCCGTGCCGCCGAGACGATCGATCTCAAGCTCGATCGCATGGCCCATGCCAGCGAACTGCTCGATCAGATTCGCGCGTCCGGGTTTGCTTTCCGAGAGGTCCCCGTGCGCATTCGCTACACGGAGTATTCATTACGCAAGGGGCAATCCGCGCGCGGAGCGTTGCGAATCCTGCTTCACTACTTGATGGGGAGGCTGTTCCCGTGATGACATTGTTGGCTCAATCGTCCATGCAGGCAGATTCACTTCCCGCTTGGTCGTCGGCAGCGCCGACGTTGTTTCAGTTCATCGCGGTAAGCGTGCTCGCAGGACTCATCATCCTGAGCCTGTCCGCCGTGGTTTTGGGGAAAATGACCAAACGCGAAGGATTTGTCTGGACAGTTGTTTGGCTATGCGGAGCGGCGGCAGTACTAAAGTACGAATTGACAATCCGGATCGCCCACTTCTTGGGGATTGGTCGTGGGGCTGATCTTCTGTTGTATTGTTCCGTGGTGGTCATGTTGGTTGGATTCATGGTGGTGTACATTCGGCTGCGCCGACTCCAAAGGGAAATGACCATCCTGGTTCGCCACATTGCTATTCAAAATGCGAATCTGGGAAATCCTGAAAGGACCTTCCTGAATGAACGGCGGTAAGAATTATTCGGCAAGGACTTGACAAAGGTCCGGGAACCCGTTCTCATTCGCCGCAGGTTAGGGTTTGACCGCCGATCTTCCTCAGGAGCATCCACTCGGACAAATGGCCGCTCGGCCAAAGGGATCCCCAAAGAAGCTTCGCCGGCCTCGCCCAAGATGAGAGGCCCCATTAATGACTTTTACCGACAAGCACATTTCATGCATGGACTGTGGCGCTGAGTTTATCCACTCCGCCGAGGATCAGCGTCGCTACGCCGAGCGCGGGTTCACCAATGAACCCAAACGTTGCGGAGACTGCCGCGCCAAGCGAAAGGCGTCCGGCGGAGGCGGAGGCGGTGGCGGTGGTGGGGGCGGTGGTGGCTATGGCGGCCGGGGCATGGGCGGTGGCGGCGGTGGTTACGGCGGTGGTGGGGGAGCTCGCGAATTTCACACGGCCGTGTGCGCCGAATGCGGCAAGCCGACCGAGGTCCCGTTCAAACCGACCGAGGGCAGACCCGTTTATTGCCGGGATTGCTTCCAAGGTAAGCGAGGCGATAGCCGGGGCCGCAGATAGGTCGTCGGCGAGCGCCCGATGGTGAGCCATCCGGCAATCGAGATCCATCGAAGAATTTCTGGCCCGTGCCGTGTGTGTCAACATGCGGTACGGGCTTTTTTTGGGCCACATTTTCTTTGAAGAATCGCGTATGAAATTGGTACGATGGGGCGGGACGCGAGATAGGGTCGGAGGGGATGGGGAATGCGCCAAGTCGGTTTCAGTTTGTTCGCATTGGCGTTCGCGCTTCCGGCGCAAGGGCAGAATCAGTTCCGACCCGGGGACATCTACGTCGCGGACTTCGGCGAGAAGGCCTGTCAGGGGCCCTTAGATCAATATCCCGGCGACCGCATCTGGCGGGTCGATCCGGACAGCGGGGCGGTGAGTCTGTTCGCGGCGCTGGACGGGCCGGACTGCGGCGGAGTGACGGGGCTGGTTTTCACGCCGGACGGCACGCGCCTTCGCGTCGCGCAGTATTTCAATAGCCGCATTCTTGAGTTCGACGCCGACGGCAACTTCTCGGTGCTCTACGATTCGAGCGACGGGATCGTGCTGCCCTTGTCGGACAAGTGCATGACCTACGACGCGGCGGGGAACTTCTACGTGTCGGTATGGCGCAAGATACTTCGCTTCGCGCCGGGATCGGCAACGGCGGAGGTTTACGCTTCATTCCCCACAGATCCGCTTATCACTCATTCGGGGCCTCTCACCGTCGACCTCGCGGGACGGTTGTACTACGGAAGCGTTCCCGGCGGAGCGACTCCGAGTCGGATACTCCGCTTTCAGGGTCCCAATCAACGATCAATCTTCGTTGCGTCTTCGCCGAGGGCAGCTGTGTCATTGCAAGCCGATACCTGCGGTCAGATTTTCGCTGGATTGGACGGAGGGTTGCCACCAAACGCGCCACCCCAAATCGTTACGTACGATAACGAGGATTCAAGCTCTCGGAAGGTGTTGGTTGAGGGCTACGACAGTCTGAATAGTACGCCGTACATTGCATTTAACCCGCAGCAAAGTTCGTTATATGTGGTAATTTGGCACCCCAGCGCCGTCTCGCGGCTCGACCTGTCGAGCGGCGTGCTTTCCACGGTCGCGGAAATCTCCGACAAGTACGCAACGCTCGCGGGCATCGCCGTTGTGCCGGATCAAAATGTGGATTACGGTTTTACTCCCTGCCCGCCGCCGATTCCGACGGCGTCTACATGGGGAATCCTCGTGCTGCTGTTACTGCTGTTGATCGCCGCGAAGATTCGATTTGCGGCGATCGTATGGCGACCCGCTCCCGGAATGCGCGCTTCGCGGCTATAGTGAACGCGTGAAAACGCTCTATCTGATTGACGGCCATTACCAGCTTTACCGCGCGTTTTACGGCCTTTCGCAGCCGCTCACCAGCCCGACCGGCGAGCCGACGGGCGCGACGCATCTGTTCTGCGCGATGCTGTTCAAGCTCATCAAGGATCGTCAGCCCGATTACCTGGCCATGGTGATGGACGTGGACGACGGCACGGTGTTTCGGCGGGAGATCGACCCGAATTACAAGGGGCATCGCGATCCGGCGCCGGAAGCGCTCGACGTGCAGGCCGAGCGAGTCGTCTCGATCGTGCGGGCGTTGGGAATCCCGTTGTTTCGGCAAACGGGGTACGAAGCGGATGATCTGATGGCGACGATCGCGGAACGGTTGCGTGACGAAGAGGTGATGGTCTACCTCGTCAGTCGAGACAAGGACCTCGATCAATTGCTCTCCGATCGGGTGCGATTGTTTGATCCGACGAAGGATGAGGAAGTGGACCCGGACAAATTGCTGGCCGTGAAGGGGTTCACACCGGCGCAAGCGGCTGAGATTCAGACGTTGGTCGGTGATTCGACGGACAATGTGCCCGGCGTTCCGGGGGTCGGCCCCAAGACGGCGGTGAAATTGATCGCGCAATACGGGACGGTGGAGGGGGTTCTTGCGCATGCGGATGAACTGACGGCGAAGCTGCGGGAACGCATCCTCGAGTTCGCACCGCGGATTCCCGACACACGAAAGCTGGTGACGCTTCGTCGCGACGTGCCGATGACGTTCGAACTCGCGGAGTGTTCGCGAACGCGATGGACGCCGGCGGCAGTTCGACCCATATTCGAAGCGTTGCGTTTCTCGCGATTGATGGACGCGCTGAACGCGATTTCGCCGGAGGAAAACCGCGTTGAGCCGGCGTTTGCCCTAGCGGGTTCCCCTTCGACGGAAGTACAGCCGACTCCATCGCCGCCGAAGCGCGAGCCGACGGCGACTTATCATCTGGTGGACACGCCCGAGAAGCTGGCCGCGTTTGTCGCGGAACTGAAAAAGCAAAGCGAATTCGCATTCGACACGGAAACGACGGGGCTGAGTCCGATCGATGCGGATATCGTCGGCATGTCTTTTTCGTGGAAGGCGGGTGAAGCCTGGTACATCGCCCTGCGTTCGATGCTGGGCGCGACGGTTTCCGTCGAGGCCGTGACCAAGGCCCTCAAGCCGATCTTCGAGGACGGCAACGTCGCCAAGGTGGCTCAGAACGCCAAATACGACATGCTGGTGTTGCGCAAACTCGGGATCGTCGTTTCGGGGCTGACGTTTGACACGATGATCGCCAGTTTTCTGCTGGACCCGCTGCGTCGATCGCATTCCCTGGATTTTCTGGCGAAGAGTTTTTTCGACCACGACATGATTCCCATCAGCGACCTGATCGGCAAGGGCAAGGATCAGCTTTCGATGGACCAGGTGGAAACGCGGGTGGTGAGTGAATACGCGTGCGAAGACGCCGACTATACATGGCGGCTGAAGGAGTCGTTTGGATCGCAAGTCTATGGCTCGCCGTTTGAGTCGTTGTTTCGTGAGACGGAGATCCCGCTCGTGGAAGTACTGGCCGAGATGGAGCACAACGGCGTCAAGATCGACGTGGCGATGCTCAAGCGCCTCGGCGACGAGATGGGCAATCGGCTGCTCGAGTTGACGCGGGACGTTCATCAGGCGGCAGGGCATTCGTTCAACCTCGATTCGCCCAAACAGCTCGGCGCCGTGTTGTTTGATGAGCTGGGCTTCGCGGTGGTGCGCAAGACCAAGACGGGCCGCAGCACGGACGCCGAGACGCTGGAGGCTCTGGCCGAGCAAACCGATCATCCGATTCCAAGGCTCCTTCTTGAGTACCGGGAACTGTCGAAGCTCAAAGGTACTTACGTTGATACACTGCCGACGATGATCTCTCGGCGCACCGGTCGAATCCACGCGAGCTTCCACCAGACCGGGGCCGTGACCGGTCGCCTGTCGTCCAGCGATCCCAACTTGCAGAACATTCCGATCCGCACGGACATGGGCAAGCGCATTCGCCGCGCTTTCGTGGCCTGCGATGAGGATCACATGCTGGTCGCGGCAGATTACTCGCAGATCGAACTGCGACTGCTGGCTCACTTTTCGCGCGATGAATCGCTCATGGATGCGTTTCGCCGCGGACTGGATATTCACCGGGCGGTGGCAGCGGAGGTCAACGGCGTGCCGCCGGAAGACGTGACGCCGAGCCAGCGCAGCGCGGCCAAGGCGGTCAATTTTGGGATCATTTATGGTCAAACGGCCTTTGGGCTGTCGCGATCGCTGGGCATCGGCAACGACGAAGCCCGCGCGTTTATCGAGGCGTATTTCGAACGGTATCCGGGGATTCGGCAGTTCATCGATGAATGCGTGGAGCAGGCGAAGAAGGTCGGTTATGCGCAGACCATTCTTGGTCGACGACGACCGATTCCCGAATTGCAGTCGCGTAATCGGCAGCAGGTATCCTTTGGCGAGCGCATCGCGGTGAATACGGTCGTTCAAGGCTCCGCGGCCGATCTGATCAAGCGGGCGATGGTGGACATCTGGCACGAGCTTCGCGGGGCACGGCGAGCGGCCAAGCTGCTACTGCAAGTCCACGATGAGCTTGTGTTTGAAGTTCCCGTTTCGGAAACCGAACGCGAAAGTCAGATGATCCGCCAAAGAATGGAAAACGCCATTCCCTTGACCGTACCTGTCGTCGTAGAGATTTCCAGCGGGCGCACCTGGGCGGACTGCAAATAGCCGTTCGCCACCTCGTACGAAAGCGGCCGTAAGATACGATGGCCAAGGAAGTTACAATTGGGATATCTTTCTCGCTAACGCCGCGAGGGGATTCGTGTCCGACGATATCATAGCGCCGGTCGTTTTGATGCGCGGGGCCGGCCGGTTTTCGGACATTCCCAGGACAGAAATGAGGTGGTGTGATGAGCAAAAGACCGAATCGAATCAAGATGTGGCTGGTGGGGCTCGCCTGCGGAGCGATTCCGCTGATTACGACGGCGACTTGTGATCCCTACACGGGGTTTCTCGACATCTACCGCGATGACGACGGCTATTACTACGACAGCGGTTATTACGACGTTTACTATTACGACGACTGCGACATTTTCTTCTGCTTTTGAGGCCGTCCGCGCAAGAGGCGCAATGGCATCAGGGCGTGGCGTGCAGCATGGAGCGTGCGAAGCGGATCGGCACGCCGAAGTTGGTGCCGCCGAAGTCGCGGGTGATGGCGAAGTTGACGCCAATGACAGTGCCGTCGGGGCCGAACACGGGTCCGCCGGAGCCGCCCGAGGTGGTTTCGGCGTCGTAAACGAGGCGTCGCTCGCGCACTTCATTGAGCGCGCCTTGGGTGATGACGGGTCGGATGAGCGATCGTTCGGCCAATGCGGACACGAGTTCCGTCGTGTTCGAGACACTTTCGAGGATCTGGCTGACGACATCGGGTTCGGACCGGGCGAGAATCGCATTGAGTCCTGTCGGGTATCCGAGCAAAATAACGCGTCCGCCGCGAAAAGACGTTTCGTCGGCGTCGGAGAGCGGAAGGGGAGGGACGCTCTTGACGGCATCGGCCGCGACGCGAACGATGGCGATGTCCACACCGTCAGTGCTGAGCTGAATTGATGTCGGGTCGATCGGCAAGGGGGCTATTCCCGGAAAACTGGCGGTCAACTGCACGAAAGCCGGCGACAGGTTTTGCGCCAGGAGCGGGGCCACATTGTCGTTGTTCCACCAGGGTTCGGCGACGTGGCGATTGGTCACGATGCGGCCTTCGTTATCGCCGAGGAAACCGGATCCAAAGTATTCGATGTGAAGGGGAATTCCGTCCGGATTGGTGACGGGAAGTGGGGCGGTTCCTTCCACGGGCATGTGGAACCCGTACACGCCGTGAATCAAACACACACCGTCGGAATACTCGTCGAGGACGCGGCGAAGCGCATTGTTACGCGCAACGAATGTGTCCACGACTTCGGCACGGCGGACCAGGTCGGCACGCAATTTTTCCAACTCAACTCGGGACGCATGGCCCGCCTGTTCCCTTCGGAATTCGTCCAACTGTCGTTGCAACTGATTCTTCATGATGTCCAAAATCGCCGCGTTGGCATCAGCTTGCTGGCGTTGGAAGGTCTCCTGATGTTTTTTGACGCGCCGAGTTCCGAGCGCACCGCCCAAATAGGCTGAGCCAAAAGCGACAGCGGCCAATAGAAGGACGGCAATCAATTTGACCAAATGAGTTGAATGGCGAAGCAGGTCCCGCTGAAAGGTCCACCCGGACGCGAAGATGCCGCTAACGCCGCCCACGTCGAGAGCGTCAGTGAGCATCTGGTGGACAGGCTTGCATAAGCTGCCCGGCGTCTGATGGGCGCGAAAGCGCATTTTCGGGCCGTTCAGGCCGAGTTCGATCAGATCGTTGGATTCGAGGATGACCTCGCGGACTTCGCGGTAGTTGACGAACACCTGGCCGTCGAGTGCTTTTAGATGAAACGCGCACTCTGCTTCGGCGAATGTGATTTCCGCGTGATGGCCGAGCACGAGACCGGGAGGGAACCGGACGGTGGCGTCGGTCGCGGAGCCGAGTGACACGCGCGGTTCGGAATGGGTAATCGTTTGTCCGCGAAAGGGTCCGGACAGATGAAGGAGCTGTACACGCACGGCCAATGAATCCGTTTGGTTTCGTTGCCGCGGTCATTGTGCATGATGCAGCCGGATTTGTCGATGATTGGCGGAAGCGCGATCGGGCAAAATCACCGTGTCGGTATCATGCGCTTCAGAAACTCATCTTTGATTCCCTTACGCTCCGCTTGATTTGTCCTGTCGCCTTGGGCTTCAAGGTAGCGAAGGGCGGCTTGGATTCCTTCCGCATTGCCCGAAAACCGATGTCCTACGATTTCGCCGACAATGACGGCCGCCAGCTTGGCGTTCTCGCCCCGCGCTTTGAGAACCGCGATCGTATTGGGCAAGCC
The DNA here is from genome assembly GCA_964486335.1 of uncultured Phycisphaera sp. Lineage (GTDB taxonomy): Bacteria > Planctomycetota > Phycisphaerae > UBA1845 > UBA1845 > CAZAMB01. The sequence continues at coordinate 146,596 of CAZAMB010000003.1, read as the reverse complement.
GGACTGATCGTCGAGTCTGCCAAGGGCCCCGGCGGCACGCAGCACGACTGGTTCCACCGGGTCGCGCAACAGTTTTCGCAATTGAAAGCCGGCCTCCTGCATTTTGAGAACGCCCGCGGTCGCGGCGGCCCGCTCCCGAACCGAAGCGTCGGCATCCATCAGCAAGCTGACAATGGCGCTGCGTGCCGCCCGAGAACCGATTCTTGCGAGAATGTCAACGGTTTTGCGGCGAATGTTGACGTCGTCGAACGTAGAGAGAAGAATGACCGTGCGTTCCTCTTCGGGCGGAATCTTACGGAGTGCGGCGATGGCGGTCAGTGTCTCGTGGGCGTTTTCGAACTTGATCTCCGCAGGTTCGCGACCCGGCGAACTCTCTTGCTGCGGTTTGGATTCGGCGTTCGGCGTTCCGCCGCCGACTTGGTGCTTGATAGATTCACGTGGGCTCTCCACAGAGGCCGTGCGGTGAGCTTCGGTTTCAGGAAGACGCTCTGAAAAGCGAAGGCCCGTGCGGAAAGTATTGTCGTCGCATTGTCGGCACCATGCGACGGCCGCCCGCACCCATTTCTGTTCAAGTGTTCCGAACTGTACATGAAGGATTTCACCGCGATACAGCGGATGGGCGGTGTACACGCACAAGCCTCGTCGTGAGATGTCATGCACCGGAGCCACGAATTCCTTTGGCGCCGCGCTCGCATCGCGCAGACGGCCGGCGTAAACGCAGCGCACGGCGATGTTGCCCTTGCAAACGGTGCGCGTGACACGTTGATGCAACGATTTTCTGCTCGGCGGCGCGAGGCGGTGCTCATGTTTGGAAGTGGTCATTGATTCGGGAACCGGTATTGGCGGTGCCGCGGACGATGCCGAGGGAGACCAGCATCGTTTGAATAGTTCGTTCCAGCACGCGAGCAAATCGGTGTCAAACTGTTTTCCCGCCATGTTATTCAGGACGCGGTTGGCCTCCACTGCGGTAAGCGGCGCTCGGTACGGACGTCGTCCGATCATGGCGTGAAATGAATCGACGATGGCGAGGATTCGGCTGGGCGGCGGCAGATTGGCGCCGCAAACGCCGATCGGGTACCCCTTCCCATCGACCCGCTCGTGGTGCTGAAGAATCATCTGACGGACAATGGGCGTGGCCTGGGGCGCATCGCCGATCAAGCGCACTGATTCGATGGGGTGCTGCTCGATCATGTGCACTTCCTCGGGGGATAGCGGTTCGCTCTTGTTCAAAATCGCCGATCCGATGCCGAGTTTGCCCAAATCATGCAACATGCCCGCAAAGCCGAAGTTCCGAAGCAATTCCGGATCGGATCCGTAGACCTCGGCCCCCATTAGTACGGCCAGAGTTGAAACGATGAACATGTGGCTGGCGACGCTTCGCTCGTGATCGGCCATGTGAAGCAACTGGGAAGCGACGAGGGGATCGTGCAGCACGCAGCCAATCACGTTGTCGAGGACATTGCCCACGCGCACCAGATCGGGAGGAGCGTCTGATTCCTTCATCAGATTTCGAGCGACGGACGCTCCGACATCGTGGATGACGCCAGCCTTTTCGGCCGGGGAGAGTTGCGATTGTTGAAGAAGCGAAGTGAGTTTCCCTTCGATGATGGCCTCGCACTTGGCCAGGTCTTCGACGCGAACGTACAGGTGGCTGACGCCGTGCTCGCGCATGCGATGGTAGTCGGGCAACTCCATCTCGCCGCCCGATTTTCGGTAGAGGGTGGGCGCGCCTCCCGAAGGGCTCGGAAGTCGGACTTCAAAATCGGCGGCGGCGTTTCCCGACAGTGCGCCCACGGCGGCGAGGGGGATTCGCGCAAAGTCCTTGCGTTCGTTCATAGGAACTCCTGAGTGGAATTGTCTGATAGAATGGTTGCCGAAGTCGGACCTAAAATGTGGAAGAAAATTTGCAGGGAATTGCGTCCGAAAAGATTGTGAGCGAATACGCGCAAGACGATTGTCAAAAGTGCGGGACCATCCAGGCGCAAAAATCGCGCGAATCCGGACGCGAGGCCGCACCGTCGAGGAAGCCTCAGGTATTCGTGTAAGATGGGTTACAAAAACCATTGCGGCACCAGGGTTCTCGGTCGATGGACTGGCAAGAGAAGCCCCGCGCGGAACTCTTGAAAGACAGCATGGCTCGGATTGAAAACAAAGCTGGTTTATCGATGCCTGCGGTTGCGGAGGGGGCGGTTTCGACGCCTTCCATTTCGGACTTTGTCGGACGCTGGTATGTGTTGCATACTCGGGCGCGCAATGAGAAGGCTGTCGCGGTTGATTTGGGCAGGCTTGGCATTCAACATTTCTTGCCTTTGATTCGGTATCGTCGAACCTACGGGGGGAGAAAACGTCGGGTGGAGATACCGCTCTTTCCGGGTTACGTCTTCCTGTGCGGTAATCGCGCCGATCGTGAAGCCGCGCTGCGCACCCATCGGATCGCCCATGTGCTCGATGTGCCGGACCAGGCTCGAATTCGAGATGATCTTGAGCAGGTCCATCGAGTCGTCGTAAGCGAGGAGACTGTCGATTTCTATCCAAAACTGCGCAAAGGCGCCCGGTGCCGGGTCGTCGCGGGGACGCTCAAGGGGCTGGAAGGCGTTGTGCTTCGTCGGCCCGGACATTGGCGCGTATTTGTCGGCGTTGAGTTTCTGGGCCAATCCGCGGAACTTGAGATTGATCCTTCATTCCTGATCGTGCTGGATTGAACTGCGATCCCCTCGTTTCAGTACTGAAATGCCGCATTTCGCGCTTTCTGTTCGCAAGAATCCGTGCTTCCCAGCGGTTCGGTTGACTATTCCGCAAAACGTTGTCGACATTGGAATGTCGTCGGGCCATCGCCTGGTTGACGAGAAATTGTGAACGTTCACTTCGCGTCATGACGAAAAGCGAAAGGTCGGGCGACAGGTCGTCCGACGCGGATCGGATTGCATCTTCAGTCGAAGGATCGCCCATGGTTCATACATTCTTTTGCGTTGCAGTGCGTGCCGGACGCATCCGGCGCGTGACGTTCATCGCGGTGTTTTCGCTTGTAAGTCTGGCTCTCGTCGGCGGATGTCGAAAGGACCATCGAATTTCTTTGGATCAACTGCTGGAGATCCAGAAACAGTCGGCGCTGTCAGAGGCCGAAACGCTCGAATCGTTGCCGCCGCCGGCGGTCGATGAACATCTTGGACCGTACAAGGTCGGACCAAGCGACATTTTGCGCATCACGCTTTCGACCAGCCAGGGCGCCGCAATACCGCCGATTCAAGTTCGCGTCGATCGCGGGGGTATGGTGGATCTTCCGGTGATCGGCGCCGTGGCCGTCGGCGGTAAAGAACTCGAGGATATCGAGGATGTCATCCGTTCCGGATACGTACCTCGTGTTTATGCCGACGGAGTGGTTCATGTCGAGTTGTTCGCCCCGGAAACGACCAACGTGCTGGTCGTGGGGGCGGTCACCGCGCCCGGATTCGTTCCATTGCGCCGAACCGAGCGGAACATGCTTTACGCCATTGTCGGAGCCGGGGGCGTGTCGGCCGACGCATCAGGAAAGGCGACGCTGCGCCGGGTTCGACACCCGGGAGTGATGCAATCCTATGAACTGACCAATCCGGTCGAAGTGAATGAAGCGTTGGCACTTGAGCCGCTGGAGACCGGAGATATCATCACGGTGGAGGCGGCCACGCCAAACACCGTATTTGTCGGCGGACTCGTGAATCGACCCGCGGCGCAATTCTATCCGGCGGGCACGCAGGTGACGGTGCTACAGGCCCTCGCGGGCGCATACGGTCTGCGAACCGATGTCACGCCGCCGGAGGCGACGCTCATTCGCCGCATGCCGGACGGCAGCGATCTGCATGTAAAGCTGGACATGGCCCGAATCACGCGCGGCGAGGATGCGAACATTGCCTTGGCCGCCGGCGATATTCTCTGGGTTCCGGAAACGTTCGGCACGAAAGTCCAGGACTTCATCAACAAGAACATCTTCATGCGTGCGGGCGTAAGCGTGACCTACAACGTGAGCGGCATCGAGTTCCTGAACCGTCATTCGCAGCAAAGTGCCGGCGTGGGTGGTCGGAGTCTCGAAAACTCCTTTGACCCGCTTGGATTCCTTGGGCGAAACTCGCTCCTCCAGAATATCAACAGTCGGCCGACGCCGTAAGTTTCGGCTCGTTGGGCGATTGCCGGCGCGGAACCGATGTGAGGTCGGTCCCGCATTCTGGTGCCGGAGCGTGGTGATGACCATTGGCGAATTTCGAAGCCTGGTATTGAGCCTTCCCCAGGCGACGGAACAAAGCCACATGGGACATCCGGATTTCCGGATCAAGGGTAAAATCTTCGCAACGTTATTTGCCCGTGACGACGAATGGTGGTGCATGCTAAAGCTGTCCGTGGAGCAACAGAAGGAATTCGTTGGCAGCGAACCGAGGCTTTTTTCGCCGATCAAGGGCGGTTGGGGCCGGAAAGGCTGCACGCAGGCACGTCTCGGCTCCATCAACAAGAACAACATCCGGAAACTTCGATCCGCAATCTTTGATGCTTGGTGCAACGTGGCCCCGAGACGGTTGATTGAAGAAAACACGTCGGACGGTCTTTCTTGACGTTTGCCTGGTGTATTTCCGTGGCTTCGAAAAAAAAACCGCCGCAAATACCAGTTTGCGGCGGCACGTGTTTTCTATGGCGGTATTCGAGTTGCGAACCTAACCGAAGCCTATTTTAGATTCAGTGAATGAATGTAGCTAATCTTGCCTGTAACGGCCGGCCCGTTGTGGTCACCGTCGAGGCTGATTTCGCTCGCAAGGCCTATGGTGTTGCTCTCGTCGAGCTTCCAATCAAGGCCGAGTTCGGCAACGTGGTTGTCCCGCGTGTTCTCCGTTTGGCTGTTTTCGTAGCGGTAATCGGTGATCCACAGCAGATTTTCATTAATCTTGTAATCCACGCCGAGGGCGGCTCCCCAGCGGAAATTGCGATCCTCCTTGCCCTCGTCGCCCCAAAACCTTGCGCGGTTTCCCCACCACCCGTCTTCGTTGTATTCCGTGTTTTCACCGTTCAGTGAAGCCAGGAACGGGTTGAAATGAAGACGAAGCGAGTCGGGCACGAGCGTCCAGGTCATCAGTCCGCGCCAAATGTAATCGACGCCGCTCGAATCAACTCCGCTGGGTACACGAACGAAATTGCGCATCGCAAACGCGGGCAGAAGTCCGTCTTCCTGCCAGAGTCGCCAATGCCAGCCGAGCGTGATGTCGCCGTTTCCCTGGACACGTCCCTCGCCAAGCTCCCAAGGCATTTCGAAGATCAACTCATGATTCTCGATCAGACCATATTCGAGTTCCAGCTCGTATTCGTATTCATCGCGTTCATCCGCGGCGCCACGACGATAGTGGCCGTAACCGAAGATATTTTTGATCGCGAGCTCTCCCGGCTCTTCCGGATCGGCACTGCGCAGGAATACCGGCCCCTCGATATCCCAGGAGGACGAAACACTCGACACCGTCGTCTTGACGGACGTCGTTTCTTTGGTGGAACCCGGCGACGGCTGCTGGTTGTATCCCGTCAACGCTAGCGGACCCGACGATCCGGTCTTTTCCCCGGCCGATTTGACAACCGTCTGTCCTGCACCGGCAGATGTGCACAGGCTGAGCGCCATTCCAACGGCAGCTGCCGCAATCAATCGTAAACTTACGTTCATCTTGTTCTCCTTGGTTGGGCGAAAGTAGAACCCGTTTGCGACGAAACGGCCCGCGCGAACCGAACTCGCTCAAAGAGAGTCCCTCTTTATGCCTCAATGCGCGCAGTGGTAAATCAACCGGGGACACCTGTCAACTTATCCAGTGGAGTAATCAGACGTCCTTCCAGCCATGGTCCAACCTGTAAACAAATCGATGGCCGGCGAATCAGCGTTTCAAAGTGATGTTCTGCAATTTCGCGCTGCGATTCGTTACGAATCAAAGTTCGGGCGGTCCTGCCTTGCACGCCTTGCATTAGAACTGACAGAAAGCGGTACTTTTCGACACTCGAGTTGTCGAAATTGAGGTTGGAAATCAATGGAGTGGGTGGCTCTTGCCTCCGCAGTGTTTTTCGGACGGGGGCGGACTTCACGCCGGGGCAAACATCGCCTTTATTCCAATATTGCCCTTGCGGGGGCATCGCAAGATTGGTTATGCTTCTGGTATGTCGGCATGGAGCAGCATTTCATGCGAAGCCAAAGACTGCTTTGCGGACGAGGGCCATGCCGCGGCACTTCCCCGGAATGGGCACATGACGTACTTCGGCCCCGTTCGAGCTTCCATCCGTTAGATGTAAGGTCCATTTGCAACCCAAGGAAGGGAGGGGGCTGATGCGATGTCATGTTCACGCGATTCCAACGGTACGCTCCTTTGGAATTGCCCTGGGCGTTTTGGTCTCGCTTTCGCGGTCTGTCGACGCGAAGGGCGAAGAGGCCTTTGTCATTGAACGCTCGTCGGCGACCGGCTGGGCTACGTTCGTTTCGACTCGGGAACCGAATGGCTTCGCGGTTTCGGCGCGGAAGGATTCCGAAACGCCGGGCGCTCGCGATTTCATGCGTGAGTACGGTTCGCTGTTTGGAGTTCAGGATGCCGACCGAGAACTTGCCGTTCGAAACGAGCGTGTGGACTTCCTTGGTCATCGTCACACGACGTTTGGTCAGATTCATCGGGACGTTCCGGTCTGGGGAGGCGAAATCAAGGTTCATCAGAACTCACGCGGGCAGTTTGTGTCAACCAACGGGCACTTTCGTCCCATCAAGCCGACCTTTTCCGTTGTCCCGATGATCGGACCTGTTGAGGCGGCCGAACACGCGCGCGGTTCTTCGGTGGATGAGAACTCGGAAGTCGAATCGGCGGAGCTGATGATTGTTGATCCCGGCTGGTACGGCGACCCGGCGATTGGGGCCCATCTGGCGTATTACGTTGTTCGCGCTTTGCCGTCGACGGGTTACCGGGAGGCGTGCTTCGTCGATGCGAATACCGGTCACATTCTCGATCGTTGGTCGCTGACCGAGTTTGGAATCGACCGCAGGGTTCACGATGGTCAGGCGGGCGTCATGCTTCCGGGCGTGCTTGTTCGCGGCGAGGGGGATCCGCAGGCGGCAGGACCGGCGGACGCCAACGCCACTTACGATTACATGGGGGACTTCCACGGATACTTTTGGCGGGCGTTCGGTCGAGATGGACTGGATGACGCGGGAAGCCCGATGGTTGCGACCGTGAACTCGGGCGCGGCGCCGTGTCCGAATGCCTATTGGACCGGAATGCAATCCGTTTTTTGTTTTGCGACGGCTTCGGACGACATCGTCGCTCACGAGTTTCTGCACGGCGTGACGCAATACACCGCGAACTTGATTTACCAGAACCAGCCGGGGCAAATCAGCGAGGCCTATTCGGACATTTTCGGAGAACTCATTGATCTCTTTAATGGAAACGCCGCCTTTGTCGGTCCACCGGGCGGTCCGCCATTTTGGCCGACTCACCCCACCGGTCCGGGGAATGATTCCGCCAACAGTCTGCGCGGGGCGGCTTGCAGCACCGCGCCGTCCTACACGGGCGGCGTGCGATGGATGATGGCCGAGGACGCCGGAGCATTCAGCAGCGCGATTCGGGACATGTGGAATCCAACGTGTCTGAATCACCCCGATCGGGCGAACAGTCCGCTGCAAACGTGCGATCAGGACGACAACGGCGGTGTCCACAGCGGCAGTGGAATCGCCAATCATGCATTCGCCATGTTGACGGACGGTAAGCTGTTCAACGGGCGACTGGTTACGGGTATCGGTCCGATCAAGGCGGGCGCGGTCTGGTACCGAGCGTTAACGACCTACCTGACTGTGGCGTCGGATTTCGAGGACTTGTATCACGCGCTCAATGCAGCGGCGGCGGACCTGATCGGGACGTTTCCCAACGATCCGAGGACCGGGTTTCCATCGGGAGGCATGTTCACGTTGTCTGACGCGGACCAGGTTCGAGAAGCGTCGCTTGCTGTCGAACTGAACACGGAAGGGCGCTGCGGGGCGGCGATCGCATTGTTGGATCCGACGCCGCCCTTTCCATGCCCCGGGGCGGACGTGCTGTTCGCCGACGATTTCGAGAATGGTGTCAACGGATGGTCAGTAGCGACAACCGGGCCGAGCGGGCCGCCGAGCGTTTACGACTGGATTCAACGAAGCGGCGATCTTCCGTTCGACCGCGCCGGGACGGTCTGGTATTGCGCCGATCCGACAATAGGGAATTGTACGTCTCAAAACGAGTCCGCCGTGCACTCGCTCATCAGTCCGGTCATTTCAATTCCCAACGGAGTTGACTTCGTACGATTGGCATTCTCGCACTACATGGCCTCGGAGCCGACGTTTGATGGAGGTAACGTTCGCGCCCGAGTGAATGGTGGCGCGTGGCAACTGATTCCCTTCACCGCGTTTGAACAGAATCCGTATAGCGCGTTTCTTCGTCCGTTCGTGCTCAACAACACTAATCCGCTATCCGGTCAGCCGGGCTGGACGGGAGCCGGCGGCGGCTGGGGCACGACAGTCATGGACCTCAATGGGTTCGTCACGGGAGGCGAAACGATCGAGCTTCGTTTCGACTTTGGCAAGGATGGCTGCAATGGCGTCGATGGGTGGTACATCGACGACGTTGTTGTTTACGACTGTCCCGATTGCGATCAGGGCGGGCTTGCCGACAACCTTGATTATGTCCGCAGTTTCGTTTCCGGGCCGATGGGGCCGATTGGGTTCTCTGCTCCGCGAAGCGTGACGATTCCGCATACAGCGCGAGCGGCGTCCGATGTCACGTTGTACTTCACAGCTTCTGCTGACCTTGGCGAAGATGCGGAGCGATTCGACATTCGCATCAACGGCGTGCCGATCGGATCGGTGTTTCAGTCAGGATCATCGGATTGTCCGCTTTGGCCGAGCGCCGCGACAATCGTGGTCCCGGCCTCGTTATTCAATCTGGCCATTGGCAATAACGATGCGACCATTGAGATTCTTCCGACCAGCGAGGTCGGCGCGGAGAATTGCGGGAATGGTTACGTCAACGTGGCCGTTCGATATTCCGTGGACTTTGAAGACACGAACGGCAACAGCGTGATCGATGCGTGTGAGGATTGCCAGCCCAACGGCGTGCCGGACCCGATCGAGATCGGAACGGGCGCATCGGCGGATTGCAATGCCAACCTGAACCCGGATGAGTGTGACATCGCCGCCGGAATCGAGACGGACGCGAACGCCAATGGAATTCCCGACGTTTGCGATTGTTCGATTCCGTTGCCTCCGGTCGGGGCGCCCGACGCCGCCTGTCCCGGCGGCTGTTATGTGCCGAGAAACCGGTATTTGTCCATCGTTCCGCCGCCAATTCCTCCGCGCGCGACGGGCGTGGCGCTTCGTGTGCGCTTCGGTCCCATGCCAGGCCCCGCGGATTGTCCAAATGTCCGGGATTTCAGTGCGTTTGACGGCGTGGAAATGTGGGTCGGTCCGGAGGTGCTCATGGCGGGGACGATCCCGTCGGGAGTGTTTGAGTTGCGGGCGACGCCGTTGTTTCGTGATTGGACGACCGTGCCCAATGGCGTGCTCGAGGTTTCGGATTGCAACATCGTGCCCTGCGCTACCTACACGATTGACGCGATCAGCGACTATTGCGATCCGTTCTTTGCGCCGGCTTATTCGTCCGGGGTGGTACTATCCACGACGGCGATCTGGGGCGATCTGGTTGGAGCGAATTCGGCGTTGCCTCCGAATGGAGTTGTGGACTTCATCGATATCGCCGGAATCGTGGATCGGTTTTCGAATTCGTGGGGTTCGCCGTCACGGCCCAAATGCGATGTTGCGCCGAATCGACCGGCCAACGGAGTCAACGTGAACATCAATTTTCTGGATATCGCCGCTGTTGTTGATGCGTTTAAGGGATTTTCGTATCCGTTCCTCGGGCCTTCCGCGCCGAACGTCTGTGCCGGGACGCCGTAACTGGGTCGCCTAGCGACCATTTGCGTCGTTCGTCGATTCCGCGGACGGTTGCAACAGCTTTGCAGCGCCGATATCCTGAAGCCTTGAAAGGTCGGTCCAAAACGTCCCGTCTCCCGCAAAGAACAACTGAATGGACTGCGGCTTGAAGTTCTCGGCGAACGTGAAGAGGTTGTACGCCTCGCCGCCTCCAAAGGCCCCGATCAGCATCTCATAACCCTTTGCCTCGGCGTCATTCTTCATTCGTTCCACGTCGGCCTTCGCCTTGCCCATGATTTCCGTTCGCTTCGCGGCGAGCTGGGCGACTTCCTGTTGAATGGTGGCAACCTCAAGCATGGCTTGTGCATCGACTTCGGCCGCTTGCTTTTCGGCGTCAGCCAGAACATTGGCGACACGCACGCCTGTTTCGGCGTGAATCGTCTCTCGCGCGATTTCAACTTTTTTTCGCTCTTCCTCGAGCTGCGCCCGAACGGCCGCGGCCTCGCGCTGTTTGTCCTTCGTGATCTGACTTTCGTTCGCCAGATAGCTTTGCTGAATCGTTCGTTTGAGATCCTCGGTGACGGCGCCGCCGGATGGTCCTGCATCGGGAGCGTGAACTTCAATGTCCCGAACCAGCGCGATCAGTACTTCAATGTTTTTTCGTCGGCAGATCCGCTGTAGCTCCGCCGTCAGTGCTTTTTGGAACAACTCACGCTTTTCGCCCTGAATGAAATCTCGCGCGGCGTAGTTGGATCCGATGTTTCGACAGATGGAGCGAAGTTGCGGCCCGATGATCTTGTCCAGAACGCCGTCGATGTTGCCGAACTGATTGATGATTTCGGCCGCGTGCTTGGGATGAACGCCCCAGATCACCGTGATTTCCACGTTGATCAGGTAGCCCGTATCGGATGGAAACGAGATACGGTGGTCGCCCGAACCGCTGGATTTGGCTTGCGAATACTCATTGAAGCCGATTTCAACCAGCGTGATCTTCTGCAACTTCGGATTGATGAAGTAGACACCGGGCTGGAGAACGTCGCGCACAGTACCTCGTTGGCCGGGTTCGGCGAGCGGCCGGGGAATCTGTTCGGATTCGTCGCCACCCGCGGCGAGCTCGGCTTGGCTGTCGACTGGTCGATCCGTCAGGGAAGTGAAGTCGACATCAGTTTCGCCCGCGCCGTTTGATTTCGGCGACGTTCCGAACAGGTTTGTGACGACGCCCACAAAACCAGCCGGTATCACGACTGCGGGATTGATCTGCACATCGAATACGTAAGGGTTGATCTTGTAGGTGCCCGGCGTAAGCACTTCCTCGAGAATGCCCTGAACGCCGGAGTCGCGTTTGACGATGACTTCGCCCGCCGCGGAAGACTTTCCGATCCTCCGCGTGACAACGCCGATCTGTGGCAATTGACCGCCGAACGGCGCGGACTGTTTGCGAAGCCGCGCGTCCTCTTCGGCGGTGGATGACTGAGCCCAATTCCACGTACTCGGATCACCGGCTGGAATCACCGTTAACGGTTTCAACTCGAAATCCCACATTACCGGATTATAAAAATAGCGTCCGGGACCGAGCACGTTTTCCTGAATGCCCCGCTGACCGGGCTCGGTGGCCACCATCTGTCCGGCCGGCAAGGGCGTACCCGATTTTCGAATCAACACGGCGCACATGTCCTCGGGAACGTAAACGCGAAACGTAAACCAGAACAACGCGCCCAATCCGCCTGCGGCCACCAGGAACAGTCCCGCCATCGGAAGCATGAATCGTCGAATCATGGTGTGCCTCCAACTGATGGACGAGATTCGAAAGTTTGAAGTCGCTTGAAGGTCTCCGCGAACGGGCCGTCCGTGTTGCTCAAAATGGACTGGATGGACGGCGCGATGCGCTGGAGGAAGAAATGCTGGGCATAGGCTGTTCCGCTCCCGAACGCGTTGACCGACCTTTCGAGCGGTTCGGCCTGGGCCTGGTAGTTGAACAGCACGACATCCGCTTCCGCCTTGCCACGGGACCGGATCGCGTCGGCCTCCTTGGTCGCGGCCTCCAGTTCCAACTTGCCCACTTCGAATTCCTTACGGGCCTGCGTTACGGAAACGACCTTGCGCTGCTCGGATTTCTTCACCAGTGTGACGACTTGCCGGCGGGCGTCGCCCAAGGCTTTGTTCTGTTCTTGAAGCTCGCGCTGTTCGACCAGCTTGGCTTCGGCGCGGGCTTCGTTCATTTCGTTGGTCGATCGCTCGATTTCCTGATCGGCCTGCTCACGCTTGCTGATGAGCGAGGCGATTTCCGCGGGAGGCTGGATGTCGCGCACCAGTGCCGATCGAATCTGAATACCCTGTTGCCAGCATTCGCTTCGCAACTCGGCAAGAAGCCGATCCTGAAACGCCGAGCGCGTCTTGCCGCTGATGAACTCCCGTGCCTCGAGCTTCGAGCCCTGGATTCGGGCGATGCTCCGTGTGTTGGGAATGATGATCTTGTTGAGAATATCCGTCTCGTCCCCGTAGGCGACGTTGACTTCGGCCACGCGGTCCGGACGAATCGCCCATTCAATCGTGCCCTCGATCGTGATCGTGAAACTATCGTTGGACGGGAACTGAATCGCGCCCTCGTTGACCATGTCATACTTATGGCTGCGAATGTCGACAACCTCAATGCGCTTCAGATAGGGATTGAAATACTCAAGTCCCGGCGGGAGGGTTTCTCGCTGCACTCCTTTTTCGCCCGGTGCGACGGTGAACGTGTTCTTTTCCTTCGGATCCAGTCCGCTCAGCAGCGTCACCACGCCGACATGTCCTTCCGGAATTTGAATCGCCCGAAACGTCTGCACGTCGTACGCCAGCAAATTGACGTTGTGTCGACCGGGCCGAAGGATTTCCGTGACCGGCCCGCGCTCGTCGGCTTCGGTGGCGACCGTCTTGGGAAACGGCAGCGGCTTCCCGAATCGGCGGATCAGGACGCCCATTTCATTCTGGTCGATGAACGTGGCCGGAATCTTGATACGCTTGTAGAAATAAGGATTGGGAAAATACCTGCCCTCAGTCGAAACCTCGTAGCGGATTCCTTTGTAGCCATCGAGGACATCGGACTCAGACCTGCCCGTTTCAGCGGCGATCGTGCGGATGAGTTCCGGGTAGAGCACGACCTGATCACCGAATCGATCCGCCAGCGCAGGCGAAATGGATTTTCCTGTCTTGTTGACGAGTACCAGTATCTCGCCCGCATCCACTTCGATGCGGATGATGAACCAATAAACAAGACCGACGGCCACCGAAAGCAAGAGCAACGCCGCAAACAGGGAAGCAAGCAATGGCCGTCTGGGGATTCGAAATGGGGGTGGCGCGTTGGGTCGAGATGGTTCGGGCATACCGGCCCTCCTTTCTTTGGTTATGCACGCCTCATGAGGGCGGGATCGGCGCCCCACACGATGCGCAATAACTGGCTCGACGGCGGTTTTCAGCGCCGCAACTCGGGCACGCGTCCATTTCGGTGTCGTATGTCCGCGTTTTGGCGCCGCGCCGCAAAATGACGATACCGCCGATGAGGCAGGCCGCCAGCACAAGGAGAACGATCAGTGTCATCGGGCCGATCGGCAGCATGGGTCAGTTCGCCTGAAAAGCTCTAACTCGCGATGATGAAGTATACCCGATTTACTCCCGTCGTGCGTTTATAATCCGAAAGGCCGATTGGAATCGGTGCGGCGCGCTGGCCGCCGAGCCGCGCCGTCGGTCCTGCGAACTTTCTGGTGTGACTATCGGCCGGATACATGGATCGACTTCCGTCGAAGCAGGCGATTCCGCGCGACCTTCGATGGGCTAATCAGATACGTCGCTCGACTTCGGGTCCGAGGCGATCCGCGCGGAAGATTCTCCGCCACCGGGCTCCTCCTCATCCTCGTACCGAATGCGCATGGATCGAGCCTTCAGCTTGGGTCCGTCCGGATGCTCTTCGAGATACATGTCACGCGGCATCTTGCCCGTCAGCCAGGACGGGTTCATCGGATAGACGCTCGGTTTGAACAATGTTCCGTATAAGTGCCAGACAACGATGGCCAGAAACGCCAGCCACGCTTCGTAGTAGTGAATGACCAGCATCACATCCAGAAATCCCTTGGGCAATCCCCATCGATCGGAAAAATAATTGTCAAACCACAGAAGCACACCAGTGCCACTCATGATTATGGTGCCCCAAAAAAGGGCCCAGTATTCGATCTTCTCCATGTACGAGAATCGCTCAAACCTCGGCGGCTCCTCCCGCCTGCCGGCAAAATAGGCGAGATTCTGCGCGATGTGCGATAGATCCTTGCGAGATGCAACCATGTCGCGGAACCAGTGTCGGCCGCGAGCGGTAAACAAATAGACGATGTGCCACACCGCACCGAGCATCATCACGATAGCGGAAACCCGATGAATGATCCCGCGGGCTTCAAAACCACCTTCCCAACCGAAAAGCCATTTCACCCAGAAGGCATCGGAAAAACGAAGAGCGAACCCCGAAACCACGAGCGCCGTGAACGAAAGCGCGAGAACCCAATGCTGCACAACTTCGTTGGCGCTCAGCCGCTGTACAAAGGCGGTTTTGGTCATTCGGCGCACATGACGCAACCAGTCAGCGCCATTATGCAAGACCATAATTCCGATGGTCACGATAATGAGGACAATGTAGAGCTCTCGAAAAAACGCCGACCAGCCGGTGTGCAAGCCGGACGACTGGTGAATCTTCGTGCCGGCGAGGTCGGGGCTGATACCGGGATGACAATCGCCACAAGTGGCCAGGAGATTGTTCGCGTGAATCGACGAGGTCGGATCCGATGATGGCAGGATGCGATGCGCGCCGTGGCAGGACGAGCAATTCGCCACCATCACGTCACCCGCCTTGCTCTTGAGTCCGTGGTAACTGTCGATATACGAAGCAAGGCGTCCGCCCGGCAGTCCGTATTTTTCATTGAACAAGGCCGATTCGTGGCACGGAGAGCAGGTGTCCGTCGCGACCGCCCGAGGGCTGACGGGGGAAAGGGGTTCGCGCGGTGAGATGATGCCATGCTCGCCGTGGCATGTCGTGCAGACTGGGGCGTCGAGCGATCCGTTCTTCACGTATTGGCCGTGAATTCCCTCCCAATAGTCCTGGGTGACATACTTATGGCATGTTCCGCAAGTGTCCGGAATGTTGAAATGATAGATGGTCGACTGAGGATCAGCGGGACTCAGGATTCGGTGGGCCGTTCGTTTTCCGTTCTTGTCGGTGGCGGAATGGCAGTCATCGCACCCGGCGGCCACATAAAGTCCCTTCTTCGTGGCTCGCCCATGTACGCTGCCTTCGTAGTTCTTGATCGACTTGTCCCGAAGGATGAAATGCTTCTTGACAAGATCGACGTTTGTATGACAACTGCGACACGTATCCGGGAGATTCGTCGGATGGACTTTCGATCGACGGTCAGAAGCGGTCAAAATGTTGTGTGCGCCGTGACAGCTCCAGCACGAGGGAAGATCGGGGTCTTTGCCCACCTCCAACCGTCCATGCTTTGCATAGGTTTCCAGGGCGTCTTCATGGCACTCGCCGCAATTCACGGGGGAGGATTTGCCCCCGTGCGGCGATGGTGATTCTCGCTCCAGCTTTTCCATGGAAATCGACTGGTGGCAATCTGTGCAATCGAGGCGGGCATGAACCGAATCAGCCAGTTGCGGCGGCCCATCGAGGCGAGGTGTCCCATTGTTCGATGGGCTGTGGCATTCCAGGCAGCCGGACGGATTCGGTTCCTCGGCGGGGGCATCGATGATGCCAAAGCCGAAAACCACGGAAAGAACGAATAAATGGCCAATCGATCGATTCAACATCAAAAACTCCGTTCGGTGCACCATCCGTCGAGCCGCGCGTCGCCTCGACGAATGGCGACTTCGGACACCGGATTGCCTGCAAGCGGGGTGCCAGGGCCGCGCAAGAAAGAGCGTGTTTGGGCTTCCTTGGCGATGACGCTCCCGTCAGACCCGTGGACGCGATTCCAAGGCTTTTCCTGCCGGCGGCTGACTTAATCTCCGTTCACGGATCATCAGTCCTTGTCGATGCGGCCGTGGGAGAGGCGACCGACCGGATGATGGTTCGAGCAGCCTCGACGTTGTGGGCCGGGCCTGCCTTGCGCAGCATGTCGATCAGTTTCTGATTCGCGGGATCAAGACTCGTTGGGACGGATTTGAAAAGTCGATCAAGCTCGGCCGTCCAGTTCGCCAACATTCCCGCGTATTTCTCCTCTTCGTCACTGTGGCAGTCCATGCATCGTTCGTCGATGGCCTTGACCGTGCGCGGAGCGCTCAAGTCGTGGCAATCCGTGCACTGTACCAACTCGGCCATCGGTTCCGCCGCAACTCCCAACGATTGAAACAGGGGCAGCGTGCCGGCGCGAAACTGAACCGTTTCGCTGTGGCAAGCCTCGCAACTCGCGGGCGGCGCGGGTCCGCCGGTATGGCACTCATTGCATCGAAGCGCCCCATGAACGGGATCCAGTGGATACGGGTGAACGAACTCACCGGCCTTCGCGGTCGTCGCCGGTTGCGCCGATTCAACGGACGGGAAGAACTCGTGACATGACTTGCAGTCGTGGCTGATGGCCCGTCCGCCGGAATCCACGTGATTTCCTTCATGGCACCGGAAGCAACCCGGAAAGATCTTATGCCCGATGTTGTCCGGATAGGTCCGCCAAGAGACGTTCATTTCAGGGAAGAAGTTGGTCGAGTAAATGTCCTTGGCGGCGAGAATCAGACGATCAATGTCTGCTTTGCGCGCCTGCCATATCTTGGGGTGTTCGGCTTCGTAGAAACGAGCAATCGCGTCGGCGATGGAAGCCAGTCCCTCGGATCGACTTGCGTAGTGTCTGGTCAGGGCGGCGACGACTTCGCGCTTCGCAAACGGAAGCGATTGAAACGAGGGATTCACATTGAGCGCGACGTTGACCGCGCGATCCGGCGATCGAAAAACATGCGTGGGACGATTGTGGCAGTCCATGCAGTCAACGGTGCGGCGAATCCCGGCGGGGGGTGGGTCACTGGTGGGAAGTCCATCGGATCGATAAACCGACTGCCGACCCGTCGACTGATCGGTCATTCGGACCCACGGAATGTTTTGAAGAAACTTGTCGGTCGCGACATATTCAATAGAGAATCCCAAGGCCATGTGCCAGTGAATCCCGGACGGCGGCCCGGTGGACGGATCGCTGCCGCCCGTCTTCAGGATCATCTGCGTGCGAGTGTGCGTGTTGGATTCGTCGGACGCAAAATGCTCGATGTTGACGAGCTGATCGCCGTAAAACTTCGCAGGCCAATGGCACGCGCGGCAAGTCTCCGTCGCAGGACGCAATTCCTGAATCGCGGGAGGAATGGGTCGCGGATAGGAGTCGAGCGCCACGGCGAACACCTGACGAATGCCCGATAGTTTGGATTTCACGTACCAGCTCGCACCCGTTCCGATGTGGCACTCCACGCAGCCGACGTGGGCATGGGGCGATTGCTGGTACGCCGTGTATTGCGGTTGCATGACCGTATGGCAGACCGCGCCGCAAAATTGGTTCGAATCGGTGAAGTGGTATCCCTCGTAGCTGAGCACGCCGATCATGGGGATGGCCAGCGCCACGCCTCCGGTGGCAAAACCCAGGTATCGTCGATGGCTGAGGTTGGTGAGATCAATGCGCGGGTAGTATTGATAGACGACGTCCGAGCCGAAGGTCTTGTGGAACCGGTGACGCGCGATCACCAATCCGGCCGCCATGGCAACCACTCCCACGACGAGCACACATGGAAAAACGAGAAACGTAAAGAGTCCCAGATACGGATTTCGTTGGGGAGAAGCGAACTCGATCGTAAAGAACGCAACCATGAAAAGGACCGCCAGTGCGGCGACAATACCTCCGCCGACCGTCAGCGAATTGCGCCAAACCTGCGTGAGATGATCGGGAGTGACCGACGCCGGTTTCGTCGGTTGGTCTTTGCTGTCGGCCCGTTCGACCGATTCGCCTTTGCGTTTCATTGCGCCTCCAGGATAAACATGTTCCGTCTTCAACCAATCTACGCCATTAAAAACGATGCCGCGTGTTGCGCCAATGATTCACTTTGGCGGTTCGTGGAAGGCTCCCGGTCGTTTGGTGGGAAACGCGATTCCTTCATCGGCTTCGTGACAGTCGCCGCATCCAGGGGGCGCGTCAAAGCGAAGATTCGCGTGGCAGTTCTCGCAATCCAGGCTGGCGTGCGTTTCATCGAGCGACTGACCAGTAATCGTGTGGTTAAATTCGCCCGCTTTCCAATTCGAGTGACAAGCCATGCAGGATCGATCTCGTTTGGCAAACGGCGTGGCGACGTGGCAAGCGCGGCAACTCGCGGCTTGATGGAATCGGTTCATCGGCCAGCCCGTGGTCGCATGGTCAAACGGCGGCGGAGCACTCGCTCCCTTGGGGTAATGGCAGCGATCGCAGGTGTCATTGCGGTGGCACTCTAGGCATGGCTTGTGATGCTGGTCAAACGTACGAACCTGTTGCTCGTGTTTCTTCCCTTCGCCGTGACAGCGCGAGCAATTGTCTTCGTGGTGACATTCCGCGCATCGCAAACCGTATCGATCGATGTGCTCCTTGTGGCGAAAGAGCACGTGCGTGGTGGTTTCATCCGGCCCCGTCTTGGTCGTGTAATGCTCTTCGATCGGTTCAGGAATCGGCGGATGCATTCTGCCCACGATATCATCCACGCTCGGCGTTTCGGCGATCGCCGGCGTATCGCCGCCTCGGGCCTTCGGCTGATGACAGGCCACGCATCCCGTGTCGCCGCTCCACTCTCGGTGACAGCTCAGGCATTGACGGTGGTACGCGCCCTTAAGTCCGGGTTTGTCAATGGTCCCCTCACCCGATTGGGTGCTATGGCAGCTCTTGCAGGCCGGGTGCTCCTGGCCCTCAGGCGTGTAATGGTGGCATTTCGAGCATCCGCCGGCCATATCGGCCATATTCGCGTGGCCCGCGTGATCGAACGGCACCGGCAGATAGGTATTCTCCAATTCGTCCAGGATAACGATGCGCGGGCCGCGGTTCGCGCCGTTTGTCTTCACGTCGGCGCTAGTGACGGATCGCCCACAAACGCGAAGGCAACGATCGGCAGCAGTCGGTCGGTCGCACGAATGGCAACTTGCGCACTTGGCGCCATCCGATTCCGAGACCGGACTTGGCTGGTATCGCGCGATCGCACGCGCAGCACTTGGCAAAGCCGAAACCAAAGCAGAGAGCAAGACTGCCGTCAGTCCAACGGATCGAGAGGCAAACGGCGGAACGTGCGTTCTCGGGTGCTTCATGGTCTCAACGCTCCAACCGGCTGACTGATCACTGGAAAATGCGTGACGATCACGCGATAGAGCAGAATCAAGAGCGAAATCAGACCGATGGTAACGGCGAATTCGCCGACGGACGGGAAATATGTCGTCGTCGCGTAAGGCGGCCGATAGGCAACCAGAAACACGTTGATGCGATTCACGACCACGCCCAGAACCACGAGAAGGGCGGCAACCCCCAACCATTGACCGGAGGTCCGCTCGTTCACCACCATCAACATCACGAATGGAAGCAGGGCGCCGAACACGACTTCGGCGAGAAACACGGTCGACTGCGTGGTTCCTTCCGCCAGCAGTCCATGCGCGTCCCGGACCAGCAAGTCGCCCACTTTGAACGCCAGATACAGGCCCAAGAGCACGCACGCCGGGCGCGCCAATCGACGCAGCAAGGGCAGTTCGGGCATCAGCCTCAGCGACCACGAAGCGTACAGTGACTCAAAGATGACCATCGGAAACCCGACCGCCACCGCCGAGAGTAGGAACAGCAAGGGCAGGAGTGGCGTGTACCAAAGCTCGTGCATCTTGGAAGGCACGATCACCATCAAATTGCCGAGCGACGATTGGTGCAGGCAAGACAACACGACGCCCGCCAGAATGAACAGAAACATCGTTCGCTCAACCGTGCGACGCATGAATTGGCAAATCCTCGCCAGCCGCGGCCGCTTTTCATCCGCCATGAAACGCTCGCAGACGATCGGCAGAAACTCGATGTACAGCACCGTAAGGTAGCACATCACGCACATGCCCACCTCGAAGAGCACGGAGTTGCCTTGCCACATCGTCGGCCACGCGGGATGCCAGATGTTGTAGTAACGCCCAAGGTCGGCCATCAGTCCGATGCCCACGAACGTGTAGCCCAGCATGGCCGTCAGCAGTGCGGGTCGGGCGAGGGCATGGAACGACTCACGATGAAAAATGTAGACCAGAGCGGCCGTGGTGAATCCGCCCGCCGCCAGTGCCACGCCGGAGGCCACATCAACCGCGATCCAGAGTCCCCAGGGGTACTGCTGATTGAGATTGGTCGTCGCTGCCAGCCCGAACACGAACCGATACATCGCGACGCAGAACCCGACGGCAATCAACGCCAGCAATACACCGACTCCCGGCGTCAGCAGCTGTCGATTCACCGGTTGCGGCAATTCGTGCGCGATCACGGCGTCACCTCCGCAACTTCTTCGTCGGCCTTGCCTCGCGTGATCCTCGATGAACTTCGCGACAATAACCGATTTGTTTTTCCGGCTCGCCCGTCGCCTCCGAACGCAACGAAATCAGCCGCTTCAGTGCCAGGGGTGGAGGGGGGCTCCACCTCGCGCTTCGTGATCCACATCACCAAACCCAGCAGACCATAGAGCGCAAGCGGCGGCATGAACATCTTGAAAATCCCGTGTTGCACCGGTTCCGTGAGCTGGGGTGGAGCGACACTGCCGAGTTTGACGAATCCAATTTGTTCAAACGGCACGCTCGAAAGATAGAGCCACGATGTTCCGCCGGCCTCATGTTCGCCGTACACATGATCCACATAGGTTTCCGGGCGGCTTCGAATGCGGTCGTGGGCAATCGAAACCAACTCGTCGCGCTTGCCAAAAACGAGAGCGTCGTTCGGGCAGATGCGTACGCACGCCGGCGCGCCGCCTTCTCGGGACATTTTCTCAAAACAAAACGTGCACTTACGAACCTCAGGCGTGAAGGCGTCATCGTAGTCGTAAGTCGGAATCTGAAACGGACAAGCAACCATGCAATACCGGCAGCCCATGCACTTCCAGGCATCGTAGGTCACCGCTCCGTTGGGCTGTTTCTTGAACGCGCCGACCAGACAGGCCGACACGCACGCCGGATCGTTGCAGTGCAGGCAGTTGGATTTGACGTAGATCGGTCGCTTCGCGTCGTGCGGATTGGGAAACTCGTTGACCATCGTGTAGCAATCCGGCGCCGGTCGGCGATGCGCCGCAAAGACGGACTTGTCGTCATACGTCTCGATCGGCGGAACGGCAAAACCGGCCGTCTGCTGGCAGGCGAATTCACACTTCCGACAACCGATGCAATTGGGAATGTCCACCAGAACGCCGAGGCGCACCGAGTGATTCGGCCCGGACGAGCCCTCGACCGAGCTTGACGCCGCACCCAACCCGACCGCGGTCGCCCCGGCTGTTGCGACGGTTTGCAGAAACTGCCTTCGATCCAGTGCCACGACTCCGATCTCCACTCGCACCGGCGCGGAGTCCGCTCGTGAGTCAGGGCCATGCGAAGCCCGTTCCCAAGGAAAACCCATGCAATTGATATGCCATCCCGCGACGATAATGTCACGAAGATGTCAGGGGCTTTTGGTGCGTTGAGGAAGAAACGTCAAGACGGGCGATAACGGCAACCGCCAATGGCCGAAGAATCGTGGCGACTTCATGGGGTGGTCGAAAGCGATAACGCCGCGATGGACCTAGCCGCCGCCCCCGTAGTCCTCGTTCAGATGTCGCTCGCCGTGACAAGTCAGCGTGCAACTTCCCGCGAACCGACCGCGATCGCGAAACTCGATGCGACCCGTCGTCGATTCCGGACGAACGATGGTCGTGTCGAAATTGATCAGGTGCGTATGATCCGATCCTGCGCTCAGCGTCGTCGTGATCCCGTGGGCGTCGTGACAGGCCGAGCAGGGGGTACGCTCCTCCTCGACGTGTAAACGGTGCAGCGGAAAACTCTGATCTCCGAGAATGCTGGACCGCTGGTGACATTTGTAGCACATCGCGTAATCGTACTCGGACTCGCTCGTGTCGTCGCGCACGGTGTAGTTTCGCTCCAAAAGAAAATCGAAATTCGAGCCGTGCGGGCCGTCCGGTCCACTCCCGCCGACCCGAGGCCCCGTGTCATTGTTATGGCAGTCGGTGCACCGAATCAGCGACCCGCGCGCCAGACCCGGCACAAGGCTCGGCGACTCCTCGCTCGGCGACGATAACACGACCGGATGAAAACTCGGATTACCGGGGCTGAATCGCAGACGCAGGTTGTCGGTTTGCGATTGTCGCGCCACGCGATGACGAACCGGAACCGCCATGTCTCCATGACATCGCAGACAGACTTCGTATTCGAATTGGGCGCGCTCGATCAAAGCGCCCGCGATCGTCACGCCCGGTACCTCCGCCAGCGTCGCGCCGATCGGCACGTACCCAACGGTGATCGGCTGCGGCGACACCGCGTGCGCGTTGTGGCAGTCGGCGCATTCAACGTGCGGGTTCCCGCCAGCCTGCGTTTCCCTCGGATCGTGCCGACCGTCGTACCGACGAGGATCGTGGCTGACGAACTTGTCGATCTCCGCGCGAAGGTTCGTCTTTGCTATGCCGCCATCATGGCAATCGAGGCAATTGTCCTCCTCATTTCGATGAATCAGCAGTCGTTCGTGCCCGCCCGCCGTGTGCGAGCGATGGCAACTGCGACAAGCGTTTTCGGCCACCGTGCCGAACGGCCAATCCTTGGTCGGTGATGCGTTGATCGGCGCGTTGGACAACCGGTGGGCCGAACCATTCCAGCCGGTCATCTGATGACACGCGACGCACAATTCTCCGAACTCCCGTCGCTTCACGAGAAACTGGCCGAACCGGTTGTGATGGGCGTCGTGGCAAGATGTGCATTGCAGTTGTCCGTTGGCGTCGAGCCGTACTTCGGCGGGCAACGCCGAGGGCGTGACCAGTTGGCGATCGGAGGCCGCAATCCCGGCCGTGTAGTTGAAGCTGATCGGATGATCGTCGGAAAGGTCCGTTCCGAGATTGGTCAGTCCCGCCGGAAGAAAAGTGCCGCCGACCATTTGAATTCGCTCGGATCGGCTCAAGACGCTGCCCAACGCGATCGTTCCATCGTGACAACTCAGGCAAAGCTTGCTCGATCCGGTGGGCTGTCCGGGCTTGGCGTCGAGCGTGGAAGATTGATAAATCTCGTAGCTGACGTTCGATTCCTCTCGGTTCCACAGCGGCCTCATCCCCGACGTGTTGTGCGGTGCATGGCAAAAAATGCAGATTTGCGATTCCGTTTGTGCCCGAACCGCTCCCGGCCCGGAGGCGGAGAGATTGTGCACCGTCTCGCTGACGCGATCCTGTCCGCTCGCGATGACGGAAAGGGACAAGAGGATCAATCCGCCCAGTTGGCAAGGCGATTTGGCTCTTTGCCCCGGCGCCTGCTCGTTCAATCGATCATGGTCGGGCATCGTGCTCCTCCACATACTCAAAAACCTGCACCCGCCGATTGTAGGCATCGCACACCCAGATGCGCCCGCCCGGCTCGATGAAGATTCCGCCCGGCAACCAGAACTCGCCCGGACCGGTCCCCTCATTTCCGAAAAACAGTAGCAGTCGTCCTTCCGCGTCAAACACTTGGACATTCTCAAATCGACCGTCAACCACGTAAACGTGCCCGGCCGAATCTAGGGCAATGCTCTTCGGAAGTGCCAGATCGCCCGGCGCGTCGCCGGCTTTTCCAAAGGACGAAAGAAAGCTGCCGTAGCGGTCCATCGCCTGAACCCGGTGATTGCCGGTGTCGGCGATCCAAAGCGTCGATCCCTCAACGGCAACGGCCGTCGGATAGTTGAACTCGCCCGGTCCGGACCCTCTTTTTCCCAGGATGCGGAGGAGCGATCCGTCCCGTCCTATGACTTTGACGTCATGTGCGACGACGTCCACGACGAACAGTTCGCCCACGCCCCCGTCGAAATGCACGGCAACCGGACGCGCGATGTCCTCCGGCAATCGCAGAGTCGAGCGAAGCGATCCGTCCTTTTCCGACAACTCATGGATCGCGACGGCCTCCGAATCACAAACATAGAGGGAACCAGGTGGGCCGCCGCATACCGCAACCGGCGAAAGCAATTGGGTATCTCCGGCGCGAACGATTTTCTGATACGTGCGTCGGTTCAAATCAAAAAGATGAACACATCGGCCGCCCGGATCGGCAATCCAAACGCGCGATCCGTCGGCGGTCGTTGTGATGCCGCGCGGACCGTACAACGTGTTTGGTTCTTTCTTCCCAAGAAAAAGCGAGCCGATTTGCTCCCATCCGCTCTTGGCCGCTTTCAGGTCCGCCGAACTTGTGATTTGGCCCACATAGCGAATCCGGGCAGGTTGCGGCGGAGGGGGCCAGGCGACCGTTTGCGACGGATCATCAAAGATCGGACCAGCCGGTCCGACGCAACCGCTCGCCCAGGCGGCCATCCCCATCAGAAAAACAAGGAACCGCGCTGCTCCCGGCGCGCCCGAAAACCGATCCATCCTAAAACCGCCGCCGAAACTGTACATACAAGGTCTGATTCTTATTCTCCGCGAAATCGTCCTCGAACCTTCCGAATTCGTAAGTGATACGCAACTCCGTGTCGCGGATGATCCACTCCAGCGAGAGATCAACGTCGACGCCTTGGTCGTCTCCGCTGACGGAATCGTCCTCCTGCCGGTACATCGCGGCGCCTTCCACCGTCAGGTATTCGCCGACCCGCTGCCGATAGCGTCCCTCCACGGTCAGCAGCGTGGTTTGCCGATCCTGCCGACCGCCACGGTCAATATCGACCCATCGCGTGCGCAGCCGCATCGTTCCCGCGTTCCGAATGTTGTGCGTCCAGTCGGCGCTGAGGCGAAGGGCCTCGTACGGATTGATATTGGACTTGTGATCCTCAAACTCCGCCAGCAGGCGGATGGGCCCCTTTTGATATTCGGTTCCAACGATGTTGGCTCGAATATCCTCCGGTTGCACGCCGGTGGAATTGGAAGGAGTCAAGTCCTGGTCCTGTCGGCGATGACGATAGTAAGGCGACAGCCCGAACTTGAAATCGTGCCGGAGACCGAGCGTGTGATTGGTCGTATCGAGCCGAAAATCGCCTCCGAGCATGGCCACGTAGTCGATCAGCACCGTCTGACCGTCAAGGATGCGCCCGGTCGGTACCCGCTCGATCTCCATGCGATCGCCGACGATCCGTACGCGATAATCCTCGCCTGACCGATACACGGTAAGTCGATCTTCCGAAGTGATGAACAACGAACCGGCGCGGATATTCCGATTGGACAGTACAATCGGCTCTGGATCGCGAAACGTCCCGCGCTCGTCCACGATCTCAAGGTCCAGCCCGCTGCCCGTCCGATCTTCCGTTTGAAATCGATACGTGTAGTCCGCCAGCAGCGTGCCCCACGCATTCTTCTTTCGATAATCAAAGCTCGGTTGGAATCCAAGTCGCGTAATCTCCAACCCTCGTTCGTAATCCTGCAACTGCCAGAACCCAAAGAGTCTTGACACGAGACTTTCATACAACTGGTGCTCCACGGTTCCCGACAAGTAGTACGATAGTTCCTGGATCGGTTCGACCCCCGAGAGCGATCCCTGAGAGCGATCCATGACTTCCAGTCGGTACCACGATCGAAGCGAATCCGTGTGCGATAGCCGCAGCGTCTCTCGCCAGCGGGTTCGCTGAATATCGAATGTGCCGCGCTGATCGAAGTAGTTCAGTTCAGATTCGAGCCGGTGGCGATGCCTGTTGCCGAAGTCCCATCGATGCTCCAGCGTCAACTCGTCCGAATCATATTGCAGATCAAACGGCCGCTCTTCGACCGTTCGTCGATCGTACGTAAACGAAAGGACGCTGTAATCCGAAAACCGGTAGCTTGTGTCGAACCGCAGCGACGTGTTTTGCTGCCGGCCCGGTTCTTCTGCGTCGTCCAGCGGATCGAGCTTCACGTCGGTGCTGTTGAACTGGAGGCTGGTCGGCATCTTCGGATCCACGTATTGCCAGGCGAATCCGTAATTCGTGGTCGTCGTTTGCAGGCTCGAAAGAAACGGACGCGGTTCCAGCGATCGGTATCGGCGGGCATACACCGTTCCCGGATACGGCTTCTTCTTGAGAAGATGGCCTTCAAAATCGAACTCGAGCACGTCTCCGTCGTCTCCGCTCGATCGCGTGCGTCCGTCGAACTCTTGTTCAAAATCCTGTTGCAACAGTCCGAACAGACCGGCCAGCGTGAACTCCATGAAGTTCGGATGATAGATCGAGCCGTCCGCTTCTATCTTGACGTTTTGTTCAAAGATCTCTTCGCTGGACTTCGTTTCTCCCGCGCCAACTTTGGATTTCTGTTCCTGCTCCCGAATACGCGCCGTGAGTTCGAGTTCGCGCCGCACGTTCGTGATCGTGACGGCCTTAAACTCGCGGTCGGATGCTGGATTCGACTGGCATCCCCCCAGCGCCAAAACGCTCGCGACGTTGAACAGAATAAACGCGGCGGCTCGTCGCCGCGCCCGAACGCGTGCTGAGTCGCCCGAAACCGCGGTATCGGCCTCGGCGACCCTCAAGGCGCGCTCCGTTTCAGAAAATAGCGATCGGCCCCTCCGTGGGCGTCGTGACAACCGCAGCAGCCTTCCGGTACGATTTCCGCGTGGTGCTCGCCTTCCGACAAGTCTTCGAGTTCATGGCATTGCGTGCAGGTCGCGACGGGGTCGACCAGCAGAAGGTTCGGATGCGTTGACGCATGGTGATGATGGCACAAGCCGCAAGCGTTGACGTTGACCGGCCCGTGGACGTATTTCAACTCCGTGATCAGACCGGAGTGACACGTCATGCAAAGACCGTCCTCCACCGGGCGAATCAGCTCGCCGCTGTTGAAGTCGTGGCATCCTCCGCAGCGGTTATCGCGATAGGGAGTGTGCGCAAACAGCCGCGTCGGCGGGGGGGGCGGCGATATCACCGCCTGGTCGATGGGTTCATCCCCATCTTGCACTGACTGCGCTTGTGGGACGGCCGACGCGGGTGGGGGAACCCCGTCAAAAAAAAACGTCAGCAATCGATGCTTTGTGCCCGGCGAACATGCGACCACGCCGATCAACCCTGCAACGATCGTCACCAACAGTGGCGTCGTCACGCGTGCGGACACAAGCGGGCCTCCACGGGGTTTCGGTCGTCCGAAGCCGCGACTGATCCTCCGCGCAACTCCGCCCCGGCCATTCAGTCGGGCGCGACGCCGTTCTTCTATTTAACGACCGATGCACTCCTACGCCAACTCATTCGCGCTCGTAATCGCAGCCTGTTCATGGGTGGCCGCCGCTCGCATCGCTTGCCGGACGGTTCGGTTCGATCGGTGTTTCATCGCCTTGAACGGGTCCGATTCCCTCCTGGATCGGCGCGGACGGCAGGCTTTGAATCTCCGATTCTTTCATCTTGTAGCCGGGAGGAAACGATCCGAACGCGTAAACGTTGATCAGGTGCTCGCCATATTGGCTCGCCACGAACAGCAGGTATTCCACGCGGAACGCATGATGAACCAGATTCTGAAAGTGCGCTAGCGAAGTCGTATCAATGGCCAGCGTCGAGGGGAGACCCAGCGCGCCCGGTGCCGATCCCGGACCGCCGAAACGCATCAGCACGTTTCCATCCGGATCGAACATCTGCACGATTTCTGTCGCGCCGTCCACGACATACACGATGCCGTCGGGGCCTACGCGAATGCCGCGCGGCCGCCCGAACTGCCCCAACTGGTAACCCGGACCGCCCTTCGCCCAGACGGGCTTGCCCTCCAGCGTCAGTTTTTGAATCCGCCAATTGTGCGTATCGCTCACGTAGAGGAACCCGTCAGGACTCACCGCGATGCTGTTGGGAATCTTGAATTGTCCCGGCTCGCCGCCGGGACCGCCCACGGTCCGAAGGACCTCGCCGCTCTTTCGGTCCATCACCACGATCTGGCACGAGTCATCATTGTCCAGGACGTACAACTCGTCTTCATGGACCGCCAGGTCAACCGGATGGCAGGGTGCCGGAACGTCGAACGCGGTGACATAGGAGTCATCCGCGCCGAACACCACCACTTGCTTGCGATCGGAATCCACCACGAACTTGTAGCCGAGCGAATCGATCGCCATGTTCAGCGGCTTGCGAAGTCTGCCCGGACCGCTCGTGCCAAACACCGAAAACGTCTTTCGCGCGAAGTCCATCCGGCCGATCGCCAAACCCTTTGTGTCGCAGGCGTAGATCACGCCGTTCTGTGCCGCCACGCCGTAGGGCTTTTGAATCGCGCGCTTGATCGCCGGTTCGCGCCCAAGCACGAACTCCGCGAACGCGCCGTGTTGCGCCTCGACCTCGTCGGCCCCGCTCGCCCACGTCAGGAACTGCACGCGCGGCTCCGCTGGCGGCGGGGGGAAAAAGGTCCATGAGGTGCCGGTCTTTCCCTTCGCAGCGCAGCCAGTCAGCAAGGAGCCGACCAGGGGTGCCAGCAGGGCGAGTATCATCCGATGAATGGGTGAACGCATGGCGGGGATTCTAAGGTGGTTGCCGACAATATCCATGACCGAAGCAACTGCAATGCTAGCAAGCCAGACGCCGGTTGCCGTTGCGAAGTGTCAACCGAAGCAGCCCGACCTAAACAATGAGGCGGGCGTGTGCGTCATATGTTCTGGCGCACACGCCCAAGTTTAACCGGCTCCCGCAGAGCGGGCCGTGCCGAGTGCACCCTGGCGACGACCCGTCACGCGGCCACTTTGACCTAGCTTACTTAATGTGGCATTGCAGGCAGAGGTAGCTCTCCTGGATCGGAACCCGAAGGAAATCACCCAAGCCGTTGTTATGCACGTTGTGGCACGACGAGCATTCGACTCGTTGCAGCCCGTTGATCGTCACCAGCTTGACGCCCGGACCGCCACCGATCCCTGCGGCGAATGTGCTGGGATCCTTGTATTCCGCCGGAAGCGCCGTGGGATACTCGATGCCGATCGGGTGGTCATTCGACAAATCGGTGCCCAGCGCCGCCCGGCCGGTCATCACGATTCCCGTGCCGCCGGTTCCTCCGTAGTTGTCGATGGCGGTCACGCCGTCATGGCAGCTGAGGCATAGCTTGCTGGGGCCTTCCGGCTGACCGGCCGTGCTTTTGTACATGACAAACGTCTCGCCGGTCTCCGCATGGTTCCACAAGACGTTTGCGTCGCCTGAGAGCAGCGCATTGTGCGGCGTATGGCAGGGCAGGCAGATTTGATTGCCCGGAATCGTCACGCCGGGATAGTTGTTCAAATTGTGGGCCGTGTTCACGATGCTCGTCGAGGGGTAGCTCGATGAGTCTCCGGGAACGATCTGGCCAACCGCCAGTACCGCCATGACACCCAATGCTGACGCCGATACAAACCATTTCGCATATTTCATGGCTAACCTCCTCCGGGTCTGCCTGCGGGCCTTTTCGAAAAGCCCGCCCGTCGATGACGGGCTTCGACCTAGCGGTCACGCGGGAAGCCGCACACCGTTTGCGCCCGACTCTCTCCCGCTGATACCGCACCGGTTTACCTACAGCCGACGTGCCAATGAGCCTCGTTTTGTTGCGCTCCGGCCGAACTGAACGGGGAATGGCCTCCAAAATCACGAAGAACCACGATTCTCCCGCGAATCCTGTTGCTTTCTGAGGTTCTTTTAATCTCGTTCCTGCGCCTCAGGAGACGGACATTCTCGACAATGAGAAAACGGCGACGGTTGGAGAGGGTTCTCCGATCGCTGGTTGAGCGAACTTGCACAGCGACTGCGCGGTTCGCAAAAGACGTCATTCCGCGGACGGCACGTTTGAAACTGGGTTTTCTCGGTCGTAGCGGTAGGGGCGGTGGCACCCCGAAAGGCAGGACCCACCGGTCGAAGTCGGCTCAAATCGAATCGGAATCGTCCACGTTCCAAACCGGGCGCCTTCGGCCACGTGATGTTCGTTGCTGGACGCGTGCGGATCGTGGCAGGCGCGGCAGCTGCGTCCCTTGGAGGGCTTGTTGACGTGCACGTGATGGAGATTCACTTTTCCGTTTCGGAAGTTCGTCGCGTCCTCCGTTTCGCGGCTCTCGAACGCCTCCGCGTCGTGGCAATCTAGGCACAGCGCGTACGCATCTTCGTTGAACGGGGAGTAGAAGCGGGCCGGATACGCCTCGGTCAGCAATGACGCGATCGTGCCGCCATGTCCGCGGTGACAGGCCGTGCAGTCGCCGTCCCGGACCGGTCCGTGAGGATTTGAATGGGTCTTGAGTCGGCTCCCGATATCAGCGATTGTTCGGTTCTCCGTCTTGATCTCCCGATCATGGCACGACAGGCAAAGTTCCTTTGTCGATGAAGCCTTCGAGAGCATCTTGCTGGGTCCGGCATGCGGATCATGACACTTGAGGCAGCCTGACGGTTCCTCGAACGGAGCGTGTTTCACGGTCGCTTCCGAGAACTTTTCGCTCGTCTCTTCATGGCAATCGAGGCAAAGTGCGGGCGCGGCCCCAGTCAGCATCATTCGGTTGTCCGCCCCGTGCGGGTGGTGACACGAAACACAAGCGGACTCCGCCGGCGAATGGACATGTTTGCTGGACTCCATGCGCTCCTTGATGTCGTCGTGACATTGAAGGCAGAGTGCTCGTTCCGCTTCCACGAGCAGCCGAGGGTGCGACGAAGCGTGGGGCGCATGGCACGCGGTACATTGTCCGGCCGCAGGCCCATGCACGAACGCCAGCCCTTTTAGTGTTTCATCGTGACACTCGTTGCAAAGCGCCGCCGTGGATTCGGCTTTCAGCAAACCCTTGATTTGCGATCCGTGCGGATCGTGGCAGGCGTCGCACTGTCCGCCGTCCACCGGTTGATGCACCACCTTGCCTTGAAAAGCTTCTGCCTCGTGGCATTCGGTGCAGAGCTTCGCTCCCGATTCCATCAGCCGAAACTCATGCTTTTCCGCGTTTTGCTCCACGTGGCAGGCGCTGCAACCGTCGTCCTGTGCGGGAAAATGAACGACGGGCCGATCCACCAGACCGGCATGGCAGCCTGAACTAGAACATCCGCCCTGGTATTTCGGTTGTGGTTCGGCCGCGACCGCTCCCGCCTGCAACAGCAGTTGCAGCAGGATCGCCAGGCTTGTGAGACTTCGGCGCCAGGCCTTGATGCGACGGTCAATTCGGAAACACATCATTACGGGTGGCCCATTGCGTCAGCGCCGCCTTGCACATTGAGTGAAACGATCATCGAACCCGTGGGTGTCAGGATGGTCCGGTGGTGCCCCAACGGAAGCCACGTTCGGGAGGCGACTTTTTTCTCGTTCGAATACTCGATTTCCAACGCCGGCACACCTTTGGATCGCTCCCCGCGGGCGTACCGTTCCTCAATCGTTCCGCGAGGGACGAAACCCGCGATGCGGAACTTGTACGGCGATCCCGTCACGGCGATTTCGTCACCCACCACGACGGCGGCGGATTCGCAGGTGTTTTGGGACCTCGTCCAGAGTTCCATTCGCGATTCGCCGACGGCGACCAGGGCAAAATCCGGAGTGTCGTTGGCTCCCTCGATCGCGCATTCCATGGAAACGCGAACGGGCAGGCTCTGCTCCTTTTGCTTGGAAAATTCGGGAAACCTGGCGAACACCCACCGTGATTCGGTTCGCCCGTCCATCTCGATGTCCACCAGCGCAGCGGGGTTGCGTCGTCGATCCGATTGATTCACAGGCTTCCGGCCCGAGCGATCGATCGCATAATCCGGCAAGAACTCGCGCGCGGTGATCGTGCAGGCGATACCGTCCGGCTTCCACGGTTTGTTCAACGTCAATGCCGTCTCGCGACGCTCGCCTCCGTCGGAACGGCTGACCACCAAAACCGGATCGCGCGTAAACTCCGTTTTGAAGAGCTGGAACAACTCATCCCGCTTGGCGTCATCCGCAACCGCCATGAATCTCCAAGTGGCAATGAAACTCGCCAGCCGATTGCGCTCCTGATCGTCGGCGATGAGCCACCGACGAAACGACTGCGTCGGCCCCTCGATCAACAACTCCACGGCGGGCCTTCCTTCCTTGTCGTTCGTCGGCTTGCATTCCTGTTCCAGGACGCCGTTCGGCAAAAAACGCAATAGTCGAATCGGTTCAGCCGGCGCGGGCAGGTGCAGCAACTGATCCAGCGCGCGTTCTTCCGAGGCTGAATCAATGGCCAGTCGCGCTTCCACCTTGCCCGGTGGGGATAAACCTGGGATTTCGCAGCGCACGAAGAGTTGTCGTCCGGGCATTAACGGGTGCATGTCCATCCCGGGATGTTGCGCCGCGGCGAATGGGACCGCTAGGACGATCGGCATTCCGGTGATGACAAGAGTTATGGCTCGTTTCACGGCGTTTCTCCGTCGCATGGGAACCCGAGTCTAATTCGCCGAACTCGGCTCGTGCGACCCGTTGGTGATTCCCAGCTCGTCTAGTTTTCGGTAGAGGCTGGACAGCCCGATGCCCAGCGATTTCGCGGCTTCGATCTTGTTTCCATTCGCCTGGCGGAGGGCGTCCGCAATGTGCGCACGTTCGAATGCTCGCAAGGCGGAACGCAAATTGACCTGCGGTCCCACGTTGATTCGATTTGCCGGTCTGCTCGTGGACCCTTCTATCCGCGCCAGGGCTGCTCCGCCCGGCACGATGAACGACAGCTCTACCAGGGATTTGAGTTCCCGCACGTTTCCGGGCCACGGATAGCGCAGCATGGCGTCCATCGTGGAAGGCGAAAAACCCGGATGCCGTGCATTCATTTCGGTGCTGAAGTGCGCGACAAAATGATCGAGGAGCACGCGAAGGTCCTCCATGCGTTCGCGAAGTGGAGGGATGATCACCGTAATCTCACCAATCGCCTCATGAAGATCCTGTCGAAACTTACCGTTTTCAACGGCCGTGAAAAGACTGTACCGCGTCGACGCGATGATCCTGGTGCTGGCGGCGTCCAGTTCGATCGTCCGCAGCAAGTTGGCTTGGTTCTCATAGGTCAGATTGGCGATTTCATCGAGAAAAAGCGTTCCTCCCTCCGCCGATTCAAAACTCGCCCTCAAATCCGTGTCGAACCCGATGAGCACGCGTTTATGCGGTTCCGCCACCTCGCAGATTCCGAACGTGCCGCCCGGCTCTCGGCAATTGACCGCAACGAACGGTCTGTCTCTCCGTTCGCTCGAGAAATGAATCGCTCGAGCGACCGTTTCCTTGCCGGTTCCGCGCTCACCCAGGATCAGCACTTGGTTCATGGAGCCGGCCGCTCGAAGAACTTGTTCCCGAATGGAGGCGATCGACGCCGATCGTCCGACGATTCGAGGAGCCGAGTCTTCCAGTGACTTCTCTCTCATGGGAGCCCGATTCATGGATAACGACTCGCGAACACGCATGTTCCCAGACCCTTTGATCCTTCCTTGGCGACCGTTTGCCCTATTTCGACATTCAACCGTGCGTACTCTTCCCCTGAGGGCGAATCCTCGGTCGACAGGCTGAACGCTAGGTTCGTTAGCAAGGCATGTGCCGCATGGCCGGGCTTTTGCGTGATTTCGCTACCGGTCTTCCCTGTTCGGACCCTGAATTGCGTGGAGGTACGCGACGTGCTACTTTTTTAGCCGACATTTATTTCGTATGAACCGAGTGGAGAAGGCGATGAGTCCGCTGAAACAGAATGGAAAACGATATGCCGCGCTCATGATTCTTCTTGTGTCCCCCCTGACGATGGGAGGCTGCCCCGAATTGCAGGATCGAACCGCGGATGCGGTGGAAACTGCCGTTCGGTCCATCCTGGACGCCGCCGTCACCGAGTTTTTCAATGGCCTGCGAACGAACTGATGCACTTCCACTCAAAAACACGCATTACGCGCCTTCCACGTTCATCAGTTGGTCAACCGTCCTGTGCCTGAGCACTTGAATGGCGGCATCTAGCCTTTGCGGCATTCTTCTCAATTCTGGGAATTATTCCGCAGTAAGACGACGACCGGCTCAAAGTGTTGATTGAATTAATCCATCTGATGGCAAGTCATGCACAACCGGGAACCCTCGATTGGCACGCTAAGCCGCATCGGTTCTGAGGAATAAAGATTGTGGCAGGAAAGGCAACTCACCTTGCCCGAAGGCAGCTGAATTGACTTGGGAAGCAGGGCCATCGGTCGCAGGGGAACATCAACACGTCGTGTTCCGGAACGTGGATATCGCACGCCGACCGGGTGATTTCGACTGCGATCGCCGACGTACCCATTGCTCTGATCTCGCGAAGAATGGTAATGCGCGTCGCGTGCCGTAACGCCATCGTGGCACGACATGCACATGGCATCGGAGCCGGTCGCATTGAATCCGTGTTCGGACGAGCGTTCCTCGTCGTCCGCGAAAGTGTGAGCACGTCCGATTGCCAACCAGTGCAGGGCCTCGACCGTCCGACCGGAAGATTCGCCGTGACAGGCGCCGCAGAAAGTCTGGGGCGATTTCGGATCATGGGCGGATCGGAGTTGATGGTTGCCGCGGCTTAAGTCGCCGCCGAGCGTCGTGTGACAAGTCAAGCAACTCAGTGTTCCGTCCTGCGCCAACGGCCAGCCAGCGGGAATGCGTACGGCTGATGATGGGCGCATACCGATAGGGTGGTTCACAGCCCCCGGCCCCTGAAACCCCGACATTGCGGAATCAGAGGGCTTGCTTGGTCGTCCGCCGAACGTGGTCACGGGGTAAAAAATGAGTGCCGTGAAGGCAATCAGTAGACACGGAACTCGCCCGACCGCGATGAAGCGGTCATAGCTTGACTTGTGCATTCTTCCCCCTCGTGATCGCTTGACCTTCGCGATGCGTTCAGCGATCGGCCACGACCTCCAAGGGACGCGGAGAACCTGCTCATGGCTCGTTTTGCACGGAGTGCCGTGACTGAAACGGCGCGCTTTGACCCCACTATGAAATACGATACGAACCGAGCGATTTGTAAGCGGCCGCGTCCGCAAAACCGCGGTCGGTAGTTCCGCTCGATTGCGAGGGTGATTGCCACCGGCGCTTATGGGACGTGAAGAAATGTCGACTTGGCACTAGACATGCAGTCTGGCGCTTGGAACGATTGGTGAGAAGACCTTCGGGACAAAGGGCGGCCGGAGTCATGAACGACGGATTAGCGCATCGTGGGTTAACTCAAGTGATGGCCGCGATGGTCGTGGCGATGGCGTTTACGGTTGGTGCAAGCGCACAGGTGACGATTCCACCAGTAGCCGACGGAACGCTGGCCGACGGGAGTATCCACGGACCGTTCGACGGAACAGCCGATTTCGCGGACTGGAGTTTCAACGAGTCGGGATTCGAGGGGGCGATCACGCTGGCCAGATTGCCGCTACCGGGACTCGAATACCGTGTTGTGTTCGAATACAACCTGGCGACCGTGACGGCGACGGTTCCCCTCTCCGCGTCGCTAACGTTCACGATTCGGGGCGCGGCACGGTTTCCCGCGGAACCGGCCCGCGTCAATGTGCACGCCTATTCCGCCGATTTGCTGGAGACGCTGAGCGATTTTTCTAGTCCGCCGATTGGTTTGGCGGCTGCGCTCACGGTGGCGCCGTTTCAACCGGCCACGACCGTCATGGTAAACGTCAACGATATCGTCAACCAGGCGATGACGACGGGAGGCAGGAAGATCGGGTTTCGTTTTCAGATTGACTCCCAGTCCAACGCGGAGGCGCAGCAAGCGTTCATCGATGCCCTCGATTCCAACCTGGCCACCAAGCCGTTTCTGACCATTCGCAACCGGATGCCGTCCGATTTCGACAACGACCGGGACATCGATCTTAAGGACCACGCGGCACTGACCGCCTGTGCATTTGGTCCGAACGTGTCAGTGAGCGCGAACTGCGCGGTATTGGATGCCGACTATGATTCGGACGTGGACCTTGTTGATGTACGGTCTTTTTTGAATGACGCGTCACGCTATTCCCAATAAATCGCAGAGCCCTGCGGGGGAAGGGGTGTGCGAAGCCTCGCAATTTGCAAGATATCTTCCCGCCAATCGATCACTGCCACCACCTTGTTTCTCAGTTTAGAGAAACCGCCGCCCTGAGGATGACACTATCGCTGCGGTAAATGACGCACAATTGCACGATCGGTGTTATGTTCTTCGCAAAACACCTCGATCTTTGGCGGCTTCGGCGTCCACAATAATTACTGGAACGTGACTTGCCCGTTTCTTCCGCAGCGGGTCGGCATCCCAGCCATGACGCGCGACGAATCGCCGTTTTGCTGGAAGCCGTTCGGAGCCTGCGAAGGGAGCACAAAGATGTCAGCGGCAATCTTCGTTTCGTTGGCCGTTACGGCGGCGAGCGTCGGTCCAACATCAAATGTAACGTATGTACGCACCATGACCGAGGGGATTCTCTATCCCGCGCGAGTGGCAGCGGCCCCCGGAGGGGGAGTTTACGTCACGGATCCACCCATGAAACTGGTCGCCAGCTATGACGGCGCCGGCGCCTTCGTCGGGACATTCCCGATCGCCGGTGGCGCGGTCGGCGTCGCGGTCCATCCGGACGGGCGAGTATTTCTTTCGCGCAATGACGGCAGCGTCGGAGTGTACAGTGCGGCGTTCGCGCTTCTCGGAACGGTCAATCCCGCGCCGATGGCACTTACGGGCGCGAACGATCTCGCGTTTGATCCGGTTGCCATGGAGCTTTACACGGTCGACAGCAAGTCCCATAAGGTGCTCGTGTTTACGGAAAGCGCACCGGGCACTTGGACGCTTGCTCGCGCGTGGGGCATGGAGGGCACGGGACTGGGTATGTTCTCGTCACCTCAGGCCATCGCTGTTGATTCAACGCTCGGACGAGTCATCGTTACCGATGCCGACAATTTCCGGGTCCAAGTATTTGACCAGACGGGCATCCTGCTGTTCAAGTTCGGATACCGCACTCTCTTTCTGCCGACCAGCGACACGGCCTGGTTCGCTCGCAGCGAGGGCATCGCCGTTGACTCCTGTGGGAACATCTACATTGTTGATGCGCTGATGGGGACGCTTCGGACGTTCAGCAATATCGGCAAGGAGCTGAGTGCGCAGTTCACGCCGGCCGTTAGTTACGGCACGGCGGCTGGACAACTTCGAGTGCCCTGCGACGTCGTCATCGACCCGACGGGTCTGCTCTATATTGCGAACACGAACAACAACGCGGTCGAAGTCTTCAACGTCACCTGCTCGGCGGTCGCGTCGGCGGATGTCAACTATGAAGAGCCGCGCGGGCCCGACAAGTCCGCCAAGCTCGATCGACGTGGGTCCGACGGTCGCACGGTGGTCGCCCCGACGGCGGTTGCGGAGCCGCGATTCCCGGATAATCCGCTCGATATCGTGACCACGATGCAGGCGGGCGAGTATCGGGAGGAGTTTGACTTCAACCGTGATCGCCGCATCGACGCCACCGACCTGGAGATTGCTGTATTCGCGTTTGGCGCGGGAACTGCGGACGATTTTCTGGACATGGCCGAAGGAACGGTTGCCGGGCATCCGAGCCTGGCGCCGCCGCACATTCTCGATCTGCCCAACCGATGTGGGCGCTGCCACTCGATGAACGGCGCGCCGGGCGGCATGTTGTCGGCCGCGGGTCAGGAAAACCTCTGCCTGTCTTGCCACTCGGCGGGCAAGATCGCCGGGCATGACTGGGTCGGACCGTCCAGCGACACCAACTCGCACCCATGGGGCATCATGGCCGACGCGGGCAGTTCCCTTGGTCCGCCGGCCGGCAGCGATCTATTGCTGCATCTTGATAACGGGATGATTCGTTGCGGCACCTGCCATGAGCCGCATGAATCGGTGGAGGGCGGTGAGTACATGCGTTACAGCCTGTATCACACCGAGCCAGTCGCGAGTCCTCCGTCTCCGCCTCCGCCGGCAGCGCCATGGCAGATGACGGTGATGAACCCGACGCTTTGCGGGCAGTGCCACTCCGAGGTTGAAGAATGGAAGCACGCCGGCCACTCGCACACGGATGCCGATCCTTTCATTCACTATGACTGGTCGCTATCGAACCGGGCTGCCTGCCGTCAGTGCCACTCCGGATTCGGCTACATTGACTTTACGGAAGGTCTAACCAGTGCCCAGCAGCGCGGGAACTTCCGTGTAATCGATTGTCTGGTTTGTCACTCGACGCACGGCGCCGAGCAGGAAGCCGATCTGCTCCGAATCTATGACAACGTCACACTGCCGGCCGATCCGGTCAACTTCCCCGGCGGGTTCGCGGTCACCGACGCGGAGGGATCGGCGACGTGCATGGCTTGCCACAACGGCCGGGCCGCGCCGCCCGTCCAGAATTCCAATGCGACGCCGATCAGCACGCCGCACTACATGCTCGGCGGCGTCATGCTGGAGGGCATCAACGCGGTGACGTTTGGCAACACGTCGCTGACCAACTCGGCGCACTCCACGCTGGTTGGATGCACGGACTGCCACATGGCGCCCGGGCCGACAACTGGACCGGGGGCAGGAAAAGTCGGCGGTCACACGTTTAACTTGAAAGTGCATGATCCGCTCGACCCCGACTTTGGTTTTGAGAACGTGGTCGGGGCGTGCCAGGGCTGTCACGTCGGATTGACGACTCTGAACCGGCCGGCGCTGGACTATGACGGCGACGGCGTCGCCGAGGGTGTGCAGGACGAAGTCCAAGGACTGCTCAACCTCGTGCTAGCGCAGATCACTGCCAGAGGGGCCGTCCAACTACCGGGGTTCCCTTATTGGAATCTGACTCCGGTGGCAACGGCGGATCGAATTCTTGTTAAGAATGCCATCTGGAATTGGCAGTATGTGAACAACAGCGGCGACCTGGGGGTTAAGAACACGAGCTACGCGGTGGGCGTGCTTCAACTAACCTACCAGCAGCTTGCTGGAGGGGTCGTCCCCGGCGCGATATTACGTTACGTGCCATAGGCACGCGTTCTCGGAAGCTGACACACCTTGCGGTTTTTGGGCCCCGCGAATCATGCCGCGATTCGCGGGGCCTTCGTTTTACGACTCACCCCGCAGGGGCTGATCGGCAACGCTTCGCGGAGCAAAGCAGCCTACGTTTGGCATCCGCCGGTGGGTTCCAAAGCTCCGCACGGCCGCTTAACTCGGCATTGGTTTCCCTTGTTTGCATTCGCACCGGCAACCGCGCGCCCCACAAGCGAACATTACCGATGGCGCTTGACAGCATAGTGGATTATCGAAACCATAATGCCTGCATGTACCGGAGCGTTTTGATTGCAGCATGGTTGGTGTACACGTGCATTTCCTGCACGCCGGCCGCTCCCACGGGCCAAAGCAACGGAAACGACAACTCTGCGGGCGGCCAAACACTGACCGGCGAGTTGGTTTTCTTTTCCGGTCGACCGCCTCCGGGGTGGTCTATCTCCGAAACTGAGCAGGCCGAAATCGCCGCGCGACTCGAAGGGTTGACGTCAATGAACGAACCCGCGAGCTTTCCGCGTTTCGGCCCGGTCGGTTACCGTATCGTCAACAGTTCCGGCATCGCTGGAATCCCCGACGGGGTCCTCGTGCAGGAAGGGGTCGTTGAAGTCAAGAACGGGGATGCGTATTCCTATTTCCTCGATGACAAGCAACTGGAAGCGTTCCTTCAGGCGAGTTCGAAGGCCGCAGGGGTGTATGCGGAACTTGGGCTGGATGAGAACGAGAACGCGGAAGGCAATTAGCGACAAATGATCGGGATCACGAAACGCAGCGTTTGCCTCGCCTCGGCGGCCATGCTGCTGAACGTCATTCCGGCGTACACGACCTCTCCGAACGAAGCTTCTCGCTGGAATTCAAAAGAGCAGAAGGAGTGCAACAACTGCTACAATTACGCGACCAACCATCCCAACAGTTCATTCGCTCAACCCGGGTGGGCGAGTGGTATCAGGAACAACACGCCGTACACATGCGGGGGGTTGCTCGCGGGCGCGGAAGGCGACGGACTTTCGTTTGCCGGTCGCACACTCGACGAAGCGAAGTCGCGCTGCGGGGAAGGATGTTGTTTGGTTGCGCTGGTCCTGTCCGACACAGATTATCACTGGTATCGGGAGGATGACGACGGTACCTGGTCGCATAAGCCCGGCAGCACCGACGCTGTCACCACCGATGCCTTAGGTCAGCCCATCACCGATCCGACGACGGCGAACCACAACTATCGCAACACCTCGGGAATCAACTATCACACGTTTTGCGGCTTCATGTGCGTTTGCCGGGATCAGCTCACGCCGCTCGAAGGCAAAAAACCGCAAAAGGAAATCCCGCCGACCTGGTATGGCGATTGTCCATTCCCCTGTGAGGACAATGCTCCAGGCTGCCTGCCTCCCGGCGCTTTTTCCTTGAGCCCTTCCTGTTGTTGCTCCTGCATCATTCGTATCCTCGATGTCGGCGTCGGGGAATGCAAATAAGGCGTTGAGGCGTCGTCGGCCTCGCCGGTGGCAATTCGGCTCGCCCAGGGTGCCTGCCAGCGGTTCATCTCGTTTAAACTGCATGCGGACTCGGAAACTTCAATGCGGCGCCGGCGAAGGTGGAGTTGAATCGTCCACCAGCTTCGGCCGGCCGTAGTGATCGATGTGGTATCGCTTGCCGAAAAAGGTCAGTTCGGTCTCAGAGAAGTGCCCCAAGACACCCAGCACCACGGCCGCGAAGAATCCAATCAAACCGATGCCGACGGCCATCGGACGTCTTCGCGGATGGCGGTGTTTCGACCGATCAACAAACGGCCAGAACAAAAGGAGGGCGAAGGGTACGGAACAAGCAATGATTCCGAAGAATGCGCCGTAGGGTCCCTCAAAGTACTTGAGAAGCTGGTAGCTCGGCAGAAAATACCATTCCGGCTTGATGTGCTCCGGCGTCACAAGCGGATCGGCCGGCGCTCCGATCTCCCACGGGGCCAGCACCGAAAGAGTCACGAGAATAGCCAGCAGGAGAACAACCACAATTGATTCTTTGCACACATGGACGGGGAAGAAGGGAATGCCGTGCTTGGGGTCGGTGGTCTTTTCCTCACCGACGGTTTCGAGAGTCGCGAGGTTGGTGGCGCGCATCAGAACCAGGTGGATCGCAATCAGGCCGGTGAGAACCCAGGGTAGAATGATGACGTGCACGACGAAGAAACGCGAAAGCGTCTCGCCGGTGACCACGTCGCCGCCGCGAATGAAATAGCGGAGCCATTCTCCGATGATCGGAATTTTGTTGGCTGATTCCGTCCCGACCGTGGTCGCCCAGAAGGCGATCTGGTTCCACGGCAGAAGGTAGCCGGTGAAACCGAAGGTGATGGTGACGAGAAAGATCAGGACGCCGGTGACCCAAGTCAGTTCGCGGGGCTTCTTGTAGGCGCCGAAGAAGTAGGTCCGCATCATGTGCAGTACGACCGCGAGAATCATGACCGATGCGCCCCAGGCGTGAATCTGGCGATACAGCCACCCAAAATGGACTTCGGCCGTGATGTACTGAATCGACTTGTGGGCGGCTTCGGGTGTCGGGCGATAATAAATCAGCAGCAGAATGCCGGTGAGGGTCTGGCTGATGAACAGCAACAACGAAATGGACCCGAATACATGCAACCAGCCCGTGTGCGGCGGCAGGCGTTTACCGAGTTGCTTCCGCAGGAAGCCGTTCACGGTGGCCATGTCGTATCGCGCCGACAGAAACCTGCTGGTCCAACGGTCACTCATAACTGCTCCCTCGATCGGCACGTCACTGACAAGACGTGTCGATGCAATCTCGATTTCCGCGCGCCCGGATTACGGGGCGACATTTACCCAGCGGCATAGACTACGCAGGCCCGACATACACTTTTCCACTGATTTCCTTCACGACATAGGCGGGCAGCGGACCGGGTGACGGGCCGGATATGACACGTCCGCTACTGTCAAAGACGGCCGCGTGGCAGGGGCACAGAAACTCCTTGCGTCCGCCGTCCCATTTCACGAGGCAGCCAAGGTGCGGACAGACCGCCGAATAGGCGGCCAGCGCCGATGCGTCTTTGCGCACGATCACAGCTTTGCCATGCACCTGAATCATGATGCTCTCGCCCGGCTTGAGAGATTCAGTTCCTTTCGCTTCCACATCCTCGGATTTACCGCCTTTGGCGGCGGGCCAAAGGTAGGCGACCCCAGGAAGCACCATGGCCGCGCCCGCGATGGTCGAGAACAGCCCGATGATCCAATCGAGAAACCCGCGGCGCGTCGGCGTTGACGCACGATGATCGTCCATGTGAGCTAGTCCTTGTGATCGGTCGGCAACGGTACGACGTGCTGCTTGCGCAAGGCCTTGTACTTTGCGTACAGCACGCCGGAAAACACAACGACGAACAGCCAAATCGGGATCAGGGCCCGGTAACGGGCACTGAGTCCGCTTTCCAGTTGGGCCAGATTGTCGGTCACCTCGCGGCAGACCTCGTTAAGCTCGGCAACCTTTTTGGCGACCTTGTCGGGGTCGAGCGTATGCTGAAGGGGAGCAAGTGCGATCAAATGGGTTCGCGCGTCCTCAAACAAGAAGCGTTCATTCTCCACGAGAAGCACGCCGCGTCCGACGCGATCCAGCTCGGCGGCCGTCTTGACGTATTCGTGTTCCGCAGAGGAAATCTTATCCAGCAGAGGAAGGAACTTCTTCAGGCTTTCGTCGGACTCCAGGTTCTCATGGCAGTCGAGGCATCCGGGCAGCACTCGGTTCATGATCTGTTTCGGGTCGGCATGTAACGCTTCAGCAACCTGTTCGGGCGTCGGCCGGGCTTCCGTCTTGATGAGATGAGCGTATCGCTCGATCAATACGCCGGTCGGCTTGGTGATTCGCTCGATCAGGTGATGGTGGGCATCGGGCCCGCCGCCATGACAACGGATGCAACCGTTGAATGCCGGCTGATCGGCATGGATGCTGCTGGAAAAATTCTCGGCGGCGCCGGGATGACATTGGCCGCAAACGGAGCCGACGGTCGCGAAGCCGGGCGGAACCGCGCCGTGGTTGCCGTGACAGGTCGCGCAGGTTGGTGCACCCGAATCTCCCCGGTTTAAAAGCATGTCGCCATGAACGCTTCGTTTGTATTCGTCGATGATTTCCACGGAGAGGCCGTAATCCGCCATCAACGCTTCGTCGGCATGGCACGTCGCACAGGTATCCGGCACATTGAACGGATTGGTTTTGCTCGTCACTTCCGCCGATTTCATGACATCGTGCGAACCGTGACAGTCGATGCACACGGCGATTCGGGCGTCGCTTTTCTCCTTAAGGGTTTTGCCGTGCACGCTCGTCCAATAGGCCGCCAACTGGTCCGTTCGAATTCCATACGGGTTCATTCTGGCGACGTCGGCGTGACAGTCCCCGCAGAGATTGGGGATTCGTTCGCGGGTGGGCTTGCCAAGGAATCCGTCGCCGTGATCGAACGCGGGTCGGTTTCCGGGCGGTTGGTTGAACGGCGCGCGTTGATCATCCGTAAGCGAAAACGACTCCGGACCGCCGTGGCATTCCTGGCAGCGCAAGCTTCGATGGACGGAAGCGGTCAACGGAGCATGTTGGGTCTCGTGGCAGCCCGCACAATTGACCGGCTCGGCCGGAGCTGTCGAGGAGGCGAAAGTCAAGACAAGAACTGCGAGGAAACATCCGGAAACTGATCGCAAGGTAGGAACTCCGTATTCGTTGCCCGCTGGGCCGCGAGTCTCGCCTCGGGATTCACTCCCTGTTGCCCGCGCCAACGGGCCCTTCGTTCCATGGCTTTGTAACGATTCTGAATCGAATTGCAATATGCCATGCCGAAGCGAGAATCCTCCCGTCTTGTTTGTTACTTGCAAAGGCGATTCTCGAAAGCGAGAAAGCCGTTCGATCGCAGGATTTTTGCCTGGTTGAATCCCTTTTGAAAGAGAGGTCGGGCAATGCCGCGGAACGCGCGCGGCACGGCGTGCGGAGCAAGTGCTTCGCCGTGGTTGACGAAACGGCCCGTAGGCAAGCGATTGGAATTGACTATGATGAATCGCATCACGCGAGCGGTCGCGTGGATGACGACAACGCTGAGCGCAAGTTGACGGGAGGAATTTCGGATATGAAAACTCGAATCGTGATGATAGCCGGATCGTTTTCCTTGGTTGCGCTGTATGCAACATGGCAGGGGGCGTGGATGCCGACGGCGGTTGCGGCAACGGAAACTTCAACGGTGTTCGCTGCGGCGCATGCTTCATTGGGCGCGACGATGGTTGGGGACGCGGAATACGTCGGATCCAACAAGTGCAAGAAATGTCACTTGACGGAAAACAAGAGCTGGGAGAAGACTCGGCATGGCACTGCGATGGAGACGCTCAAGCCGGGCAACGCCGCCGAGGCCAAGAAAAAGCACAACCTCGATCCGGAAAAGGACTATTCCAAGGACGCGACGTGCGTGGGGTGCCACTCCGTCGGACTTGGCAAACCGGGCGGATACGCAATCCCGGCCGATGAAGAAGCCGCGAAGAAGATGAAGCACCTTGAAGGTGTCGGCTGCGAGTCGTGTCACGGCGCCGGCGGCGCGTACATTGAAAAGCACGAAGAGATCATGAAGTCCAAGGCGAAATACAAAACCGAAGACATGTATGCGGTCGGCATGACAAAGATGGACGTCGCCGTTTGCCTGACTTGCCATAACGAAAAGAGCCCGACGGTGGACAAGTCTGTGCCGTTTGATTTTGAGGCGATGAAGAAAAAGGGCGTGCATGAAAGTACGCCGCTAAAGCAACGGGAGTAGACTTTTTCGGATGTTATCAGCGGGGTTGGGTCAAATAGCCCTTCGCTTCGCATCCTGGGCGGCGACGGAACAAAATTCCGTCGCCGCAGTCGTTTCTGGGATGCGCCCCAACCCTAACTAGGACGGGAAATGACTGAGAATACAGGACTGTTCTTGATTTTGAGAATGGATGAACTCGGCATAGAATAGAGGTAGCGACCCTCACGGGGCGCAGGGGGTGTTGGTACCAGCAATCAATCGGGGGTATCCAATCGCCGTTTTGCTGTTTGAGAGCTGAGGGGGAGAACT
Organism: uncultured Phycisphaera sp.; assembly: GCA_964486335.1. Classification (GTDB taxonomy): domain Bacteria; phylum Planctomycetota; class Phycisphaerae; order UBA1845; family UBA1845; genus CAZAMB01. The sequence goes on along the minus strand of CAZAMB010000003.1, from coordinate 101,629 downwards.
TGACGGCCAGTTCGAGAAGTGGCGGTGGCTCAGCGCGAGGCGGCGGCGTCGGTCGGCGCTTATCGCGACGAGTTCGCATCGGCCTGCTGGCGATTCTCGGCGGTGCGGTGCTGGTGCTGCGTCTATCCGCAGGTGATCAAAGTCGGCCCGGATCGACCGCCGATTCGGCATGTGACGTTCAACCCGCGAAGGCGACTACGGCTAGCAGCCAGATTGAAGGCTCCGACGTTGTTGTCGCCGACTTGCAAAGCGTGATTCGTTATCCAACGACGGGCAATGTTCATTCCTTCGCCATTGCCACTAATGCCTGCAATCTTGGCAACCAGCGAGCCAATTGGATTTCTTATACGAATCAACACCCGGTGATTTTGCAGGGACTGTTTCGGCTCAAATCTGACCGGTTCGAGCAGATCGGCATGGCATGGGTCAAGCACGGCTTCTACGCAGTGTCGGATAGTTTCTGCCGTCCATGCCTTGACCCCACGGACGGATCGGCACTGGGCGTGGGCTGTTCCGATCCTTACAGCGCTTCTCTGAACGGCGTGCAGAGCATTATGAGTCCGCGCTACCTCGTCAACGCGCACACGGGGTATTTTCCGTATCCTTGGAACGGACCTTCGCCGCAGGGGCAAGAGCGGCGATTATTGGTCAAGAACACCGACCTTGACCCGGCGCTGAACCCAAACGCCAGATACTTCATCGAAGGGCACTACGTTCATCCGGACGATTGTCGCGCGGGAACGCAGGACAACAACGCTTCTTACCGCGAGGTGTTGGTGAGCAATCCCGCGGCGGGCCAGTTCGGACTTGTGCTGAGTCAGGATTGGCCGACGCAACGCGGACGGGCGGCCGTTCGCGCATGGCGCGATGCCGATCCTGCCGTGATGGAGAGCGACATTCGCGTTCCGGGGGAGGGTTTGATGATTCTTGCGGCGAAGGCGTCGCCGACGGGGACGGGGCTGTATCGATACAACTACGCACTGCAAAACCTTAATTCGGATCGGTCGGCTCGTTCGTTCACCGTTGATCTTCCAGATGGGGCCATTCTGTCCAACGTCGGATTTCGTTACGTCGCCCACCACAGCGGGGAGCCGATCGCCGATGCGCCTTGGAGCACCACGATTGCCGCGAACTCGATCACCTGGTCCACGGTGGCGTTCGAGGTGAATCAGTTCGCCAACGCGCTGCGTTACGATCTAGTGTTCACGTTTTTCTTCGATGCGAACATCGAGCCGGGCGTCAACAAGGCCACGATCGGGTTGTTCAAGCCGGGGGTTCCGTCGGAGGTTGCGGTGACGACGACCGGACCGCGATTGGAACTGATCGACTGCAATCGAAATAATCTGGCGGACGCCTGCGATCTGGATTGTGAATCCGGAACATGTCCATCGCCCTGCGGATTCAGCATCGACTGCAACGCGAATCACGTTCCGGACGAGTGCGAGCCGGACTGCAACGGCAACAGCATCGCGGACGAATGCGATATTTCGTCGTGTCCACCGGGAGAGCTTGCCTGCGGCGATTGCAACGGAAACTTTGTGCCGGACGGCTGCGAACCGGACTGCGACGAAGACGGGATCCCCGACAACTGCGATCCGCCGGAAGACACCGACGGCGACGGCATTACCAACTGCTTCGATTTGTGCCCGGATTCCACGCCGACGGGAGTGTGTGAATGTCCGCTGCTCGGGACGTGTTGCTTTCCGGTTGGGATTTGCATATCGGATTATCCGAGGTACGCGTGCCTATCCCAGGGGGGAACGCCGGATTGCATCGAAGCGCCATGTCGGCTGGGTTGTCTGATCGGCGACTCGGATCGCGACGGCGACCGCGATCTTTTGGACTTTTCGGCTTACCAGAACTGCTTCAGCGAGTCGTTTGACTCCGTCTACTACATGCCGCCCAGCGAAGAATGTCTGAGTTTCCTCGATTTCGAGGAGGATGGCGACATCGATCTGGCGGACCATGGGGAATTCGCGAATCTGATGTCAGAGCCGTGATCACAACTAGTCGTTGATTCCTCTTATTTTTCCGTCGAAATGAGGACCTTGCCGAACGGACCGGCAGCAAGCCGGGCGAAGGCGTCCTTCAGTCCCGCGAACGGGAAGACGGAATCAACCTGGGGTCTTTGACCGCCGGCATCAAGCTGCGTAACGACTTCGGTCCAAATCCTCTGCGACTCTTCCGGCGTTGCATCGGAGACATGCACTCCCCCGATTCGGATGCGCTTGAAGATCAACTTGGCGGTGTTGAATGACGGCACAAGGCCGCCCAGCATGCCGACCACGCTGATGCGCCCGCCGTAACCGAGCGTATCGAGCACGACGTTGAACAAGGGGCCGGCGATATTATCCACGACCAAATCAACGCCTTTCTTGCCCGTGAAATCGCGGACCTTTGCGCGAAGCTCAGGATCTTCGGGATCGACCAGCAAATCTACGCCGAACTCCTTCAATCCGGCCTGCTTTGATGCTCCGCGGGATGTCCCGATGACCTTGCAACCGTAGCACTTTGCGAGTTGGAGCGTCGCCAGTCCGACGCCGCCGGATACTCCAGTGATCAGAACGATTGGCTGTTTGAGCGGCCCCCATTGATTCAGCGCCTGATGTGCCGTGGCGTAAACAAGAGGCGCAGCGGCCACCTGCTCATCGCTCCAGGAACCTGGAGCGGGGGCGACCGATGTGCTGGGAACGCTGACGAACTCCGCAAACGTGCCACGACGAGTGACACCCGCCTCGCCGCGCATGATCGCGACGCGATCACCCGCGCGGCAGTTTTTCACGTTTGCGCCAGTCTCCACGACGACACCGGAACCGTCTCGCCCGAGGATGTGAGGCAATGGGGGATTGGCCGGATAGAGTCGTTCGGAAAGAAACCGGTCGGCGGGGTTGAGCGCGGCGAACCGAACTCGAACGACCACTTCGTCGTCCGCGGGCGTCGGCGTAGGAACGTCAGCCTCCAGTTCCAAGCCACTCAAACCGGTAAAATCTCGTAACAGCCAGGCTCGCATGAACACACTCCATGAGGTTTTCAGTTTGACGCACAACCCGTGTTGTTGAGACCAGCTTAGGCGGAGGCGACAAGACGGCAAGCATTTGTTCGCCGTGCGGAGGAGCATGACGCTTGAAGCGACTTGGCGAACGGAATACGGTTCCTTATCGTATCGTCGTCGGGTCGGAAGGGTTTTCATTTGAAGGTGGACGAGGAGTCATCGAAATGGAAAGAAGGTGGGTTCGGACCGCGAGTGGTTGGGTTGTCATGTGTATATGGACGCTCGTAGTGGGTTGTCCGGCAGGTCCGCCGGGCGGCGGAGTTGGAGACGGTGGCGGGGGAGGGTCGAATGGTGGTGGAGGGGGTAGCGGCGTCCCCGGAACGAACGTCAACCGGCCGGTGCGGGCGGCTTCGGAGGTTACCGGATTTTTTGAGGCCGATGAACCGTGGGCCGTGGGGTCGCCGACGTTTCTTGCATTTGGCGTCGGCGACTTCGTGGACTTTATGACGCTTACGACGGAACAGGCGGGCGGCACGACTTGCCTCGCGTCAACGCCGGCGGCGACGATTGAGTTCTCAGAAGGCTCGCTGCGCATCGATTCGCAGCCTCTGACGGATCTGGCGGGCGTGGACTGTTCCATCGATGTTTTGATTGACGCCGCGTCATGCGCGCCGGACGAAGTATTTGGACCACCGAATCCTTGCTTTACCGACGGTGCCGATGGAGAAATCCTCATCAACGGCGGCTCGAATTCGCCCGACTTGCCGCGGATCGTCCGGCTTCAAACCTGCGACGCGCCGGCATTTTTGTCGAGCATTTCCGAATGGGCGATCCTGAGCGTGCATCCGTTCGCACTGCCTTTCATCGACGATCCCGCGGATTTCGGCGCCATCGCGCTGATCGAAGGAGCAGGCAGCGGGCCGACGATCGCTTCGCTCGTGACCGGTGTCGACGCCCTCGACAATCCGCTGGGCTGCTCGGATGGAACGCCGGCCGGTACGGTGACGATACTCAACGACACCTTGTCCATCGACTTGAATATGGAGGGGCAGGACAACGATTCCGGACTGGGTTCGCCGGGGATGTGCTCCCTTCGATTCACCGGGAGCATGACCTTTTGTGAAATCATCAGTCCTTCCGAGTTGGGCGGCTCGGGTGCGTCGATTGAGTTGGTGCGCTTCGACGGGACCGGCCAATATGAATCGCAGATTGGAAGCGGCACGTTGAAGACGATGTACTTCAGCTATGAAGTCGGGACGGGCGGAGGAGGGCTGCCGGGTGGCGTCCGAGTGAAATCCTGGGTCCGGCAAGGCCTGGACAAATAGTCTTTCACGGAATCCGTGCGTGGGACGTTTGTCGTTATGTGGATTGCGGTCGCGGAGTCTGCGAGTTTCGCGTAGCATCCTCGGTTCATGACCCGCGATCCCGCCAAGCTGATGGATGGCGCTGCCGTCGCCCAACGATTGCTCGAAGCCGCGCGCGACAAAGTTGCCTTGATTCGAGAGCGATCGGGTGTCACGCCTTGTCTTGCGACGGTGCTTGTGGGGGACGATCCCGCGTCGGCGACGTACGTTCGCATGAAGCGAAAACGGTGCGAGGCCGTGGGAATGCGTTCCATGGCCGTGGAGCTTCCAAGCAAGACGACAACCGAGGAACTCGTCGAGGCCGTTCAGCGATTGGCTTCTGATCCGGCCGTTCACGGCATACTTCTGCAGCATCCAACCCCGAAGCACATCGACGAGCGTGCGGCGTTCGAGGCGATTCCCGCGGCCAAGGACGTGGACGGCGTGACGGTTACGAGTCTGGGTCGGATCGTGCTGGGGCTTCCCGCGTTTGGGGCGTGTACGCCGGCGGGGATCATGCGCCTGTTGCGAGAATACGAAGTCCAGCTTCGGGGGGTTGAGGCCGTGGTGATCGGGCGAAGTCCGATTCTGGGCAAGCCGATGGCGGCCATGCTCACCAACGCTGATGCGACCGTGACGCTGTGTCACTCGCGAACGCAGAATCTGTCCAGCATCGTGGGCTGTGCGGACGTCTTGGTGGCGGCCGTCGGCAAGCCGAAGTTCGTGCAAGGGGAATGGATCAATCCCGGGGCGGTGGTGATCGACGCGGGGTACAATGAAGGGAACGTCGGCGACGTGGATTTCGAGGCCGCGCTGCCGAGGGCGTCGCTCATCACGCCCGTGCCCGGCGGGGTGGGGCCGATGACGATTGCGACGCTGATCACGCAGACTATTGAAGCCTGCGCGAAGCAAATCGAATCGGAATAAGTTCGAACCTTGGGAGGCAGGTCGTGTTTGTCGGTGCGAACATTAATCGCATTGCGCAAGAACACTGCCCCCTCGTGAACAGCGCTGCAAGACCGCGAAATCCTTAAGATCAACGTCAATATCATTATCGGCTCTGACCTCGTAGCAGCTTGGAGGCAAGAACGGGCCGGTGAGGCAGCGTACAAAGTGCGCAAAGTCATCAAGCCCAATGTCCCCGTCGCGGTCATAGTCTCCAGGAAACCCCGGAGTGCAACCACGGAGATCTACTGCGGCGCTGGAAATGGTGTTTGGGCAAGCATCACAGGGATCGTTTACGCCATCATCATCGGAATCACCTTCACCGATTTCACCGGCCGGGCACGGATCCTCATAGTCAATCACGCCGTCGCCATCAAAGTCTCCATCATTGGGTACATCGCACACGGACGGTCCCGGGCTATATGACAGCAAAGCAATCTGACCAGCGGGCGTGGTCGCGAGTTGCCATGATTGTCTGCATGTGCAACCAGAGGGGCAATCGCCGCCACCATTGGAATACTCGTAAATGAAAACCGATCCGTGTGTCTCAAGGGTGATATAATCGCTGTTAAAGTTGTAAGTGGAATCCACTCCGCCTTCCGTATAAGTTATTTCCGGTAGCGCCTGATAGTAACTCCGCAGAACCTGAATATTCAGCCTGTCGCAAAACTCGATGTGGCGAGCGTTGGGATCATATCGGGATGGCACAATGGAGACTGCCTGGTAAAACGAATTCAACTCGTCAAATCCGTTCGACGGTTTACTTGGATCGAGGACTACGTACATCGATTTCGTGCCAATTCTCCATCGTCCGACCGTTTTCAGAAGCGGATAGGCAGTTTCCATCAACTTCATGTCGCGGTCGATACGGTCGTATAGTTCGTCGGGAGCGCGAAGCTGGTTGGAGGCGAGCATGGCCATTATTTCGGCTTGGACATTGGCGCGGTGCTTTGCGTAATCAAAGACTCCCGCGCTCGATTGACATTGTGTCCAGGTTTCACACTCGTCGGGAACTGTGTTGGCATCCTCGTCGCGAGACGTGTCAACAACGATATCGCAACTGTCAGGAACGCCGTTGGAATTACAGTCCCTATCGCATTCATCAGGATAACCATCTCCGGAACAATCTTGACTCGTACCGAACTCAATGTCGCAGGCATCGACGACTCCATTCCTGTTGCAATCATAAAGCCAATAGGCATATGTATCGCAGCTATCCGGAACGCCGTTGCCATTGCAGTCAGGATCACACGCGTCAAGAACGCCGTTACGGTTGCAATCACCGGCGACTCCGGAGTAAAACTCGACTGAGTCGTCCACAGCGTTTGCGTTGCAATCGGTTCGGCAATCCATGCTCTGTAAGTCGAAGATGTAAACTGCGCCGGAGTCGGTGCTTGCGACGGCTTGGTGAACGTCGGCTGCGAGTCCACGAATGGATTGCCCGGGTAGCAATTGGTACGACGGGGTCGAAGCGATGTGATTCGCTTGTTTGTTTACGTCGAATGCAAAGACTCCATTGCTTGATCCAACGAAAACGAACTGGTCAGATTGAGCTACTTGGCCGCCAAAGTCGGAAACAAGTGACGACAATTCCTCTACCTGGATCCAGGCAGCGTTCAACTGTTGAAACTGATATACGCCACGGCTGTCTCCACCGGTGCCGACGATTGCTCGCTGACCGTGAAAGTCCACGGCGGTCCCAAACCTGTCATAAAACAATGAGCTTCCGGGGTAGAGGTACTGTTCCTTACGCCAGTTGATACCGTCAAAGTGATAAATAAATGCGGAGCCATAGGTGCACCATTGGCACGCGACGAGATTGTCGTCAGGAATACCGACGAGAATCCGGTCACCGGCTACGTCCACGGGTCCGACAGGATAAGAACTTGGTCTCAGCTTGGCCTCTTGAACCCATCCTGAACTGCCGCGTCGGAAAACATAAACGCCTCCGACATATGAACCTGCCGCGCCGACCACCAATCGGTCGCCATCCAATGAAACGGAGTTTCCAAAAAAAGCGGAGTTGGCGGGGTCGTTTGCAGTCAGTTTCTGTTGGAACCTCCACGTTGCGCCGTCGCGCTGAAAAACATAAACGGCGCCCGCACGGGACGCTCGCTCTGAATCCCTGCTGGCTCCCACGATCGCGAAGTCACGCGATAGAGCTATTGCGATGCCGAAGTTCTTGGAAGGCGAGGGATCGGGGGGCGCAAGCTCGGCCTCCAGGAGCCAGCCGGAGGCGTGTTTACGATAGAGGAAGGTCGGTAATGTCGACGGAAAAGCGGGATCTCCTGGTACTCCGCCCGCAAGTACGTGATCGCCGCTAATAGCGACCGTCCAACGGAAGTTATAGGTTGGCGAACTCGTTGGAAGAAGTTTCGCCTCCCAGCAATCGGCAGCCGCTGGGGCTATTAAGGTCAATGAAACAACCCAATAGCGCTTGAAGGAAATCGAGAATAGCATTGACGCTCTCCGATCGCTTCTACGTTTCAAAGGGAGACATGGTGCATTGAGAGCGGAAGAATCTCGTTTGTTGATTTTCGAAAGTGCTCTTACATTGATTGTTGGCGGATGTTCGAGAATCTGTAGGACTGAGTCGCCCCTTGATCGTGTCACGAAGAAAATCGGCGAGCTAACCCATTGTCAGGGCGAATGTTATGGCTACCCCGACCTTAGATAAAACGTATGAACCTCAAAGCGTGGAGGCGGACATTTACGCGCAGTGGGAGCGGAGCGGGGCGTTTCGATCGGCCCCGGAAGTCGAGTCGCCGCGCGGGTCGTATACCATCGTCATCCCGCCGCCGAACGTGACCGGCGCGCTGCATCTCGGCCACGCGCTCAACAACACCCTGCAAGACATTCTCATTCGCTATCACCGCATGCGCGGGTTCAACACGCTCTGGCAGCCGGGGACCGATCACGCGGGTATCGCCACGCAGGCGGTTGTCGAGCGGCGCATCCGCGAGCAGGAGGGAAAGACCCGGCACGAACTCGGTCGCGAGGAACTGGTCCGCCGCATCTGGCAGTGGAAGGACGAGTACGAGAAGCGGATTCTCAACCAGCTCAAGCTGATGGGCTGTTCGTGCGATTGGGGGTATCGAGAGATCGAGCCGCAGGCTTCGGCCTGCGCGACCGGAGACTCACAAACATCGACGGGGCCGCGCGAGCTGAAGCTCGCGGCTCGTTACGATTGCGACTGGAGCAACACGCGGTTCACGCTCGACGAAGGGATGTCGAAGGCCGTTCGGCACATGTTTTTTCGGTTGTTCAAGGACGGGCTGATCTTTCGCGGCAAGCGGCTGGTCAACTGGGACACGCAGCTCCAGACGGCCGTCTCTGACGACGAGGTGTACTACGAGACAGTCAAGGGGAGTTTCTGGCATTTCAGGTATCCGGTGGTTTCCAAGCAGATCTGCGGCCGTGAGGGAGCGGAGCGAGCGAGTTACGAAGCCACGGAGCCACGAAGCGACGAAGCCACGGAGCCACAAAGCGACGAAGAGCCGAAGTTTGTCGTGATTGCCACGACGCGTCCCGAGACGATGCTTGGTGACGTTGCGGTTGCGGTTCATCCCGACCCGGCGGGATTCCTCGATCGCGAGGAAGCTCAATTCAAAGAAGCGTTGGAGCGGCTGTCGAATCCGAAGGGCAAGGAAGCTGTCGACATTCAGGCGAAACTCGATGCGATCGCGGCGCGGCGCGAGTCGCATTTTCCGCTCCTCGTACAGCTCCGCGACATGGCCCGCGACGGGCGTAAGCTGCGGTTGCCGCTGGTGGATCGCGAGATTGCGCTGATCTGCGATGAGTGGGCCAATCCGATGCTCGGCAGCGGGTGCGTGAAGATTACTCCCGCGCACGATCCGAACGACTACGAGGTCGGACTGCGGCACAACCTGCCGATGATCAGCGTGCTGACCGCCGACGGCAAAGTGGCACCGATCATCGAGCCGGATGCGACCGCCGCGCCGGTCAAGCCGGGGACATCCGAGAATGCAAACAGCGAAAAGTATGCCGGACTGGCGTTTTCGACCGAGGGTCGCGCGAAAGTTGTAGCGGACTTGGAGATGCTCGGACTCGTCGAAGCCGTCGAGGACCGCGACATCGAATTGGGGCACAGCGACCGCAGCAAGTTGCCGATCGAGCCGTACCTTTCGGATCAGTGGTTTGTGAGGACAGGGGAAGGCAGCGAGGCGACGAGGCAAGGAGGCAACAAGGAAGGCACGGAGGCACAAGAGCATGAAAGCGAGCCGCGGGCTTCAGCCCGCGCGGCCCGTTCGACTCCCGACCTTTCCCAGCCGACGGTTTTGCTCACCTGGACAACCTATGGAAATTGGCTACCGGGTGATCCGCGAGGGTTTGTTTCCCGGGTCCCGGATGCCGAGACGGGTCACGAAATCCATAACCTGCCCGGAGAAGATTACGACAAAGATGAACCGGAATTGGCTTCCGGTGCGCAAGTGCGAATGAAGGGCGATCCGGTCTTGCTGGACAGGAACCATGCCGCATGTTTGCTGGCTTGTATCGCCGACGTTTGTGAGCGTCACGCGGTCGAACCGCTGGCTGTCGCCATCATGACGAATCATGTTCATGTCGTCTGCCAGGGGGCGCAATCAGGCGCTGAACTCCTTCAGCTCTTTAAGGGCAATGCCGCGCGAGTTCTTGGTCAAACCTGTTCACTGGACGCATCGCCGCGCTGGTTTACGAGAGGCGGTTCGGCACGCTGGTCGCGGAAACGTCATGATCTGACGCGTGTAATCGAATACGTTCAGGACCAACCGAATGCTCATTTCGTCTGGTCGTATGACAGAGATTGTGGAGAAGCTTCAAGAATCTTCGAGGCCGCGCGAACCGGAGCGCGTCTGTCAAGGATCGAACCGAAGGTTGTTCCTGACGGGGCCGCGCGAGCTGAAGCTCGCGGCTCGCTGGGTCTGGCGTCCGCCGCGATGGCGGCGGTGCAGAACGGGCGGATCGAGGTGTTTCCGTCGCGGTATGCGAAGAGTTATCTCGACTGGCTGGGCGAAAAGCGCGACTGGTGCATCTCGCGGCAACTGTGGTGGGGGCATCGGATTCCGATTTGGTCACGAAACTGCACATGGCAAGAGTTCTTGAGCATATGCGCCGAGGATTTGAACGGATCTCATCTGTTTGGAAAAAACACATGGAACGAAGTTTGCGTCAAGGCCATTCGCGCCGACGGGGAGACATTTTGCACGGCAGGTGTGGCGACAGTGTACGATGAGCTGACGAATCTTCGAAACAGGGTTGCGCCGGATGAGCCCCTTGATTGGAGTATTTGTACAGGCGAGTCTGCTTGGGCGTATGACGAAGGTGCGCGGCACTTTGTTGATCTTGAACAGTGGCTCTTGACGACGGACTTCGTTCGGGATCTCGAGGTCCTCGACACATGGTTCAGTTCCGCGCTCTGGCCGTTTAGCACGCTCGGCTGGCCGGAGGAGACAGATCGACTCAAACGCTATTACCCCGGCGCGGTGCTGGTGACTTCGCGGGACATTATCACCAACTGGGTCGCGCGGATGGTGATGTTCGGCCTGTACGCGATGGGGGAGGTTCCGTTCCGCCACGTCTACATCCACCCGAAGATTCTCGACGGTCGCGGCGAGACGATGAGCAAGTCGAAGGGCAACGGCGTCGACCCGATTGACATCATCCATACCCACGGCGCCGACGCGCTGCGATATTCGATGGCCGACCTGACCACCGAGACGCAGGACATTCGTATGCCGGTGGAATACCTTTGCCCGCACTGCGGCAAGCTGACTGAACAGGCGGCGGCGCTCAAGGTCGAGGAGCAGAACCGAAAGTCGCGCGGCCAGAAGCTCGAACGAAAGCTCCAACCCGCCGATTGCACGCGCGTGAAGTGTTCGCACAAGGAATGCGGGAAGGAATTCGCCACACAATGGGCCGACGCCGCGACCAAAGAGCAACTCGGCATCGGACGCGAGACTTCCGAGAAGTTCGAGATCGGCCGCAACTTTTGCAACAAGCTGTGGAACGCCGCGCGGTTTGCGTTCATGAACCTGCGAGGCAACGGGGCAGCCAGGCAACAAGGCAACGGGGCAGAAAGCAACGGGCATTTTGATGCGCACCAACGGGCCGTGGACGCCGCTAAGCGATCCGCCGACTTTGGTCCGCGCGGAGTATCGACAGATCGAGGTTCAATCGAAAGATGCGAGTCCGCGCGAACTGAAGCTCGCGGCTCGCTGTTGCCGGAGGATCGGTGGATTCTGGCGAAGCTTTCGCAAACGATTCGTGAATACCACAGGTGCATGGCGGCCTACCAGTTTTCCGCGTCGGTGAAGGTCCTGCGAGAGTTTTTCTGGGATGCGCTCTGCGATTGGTATATTGAACTCACCAAGCCGCGCTTTTCCGAGCCGCAGGCGTTAACTTGCGGAGCCGCGTCCGCCGCGCCCGGCGACCCTGCGGCGGATGTGCTCGCGTTCTGCATGGATCAGGTGCTGCGACTCTGGCACCCCACGATTCCCTTTATTACCGAGCAACTGTGGCAGCAACTGAACGAGATTGCTCCTTTACGCGGGCTCCTCGGAATCGTCGAATTGAAAGGGAGCGACATGTTGATTCTCGCGGAGTTCCCGCCGGAGAAGGGGTATCCGCAGCTTGATGATGCAAACATCCTGGAAGCGTTTGCCGATTTGCAGGATGCCGTGCGCGGGGTGCGCGACCTTCGGGCCAAGTGCGGAGTTTCACCCAAAGACATGGTGAAAGTGACCGTCGTGGTTCCGACGGATCATCTTGAAACTCTTAAGGCGCACGCGCACATTGTCCGGCACATGGCTGGCATTGGGGAACTGAAGGTCGTCTCCGAAGGCAAGCGGCCTGCCAACGCCGGAAGCGTCGCGGTTGGACGCCTGCGAATCTACGTTCACGAAATCAGCGACGACGCCGCCGAGCGGAACCGCGCGACGAAGGAGCTCGAATCCGTCCAAAAGCAGATCGCCGGAAAAGAGTCCAAACTCGCCAACCAGCAGTTTCTTGCGAAGGCCAGTCCAGACGTTGTAACGGCTGAGCGGGATCGCCTCGCGGAGCTTGTTGCCACGCGGGATTCCCTTTCCGCCCATTTGGCTGATCTTGCCGACTGACGATCGGCCACGCGAGATTGCGGCTGGGGAAACGTCGGCGAACAAGATTCGCTGTGAAGCGTAGACTGAGGTATCGAGATGGAACTTTTCTTGTACCGCGTTGTCAAAGGGATACACTGGCCGCGGGTATGCCGATTTGCGGTTGCAGGAACGACAGTGTTAACGATGATCGACGGCGTCGCCGGCGGTTTTTTTGCCTCGATCAATGCCCTAGTTTTTCGTGAGTGATCAGGCGGGAAAGGTGATCCATGAAAGCGAGATTATTGTTTTTGCTTGCTGTGGCCGGTGCGTTGGCGATCTACTTCGCTTCGGCCAAGAGCAAACCGGTCACCCCGGTTTACGAAGAAGACGACTTTTCCGATACCGTCTCACCTCAAGAGCGGGCGGAGATCAAGGCGAACCAGCAAACGCTTGATACGTTTCCGCTTCCCGGAAGGGAGCCGACGGAAAAGCCTGATCTTGATGTACGTGTTGAGGTGAACACATCCGGAGATAAAAACCGACTCTATTTTGATATCAGCGAGCGTCACGGCTATTACGTTGAGCAATTTCGAATTCGGATTTGGAACAAGCGAGACGGATCGCGGACGGCGGAAGAATCCGCACTGGCCTTGGAGCAATTTTTTGATCGTTTCCTCAAGGCCAATGAGACATTGCGACTATGCATGGAAGTTGTTCCCGCGGAGCTATCGGAAATCGGGGGGAGCCTTGGAGCTCCGGGGGATTGGGCGGCGGAGATCGCGTGGCACGGCCGTGCTCGACGTGAGAACCCCAATCCGCTTCCGCCGGATCATTCGATTGTGCGTTGTGACTAGCGAACAACAAAGAAGATGTTGATCAAGAGCGAAATCGCAAGAAGAACGCCCAACACTACCATCGCAACCTGCGCCTGATTACGGGAAGCCGCCGCCGCCGCTTGATTTGCAGCGTCCTGGTCCGTAATGACTTTTCCCCCGGTCGCAAGATCCTCAAGGAGTCGATTGTCGTACTTTTTTCGCGCCTGAAACGGCGGTTCGCCGGCGAGCACTGCTTCCAGATCAGCAACGAGTTCGGCAGTGGATGGATAACGATCGTCTGCGCCCTTCGCCATCATCACTTCGATGATCTCTCCGACTCCCGCGGACAGGGATTTGTTGAGGTGATCGGGCGGAATCAGCGGCTCTTTGAGATGTTTGTGCATTACGGCCGAAGGCGTCGTGCCGTCGAACGGAACCCGACCCGTGACCATGTGATAAAAGGTGGCGCCAAGTCCGTAAATGTCGGCCCGCGCATCGATCGAGATTTCGCCACGAATCTGCTCGGGACTGATGTAATAGGGGGTGCCATAGGCTCGGCCCGCCTCGGCCGTGGCGGTGGCGAAATCGCCCACCTCCCGTGCCAGACCCATATCGGCCAGCTTGACGTCTCCGGCCTTGGTGAGCATCAGGTTTTTGGGCTTCACGTCGCGGTGGATCAACCCTTGTTCGTGGGCGTGCTGGAGCGCCTTGGCGCACTGAATAATGATTCGAATGGCCTCTTTTTCGCCCATCGGCTTGGCGTCGCCGATCAAGTCATAGACGGTCTTGCCGTCGATGTACTCCATGACGAAATAGTGGTATCCGCCTGATTCGCCGACGTCGAATGCCTGCACGATGTTGGCATGGTTGAGTCGGGCCGCCGCTCGACCCTCACGATAGAACCGTTCAACGAATTCAGGATTCTCACTTAGTCGTTTGGGGAGAACCTTGATCGCCACGATGCGGTCCAGACTCAGTTGCTTGGCCTTGAACACGACGGCCATGGCGCCTTGCCCGAGTTTGCTGAGCACCTGAAAGCCCGGAATCTGTTGCGCCGGGCGGTACATGGAATCTTCGTCCATGGCCATATGGAGTCGCTTAACTTGTGAATGCGTGACGTAACCGTGCTGGACGAGGAGATCGCCGAAGGAAATCTGGTGACCTTTATCGGTCAGACTCTTCTGTTCCGCTCGAACGAGCTCCACTTCATTTGCCGTGCAGAGCTTACGCTCCACAACAAGTCGGGCGACATGTGAATCATCTATCGACATGAGCGTACCAAGAAACCGTCGCGGACGCCGGGCTTTCCGGCGACTCGATCAAAGATGCACCTCAATCTAGACTGTAGGAGCGCACTGACCGCGCTTCAATGCGAATCCTCAGTCTCGGCGGTCCGCGATTTTCAGCGATCGCCACGCCGTCTGCCGGCAGCCGCCGGGCGGTGAATTATAGGCCCAAGAGTGAATGCGTGGCTAATCAAGCACCAATGAAATCGCTACGCAATATGATCGTGAACTCAACAGCCGTTTTAGCGGCGACGGCAGCTTCGACCGAACGGAGCTGACGGCTTGTGAAAACCGAGGGGACATTGTCATCAAAGGAGCCTAACCCTAGGCATTCTAGAAAGACCGTTTCAAGTCGGTCGATTCCGATTCCACTTAGCGCCGAAACCCTCACAACCTTTTCTGTCAACGAAGGTTGGAGAAATCTCAGTTCTTCGCGACGCCAGTTCGCGGGGCAGTCCGCTTTGTTGACGACGATCAAATCACAGGCCATGCCGAAGACGAGTGGATTCATTCCCTCCAGCGGCTCGGAACCGTCCAGGACGAGGGCAACGCAATTAGCGCGATCGACTTCGATGACGCCTTTCGCGATGGCGGCTTCTTCAAGTTGGTCCGCAGGTTCACGACGGCCAGCCGTATCCATCAGGGTCAACGGCACCCCGTCCATTTCTACGGTCGCGGAAACCCAATCGCGAGTGGTTCCCGGTTTCGGTGAGGTCATCGCCGCGTCTCGACCGACCAGTCGATTGAACAGAGTTGACTTGCCGGAATTCGGCGGACCGATCAGGGCGATTGTCGCGCCTTCGAGAAGTATTCGCGCGGCGGGCTCACTACCAGCCAAGAATTGGAGTTGCTTCTTTGCAGCTGTGAGATCGAACATGGCTAGGTCTGCCAACTCTTCAATCCGCCGGACGAGCTGCGCGCGCATTCGAGCGGCAAACCACACGGCGCGTCGGGTCATTGCCGTGGCCACGGCTTCGATGGCTTCGCGTTCCACACGGTTTCCGGTAGGCCAGGCGGCGTTCAATGAGGCAGCGGAAGGAGCGAGCCGTACTCCGCGCTTCTCCAGCGCGCCGAGAATTCGCTGCACGACACGAACGCCTCCGTGGCAAGAGAGGTCGACGGCGCAATCGCCGGTCAAATGCTCCGTGAATCCAACCAGAATGTCGTCAATCACTTCATCGCCATCCATGAACTGACCGTAGGCAAGGCGGTTGAGAGCGATCGCGTCCATGGTTGCTCCCCGGATGGGCTTGAAGTGCGGCGACAGGATCGCGCGAGTATTCGGCCCTGAAACCCGAATGACCGCGATGGCTCCCGTCCCCGGAGGAGTGAGCAGGTATGCGAGGTGTTGTTCCGGCGAGGCAGTCATGCGCCTTGTGCGTGAAGGTGTTTTTCGAAGGCGAGGGCGATGCCGCGCAGCGTAAGGTCCGACGCCCAGGTGTCGATGAAGTCGCAAGCAACCATCATAAATTCCGCGTTGCCGCCAGTGGCAATCACCTGGGGCCAGCGATTCAAATGAGCCGCGTAACCTTCCACGATTTCGCGCGCGGCGCCAGCGATTCCACGACAAACACCGGTTTGAATGGCTTCCACCGTGTCGCGTCCGAACGGCAATGCGGGAAAACCGGGCGACGCTTTGGGCAGTACGGCCGTGAACTCTTTGAGGGCACGGAATTGAAGTTCGATTCCGGGCAAAATCGCCCCGCCGAGCAAGTCGCCTTCGTCGCTGACGAGGTCGATTGTGACGGCCGTCCCAAACGATACGACCGTGCAGCTGGTCTTCAACCGATCAAACGCGGCGGCCGCCTGGCAAACGCGATCGACCCCGATCGCCTTGGCATCGGAGACGGCGACGTCCATCGGAAGCGGCAAAGTCTCGCCGACGACCAAAGCGTCGCGCTCATTATTCGCTCTCACGTATTCGCAGATTTCCGCCAAGGCGTTCGGCACGACGGATCCGACCACGGTGGCGCCCGGTCGCTTCCGGATGACATCGTCTCGATGAGCGCGGTAAATCTTATCAAAGGCTGGCGCGTTTCCCGTCGGAGTGGCAATGACGGGCGTCAAGGTGCCGCCGTGCCACGTCGCCACCTTCGTGGATGTATTTCCAATGTCCACGACAATGATGGGAACGTCGGGGTCGAACTTGGGAAGTCGAATCATGGCGTCAGCACCGTTTGATCGGCCCCAGCCGATTCACCAGCGGGGGGCGAATCGGCGGATTCCTTGGCGCGACGAACGACATCCCAAAGTCGCTCGGTCATCGCGGGAAGTCCTATACCCGCCACGGCGCTGATCGGCAACACATCCTTGCCGATCGCGTCGGCCAACTCCCGTGCGGCGGCTTCGCCGTCGGTCAGGTCCACCTTGTTGGCCACGACCAATTCCTCCTTGGCCGCGAGTACGTCGCTGTATTTGGACAATTCGTTGCGAATGGTGGCATAGGCTTGGGCGGGCGTCGACTCGCCGTACTCGCTGCCGACATCGACAAGGTGAAGAATCACTCGGGTCCGTTCGATGTGACGCAAGAAAGCGTCGCCAAGTCCGGCGCCTTCGTGCGCGCCTTCGATCAGTCCGGGAATATCGGCCATGACGAATCGGCGCAGTCCGGGAAGTTCGACGATGCCGAGCTGCGGTTCGAGCGTCGTGAACGGGTAGTCGGCGATCTTCGGTTTTGCGCGGGACAGGCGCGAGAGCAAGGTGCTCTTGCCGGCGTTCGGCAATCCAACGACACCGACGTCTGCGAAAAGCTTGAGTTCCAGACGAAGCCAGCGCTCCTGTCCGGGCGTGCCCGGTTCGAATTCGCGCGGCGTCTGGTGCGTCGCTGAGGCGAACTTGACGTTGCCTCGGCCGCCCTTGCCGGCGACGGCGATGCAAATTCTTTCGCCGTGAGCGCTGAGATCGCGGATGAGAATATCCGTGTCGCGATCGAAAATCAGCGTTCCCAGCGGCAGTTTGAGAACAAGGTCTTCGCCCTTCTTGCCGTACATTTTCTTGCCCATGCCCGGCCGACCGTTTTCGGCGATCCAGTGGTGTTTGCCGGCGAAGTCGAGCAGCGTATCGACGCCGGGTGTGGCCACGACAAAGACGCTTCCGCCGTCGCCGCCGTCACCGCCATCGGGTCCGCCCTTGGGGATGAACTTCTCGCGGCGGAAGCTGACACAACCGTCACCTCCCTTGCCGGCACGAACGTAGATTTCCGCGCGATCAACAAGCATGGAACAAGACCGAACTGAAAAGCGGAAAGAGTGGATTCGTCGACGGTGTTGACCGATTTTTCAATTTGCTAACTTCTCGTTTCCAATTTCGTTTATTGGCTTCACGTTTTCCCATCGAAACGGCGTGCCGCATTCGGGGCACCGCTCGGACGCGGCGCCCGTCAGATCGTATGCACATTCAGGGCAATATGGCCGGTTGCTTGGAATGGCCAGATTAACGATCCACTCGCCTCGAAGAAACAAGTATGAGCCGATTCCGACCTGCAAGAGGGCAGGAATGGAGTTAAAGAGAAAACTCGAAGACAAAGGGCGACCCGGCCAGTCATTGATTACAGCAACGGAAACCGTACCCAACGCGAACAAAGCAGAGTCAAGAGCGGTGAGGGCAAGGTACAACCCAAGCGCCTTCACGAACAGTCGAAATAGCGTTTTGTACTTCATGGCGAGCACGGCGGATTTCGCCAAGACCCGACATCATGAAACGAATTGAATCCGCTTTGTCGAATCCGCCAACTTGCGCTGCTTGGATCGCCAAAAACGACCACAGATTGGTGCAGCAAGACCGATTTCGTGAGCGTCAATTTGTCGAGGCGAGCACGTCCACCTTTCGCCCGCGGAACTGGACGATGCCGTCTCGGAGAGCGAAGAGCGTGTGATCGCGGCCGCAGCCAACCCCGTGCCCGGCATGGAATGGGGTACCTTTCTGACGCACCAGAATCGTGCCGCAGGTAACCGCCTGCCCGGCGTGGCGCTTGAGGCCCAGAAACTGTGGGCTGCTGTCCCGACCGTTCCGCGACGAACCCTGACCTTTTTTGTGTGCCATGACGATCTACTCCGAAGAAAACGGGCAGCACCCGTCGAACCTGCTCTTCATCAACATTCCGCAATCACTGCCGTCAACGCATCACCCATTCACGGTTTCGACGAATGGGCGTGGCGTAGGCTCGCGTTTGTGCATCGCCGGGCAGGTCATATTGGACCGCCAACGTTCGCCGAAACAAAAACGATCGCGGATTCGCTTCACCTTCGGGCGATTTCGGATTGAAGGCCGGGTTGTTGACCCGTTCGACCTGTCCCGACATGCCCGACATGAACACCGTGAACGAACTCGCCTCCGGGTTGAACGCTTTGAACACGGCCGCCGAAGAGCGAGAATTCTCCTCGCCCTGAAGCAGCAACCCCGACACTTTGGCCGGAGGCGCGAAAAACGGAAACTCCCGGTTGTTTAGTGCGGCGATGCGATCGTACGCCGACGGATGCACACCATCGCCCGCATCCACAACGTCCAGTGTATTGGTCACGAGTCGAAACGAAGGAAAAAACTGAACGTCCTGCCCGGTACGATTGACAACCCGGTAGACCACGTACCAATAGGTCTCCGAGCGGCCGCCGGCCATGGGAACGGTGAGCCGCTGCGGATCGGTAAACTCGATCGCGAGGTCCCATGTTCCCGTGACGAGGCCGGTTTTCGGCGCAGCCGACGCCGACCCGGCCAAGGTCGGCAAAACGAGGCCCAATATGACGATTCCTAGCCTTCGAACCATAGCCCCTCATTTTACCACGGAGCCGGCGGTCGTCAATCAACGAGCCTGTACTTTGACGGCGGTCCGCCGGTCGCGATAGACTGCGAAAAAAGGGCCTGGCAGGCGTCTCGAAACCAAATGGCGGCGCACCACCATGAAACCCGGATTTGAACCCGGCATCATCCGTGAAATCACGGTTGAAATCACTCCGGACATGTGCCCGGCGTTTGACGGCGTGGTAATCCACCGAGTTTATTCGACCTGGTCGGTGGCACACCACTTCGAGCTTGCAGCTCGGAAAGTGCTCGCGGATTTCCTGGAGGCCTATGAGGAAGGGATCGGTTCGCACGTGAGCGTTGATCATTTGGCGCCGTGTCCGGTTGGGCGGGTCGTCAGGGTTCGAGCTGCCTTGAAGGAAGTCCAACGGGCGCACCATGTGCGCGTCGTGTGCGAACTAACCGCCTTTGACGGCGAACGACTGCTTGCGCGTGGACGGCAAGTGCAGGTCGTCATGAACAAGGAACATTTGAGTCGGTATCTCGAAAGGAGTTGACGGTGGTCAAACTGGTTGCCTTATACAAGAAGCCCGCGGACGTGGCCGCGTTTGAAAAACACTACACCGAAGTCCATGCGCCGCTGGCGAAAAAAATGCCGGGACTGCGACGGATGGAAGTCTGCCGATTCACGGGATCGCCGGGTGGCGAGCCGAAGTTCTATCTGATGGCCGAGATTTATTTTGATAGTGGCGATGCCTTGAAGGCCGCGCTGGGCAGCCCGGAGGGCAAGGCCGCGGGCAAGGACGTGATGGGTTTCGCTGGCGACTTGATTCACATGATGTTCGCGACGGTGGACGCGTGACGGCCTGCGTTCTGCGGCTAGGAATCGGGATATCGAATGCTGCTACTTGCGACGCGATGGACCGCTTAGCAGCCCGTGGTGAAACCGTTGTATTCCGCATAAAACGCGCGGCGGCACGATTCGACTGAACGGTCAAATCCCGCCGCGTCCAGGTTCTTGTTGACTTGCACGTAGAAGGGATGCCCGCCCGATGACGGAAGATCCCCGGCAGCAATCCACAATGCCCCTTGCTCCTTCCGACTCCGCTTGCCCGTCCGAGAGACCATGAACCCACACTCATGACAACTGGTACCGAATTCGGGGGCAGGTCAAATCCTCGAATGCCGTGCAGGCCCGACAACAGTCGAATCCCACTCCGGCTCCCCGCTGTCATGTTTGGCCTCTCCGCTCATCGCATTGGTCCGGTGTTCGAGATTTCGAAAGCGCCGTCCGTCACTCTTGTGCCGCTGAGGCGCTCGGGACCATTGCCACGAGTAAGGATATCAGGGACAGTCATTGGGTAGCCGTCGGGTTGGTCAAGGCTCTCGCTGTGCCGTGAAGTTGGCACTACGCCGTATGAGGACTCCACCTACGATCAACAAGGCGGCGGCCAAACCAATTACACCCATCGCAGATATTGCGGGGATCGGTGCGGGCGGCTGGCTGGCTGCGAACCACGGGGCTGTTGTGGAATCCGTGAGGAAAAAGTTGGCGAGCGCACCGCTGACTTTGTCTACTGCGCCCCGGGCCGGGTGTGTGCGATCATCGGGGCGAAAGTCATCGAGATCAAAGAAGATGCCGAGACCGTTGGGATTGGTTCCGTTGGCCCAAATATAAGGACCCCACGCCAGCCACGGAGCTACGACAGGACCGTTTTGTGGATCGAAATTCAGGTTGCCATACTCGCCTGTCGCTGCGATCTGCGCTTCAATCATCCATTTCACGCCAAAACCCGTTTCATAAGCGAAGGGTTCGGGATTCAACTGGGTGAGAGCGTAGCCGCCATAAGTCCGCGTCAAGAAATACGCAAGCTTGATGTTGGGAAACGCGCTCTTGAGGTTCCGCGCCGTGGCCGCGCTGTTGAAGGCGATGAGCCCGGCGTCGCCGGTTGCGCTGCCATCTGCGGCCATGCACTGGTTCGGGCCGGCATGCGCCACCTTGACGCACGCGATCTGAACCTGAAAGCGGCTTGAACCTGCGTTGGTCAACCGGGTCAGCGCCGTGAACCAGGGGTCCTGGGACGGGTTGATCGGCGCCGCCCACGCGTTGGTTGCCTGCCCGCCTTTGGCTCCATCGACAATCAGGACTTTCGGATTGACCGCCCCGGCCTGCTGCAATGCCTCAGCCTTGGCTTTGAAAGTAAAAGGGATCGACCCCGGATCGCCCACCGCCCCGGCTGCCCACTCCTGGGTCATGTTACTGTACCCGATAGAAATCAGCACGATGCGGCCAGCCGTGTCGGGATTGCCGTCGACATCGAGCGGTTCAATCGACTCGGCCAAAGCCACCCCGGCCGCCTCATGCCCCGCAGGCCGTACATTGATCCCGCCCGGATACAACCCGCCCTCAAACGTTTTGTACGTTCCCGTGCCAAGGTCGTAGATCGCTGTGCTTGGAGCGGCGGGGTCGCATGGTTGGCCGACGGCTGTAGACGCGATTCCCGCCAGAAAGAATCCTAGAATCATTCGCCAAACCATGGTGGTCCCTCCAGTGATTATGTTGAGTCTACCACAATCCCTGCGACCTTGCGTTGGGTCGATACGATCGGTGGGACTCAACAGTCGAAGGCGGTTGCCCTGAAACCAGGCGTAATCAAGAGTAGCAATATGTATCTCATTATTTAACGGCGATTTGCAGGTGGGGCGCGGCGCAGACGGTCTTGATGATTTCGGGGTCCAAGGTGGCCTTACGCCAAGCGTGTTTCAGCGAACCCTTGTTGTCCAAATTACGCTTCGTCCTGGAACCAGAACCCGCCGCCGCGACGGATTGTGCGTGAATAAAAGCTCGGCGGTAGGGCGCGCCGTTATTTTTTGATCGGTATAACTGTAACGGCACCTGCTGAATACCGTGAATCCGCGTTAGAGTTGCCGAGCGAGTTGTGAGAATCTCTTTTGCTCTTGGCCTGGATCATGGGTTGCAAACTCGACCCAGACTCCCGCGTTGCTCCAGTCGAGGTATTGGAGAACCCAGTTGGAGCGATCCGAAACCGCGTCGATTCGATCTGCATTCGAGACCGTCGCGGTCATTCCAATTGAATAGATCTGAGCGTCGTCGAGTAATGACATGAAGGCAGCTCCTGTTACAGCACCGGCCGTGGCGAGCCGAGAATCGGTCGCCAAATTCGACAAGGCATCTATCGGCGGTGTAGGTCAAGGACGTTTGAATACACGGTGAAATAATTCCCTGGACAGCGTAGGAGGGATTGGACAGCCCGCCAGTGAACGACCAGCGAGACTGTTTCACGAATCCGAAAGTCGCGTTTCAATGTCAGGAAAGTATACTAATTTGGGTTCTGGCACAGCGGGACGGCATGAACGCCCGATGATCGGACGCCGACGGTTCCCTACATGCATTATGACGCGATCATCATTGGTGCGGGGATGTCGGGGCTGGCGGCCGGGATTCGACTGGCCCATTTTGACCGGCGAGTGTGTATCGTCGAGAGGCATTACGCCTTCGGCGGGCTCAATTCATATTACCGGCTCGGCGGGCGGGAATTTGACGTCGGGCTGCACGCGGTGACGAACTTCGCGGGGCCAGAGCGGCGCTCAGCACCATTATCCAAATTGTTGCGGCAGCTTCGATTGTCGCGCGAGGATTTCGATCTCCATGAGCAACGGTATTCGGAGATCAGGTTTCCGGGTTGCCGTCTGCGTTTCACGAATGACGTCAAGTTGTTAACGGAGGAGGTCTCGCGGGAATTTCCCGCCGAGGCCGATCGGTTTCGGCTGCTTGTTGAAGGGATGCGCGAATATGACGACCTTCGACTTGATCTGCCGCATCGACCAACGCGACCGCTGCTTCGCGATGCCATTCACGATCCCGTGCTGGTCGAGATGATCCTCTGCCCGATCATGATGTACGGGTGCGCCGAGGAAGGCGACATGGACTTCACGCAATTCGCCACGATGTTCAAGAGTCTGTTTCTTGAAGGCTTTGCCCGACCCCGCGACGGCGTTCGAACAATTATCAAGGCGTTGGTGCGGCGGTATCGCGCGAGCGGCGGGAAGATGATGATGCGGACGCCCGTGACGCGGCTGGAACGAGACGGACGGCGCGTGGTGGGCGTCACCACCGAAACGGGCGACACGCTGACAGCCAACGTGGTCTTGTCGTCCGCAGGCTATGAAGAAACGATGCGCATGTGCGCGCGAGGCTCGGGGCGGGACCAGTCGAATGCCTCAGCGGATTCGGGCCGCATTTCGTTCGTGGAGAGCATCGCCGTGCTCGACCAGCCACCGGCGGAACTTGGGCACGACGCGACGATCGTCTTCTACAATGACCGAAACGAGTTTGACTATCGACGACCAGACGAACCCGTGGACCATCGAAGCGGCATCGTCTGCTGTCCCAACAATTTCGAGGGGCACGAGGACGTTGCCGAGGGCGTGTTTCGTCTGACGTGGCTGGCGAATTTTGAGCCGTGGATGAACTGGGATCAACAGACTTATACCTCATCAAAACAGCGATACCATCGGGATTTCCTCGCGGCGGGCGAGCGGTTCATTCCCGGATTCGGCGAGCACGTTACGCTGACGGATATGTTCACGCCGCGAACGATCCACTATTATACGGGCCACGATAACGGCGCGGTGTACGGGTCGCCGCAAAAGCATCGCGACGGACGAACGCCCTACGAAAACCTGTTTGTCTGCGGGACGGATCAGGGGTATCTGGGCATCGTGGGCGCGATGCTGAGCGGAATCACCATTGCGAACCTGCACGTGCTAGGGAATACATGATGACCGTCGGATTTGGAACATTGAAAAGAGCTGTTTCTGATTCGTTCGATCTTCGCCATTCGGCGTTCCGGCCTGCGGGCGCGTTGGTGTGGTGATGAGCCGCGATCGATTAAAAAATGCTCGACCGTACTACGACGTAGTCGTGATCGGATCGGGTTTGGCCGGCATGACGGCGGCCAATTATCTGGCCAAGTGCGGTCGATCGGTGTTGCTGCTGGAGCAACATTACAATTTCGGCGGCATGGCCACGTGGTTCCGACGCAAGAACGGGCACATTTTCGACATTTCGCTGCACGGTTTTCCGATCGGGATGATCAAGAGCTGCCGCAAGTACTGGACGCGCGAAATCGCCGATTCGATCGTGCAGCTCAAGGGCATCCGGTTCGACAATCCGCAGTTCACGCTCGATACGACGTTTGATCGCGATGACTTCACACGGATTCTGGTGGAACGGTTCGGGGTTGCCCGCGAGACGGTCGAGCGTTTTTTCGACACGGCTCGCGCGATGGACTTCTACGACGATCAGTCGATGACCACGCGGGAACTGTTTCAGCAATTCTTTCCGGGTCGAACTGATGTGTGGCGACTGCTGATGGAGCCGATTGCCTATGCTAATGGTTCCACGCTCGACGATCCGGCCATCACCTACGGAATCGTCTTTTCCAATTTCATGAGCAAGGGCGTCTACATCTTTCGCGGCGGGACCGACCTGCTGATCCGATTGATGAAGGCGGAGCTCAAAGCAAACGCCGTGGACATCCGCCATAGCGTGAGCGTAGATCGCATTCGTGTGTCGGGCGGTCGAGCGGTCGGCATCGTCGCGGGCGGGCGGACGATCTCTTGTGGTGCGGTGCTCTCCAACGCCAACCTGAAGACGACGATCGAAAAACTGGTCGGATACGAACATTTCGACCACGGCTTCGCGGCCGAGTCCAAGGCGGTACGGCTGAATAACAGCAGCTGCCAAGTGTATATGGGACTGCGGCGCGGCGAACGCATCGATTACATCGGCGATCTGTTGTTCACTTCGGTGGATCCGGAGTTTGATTCGGTTCGACTGTGCGCGAAGGAAGTGACCAGCCGGACGTTTTCGATGTATTACCCGGACATTCGCCCCGGCTCTGACCGGTACGCGATCGTTTCTTCGACCAATGCGAACTGGTCGGACTGGGCAAATCTCTCGGAGCCCGAGTATCAAGTTGAGAAGGCAAAGCTGATCGAAACGACCATTGCCGCGCTGGAGAAATATATCCCTGACATCCGAGGCAAGATCGAACACGTTGAGGCCTCGACGCCGCTGACGTTTCACCGTTACACGATGCAAGCGATGGGGGCGACCTTCGGGACGAAGTTTGAAGGCCTCAAAGTCAGCATGGAGCTGCCGAAGCAGATTGGCGGGTTGTTTCACGCGGGATCGGTGGGCATCATCATGTCGGGGTGGCTGGGAGCGATCAACTATGGCGTGATCGTGGCAAACGAGGTCGATGGTTTCCTGGGAACATCGCAGGACTGGTCGGTTGCGGCGGAGGCCGATCGGCACATTTTGAGCCGAGGGGCAGCGAGCGACTCCGCCACCGTTCAAATCACGGAAGACGAACGAGTTA
Organism: uncultured Phycisphaera sp.; assembly: GCA_964486335.1. Lineage (GTDB taxonomy): Bacteria > Planctomycetota > Phycisphaerae > UBA1845 > UBA1845 > CAZAMB01. Next base: position 76,031 of record CAZAMB010000003.1, on the reverse strand, counting down.
GTCGAAGCACATCGATGGAGAACGCTTCGAGATGACCGAGTCCGAGGCGATCCTGGCGCACATTCCGCACCGTCCGCCATTTCTGTTCGTTGATCGGATTGTCGAAGTTACCGAGCGACGAATCGTCACAGAAACTGTAGCCGACCCGAGCGCGGATTTTTTTCGCGGCCACTATCCGGGCGAACCGGTGATGCCCGGCGTTCTGCTGTGCGAATGCTGTTTTCAGGCGGGGGCGTTGTTGATTGCGCATCACGCGGGAGAAACGAACATCGGAGCCAGCGCCATGCCGGTGCTCACGCGCATCAGTGATGCCAGGTTTAAGCATATTGTTCGGCCGGGCGATCTGCTTCGGGTCGAAGTTACCCTCGACGAGGAAGTGGACCGGGCGTACTTCATGACCGGGCGGCTGGGCGTTCTCGAGAAGCAAGCGTTGCGGGTCACTTTTTCGTGCATGCTCACGGAAAGCGGGAAGGAACTGTCGTGAGTTTTCTCAGCGTCGAAGGAAAGGTGTATGTCGTCCTCGGCGTCGCCAATCGGCGCAGCGTGGCCTATCACGTCGCGCGGACGCTGATCGACAACGGGGCGACGGTGGTTTGCGGCGTTCGCACGAAGGACCGACGAGAAAGCGTCCGTCAACTGCTGCCGGAGTGCGACGTTCACGTTTGCGACGTAGAGCGTGACGATCAGGTTGTATCGCTGGCGGAAGCGGTCGGAGCGAAGCATCAGCGTATCAACGGGCTGCTTCATTCAATTGCGTTCGCAAGTTATGAGTCGTTTACCGGCAAGTTCCACGAAGTCTCGCGGAGCGATTTTCTTCAATGCGTTTCGGTCAGCTGCTACTCGCTGATCGCTGTCGCCAATGCGCTGCGGGAATTGCTCGACCGAAAGGCGAGCGTGGTGGCGATTTCGATTTCGACGACGAGAATGGCCGTGGAAAGTTACGGGTACATGGCGCCGGCCAAGGCGGCGCTGGACTCGTCGATCACATTCCTGGCAAAATCGTTCAGCCGGTTTTCTGAAGTGCGATTCAACGCGGTGTGCGCGGGGTTGCTCAAAACCAGCGCGTCGGCGGGCATTCCGGGATACGTCGATCACTACATGTACGCGGAACAGGTCGCATTGCGGAAACGTGGACTGGATACCAATGAAGTGGCGGACACAGCGGTGTTCTTGTTAAGCGACCGATCCAGCGGCATCAATGGCCAGGGTGTGGTCGTGGACGCCGGGATGGGCGTCAATTACTTCGACGAAGCCATCGTGAAACATACGCTGCGGGGCGTCTGGCCGACGGATGCGAAATGATCGCGCAAGTCGCCTTGATCCGTATCGACTTTGCCGACGCCAGCAACAGGGAACGAGGCATCGATCGGCAGCGGCGATTTGCGAGAAAGGCGCTGTTGAAATGTGCGGAGATGTGCGGAGCACCGCGCGACGGCTGGAAACAAAACGAGGCGCGCGTACCGATTCCCAACGGCCCGTTTCACTGGTCAATCTCTCACAAGCGAACCTGCGCCGCGGCGGTGATCGCCGATAGCCCGGTTGGGATCGACATTGAAAGAATCGCGCCGCGCAAGACCGATCTGTTTGACGAAATCGCCTCAGCGAACGAATGGGATATGTTCGGCGAGCGGAATTGGTCGGCGTTTTTTCGGATCTGGACGGCCAAGGAAGCGACTCTAAAGGCGAATGGCGTCGGGATCGGTCGGCTGAGCGACTGCCGCGTGGTTCGATATTCCGCCCCAGGCGATGCGTTGACGACATTCAACGGAAAAGAATGGCAGATCGAGTTCTTTGAATGGATGGATCATGTGTCGGCCGTTACCCGTGAGGTTGACGGAGTTCGATGGCATATCCAGAACTCAGCCTCGCTCGAAGTCGACCCGAGTCCATGACGAGGATCAATCGTTGGGCGAATTGCGACCCGAAACGGACGCCACCGTTCTTGGATTCGGATAGGTCACGACCAACCCCCCGCGCGGGGCGAAGTAGAAAAACCAGCGAGACGACCAGGCCTGCATCACGTCGGTGCCGAGAATCAAATCGGGAAGGCCGACAGTTTCAAACAAGCGAGCAGTGACAGCTACCGAGCCGAGGGACGGCTCGCTGATGATGATCTCCGTGTGATTCGGCGTGAGAAATGATCCGTCAGGAAGAACGTTGCGACGCAGCACGGACGAATTGGTTCCTGTATCCAACAAGGCGAGCACATTCTTGGTTGAACTGCCGCTCGAAATGGTCACTTCGATAAACGCGGTGTCGAAATTGGCCAAGACGGACGGCGGTTCGGCAAAAGCGAGAACGGTCCCGTCCAACGGGAGTACACGAGTGAGGTCGGCCTGCATTGTGGTGTAATCGAGGGCAAGCACTCGACCGGTTCTTCGCAGAAAGTGGAAGCCCACGCCGTTGCAGTCGCATACGTCGCCGCTGAGGAGGGCCGATTCGGCGCGCTCCGTGACCCCGGCCACTTCATAGTCAAACCCGCCGGTGACCTCGACCGTGGCGACGCCGGCAAAGGCCAGCACGTCCAGCGATCCTGTCACGGGCAATCCGTAGGATTCCCGCAGAATCAATTCGTAACCGCCGCCGGTGTCGAGGATGGCGTCGTCCACCGGCGTCCCGTTGATGACGAGCGGAGCGGTGAATAGCTCGGCCGGAGAAGGCGGAAAGATCGGAACGCAACTCGTGAAAAGGCCTGAGCTAATGAGGAAGACGGCTCGCAGAAACATTCTCGAAAAATTATGAAGAATCCCCGGACAATTGCATCTCATGACGCCATGATAATGAAGGAAGAATGTCCGAACCAGCTACGGTCCAGCGCCGAATCACGGAAGCGTCGCGCCGTTCCACGGGTGGAATGCGTTGGCACCGTTAAACAGATCGATGAGGGTGAGGATGTCGGCCGGCGCGGCGAGTCCTGATCGGTCAATGTCGGTCGCCCAGATCGGAAGAGTCGGCCCTACGCCGTTGAGCGTGTCAATGAGCGAAAGGATATCTGATGGACCAACCGTTCCGTCGCCGCTCACGTCGCCGGGAAGGAACCCGACGCGAGTGCTGACGCCGCTCACGGTGTCGCGGACGGTTGTCCAGGCACCGGGTTCGATCGAGCCGATTAGCGCTACCCGAACAGCATTGGAGCCGAGCGGGGTGACCGAAGCGACCGTTGGCGGCGGCAAAGACCCGCCAAGTTTGGTCACTTCAAACCGCGGCGGCGAAAGAGAGCACGGTTCGCCGTTAAGCGTCAGTTCGATCGACGACCATCCAACGGGATTGGACCCGTCCGCATCCGACGGTCGTCGGGCGTCAATGGCGTTGTTGGGCGGATCGCTCGAAACAATCTTAAGCGGATCACTCGGATCGAAGAAGGAGAAGGACTTCTGAGTAACGCGCGTCTGATCGAGATAGGTGTAGGATGCGTCAACACGGACGCAGGACTCGCCGTCGGCATCGAGCGCCGTCAGCATTCCGCTCGGCGAAATGACCGCCAGATCAGGGCGATCGACGGACCAATCGGTTTGACTTGTCACATTCTGATCGGGCCCGTAACGAAAGTCGGCCGTCGCGGTGAGCTGAATGCTCTGCCCCGCGTTCAGAGATGTGCTGGCGACAGAAACGACGAGTCGCCGCAAATCGTCGCCGAGGTCGAGGCAGGAAAGCGAATCGCGGTAAGCAATCATCTCGGGAATATCGTAAGTTGGGTGAAAGCGGTTGGCATTCGTAATAACAGCGTTCATCGTGTAGCCCGGGAATGGCGTCGCGCACGGACAATGATCGGCACCCCAGTTGTGTCCCAGTTCATGGGCGCTCAGGTCAGTTTTGCAGGCGAAAGACTCGCAACCCACGGCGTTGGACTCAACAAGGCTGTAGGCAAAAGTCGAGCAGATTTCGCCTCGCCAGGCGATGCCGATGGTCGTCCCGTTGAGCGATTTCCCTGTAAAGAGCTGAGTCACGTCGCGGGCAACGGAAGAATGGTTGTTGATCCACTGCCATCTCAACTGATCGAGCAAAGAACTGGCGTCCGAGGATGAATAGGGATCGGGCTCCGCGGTCCGGACGATGACGGCCGAGATTGTGTGCCGAATCATCAGATCGCGCTCGTATTGAACATTCAAGGCGTTGATGATGGAGGCGACTTGCGATTCCACCGCCTGTACGCTGCCGTAGCGCTCGTAGTATTCGTAATCCGCATCGATGGCGAGTTCGGCGAAGCGGATTCCCTCGGCGGCCACGCGGCCTTGTCCAGAAAGGCGGGAGTCCTTCATTGCCCGTTCGGCAGGCAGGCACGATCGTTCACCGGACAAAACGTCATCGTCCCGGTACATAACATGAAGTCCCGGCAAGCCCGCCGCAGCGATCATCGGCGCGGGTTCAACCCAGAAGCGCGTCCCGTCAGACATCAGCAGGTTCACGCGAAAACCATCGTCATACCGCGTGGCCGCGACCAAGGCACCGGGAATGCCTGCGATGGCACCGCGGTAGGATTGTTCCGGAGATGGTTCCATTTCGGCGTACTCGCCGTCCGGCCCCTGAACGATAAGCTTGTAATCCGGCGCGCGCACAGAGGTAGGAATCAATTCGATGGACTCGATGACGCCTTCAATGGGAATGGCCAACGTAAAGGTACCACCGGCGGTCGCAGGGAAGTCGAGAACAAACGCATCCGCCGCCGCGATTCCCAATTGGGCCAAATCAGCAGCGCTGGGCTCGGACATTCCTCTGGCAAATGAAGGGTCGGACTGATCGACTTGGGGTTCGGCACGCGCGCTCATCGTGCCCGAGAATGCCGCGCAGAGAGCGGTCGTCGTCAAAACCGCATTGGACGAAAAAAGCAATGGAAGAAATCGGCCCGAACGCACTCCGAATACCCCAAATCGAAAAGCGGCGTCGATCGGCTGCTGCCACCACGCCTGAACCGCCGTACACCCTCCCCAGGGGTTTGACGGACTCATGGAAACCTAGCGATTATCACCAAAAACTGCCTCCTTTTCAACTGGTGGGCGGAATTGTCGGCTTACGCAGCATCTTTTACCTAACCTAGACTATCGGACGGTGTCCGACTGCCAAGTGAATCTATCGCCTGATTGCGGATGATGAAAAGTGAAGTCATGGACGGTCGTTCTTGACCGGTTCAATACAATGACAACAATCCATTTTCGTAAGAACGTTATCGGCATCCGCCGTCGGGTCACGAACGTGCTCCTCGACGCTTCTGCGGGATAGCCGCCTTTCGGGAGGTCGCATAATGAAGTTGGGTCATCGAGTTTGGATTCCTGCCCTTTTGGCCGTCTTTTTTCTTGCGGTGCCCGTCGTTGCACAGGACGTGGTTGACGTACCACCGGTTACCGGCCAAGGCTTGAGCGAGGACTCGGCGCTGAAGGACGCCTTGCGAAAAGCCCTGGAACAGGGTGGCGGCGTCGAGATCAGTTCCCGCAGCCAGGTTGAAAACTTTCAGTTGATCCGGGACACCGTGTTCGCTCGCGCGGACGGGATCGTGACGGACTACAAGATTCTGGAAAAGGGCGACGCCGCGGGCGGTTTGAAGTATTGCAAGATCGCGGCCAAAGTGAGCAAGAGCGCGATCGCCTCGACATGGGGCGAAGTACAGAACGTTTTGGAGCAGGTCGGAAGCCCCGGCATCATGGTCTACATCCAGGAATCGATCGACAGTATTCCGCAGGAAAGCAGCATCCTGGAAGCGAAAATCGAAGAGGTTCTCCTTGCACGCGGGTTCAAGCTCTACTCGCGAACCCAGTTGTCGGAAATCGAGAAGAAGGAAATCGCGGCCGCGAATGCGGACAATCAGTTCAATAAGGTGCTTGCGCTGGCCAAGCAATTCGGCACGCAGATTTTCATCACCGGACACAGCAACGCGAACTTCGCGGAGGTGGCTGCCCCGGCCGGCGTCGAAACGGTGATGTACAACGGCGACGGCATGTTCAAGATGTACTATACCGATACGGCGCAGCTGATTGCTTCCGAATCCCTCGCCAACTGGCGCGGAGGGGCGCGCGGATACAATGCCGCGTCGCCGCAGGCGGGTCGCAAAGCGCTCGAAAACGCCGGATTTGAGTTGGTCGAGCGGCTGTATCAAAACGTGATGCGAAGCTGGGCGACAAAGATTAGTGCCGGCGGCGAGCTTCAACTCGAAGTGACAGACATTTCGGCGGGCGACGCGATCAAGCTGAAGAAGAAGCTCAAAGACATCAATCCCGACAAGATACTCAGTGTCAACGTGGATGTGACCAAGGGAATGGCGACCTATCGCATCAAGGCGAAAATGACCGGCGAGGAGCTTGTGGAGCATTTGTCAGAGGGCGAGTTCGAAAGCTTGCTGTCGATTGACGACCTGAAGACGAACCGCATCCAGGCGAAGTGGAAAGGCGAGTGATGGATGATTCAAGTCAAGAATAGCGCGGTTCCAATGACAGTTCTTGCCGCGACGGTTGTGTGGCTACTTGGCGCCAGTTTTGTTTCGGCCGGCGCTCAAGCGACGAAGCGAGTGACCGCCCAAGGCCAGGCTGCCGGCGTTGACATGGGTGCTGAAGACGAAGCCATTCAGGATGCCAAGCGGAACGCCGTTCGTAAAGGCTGCGGCGAACTGATCACATCCTCCACCATGGTCGAAAACTTCGAACTTTTCGAGGACCGTATCCTCAGCAAAGCCGCCGGGTTTATCGTTGAATCAGGAACCAAGACTCGTTGCGAAAAGGATGCGACCAACAACGTCACGACGTGCATAATCGATGCGCTCGTGGCGACGGCGGACCTGAACGAAGCCTTCAAGGCTGTGAAATGGAAAGCGCCGCGCATCGCCGTGGCGGTGACGGAAAGCATCAACGACACGGATGGGACGCCGCCAAAGTTCAGTCTGTCGTTGCAACCGCTGGCGGAAAAGCTGTTCACCGATGCCGGATATCGCGTGACGGACCAGGCCGTCGTGCAAAAGAACCTTGAGAAGATGATGGCGGCAGCCAACCTTGAGGGCAGCTTCGAACAACTTGCGGACTTGTCGAAGAAACTCGATTCTGACATCGTGGCGACGTTTCATTTCGAATGCCCGCCCTGCCGAAAGGTGGAGATGGCGCCGCCTGCGCCGACGATGTTTGCTTGCGACGCGTCGCTGGCCTACCGAGTCGTGCAACTCGACAAGGCTGAGGTCATCGCCAGCGATCTGCTGACTCCTGATGGATCGCTGAAGGCGGGTAGTGCACGCGTGGACATGAAGGAAGCCAGGAAGTTCTTTTCGTCGCAGGGTGGAAAGGCCGTCAAGGACGCGAAGAAGAATCTCGACGCGGCCGTCGTGGATGCGCGATCGGTGGATTGCACATTCGTCTGCGGTGATGGAATCCAGGACTGCGTCGACGAATTTCGCAAGGTGCGGGCTGAGGTCCGTCGCATTCGCGGCGTCGAAGACTTCACGATCCGGCAAGGCATGGGATCGACGATCCTGACCGAAATCGCCTACCGTTATCCGACCGATCGGCTTGCTCAGGCGATTGTCGAACTGGAGAGCGACGAATACGCGTACAAGACGATGGACGTCAGCCAGGACACGCTTCGAATCGAGGTACGGAAGAAGTAGAGAGAATGAAGGAGCTTCACGGACAATTGACGATCGATGGAAAGCGGTTCGCAATCGTGGCGAGCCGTTTCAACGAGTTCATCACGTCCAAGCTGCTGACGGGCGCGATCGACGCGCTCAAGAGGCATGGCTGCGACGACGACAACATCACGTGCGTTCACGTTCCCGGTGCGTTTGAGCTTCCGCTTGTGGCCAAGCGACTTGCCGAATCGGGCGGATTCGATGCGATCATCTGCGTCGGCTGTGTCATTCGCGGGCAGACTCCGCATTTCGAGTATGTCGCAGGCGAGGCGGCCAAGGGTGTCGCACAGGTTGGTCTCACAACCGGCGTTCCGGCGACGTTCGGCGTCATCACAGCGGATACGCTGGAGCAAGCGGTCGAGCGGGCCGGAGCCAAGTCGGGCAACAAGGGAGCCGAAGCGGCGATGAGTGCAATTGAACTGGCCAACCTGCTGGCGCAACTTCCTCGGCGCTCGTAACCCCTATGTCCCAAGACCGTCGCCACGCTCGAATCCTCGCCATGCAGGCGCTATGTCAATGGGACGTTCAGAGTGAAGCTTCCGAGGCCGTACTGGCTGAGGTCTTCGAGGGGCTCGACGCGCCTCCGCAAGCGATTCCTCACGCCACTCGATTGGTGCGCGATTTCTGGCACAATGCCGGTTCGGTGGATGAGCGGCTAAGCCGCGCAGCCGAACATTGGTCGCTGGATCGGATGTCGCCCGTCGAACGAAACGCCATGCGCGTGGCGGTGGTCGAGCTGCTCGCCGGCGAGGTTCCGTCGGCAGTATCGCTGGATGAAGCGATCGAGATCGTGAAAGAGTTCGGCGGGAAGGAATCACCGCGATTCGTCAATGGCGTGCTGAATCGCGTGCTGGAAATCATGCGAATCGAGCGCGACGAAGCGCGCGGCGCCGAATGATGATTTCAACAATGAACTAGCGAACGACGACGCATGGGTCTGTTTGATCGATTCAAGAAGGGGTTGGCACGAACGCGAGAGAAACTCTCGGCAGGGTTGCGTTCTGTGCTGCGCGTCGGCAGGTCGATCGATCAGGAGACGCTGACGCGCCTGGAAGAGACGATGCTCGCCGGCGACTTCGGCCCGGCGACGGCCGCCAAATTGATCGATATCGTGCGTGCCGGATGGAAGGGCGGTGACATCTCCGAGGAGCAGCAAATCACCGAGTATCTTCGAACGCACGTTTCGCAAATGTGGCCGGAATCCGATCGGCGGATTCGATTTGCCGATGCGGGCCCGACTGTCGTGCTCGTCACGGGCATCAACGGATCGGGCAAGACGACAAGCGTCGCCAAGCTGGCACACCATTTCACGGCCCAAGGCAAACGGGTGATTCTGGGTGCGTGCGACACGTTTCGCGCGGCGGCTGTCGAGCAGCTCTCCATCTGGTCGGAGCGAACAGGCGTGCAGATCGTCAAGCACGATCAGGGCGCTGACCCGGGAGCGGTCGCCTACGATGCCTGTGAAGCGGCCGTTGCGCGAAAAGCCGACATTCTGCTGATCGACACCGCCGGGCGGCTGCATACGCAGGACAATCTGATGCGCGAACTGGGAAAGATTCAAAAAGTTGTTGAGCGCAAAATCCCGGGCGCGCCGCATGAAGTGTTGCTCGTTCTTGACGCCACGATCGGCCAAAACGCTCTCAGCCAAGCCAGACAGTTTTCGCAGCACGTGTCCGTTACGGGCATCGTGCTGGCCAAGCTCGACGGCAGCGCCAAGGGCGGCGTGGTCGTGGGCATCCGCGATCAGCTCAACGTGCCAGTCAAGTTCGTCGGGTTGGGAGAAACGCCGGCTGACATCGAACCGTTTGACCCGGCGGTTTTCGTCGACGCGCTCTTTGCGGACTGAAGGACCATAGGCCCGCAACGCGAATCATCAAGTCGTTCAATCAAGCGACAGCGCACATTTCGACGAGGAACGGTCGAAGAGTCAGAATTCCCGTTTTGAGTCAAGCAGAATGCACACGGGACCGACGTTGACCGAGTGCACTTTCATCAACGCACCAAAGCTCCCGCGAGCGACGCGCATTTCTCGCCGAGCAAGCTCTTCGCAGAACAACTCGTACAGCCCGCGAGCCGTATCACCCGACGCTGCGCCATCAAACGTCGGACGGCGCCCTTTTCTGGCGTCGGCCTGGACAGTAAATGCACTGACGACCAATACCGAACCGCTCGCCTGATGCACGTCAAGATTCATCTTGCCGTCGGCATCGTGGAAAATGCGCAAGTGCCGAACCTTTTCGGCGATGTACTCGCAGTCGATGGGACTGTCGGTGGTCTCAACGCCAAGGTAGACGAGCAGCCCCTTTTCAATTCGACCGACCGTGGCATCATCCACAATGACCGATGTGCTGGAAACCGTTTGAACAACCGCTCGCATGGCCCATTTCGCTTCCGGTTTCGACATTCGGACTAACGGCCGCGAACCCAGGCGCTCGATGCCACTTCAAGCGCCGTTCGTTCGCCTCTCACGCCGCCGCCAAACGGTGGAGTTCCAATCCTGCGGCTTTCCTCGCTCGCCCCGCGAGCGCCTCGACACGGAGTCACTGCCTTTCGGGTTCGCTCGTCGCTCGATTGTAAAACTCCAGCATTCGTTCAGCATGCGTTTTGATCATTTGCCGAAGCTCTGTCGGCGCGAGTACCTGTGCCTGATCGCCGTAACCAAGAACCCACCACGCGATTTCCCTCAACCCGTCAACGTCCACCTCGAAGAGAAGCGATCCGTCTTCCACAAGCCTGGTTCGCTGCGTCTTATGCCACATGATTTCATCCACATTGCCGGCCACGTTCGGACAGAATCGGATCACGACATGCCACTCTCGATCCTCGCGGATCATTAACCACGCGTTTCCAAAGTAGGATTCCAGGCTGAACGAAGGATGAGGTTCAAACGGATCCTCAAGCGCCTGAAGCATGGCGATGCGTTCGATCTTAAGTGTCCGCACTTCCGCAAAGAGGTCACACCAGCCGACAACGTACCACCCGCGATGAAGGTACGTCAGGCGATAGGGATGCAATACAACATCGAGCACTTTGCGGTCCGCGTATGAATCGTAGCGGATTTTCACTTTCCGCCGTTTCTCGACGGCGCGCTGGAGCAGCGGGAGCATGTCCGCGATGGACGTCGGATCGGAGGCAGGCTCCTCGCGAACCTCGATCGTCTCTTCGAATGATGCAAGAGTATCCCGCAGCGCGGCCGGCAGCATCCCTTCCAGCTTGAGACGTGCCGATACGGCCGCGGCTCGATCGGGAATTACGCGTCGGTTCTCAAGATGCCGCATTGACAGCATCAGGGCCATCGCCTCGGAATGGCTAAGCGTCACCGGAGGGAGCATGAGTGGTTGAGCCGCCGAATACCGTTTGGTCACTCGGTCGAAGGAGTATGCGATACCCGCGCGGTTAAGAACGTCCAAATCGCGGAAGATCGTGCGGCGAGAGACCCCGATTGAAAGGGCCAGATCATCCGCCGTCAGGCTTCGACCTGATTGCAACGCCTGAACCAATTGAAGCATGCGCTCGACGCGCTTCGTTCGCATTCACTGCCCCCTTTGACATTGTCATGCCCATGCAAGTATAGCCTTTTCCGAAGAGAATCTCGACTCGAATGGACTGCACCCTCACATTTTTTTGGCGAACTCCGCGGCTATTCGCCTGGAGTCGATTCCGTAAGGCCTCAAGTCCTTTCGCCGTCGCCGGGTAAGGGCCACGGCATCAATCGATGGGCACAGCGAACCTAGCCGGCGTTAGAAACGAATGGCGTCATTCGCACCATGAGGAAAGCGATCGTTGAAACCGCGGAGACGACAGTAAGCAGCCGAAAGGGCGCGCGTTGCAGACTTCTTGAGCACCGGATCATCGTGAGCAGGAGAAACAGGTTCGCTCCGAATCCGACGAGGACACGCTCCAGAGAATGGTCCATGGCGGCAATCCCGGGCATTCGCGGCCAGAACGTCAACATGGTGCAGGCGAGCAACCCGACCGCCGCACAGTGAAAAGCAAACCGCCGGGCATGAAAAACCACTCCTTCGCGAGCTTCCTCGTTCCTACCGCTCCTTGTCCATCGGCTGGCCACAACCGTCCACAAGGCGGTTCCCAGTGCGCTGCCGATGATCAGCGTGGCGAAAAACGTTGGATAAAGATCGGACAGAGGCTTCTTCTCCAAAGGAAGCAACCAAACGGCGACGGCGCAGAGGGCGATGGACAACAGCCCCATCGCGGCATCGGTGAGCGCCGGCCCCCATTGTCGGCGGATGAGGAGCAAACATCCCATCGCCGCAACGCCAGCGGCGCCGCCCACGCCAAGCGCAGACGTTTGAAACCCACCCATTGGGGCAGAGACGGGCACAAGGAGCTGTTGAAACAGTACGGGCGTGATCAGAAATGCCACAAAAGCAATGCTGGACCGGAATCCCGGCGCCGCAGTCAGACTCTCGAATTCGCCTGAATCGCAGCGTTGACGGCAGCGGAAGAATTTGGAGTCGATCAGCCACTCAATTGCCACGACGCTGAGCAGAATGATCCCAGCGAGCGTTCCGCAGAGCAGCAATACGGCATCGGTTCGCTCAAACCCACCGGCCATCGTCAGTTGATAGGGATCGGAAAGCAGGCAGGCCCACGATCCCATCATCACCAGCAACCAGAACAAACAAGTCGCGAGGCGAGGATCGCGTGTCGAGACCAGCCCCGCTGCGCAGACGAGCGCCAACAGGCCAAGCGTTACCAGTCCTGATCGGTCGCACCCAAATTGGTGTCGGCGTTGTCCCGGGTAACCGTGAGCCAGATCGATGACAACAATTACGCACCGCATGACCAGCACAACTGCTTGGATGATGGCGCTGGCTACCGCAAAAAACAATGTCACGTGGAGTTTCGCCAGGCGCGCCCTTCCCGCGAACCATCGACCGCTCCAAGGCGGCGTCAACGACAACACGAACCAGAAAACAGATAGAACCGCGCAGGACCAGGCGACGCTTGACACGGGGCCCCGCGGCGAAGAAGAGACTGCGAGCGCGAACCAGCCCGTGATCAAACTGACCGCTGCCGCACCGGCCAAGCACCCCAATTTGGTAAGTGGCCCGTTCATATGACGCATCGTGCTTCTAATCGAAAAGAAGGCGATTCCCGCGACTGTCTTTCAATCAGCAAACTCCTTCGCGGGACTGCCTACAGACAACGGCACCGCGCTGACGACGAGTCTCACTGCCATGCTTGCTCCTGATTCCTTATTAAGAGTTGTCGGCTAATGGGATGCCGATGGAGGAACACCGTGACGCTGAATCAGGCAGAAGTCGCGGCTGCGCGGTCCGGTGAATAGCGAGGCGCGTTTTTATCGCCCTTGTAGGCGGAAAGAATTGCTTGTTTCTCGGCAACACGCGATTGTAGAAACGCGGCGGCCTGCGGAAGTGCCGCTTCGGGACTTGGAAGTGAATCAACCCAGGCCTTTGGCCACTCGCACATCAGATACCCGCCGAACCCGATCCCGCGAAGCAGCTCGATTTGCCGAGCCAGCTCAATGTTGCCCTCACCTAGGGATGTGTAGTGAGACAATACGCCGGCGTCGTCAAAGTGCCCGTCACAAAGGTGCACGAGCCCGATTTTTCCCGCTAGTCGTGGAATGGAAACGGTAGGGCGCTCAAGATCAATCTTGGCGTTTCCCTGATTCCAACAGCACTGAACCGCCGGATGCCCAACCGCGTCCAGGAGAAACCACATTGATTGACTGCTCGAAAAATCGCCGCCGTTTTCCACGAGCAGTGTCACACCCGTTCGTGCGGCAACCGTCGTAAACCCTTGAAGCAAGTCGGCCGCTCGTGCCATGGCGCTCTCGGGTGTGTCGCCTCGTTCCACTTCTCCCGCAAAAAGCCGCACAAACGGACATGAAAGGCGAGCCGCAAGCTCCAGGCCGTCAATAATGAGTTCCCTCTGTCGAGCCAAATCGCTCTTCTTCCGAACCGTCAGCGACGCCGAGACCCCAAGGCAAACCAACTCGATCTTCTTTTCTGAAAACCGATCTTTCACCGATTCCGGGCGGCCGGCAAGCTCCGGCGCCAACATCAGGTCGAACTCGCCTTGAAGCCCGCGAAGCTCCACGCCTTGGAATCCCAGCGCGGACGCCTGGTCGAGAATGGTCTGGAGACTCCACCCCGGACACACCAATGAACTGAAGCCGATTTTCATTGCCGTTATCCTGCCGGCTCAAGCGTGCCAACAACGCCCAAAAAATATCGTCAAGAACGCGGTGATCGACCACGAGCGATTTGAAGTTGCGTTTGCGCCCGCTTCATCGCCCTTTGTCGGGCCAAAAACGCCTGTTGATCAACCGACGGCATCGAGCGGGCGGTGGCCATGGCCTGTTCTGCAACGTTTACCTGAATCTCCGATGATGCCTTCGCTTGTTCAGTCAATATCGTTAGGTGGTTGTCCAGCATCCTCGCAAAACCGCCATCCAGGAAGTAGGTCTCGGTGCGCCCCTGCGATTCAACGCGAAGCGACCCGATGCCAAGCTTACAGACAATCGGCGCCCGATGAGCGAGTATGCCCATCTCGCCATCGTGGGCCGGAAAAGCGACAAACGTAGCCGGGCAGTCCAGTACGGAGCGCTCGGGTGTGATGACGGAACAGTGAAATGTGTCTGTCTTGGCCATAATTCGCAACGAATCAATTGCTACATACGAAACGGGCAATGCGGACTGCCTTACAGACCGCAAGAATCAGCATTTTGATTGCACCCAATCGCGCGCGATCATCCTTTTGCCAGTTTCTCTGCCTTTGCGGCCGCTTCTTCAATTACACCGACGTACATGAATGCCTGTTCCGGCAGGTGGTCCCACTTGCCGTCGCAAAGTTCCTCGAACGATCGAATCGTTTCCTCTCGCGAAGTATAGTTGCCTGAAAAGCCCGTGAACTGCTCCGCCACGAAGAACGGTTGCGACAGGAATCGTTCAATCTTACGAGCCCGAGCGACGGTGATCTTGTCCTCTTCACTCAGTTCATCGACGCCGAGAATCGCGATGATGTCCTGGAGGTCCTTGTACCGCTGGAGAATCTGCTGCACGCGGCGAGCCACCGTGTAATGCCGCTCGCCGATCGATTCCGGCGACACCAGACGACTGCTCGACGCCAGAGGATCGACCGCCGGATAGATCCCCTTTTCCGCGATGCTACGCTCAAGATTGACCGTACTGTCGAGATGGGTGAACGCCGCCGCGGGGGCAGGGTCCGTGTAGTCGTCGGCCGGAACGTAAATCGCCTGAATGCTCGTGACGGCTCCGCGACTTGTCGAAGTAATCCGTTCTTGTAGCTGCCCCATTTCCGTCGATAGCGTCGGTTGATAGCCCACGGCCGAAGGCATTCGACCCAGCAGGGCCGACACTTCCGACCCGGCCTGGGAGAAGCGGAATATGTTATCGACGAACAAAAGCGTATCCGCGCCGGTCTTGTCGCGGAAATGCTCGGCCATGGTCAGCGCCGAAAGGGCCACCCGAAGTCGCGCGCCCGGCGGCTCATTCATCTGTCCGAACACCATCACCGTTTGATCGATAACGCTTTTGCCCGTATCGCCGATCTTGGCTTCCTGCATTTCGAGCCAAAGGTCGTTGCCCTCACGGGTACGCTCGCCGACTCCCGCGAAGCAGGAATAGCCGCTGTGGAAACGTGCGAGGCGGGCGATGAGTTCCTGAATGATGACGGTCTTGCCCACTCCCGCACCACCAAAAAGACCGGCCTTGCCGCCGCGAACGAGCGGACAGAGCAGGTCGATGACCTTGATGCCCGTCTCGAACAGTTCGGTCTTGCTGGTCAGGTCGCCGAACTCCGGTGGATCGTGGTGGATTGGCTTGCGCTCTTTCACCTGAATAGGTCCGCGCCCGTCGATCACCTCTCCCACCAGATTGAATACGCGGCCAAGCGTCTCAAGCCCAACAGGAACGGTCACGGGAAGCCCGGTGTCGAGAATCTTCGCCCCGCGTTGAACGCCGTCGGTCGAGCCGAGGGCGATCGCACGAAGCCTGCCGCCGCCGAGATGCTGGGCGACTTCGCACCAGAGCGTCTCTTTCGTCGTTTCACCGAGCACCGTTCGTTCCACCTCAAGCTGAAGAGCGTTGTAAATCTTGGGCATTTGCTCTTCTTCGAACTGCGCGTCGAGCGTCGAACCGATGACTTGAGTAACCTTGCCGAAATTGCCTTTTTCCATAGAGGACCATTCCTACTGAAGGGCATTCGCTCCGCCCACAATGTCAAGAAGCTCCATCGTAATCTGCGACTGCCGCGCACGATTGTACTGCCGCGTCAACATGGTAATCATTTCGCCGGCGGCGTCCGTGGCCGCCTTCATCGCCACCATGCGACCCACCTGTTCGCTTACTGTCGCGTCGGTAAAGCACTGAAACAGTCGAATGCGCACCGTAGCCGGCAGCAATTCCGTCAGGAGTTCCTTCGGTTCCGGAGAGAATTCGTATTGCACCGCCGTTTTCTTTGCCGTTGTTTCACCTGATGCCGGGACTTCTCGCGACAATGGAAGCAATTGCATCACTTCCGGCGATTGCCGGGCCGTCGAGTGAAACCGCATGTACGCCACATGGGCCGAACCGATCTCGCCTCGAACAAACCGATCCATCAGACCATTCGCAATCGGCTCGACCTGGTCGAATCTTGGCGCGTCGCTGATGTCCAGAATCCGCTCAAGCATCGCACGTCGCAAAAAGCGAAAATAATTGACGCCTTTCTTTCCTACCATGTAAACATCGGTCTCAACGCCACGCTCTTCCGCTTCTCGCAAATGGGCGATCGCGCTGCGCAAGACGTTCGTGTTATATCCACCGCACAGCCCCCGCTTCGTCGTGATGACCACCAGGGCCGATCGTTTCGCCTCTGGATTCGCCTTCATCAGCGGATGCGAGATTTCGCCCTGCACGGCATCCGAAAGGTCGGATACCAGTTCGGCGAGGTGCTCCGTGTACGGCTTGGTTGCCATGGCCCGGTTGTAGGCGGCCTGAAAGCGCGCCGTGGCGATCAGTTGCATCGTCCGCGTGATCTTGCGGATGTTGCGAACCGACTTGCGACGCTTGACGATGACTCTTGGTTTGGCCATTCCCTGGACACCACTCCCAACGCGGGTTCAAGGCGTTACGCCTTCTTCGTCGATTTCGTCGCCACGAACCGCGTCTTGAAGTCCTCGATCAGCTTGGACAGTTTCGCCGTCGTGCCGTCCGACATTTCACCCTTTGTCTTGATCTCCTCGAAGATCTCCGGATGTTCGTCGTGAACGTGCTTGAGCAACCCCGCCTCAAACTCCCGAACCTGCGAAATGGGCAGATTATCGAGATAGCCCTTCGATCCCGCGAAGATGCTGACCACCTCGTCTCCCAGCGAAAACGGAGCGTATTGCGGCTGCTTTAAGAGCTCCACCATCCGCGCACCGCGATCCAACTGCCGCTGCGTGGCCGCGTCGAGTTCCGTTCCGAGTTGGGCAAACGCCTCAAGCTCGCGATAGGCTGCGAGGTCGAGTCGAAGTGACCCGGCGATCTTTTTCATCGCTTTCTTCTGGGCGTTGCCCCCAACGCGCGACACGCTGATACCGACGTTCACGGCCGGTCGCACGCCCGCGAAAAACAAATCCGGCTCCAGATAGATCTGCCCGTCCGTGATCGAAATCACGTTCGTCGGAATGTAGGCCGAGACTTCGCCTTCCATCGTTTCGATCACCGGCAGCGCCGTCATGGAGCCGCCTGTATCCGGAAACTTGTGAATCTTAAGTTTGTCCTTGTCGGGCAGCGTCGCCAGCCACGCCTCGGCCTTGTGTTTGCCGTGTGGACGATGATACAAGCCATGCTCGTCATCAGGGCGATGATCGACTGGCGCGGCGAACCCTTGCGGATGCTTGCGAACGATCTTCCGATCCGTCGCCGTCGGGGGCGTATCCTTAGGCACGACGGCGAATTCCTCGCGCAGTTTACAACTTCGTTCGAGCAGTCGAGAGTGTAGGTAAAAGACGTCACCTGGATAGGCCTCACGACCGGGCGGACGACGAAGCAGCAACGACAACTGTCGATACGCATGGGCCTGCTTCGTCAGGTCATCATAGATGCAAAGTGTCGCGCGGCCCTGTTTGTACATGAAGTATTCGGCCAATGCTGCGCCGGCATACGGCGCGATGTATTGAAGCGGCGCGGGGTCGGAAGCAGATGCACTGACCACGATGGTGTAGTCCATCGCGCCGCACTCGCGGAGTTTTTCCACCACGCCGACGACCGTCGATTCCTTTTGTCCGACGGCGACATAGACGCAGATCACGTCGCCGCCCTTTTGATTGATGATCGTGTCAATGGCGATCGCCGTCTTACCGGTCTTGCGGTCGCCGATGATGAGTTCGCGCTGACCGCGACCGATCGGAATCATCGCGTCGATCGCCTTGATCCCCGTCTGCATCGGCTCATTCACCGGCTGGCGCTCGGCGATGCCCGGCGCTTTGAACTCCATTGGCTGGCGATGCGGCGTTTCGATCACACCCTTACCGTCGATCGGACGCCCGAGCGGATCAACCACGCGCCCGATCATTTTCTCGCCGACTGGAATGCTGAGCAGCTCGCCCGTCCGACGAACCTCGTCACCTTCTTTGATGCCCAGATAGTCGCCGAGCACGACGATACCAACTGAATTCTCTTCCAGGTTGAAGACCTGTCCGTTCGCGCCGTTCTCGAATTCCACCCGCTCACCGGCCAGAGCATTGCTCAGCCCGTACACGCGGGCGATTCCGTCGCCGACCTCAAGCACCGTGCCGACCTCGGCCACGTCCACCTGACCGCGATACTGGCGGATTTCCTCGGTGATGACCGACGTGATTTCGTCCACTCGAAACTTCATATCCCAGCTTCCTTGAATGCGGCGATGACTTCAAACTACCGCGCCGCGTACGCCGTTCTTAACTCCGCATTCTCAATTCAACATGCAGGCTCACGCCGCCACGTAGTCACGACCGGCGTGAATCTCCCGTGATGCGCGCTGATTCAACAAGTCCGTCAAAACGGTCACTTTGCGCGCCACACTCGCATCGAGCTTTTCATCGCCGATACGAATGATCAATCCACCCAGCAACGACTCGTCGACGATTTCCACGATCCGCGGGGTCTTGCCTGTTTTGGCAGATATCACCTTGCAGATCCGAGTTCGCATCGCATCCGACAGCGCCACCGGCGTCCGCACGTTGACTTCAACAACGCCGCGGTGCTGCTCGTCATTCATCCGAAACGCTTCCGCGACGGAGCCGAAAAACTGCTGCCGCCCGTTCCGATTGATGATTTGCAATGAATCGACCAGCAGGTCGCTGCACCGGCCGCGAAGCGCTTTTTCCAACGCGTTCCGCTTGGACGCCACGTCTACGGTCGGACTACCCAGAAACGCCGCGAAGTCACGATTGCCTTCGATCATCGTCGCCACGGACGAAAGTTCTTCGCGCAGCGCATCGACCTGGCCCTGTTCCGTCGCCAGTTCAAACATGGCTTTCGCGTAAACCATCGCAACTGCCAGTTCGTCGTCGCTGTACTTCGCCATGAATCAAAAACTCGTTGGAGTCAGTTCTCTTTAGTTTCGCGATCCCAGTTTCTCGAGATCGTCAATGGCTTCCGAAATCAACCGCTCGTGCTCTTTCGGGTTCATTTCCTTGCGGATGATCCGCGACGCAATGTCCGTCGCAAGCTTGCCCGACAAGCCGTAAAGCTCTTTCACCGCCGTTTCCTTGGCGATGCCGATTTCTCGTTTGGCGCGTTCGATCGTCGCCTGTGCCTCGGCCTTGGCCGCATCTTCCAGCTTGCGCTTGAGCACCTCGGCGTCGCGGCGTCCTTCATCGACGATGGCACTGGCCTCGGCCCTGGCGGCTTCGATTTGCGCCGTATACTCCTTCAGCTTGCGTTCCGACTCCTCGCGATCGCGCTTGGCCTGAGCCAGCGAGTCGCGAATGAAGTCCTCTCGTTTCTGAAGCGCTGCCAGGATTGGCCCCCAGGCGAACTTGCCCAGCACGACGACGACGATCACGAAGATCACCATCGTCCACAGCGCGTTGCCGATATCACCGGCGAACGGATTGCTCGCTCCGCCTTCCGAAGCGGATGCGATCATCGGAAATCCTGCCGCCGAAACCACCGCTGCCGCGATTTGTCTGAATCGGTTCATTCGCGATGCCCAACTGAAACCTGACCATTCGTCCGGCGAAATCGTTCCATCCCGCCGAACGAGTTTCATGCCATTTCGATACTACAGAACCGCAAGCAAGCCCACGACCACCGCGAACAGCGTCGCGCCTTCGATCATCGCCGCCGTGATGATCATGCCCGTGCTGATCTGACCGGCCACTTCCGGCTGACGCGCCATCGATTCCACCGCCGCGCTTCCGACCCGGCCGATGCCGGCCGCGCCGCCCATGATCACCAGTCCCGCGCCGATCGCGCCGCCAAGCTTGCGGGCGCCGTCCGTCGTCAGAAACGTCGCCTGTCCGGTCGCCGCATTATGCGCGCCTTCCGCCGGATCAGCCGCTTTCGCGCTTCCGGTGCCAAACAACAACAGCGCCGCGCCTAGCGCGATCGCCCACAACGCCATTTTCGATGTTTTCTTATCCATTCGTGTGCCTGAACCTTTCTGTTGTCGAGCCGGGAGCGGGGGTCGCCGACTCATTCTCTCACGCCATCGCCTCGCAGCCTCACGACCCGGTCGCCCCGCAACTCCCCGGGCATGGCGTTTCAATCTTTAAACTTCAACAATCTCAATGGGCCGCCGCGTGTCCTCCGTGTTCACCATGATGTCCCGCTTCGTGTCCATGATCGTCATGATGAAACACCACCGACATTCCGATGAACAGCGTCGTCAGAAACGTAAAAATAAACGCCTGAAGGAACGCGACGAACACCTCAAGCAACGTAATTGCCACGCTGCCGAGCACCGCCGGGATCGCAACCGCAATTCCTCCGGCTGCTCCCATCGCCGTGCCGGCGCTCAATATGAAACTGACCAGCACCGCCAGCAGGATGTGTCCGGCCATCATGTTCGCAAAGAGACGGACCGCCAGCGCAAAAATCTTCGCCACCAATCCGATGAGTTCGACCGGCACCAGAAGCGGCGCAAGCCAGAGCGGCCCCGGACAAAAATGGGCAAGATAGTGCTTTCCGCCGAGGCGCAGCCCATTGACCACCATCATCAGCATTGTGAGCAGCGCCATCGTCGCGGTCATGTAGATGTTGCCGCTTGCGGTTCCACCGATGTGCGTCCCCATCAAAGGCGTGATCGCCGGCAGGGGCAACAACCCGAGCAGGTTCACGGTCAGAATGAAAAAGAACACGCTCCAGATGTACTTGATAAATCGATCGGTGTGCTCACCCAGCGCCGGCTCCGCGACTTCCTTGCGAAGGTACTGGCAGATCGACTCCATAAAATTCGCAAAGCCACGCGGCACCATCGCGTCAACGTCACTCGATCCCCGACGTCGCAACACCAAGGGCGGTACAACCAACACAAGCAGAATACCCGCGAGAATCAGCATCGCGATCTGATTGCTAAAGATCGTGATTTCGCCTTGCGGCGTGAGAGGAAACCCAAGATCGAGCGGGCGCGTCACCAGCGGGTGCTGGACAACGTGATCCATTGGATTGCCCGATGCCAACAAACCGATCGTCAAGGATTCAACCTTCCGAGCGATGCTTCGCGGAACCCGCTCGCAGGGCGTAGTGCGTGTCCGCCGCGAGCAGAACCATATACGCGATTGCAACCCATACCAGAAACGTCGCCCGATCCACCAGACCGCTCAGGCCGATCGACAACGCTAACGCCAAAACCACCACAAACCGCAGCAGTCCCGATGCAAGGACCACCTGACCGACGTTCGCGCCGGTCGTCTTGTCAGTCATCAACGCAATCGGGACCGCGCCAATCCACGATCCGATGAGGCTGACACCAATCCCAACCGCCATGCTGGAAAGCGAATCCGCTCCAGCTAGTCGCCGAGTCGGCAACCAGCCCAAACCGAACATCCCAAAACTGAGAACAACTGTCAGGAGCGCGAATTTCACTCCGGCCTTCATGGCCGGTCACCATTTCGCGATTTACTGGAGGAGTCGTCTTCCCGTGCCGCGTCACGACTCGCCGCGAGCGATTCCTTGATCAGGTTATAGGTGCCGCCGAACAATCCCAAAACCAGGCCGACTAATACGCCCCAAGGCTTCCAATCGTAAAGGCCATCCAGCCAGTTACCAATCAGGGCAAATACCACTACGACACCGGCAAACTCGACGCCGACGCCGGTGAAACGCACCCAGCTGGGTTTTCCCCGATTCTTCTGCGCCATCGGGGGCTCGCCGGTTCCAACACCACTTCGTACCAAAATGGTACAAAGTACCCGACAAAACTGGGCGCGACAACCGCGCCCCGATCCCTTCTGGGCACAACTGAACATCCCGAAGGGGGCCGCAGTGTAGCAATCGCAAAAAAAGGATTCAAGGGGTGCGCCGAACTTTCCCTTGGTCGGAGTTTCGGTGCTTTTCATGCCCCTGAGGCCCCTATGGCCCGTTACTTAGGCTCGCAGGGCCCTGCAAGTCCATCCTCGCGGGGGGGAGTATGGGCACAGGGCGATTGCGAAACTTTTCGTAATTGGACGAGTGCAGACTGGTGAGTTCGATTGGACGACCGTCGATGAACACGTGCGAAACGACAGTAACGGTTTGGGCGGGCGATCCGGTCGTGACGATCACGTCGGCCTGTTTTCCCGGTTCAAGCGATCCAACGCGATCGGCGATACCGAGAATTCGGGCGGCTCCGAGGGTCAATGCAAACTCGGCCTGCTCCCGCGTCAGCCCATGCGCGACGGCCATTCCTGCCATCGTGGGCAAATTGTAGGATTCCGAGGCCGAGTCGGTGGCGAACGCGAAGCTAACTCCGGCATGGGCCAACACGCCCGCACATCGATAGACGGAATCCCACGTTTCGTATTCGCTCCGCGGATAGCTCAATGTTGTACTCAGAATGACGGGAATGTCTCTTTTCGCCAGTTCGTCGGCAACTTTCCAGCTTTCCTGCGCGCCGATCAAAACGGTCTTCAGCTGGTACTTGTCCGCGAATTCAAGCGTGTCGAGGATTTCCTTGTAGGTCGCGGCTTCGAAAAGCACTGGCTTTTCGCCCCGAACGTAGGGAATCATCGCCTCCAGCGCGAGATCAGTCGCATACGAATCACTCGGTTCCGTCGCGGCGAGGTTCTTCACTTCCGCGTAGTGTTTCGCTCTTGCCATGAACTCGTCCAAGGCTCGAACAGCCTTCTTGTGTTCGTCACGGCGCTTCTTTTTGGCCTCGTCATCGAGCCGGGGCCGCATTCGTTCCATGCCGTGTTCAGCGCCTTGAGCCTGCGACCCGCCATGAATCATGGGCATGCAGGCGTGATCGAGATGCTCCGGTTCCGGATGATCGAGCAGGTCGAGCGGTAGACTCGGCACGTTGAGATGCAGACCGAATGCATCGACCATCACCATTTCGGAGGCGGTCCATCCGTCAAGGTGGATAACGGCACTCTGCCCCGCAACTCTCGCTCCACGGGGCGTCACGAGTGTTGTCGTGATTCCGGCTGCCCGGGCGATGCGAATGTGCTCGCTGTGCGGATGCACGGCACTGATGGCCTTCAGGTGCGGGTTGAACGTGCCCAATTCGCGCGAGTCCTGCGTCGAACGCAGTGAATCGACCTCCGAAAGCCCGAGAACGCTCCCCGCATCGATCAGTCCGGGGTACACATGCAATCCGGTTCCATCAATGATTCCTGCGCCGGGCGGAACCGCGACGTCGGCGCCGACCGCTTCAATCTTATCTTCCAGAATAACCACGGTTCCTCGTTCGATGGTTGGTCCGTTGATCGGATGGACGGTCGCGTCAACGATCGCAAACAAGCGGTGCGGCGTCGTCGGAATGGTTTTGACCACTTTTTCGCCGACGGCAAGCCCCGCCGACCAGTCGTCCGCCGGCTCCGCTCGCTCCGGCTGCCCATCCTCGAAGAAAACCTCGCCGTCGATGATGGTCGTCACGCATTTGCTGAAGGAATCCAGCGGGTGGCCGTTGAAGATGGCCACGTCGCCGTCCTTGCCCACCTCCAGGCTGCCCACGCGATGTTCGATTTGCAACTGCATGGCCGGATGAAGCGTGATCAGCTTGAAGGCCTCGGTTTCGTTCAGCCCGCCCCACTTGATGCACTTTGCCGCTTCTTGCGCCATCCAGCGAATCGTGTTGGGCGAGTCGGAGTTGATTGTCGAATTGACGCCAAATTTCGTCATGAGCGCCGCGTTGTGCGGAATCGACTGATAGGCTTCGACTTTGTACGACCAGTCGCTTGCGAATGAAGACGCCCCGGCCCCATGTCGGGCGATCTCCGGACCGATCCGGTAACCTTCGAGCACATGGTGAAGCACGCCGATGCGAATGCCGTAGTCTTCGGCGGTCTCCAACAGTCGCAGAATCTCCTCGGAACGATAGCAATGGCTGTGGACGGTGATGTCGCCCGCGAGCACATCGGCCAGTGCTTCGAGGCGAAGATCGTGCCGAGGAGGGGCCAGGTCCATGCCTCCCTTCGACAGCCGATCAAACTCACTCCAATCTCGTTTGTACTCGCGGGCATGCTCAAACGCGCCGCGGATCACCGCCTCGACCCCCATCCGCGAGTTCGGAAACCGCTTGCCCCAGCCATCGGGGAAGTTCGCCTGCACGACGTTTTCTCCCAGCGCGAACTTGATCGTTCGCGGAGCGTCGGGAATGAGCATTTCCGAAACCGGGCGGCGATACTTGAGCTTAAAGACAACGTTCTGACCGCCGATGGGATTGGCCGATCCGTGCATCGCGTGGTGCGTCGTCGCGCCGCCCGCCGCAGCTCGGAAAATGGCAATGTCGTTGGGGTTGATCGTGTCGGCGATGCGCACTTCGGCGCTGATGGCATTGGGCGATTCATTGACGCCGTCGATGCCGAGGTGGGAGTGCGGATCGACGATGCCCGGCATGGCGAATTTCCCGGTCGCGTCGATAACCGTCACTCCGTCTGGCGGTTCGATGCTGTCCGCCGGGCCAATGTCCGTGATCGTTCCTTTTTGGATCAGGATCGAAGCGTTGCGGATGATCGGCGAAGTGACCGGAATCACGGTTGCGTTCCGGATCAGTACGTCGCCGCCGGTGACGGTCTTGGGAACCCGATTGGCTATGATTTCCGATACCCACGTCGGCCCTTCATCCGGCTTGTCGTCCTTCGCCGCCTCCAGCTTTGGAGTTTGAGCGGAGGATTCGCTTTTTCTGTCCACACTCGCACTGTCGTCCGGTCGGCCTTTTCCTCCACTTTTTTCATCTTCGTCCATTTCAAACTTGCGTCCATCGACGTAGACGAAGCGCACCTTGGACTTCTTGTCGGCCAGCGGTTTGGAAAGCAATGTCAGGTTGGCAACGTAGCCTTCGCCAATCACACCAAGTTGCTTTCCCGCACCGACCACTTCCGCAGCATTCCGAGTCAACGCTGCGACGGCCGCATTTTCAGGGAGTCCTTTTTCAATGGCCAATCGCAGATTCTTGAGGAACTCATCGGGTGATTTGAAATCGCGCGTCGAAAATGCGAAGGGAATGCCCGCTTCGTGCAGGCGGATCGCGTTGGCGACCTGTTCCTCCCACAGTCGGCGCTTTTCAGCCCGAATCTTCAACGGCTCGTAAATCTTCGCTGTTTTCTTGGCATCGTCGCCGGAGGACGGTTCTTTTCCTTCAGCGGACTCCTCCGTCTTGGCGTCGTCGTCGGCTTCCTTCGGCTCCCTGGACTCCGCCGAACTGCCGGGTCTCTCCTTTTTTTTCTTCCCGTATTCCGGCTCATCGTCGAACTTCAAGCTTATGACCAGCGGAACGCGTTCGGCCTTGATGCGATCGGCCAGCTTCCAGGCTTCCTTGCCGCCGGTGATGACGACGCCCAGATTAAACTCCCGCGCCAAATCAAGCGCGCGGCGAATTTCATTTTCGCTGTTGGCCGCAAAGAACACCGGATGCGTTCGCGCCAGCATCGGCTGCAGCGCATCCAACGCGGCATCGGTCGGAACGCGCTCCTTTTCGTTGGGATGTCGTTCCTGCCATTTAAGCAGCTTGGCGTGTCGCTTTGCGTCGAGGAGTACCTGTCGAAACTGAGCAAACACGCCGAGAATTGTGCGCGGGTACTCACCCGGCTCGCCGGCGGAAAACGAGGCATGTTGTGCGACGTTGCTCGCGATCACCGATCGGCGAATCGGTTCCTCGCCGAGGCTCATCAGGTCGCTGCCACCACCGAATATGCCGTCGCGCGGCGCGACCAGAGCAGCTGTGAAGCCAATTCCGCGAAATGACTCCCGCGTCTTTTCGTCGGCAGTGTAAAGATCGACCCCGCGAAGTTGCGGACGAATGCCGCGGCGATTGGCGTCGCGCGTTGCCGTCAAAGCCGCCTCTCGCGGATCAGGATTCGCGTCTTCCGTTCGAACGCGATCTTCCGGAGTTCGCTCTTTTTCCGGGACGCCGAGATGGCTATGGGCATCGATGAAACCGGGATAGGCGACAAGTCCGCCCATGTCGATGCGTTCGGCCGACGGCGGAATCTCCACCGACTCGCCCACGGCAACGATTCGCCCATCGGCGATCACGATCGTTCCCGATTCGATCGTCTCGCTGGTTCCGCTCACGATTTTCAGGTTTGTCAGGGCCACGGGTGTCTGAAACCCGTCGGCGACCACCGCCGCTCCCGAAGCCAAACTCAAACATGTTACTGCGGCAGCCGATAACTTCTGTCGTCGAATGATTTGCACCGAATACTCCCTTGGTCTTGGGAAAACACCAGAAACCCGGGCCGGAATCGAACGGATTCCGGGCGGCAATCGTAGCCCGAAGAGCGGAGTCTAAATGTGCGGCTTTGGCCTGTCGATGCGTCGGGAATCGTAAGCTGGTTTCGTTGGCGGATGTCGAAACGAAGCCGGGTTTCCGTTCGTCGGCTACCTCGGCTTTTCACAAACCCCCGATAATCCCCGACCGAGCCATGGAGGATTCGCATTTGTCCAATAACCGCCGGGTTGTTTCCGACCCACTGCCCGCCGTATGATGAGCCCATGCCCCACGACTTCATCATCGGGCCGAAGCTCGGCGACCTCGTCGAGCGGATCGTTCGCAGCTACCAGTCCGATCCGCGCATTCAGCACGTCGATCGATACTATCTTCCCAACCGGGCCGAGATTGTTCAGCTCGTGCGCGATCTGCTCGAGTTGCTCTATCCCGGGTTTGTCGGTCGGCAGCGGCTGACAACGCACAACGTCGCGTTCCATGTCGGGGATCTGCTGCCGAGAATCGGCGAGGCAGCGTTCAGACAGATATCGCAATGCATTTGCTACGTCAACGAAACCAAGAACCCCGGCGGTAATGACGCCGCTTCGGCCGAAGCCCGCGCCAAGGAGGTCACCGTCCGTTTCCTGGAACAAATCCCGGCGATTCGGGAAATCCTCGCGGGTGACGTGCAGGCCTCGTTCGACGGTGACCCGGCCGCGCTCAACATGGACGAGATCATCCTCGCCTATCCGGGTTTGCTTGCCATCAGCATCCAACGACTCGCCCATGCCCTCTACAAGATGGACGTCCCGCTCATGCCGCGCATCATGTCCGAATGGGCGCACAACCAGACCGGTATTGACATTCACCCGGGCGCCAACATCGGGCGGAACTTTTTCATCGACCACGGCACGGGCGTGGTCGTCGGCGAAACGACAGATATCGGCAATAACGTCAAGGTTTATCAGGGCGTCACGCTGGGCGCGCTATCCATTCCCAAGGACGAGCGCGGACGAGTGATCCGCGCCACGAAACGGCATCCGACGGTGAAGGACAACGTCACCATCTACGCCAACGCGATCATCCTCGGCGGCGATACGGTGATCGGCGAGGGCTCCACCATCGGCGGCTCGGTCTTTGTGACCTCGTCGGTTCCGCCCAACTCGGTCGTGACTTTCAAGCCCCCCGAGCTACGTATGAAAACCAAGGGCGACGACAGCGGCCGCGCCCAATCGCCTTCACCCACTCCTCCTGTGACGAGCATGGCCTCCGACCGCACCGCGGAATTCATGCCCGACTACATGATCTGAAATGGGACTCCGCCATTCGGTTTTCGACCGTTGAGGAGTCATCATTCTGTCGCCACGAGCCGCTTGCTTTTGGTTCTCGCGGCCTCGCCCGAGGGTTTCCCGCGCTACGTACACATACGCCAGATCAAACAGCGTCATACCGGTGCAAAACTTGTGCACCGGCCAGTGAAGATGGTGATTGGTTTGCGTCAAAACGGCTGACCAGCTCATGACCTGCCCAATGAGACGAAACCACGCTGAAATTGGTTGATAACTTTTTGGCATAGTCGCAGCCTCTGCTCCATCAAAACCAATCCAAGTGAAGGAACCCAGAGTTCCACTGTTCCAATTGACGCCGTATCAGCTGCGTGGAGGCAGTGCTTATAATAAAACAGAAGGGCTTTAACTTGGTGGCAACAAAGTCGGCTAATCGAAACGAATCGCAGTCTCGACCAATTGATAAATGGGTTGTAATCGCCGGCGCGAAGGTCGTTGGGGCTCAAGGCCAATTGCGGCTTTGGGGCCAATAACGTTTGCCGTCGGTGATTAAGATGACGTTTGGATTGTTGAAGCGAGGGGTTTAACGTGCTAAAGTGGGTAGCGGGGACGAGACTTGAAGAGGGGGGCGGACCCGCATGAGCGATATCCGCGATGCGTTCGCGGTCTGCTTGTGGGGGTCAAGGGGGAAAGTGCTTTCGGCCGGACCCGGTCGTTGATCCCGCCAAGAGAATCGGAAAACCCGCCAAGCTTTGGGGACAAGAAGTTGATGCGTAGCCGTTGCGCGGTTTGGTTCTGTCTCGCGGCCTCGTTGTGTTGGAGCGACGGGCGGGGCTACGTCCGCGCGGCGGCCGGACAAGAGGGTTGTCCGGCCACAGGTGAGCATGGCGCGGACGTTATTGTGGGGTACGTCTCGGGTATTACGCCTTACGGTTCGTCGGATGCGACCGGCAACGGCGATTTTGTATCGGCGTTCGCCGTTGGTACGACGTCCTGCAACCAAGGCGATCAGTGCCTGCGATGGGAGCAAGGCACAAGCAACCATCCGGTGATTCGGAGTGGTATGTTTCGATTGAAGAACAACCAGTTCGAGCAGATCGGCCTTTCCTGGGTGAAACATGGATTTCACGCCACCAACGAAGTGATCTGCAATCTGGATTGTCAGAAACCACCGGGCATCAACCCGGGAAACGTCTTATTTCCGGGCTGTTCCGATCCCTACACGGCTTCACTGAACGGCACACAATCATTTCTCTATCCGAGCACGACGATCAACGCGTTTACCGGCTCGTTTCCGTTTCCGCCGTCGCGGCCGCCGATTCAAAACACCGTGATCGACCGAAGACTGCAAGTCAAGAATGTCGACCTAAATCCAGCCAACAACGCCGGGGCGCTCTATTACGTTGACGGACAATACGTCACGGCCGATGACGCCGGAAACAATGCGTTGAACAACGTTTCCTATCGCCGCGCGACGGTCACGCAGTCATCGGCCCAAGGTTATACGGCGGCCACGACAGACAGTACGATCATTGGCGAGCCGGCGATCAACGCCTGGAAGGCCCGTGATCCATCCGTGTTTCAAACTGAGGCCCGGGTTCCGGGCGAAGGCACGTTTATTCTGGCGGGCAAGATCATCGATCTCGGCACCGGTTTCTGGCGATACGAGTACGCCTTGTACAACCAGAACTCCGACCGCTCCGGCCGATCGCTGACCGTCCCAATCGCGCTGGGCGCGTCGGTGGCGAACATTGGTTTTCACGACGTGGATTATCACAGCGGCGAAATCTGGAGCGGCGCGGACTGGAATGCCGCAACGCTATCCGGCAAGATCGTGTGGAGCACGGACGAGTTTTCCGCAAACCCGAACGCGAATGCCCTTCGCTGGGGAACCCTGTACAATTTCCGTTTCGATTCCAACGCGCCTCCCAGCCCAACGACGTTTACCTTGGGGCTGTTCAAGCCCGGCGCGCCTACCGAGATCACGATCGACACGATGGGCCCCGGCGCGGGTTTCATTGACTGCAATGGCAATGAGATATTCGACGCCTGCGACGTGTTGTGCGGCGGCTCGGAGTGCCCCGCGGAACCCGTTTGCGGCCAGAGCGAGGATTGCAACAACAACGGCGTG
Organism: uncultured Phycisphaera sp.; assembly: GCA_964486335.1. GTDB lineage: Bacteria > Planctomycetota > Phycisphaerae > UBA1845 > UBA1845 > CAZAMB01. The sequence goes on along the minus strand of CAZAMB010000003.1, from coordinate 46,201 downwards.
CCGGACGAGTGCGAAACGGATTGCAACGGAAACACGATTCCCGATTCATGCGATTTGGCCTCCGGGTTCAGCGACGATTGCAACAACAACACGGTTCCCGACGAGTGCGAACCGGACTGCAATCTGAACGGGATTCCCGACACTTGCGAGACGATCGGCGACACGGACGGCGACGGCGTCAACGATTGCGACGATGCCTGTCCGCTCACGACTTCGCCGCTGGCGTGTGAACTGCCGCAGGTAGTGGGTTGTTTGTTCCCGTCTTCCGGCGGCATCTGTATCCCGAATTATCCGCTCTATGATTGCCGCGCGCTGGGTTCCACGCCCTTGTGTTCCATCGAAGACCCGGGAAGCTGCGACGCGGCGCCATGTCCGCAAACGCTGTGCCGAAATGGATGCCTGATCGGCGACGGCGACGGTGACGGCGACCTTGATCTTTTGGATTGCCAGTCGTTGATTTCGTGTTTTAGCGGTTCGGTGGGGTCTCCGGCCTTTGTCGCGCCCTCAACTCCTTGCCTGACAGCACACGACTTTAACGGAGATGGTGCGATAGATTTGTTCGATTTGGACGTCTTTGGCCGCCTGTTGGGAGGCCCGACATCGCCGTAGGCGAAGGCGACGAGCGGCATAGACCGAGTGGGACGCTGGGAGGGAAAGATCAGCGTGAAAGCAACAAGGGATATCGCAGAGCGCGGGTTCGTCATCGGCACAATGATCTTGTGCGCGATGATTACCCATGCCTGGTGTGCCGCTGCGGCTTCGGGGCAGGTCGTGACGACGACCGAGCCGATCATTGACGGATCCGGCGCGGAGGTCGTTGCTCCTCAGCGTCTTTCACGTCCGGCCAATCGCGCGGTCGCCGGTTCACTCCAGGGTTGCACCGGACCGACGGATTGCAACGACAGCCTGCCTTGCACGGCAGATCTGTGCGTGAGCGGCACATGCCTGTACTTGCCGATTCCGAGCTGCGTTTCCTGCGAGATCGATTATTCCTGCCCGCCGGCGGACGTTGTTTTCATCATGGACACTTCGGGTTCGATGCGGGATGAAGCCTCGGCGTTGTGCGGGACCATTAACGGTGTGATCAATGAACTGGCGAGCGTGGGGATTGACGCAAGCGCGATCCCGCTGGGCATCACGCAAATGCCCGGTGGCGCCTACGCCTGCCTGTCGGACACGGTCGTCAGTTTGTTTGGGGGTGTGGTTCCCGGAGTTCCGCAGACCTGCCTGTTTCCGAACGGCACATCGCCGTATGAGTCGTGGGGGCCGGCGACAGCGATCGTGGCGCAGCGCTTCCCGTGGCGCCCAGGCGCTACGCGCATTATCGTGCCCATCAGTGATGAAGGGCCTTGCAACGGAAGCCGGCCGGAGGGTTGCAACGATCCGGGGGACGACCGTGACTCCATCAACAACGCCATTGCGATCGCTCAGGCCAACAATGTCATCGTTTCGCCGATCGCGGGAACGGGCTCCGATGCCTGCGTGATCAATCTCGGCAGCACGATTGCCGCGGCCACTGGCGGCGCGCTCTATCAAACAAAGAACCCGATGGTCGATTTTCGTGATTCGTTGATATCGATCATCTTGCAACACTGTACGGCTGACGATCGCTGTGAAGACGATGATCCCTGTACTTCGAACGATCGATGCCTTGACGGCATGTGCAAAGGGACGCTGACCCCCGGCTGCCGCCAATGCTTTGACAACATCGATTGCAACGACCTGAACAAATGTACGAACGACGTATGCGTGAGCGGTTTCTGCGAGTGGACGCCGAAGTACGACTCGGCAACCGCTTGTTGTGATCCGACGACTGGTACTCTCCGCGCTATTGATGACGGAAACGTCTGCACCGGCGACACTTGCGATCCGTCAACCGGGAGCGTGACCCATGTCAACCTGGCATCGGGCATGTCTTGCGATGACGGCCAAACCTGCACCGTGGGCGACGCCTGCAACGGCGCGGGGGCGTGCCGCGGCGTCGGGATTCAGACAATATCCTGTCAGAGCAATGACGATTGTTTCGGTCACTTGTGTCAACTGCCCAAGGGGGTTTGCGCGTGCAACGGAACGCCTGAACTTTGCCTTGCCGTCGAGCCGAGCGATTTGCCCAACACGGATTGCCATTCGGTCGGAAGCGAGATCATGGTGAACATCGAATTGGGAAACAGCGCCGCTTTGATTTCGGGCGGGCAATTCCTGGTCGGCTACGACCCGACCTCGCTTGAGTTTATCGATATTGTGCCGGGCAATGCGGTCGATTTGGAATCTCCCTTCGGTACCGAGCTCTCGAAAATCGTCGACGCAACGAACGGCTCAGTTTTCTACGCCGTGGGGGTTGTGATCGGCGGGCCGATGTCGCATGGACCGACGGTCATGGCGAGTCTGCGCTTCCGAGCGAAGACGGCCTGCTCGATTGAGTCCCTTTGTTTCATGGACAGTAATCCGTTGAATACGCGATTGACCAATTCCTCCGGGCACATCGTGCCGTTTACGACGTGCTGCACGGAGGAGTTTCGTATCGCAGGCGCAAGCCCAACGCTCAGTTGTCCATCCAGCCTGACCGTCAATGCCGAAGCCGGCGTGCTCTCGGCGGGTGTGGCGTGGAATCCTGTCTCGCCTTCGTCGTCGTGCGGCGAACCCGCGTCGCTCCAGTGTGTGGCCGCAAACTCGCAGAACGTGGACGTAGATGACCTGGTTCCGATAGGAGGACGCGCACCGCTAGGTCAATCCACGTTTTCATGCACGGCAACGAACTCGTGCGGCATCACCAGCACTTGCGACTGGAACGTAACCGTTAATGCGCTGCACACGGTCGAAGTGGACGTGCAGTTGTCCCCGACCGTTTCCGCCGGTCCATTGCGGAGGTGCATCGAGTTTGAGTTTTATTCGAGTTGCCAGGAGTCTTCCGTAAAGGTTCAAAAAACGATCGAGTTCGGACTTCCGCTGAATCTTCCGGGGCGGGCCGAACGGATTCAAATGACGCTTCCCCCGGGGCAATACTCCTGTGCGACGGCCCGGGACATCAAACATTCGTTACGCTCGGTGGCTTTGGTCACGATCAGCGGCGGAAAATTCGTGGCGCGTTTCAAGGGCGATCCGGCGATGGGGGGAAACTGGCTGATCGGCGGGAATCTCGACGGGAATTCGGTAATTGATGCCGTCGATCAGGCGCTGCTGATGAGTCAATATCTTCAGACGGTCGCCATTCAAACACCATGCACGGCGACGGGTTTCCACGCCGATATCAACGGCGATGGCATGGTGAACGTAGACGATTTGTCGTTCATCCAACGTAATCTGCTGAAGACTGACGCACCGCTTTGCTGCCAATCGAATACGGCCGCGATTCCAATGGGGTTTGAATCGATTTCCGTGGACGAACTCAACTCGCTGGGCTACGGGGACCTGTCCGCGGCCGATGTCAATCGCGACGGTGTGGTCGATCGGGCCGATGCCGATTTGTTGATTCGCCGGGAGTCCGCGAAGCTGCAATCAAAAAAGCAGATCGGCGGCAACTGACATTTCGCGCCCCGAGGGGGCAAGGCGCGTAGCTTGTCTTCAATCGTGTGCCGACGCGGGTCACAAAAAGGGGCTATTTTCTCTTGATCTTGTGCGTGGTGTGCTTCCGTTCACGTCGGCAAAACTTGGAAAGCTCGATTTTGGGGGTTCCGCCCATGACGTTGACCGATGTGCGGTAGTTCAGATCGCTGCATTCCTTGCACTGCAACCAGACAAATTCACGTTTCGCTGCTTTGGCCATGACTCCTCCAGCCCGTTACAGAATCGCCTTATCTATCGTCGAAAACACGGCCGGTACGCGCACCAAGCACCTCTCATGCGGCTGCTCCTGCCAAGAGGGGGGAATATACCCGAAGCTAGCGTTTCCGGTCAAATGGCAATGAGGACTTGGTTTCGGCCTGAAGTCCGGATCGTACCCCAGCAAGGAAGCACATTAGAGCTACCCCCTTGAGAGAATGCACCGCCTTCTGCTGTCAATGATCCGATCGAGTGCGGAGTTCGCCTACGGTCACGCTTTCATTACAAGGTCTTACCGACCCATGCCCGCTGTGGTCAAGGACAAGTTGCTATAGGATGCGGATATCCACCCCCCTTGAATGCGTCGACGCAGGAAGCAATCTGGTCGAAGCCGATGTCCGGCCCTGCGTTTGGAACTGGTCCCGTCAAAAGGACCCGAGCTTTGATCGGAGCGCCGGACACGCTCTTGAACTTGTTCACCATGGCGGCAACGTCCGCGATGTCGGGTTGCGTGGAAGCTGACGGTGGATTGAACGGAGTTTCCACGTCGCCCCATCGCGACGTATTCACGCGCAGTGCTGCCGAGTAGTTCGCTTCGTCGGAAGTGTTGCATCCCGCAGGCACCGCTTGAATATCGTAGATCGAACTCGGCACGACGGCATCACCTGTCACGTGAAGCAAACCAACCGTAGACCAGTCGGAATAGTAGGGCTGACATTGCAGCGTCGCGGCGAGAAAAACCGTCGGATTGGCCTGCGATTCGATGTATTCGACGGGCGGTCCAACCCATCGAACCTGCCCCTCAAACGCGCTGAAATCAGGCGATGGTCCGCCCGAATATGGGGGTTGCGGATCGTTCAGCGACGTCAGTATGACGCGGATCGCCGTCGGCGAAGAACCGTCCGTTGGAACCAACGAAATGAAGCGGCTTTTAGCGATCGGCGCGGCCTCGGCGGAAGGCGCCGCGAGTTGACATTCATCAGGCACGAGATCGGCGTTGCAATCACGGCTGATCGAACCAAGGTCGCATTCGTCGGGAATCTCATTTCCGTTGCAATCCTCGCTGAAGCCCCCAGCAATATCCTCCGCGTCGGGAACGAGGTTCCCGTTGCAATCGACCAGTGTCGCTATGCCCCAGATCTCGATGTCATCAATGTTCCAACCAAAATAGGTCACCGAGCCGTCGGTGGGTCCCATGCCCCAACGGACGAACACGGTCGGTTGGCCGTCGGCCACGGCGGATATATCCAACGACTGGAGCGTCCAAGCGGATTCGTTGAGCGTGCTGCCGGAATGTTGCCAGACGTTGGTCCAGGTTGTTCCATTGTTCGATACCTGTACGTTGGCCTGGTCGTACGTGGCCGACTCGACGCCCAACCGCCGCTGGAATCGAAGGCGCGTGCCGGCGATCGTGGAGCAATCGATCGCCGTTGTCGTCAGGTAAAGCGTCGAACCCATGTTGTTGGGATAATCGCCTGCGAGGTTGTAACCATAGACATTCGTTCCCGTGAATCCGCTGGATGGATCGCGATTTCCCGATCCGCCGCCCAACGGCTGTCCAAACTGCCACTGGCCCTGGAGCGCCCAACCGGGGCTGGAATTTAGCGGGAAACTGTGCAGTAACGACGGCGTCGGACAGGCCCCGCTGACGGGAGCAATTCGCAATGCCCAACTGTTAAGCGTTCCCGTGTCCTGGCTTGCATTATCGGAGACCACGAGCCGCCAGATGCCGGCCGAGGATTCGGAGTCGAAATCGGAAAGCGCGCCGGGTCCGCTGGGAAGCGTGCCCTCATCGTCATAGGTGGCGACAATGTCGTCCGTGGTCCCACCGCCTCGATTGTGCAGACGCACGATGGTCCCGCTTGGAGAAACCAACTCGACGATCAGATCGCCGATGTAGGTATGAGAAATGTTCACGTCGACATTAACGTCACCGATGCAGAAATCCTCGGCCACTACGATTTGGCTCGTGACTGTCGCGTTGTCGGCGATGGGCCTGGGCGTGTCCGACGAAGAATACACAATGCGGCCAACGTCCAGCGTAACGGAGCGGCTGGTGTTTCCAGGTCCACCTGATTGATTCTCAAAGAGCACGCTCCCATTGTAGATTCCCGCGGCAAGAGACCCGGCGGCGGCCGAAAAGCTGACCGTCAGCATCTGCGAATCGCCCGTCCCGACAAGGTTGATCGTCAACGGTCCCGTCGCACCATTCAATGAAATCCACGGCGCGTCGGCCGTCACCTTGACGGTTAGCGGCGTCGGCCTCTGGCTTGTCACGGTGTAGACAATCGAGCCGGGGAACGGTCCACCGACCGGACCGCCTGATTCCAAGTTCGTCGACGGTGTGACCGAAAACAGCGTTTGTCCGATTTCAACGGTGTGCTGCCGCGACGTGCTCAACGCATTGGTCAAGTCTTCGAATAGCACACTCTCCACATACACACCCGCGGCGAGCGATGCCACGGCCGGTCCCAAACTCACCTGCACCTGAGTGGAGCCGCCATTGGCCGCCAGCGTACCGTTGAGATCCGCCGTTCCGCCGTCTAACAGGATTCCGAAGGATGCTGATAGCGATACACGATAATCCACGGGCTGATTCGATGGATTGCTCAACGTGTAGTTCACGACCGGATTGGTGAACGGCCCGCCTGCCACGCCGATGTGAAGTACATTCTCTCCTGGCGTCACGTTGAGTCCGCCGCCGGAAATCGTATCGACGAACATCGCCCCGGTATTGCTCGGATCGAGCCAGTTGCTCAGGCGCGTCGAGTTTGTACCACCGCCGGTCCATGATCGAGAAACCCGTCCGTAGTAATCCGACAAATCCGACGCGCCGCAAGCGGAGGGTCCACCGTGAAGCTGGCCGATTACCCGGTGATCCGCGTCAAACAGGGGGGACCCGGACGAACCGGGTTCGGTGACGCCGAGGCTCCATCGGGCGCGGACGTGCGTTCCATCGCCCGGAACGGCGGGGTTGTTGTATGAGGTCGTCGTGGTGGGAAGGCTGTAAAAGGTGATCCGCTTTTCATCCGTGTTGGGATGGTGGATGCATACCCCGCTGGGCGATTCTCCGCTGCTTCGGCTCCAACCGGCGAACGAAACCATCCATGCCGGGTTGGGGTCTTCGTCAAGTTCGACGAGAGTAAAGTCGGATGCCGAGGAGGCCGCTCGGAAAAATGAACCCGTCTGAAACTGGTTGAGCTGTCCGTCGCCGGGACCACCGCTTGCAGGACTGCCTACTGGTCGGCAAGTCGAGTTTTGGTAATTCCAAAAAACCACGAGCGATGCCGCATTGCCTGCGCCGATGCCGCAGTGATTCGCGGTCAGGAAATATGGCTTGAGGTCCTGTGCCGTATTGTTCACCATGGCCCCGGTGCAGAACGTGCTGCCGCCGGTGGAAATCACGCCCACCGACGCGATTTCATCACGCCACGGGTCTCCTTGCGGGCAGACCACGTCCACGTTGCACGAACCGGACAGGGCGACCGTCTGTTCCGCCGGCTTGCCGAACTCGCGGTAACCGATATTGACCGAACCCAACACCAAACGCAGTTGCTCTCGTGACGCCGCGGGGATGGACACTTCCACGAGTACGTCGTCGGAACGAACCGGCGGCGTCCACAGCTCTCCGTGTGCCTCGTTGTCCAAGTCCGTAAAGGGGCGGAAGAGATGGCTCCCATCCGCTGAGTAAACAGTCAGCCGTCCGCCGCCCGGCATGAGGAATCTCGTGAATCCGAAATTGATCGACGTGGCGTCCGGCGAGCGCACCCGCAATCGCCAAACCAGCGTGGCCGGGTCCGGTTGCTCCCAGGTTCCGTGCGTGTCGGGAGTAATGTGCGTCTGGTTGGGGATGGCATACCTCGGAGGCTTGCCTTCGAGCATTCGATTCGCATCATCAATCGCAATGGCGCCGCGATCGAGAATGGGGGCCGCGAACGTGTCCACGGCGTCCAGGGGTTGAAGCGTACCGCGCAGCCCCAAAGGTCGTGCATCGACCACGGCTTCGGGTTGAACCACGGCGCGTTCGTCGACCTGCTCGACTCGACGCTCTTGAGCCAAACCAATTGAATCAAGGGCAAACGAAATCAGCACCAAGAAAGCAAATTGCCGACTGGATCGAAATGACATGGCCGAATTCCCTCCCACGAACAAGTGCGACAATTGCCCAGCGCAAGTCGGCGCGGGTCGCCGTAACGACATTACAGGTCGCTCCACGCTATCATGCGGAACGACGCGAAGACCGGTTGCATGAACTGCTGCACCCGGCACGCGGCAATGTGAACGATGCTATCGATGCCGTCGAACCGACGCAAGGAAAATGCGCATCGATCGCAAACGATCGATAGTTTTTCAATTGTGAGAATGGAGCTCCAATCGGCGGCCATGGTCTCATACCGTAAGAATGTTGCGTCGAACCAAGATCATCGCGCCGGCCGCCCAGCAAGCTGAGCCGAAGGCCGTGAGGAATGCGATGTCGCGGATCGGGGGGGCCTGGCCCGTCAAAACGTGGATCGGTCGATAGTACTCCAGGAGGCTCAGAATCGTGAATGGCTCGACCGCATCACTGAACGCTCCAAGGAAATTCAAAACGAACGAGGCGCAGAGAACGGAAAAGGTCAGGCCGATCGCCCGCCCGCGCCGGTCGCAAAGCGACGAGAACAGCCAGGCCATTCCACCGACGGCGATGGAGAGGGCCAAAAGATTTACGCTCACCCATGCCCTGTTTCCCAACGTCCCGCTCAATTGGGGCTCCGTGGACCATCCTCCGATCACGTTTCCGATCAGTCCGAGTCCAATGACGCCGGCGGCTGTCGTCAGCCAAACCGTCGTTTCGACGATGTACACCTCCATTCGGGTCACCGGCAAACTGAACAGGATGTCGATGGTGCCGCGATCGACTTCGCCCGCGGGGACGCGAGTGCAAATGATGATGGCGTGTGCCCAGACCAACGCGAGAACGATGGGATGAGACCACGCCATGGCCGACATGGCGGCCGGTCCGATGGAGCTGCCAAGTTCTGCTCCGAGAAACGCTGTGACGATCTTGCGGATAAACTCGACCTGAAAAAGACTGTCCGCGACGTCTTTGTAGAACATCGGGAGAATGCGAGAGAAGAGCACTTGAACGGCGAAAAGTCCGAGCGCCACCGTTGCCGACGTGGCTCCGGCTTCTCGCAAGGATTTTTCGATCAATCCGCGATTCAAACGCCTGTCCTTACTTGTAGTATTCCTGAAACAGCGAACTCAAGTCCGGTTCCTCTATAACCAGGTCTTCGATCGACTGCCGCGCGCTCCATTGAATCAAGTCGACGGTGTTTCCGGTTAGCCTTGCTTTCCAGACTTTCGCTTTCTGTTCGGTCACTTCGAGAAGACCCTCAGGAGGAGGTGCCAAGCAATTTTCCGCCGTGCGCCAACGTATCGCGACGGACCGTGGCGCTCGAAGGCGAAGTGACGAGATTGTTTCCGCTGCAACCAAACGCCCGTCTCTGAGTATGGCGATTTGTTCGCACAAGGCCTGCACTTCGACCAGGGTATGGCTGGATAGGAAAACGGTGCGGCCTTGATCCGCGACTGAGCGAAGTTCGTTGTAAAGTTCGGTTTGCATAAGCGGATCGAGCGAACTCGTTGGTTCGTCGAGAATAAGCATACGAGGGCGGTGGGCCAAGGCGAGTATGAGACCCAGTTTTTGCCGCATTCCGCGAGACATGCTACGCACGTGAACATTGGGATCGAAACGGAAGCGGTCGATGAGGCGCTTTCCCTCAGGCGCGAGGTCTCGGCGCCGAATCCGCGAAAAGAGCTGAAGGGCCGTTGCCCCGGTAAGCCACGGATATAATCGAAGATCGCCCGGAAGATATCCGATTTCCGCATGAAGGTCGCTTGCGTGGCGAAAGCAGTCTTTTCCAAACACATGAGCCTTTCCGGTGGTAGGTCGAAGCAAGCCCAAGAGAATGCGTATGGTTGTGGATTTTCCCGCACCATTGGGACCGAGAAACCCCAAAATGGTCCCTTCCGAAACATCCAGCGACAGGTCAACCACGCCGTTCCGTTGACCATATCGCTTGCCTAGGTTCTTGAGTGAAATGACGCTCATGGTTTGCCATTACAGAAGCTGATACGACATCCGCGTGGACGTCGGCCGAAAAAAAAACATCAGCCTTCGATCAGTGAATCAATTTCTACTGGGATCAAACTCTCGCTCTCGTGGAGCAGAATACGTGCTGGCGGCTCAAAGAGCCAGTTTCGCGATGCGAGAGTCGATTACAAGAGCTGTCGCAATTCCTGGCAGACGCGGTCGACATTGGCCTCGGACAGTTCGTGGTGAAAGGGAAGCGCGATGGTACGCGCGGCAAGTTTTTCGCAGATCGGGAAATCGCCTTGTTTGAAGCCGAACCGCTCGACATAGAATGGCTGCAAATGAATCGGCACAAAGTAATTGCTGCAACCGATTCCGCGTTCGTTCATCGCTCGCAAAATGGAATCTCGATCGCTTTGACTGTATTCGTCAGAAAGCCTGACGACGAACACGAACCAGCTCACGGTCACGTCGGGTGAGACCCTTTGCAGCGAAAGCCGTCGTTCTCCGCCGAGTCGCTCGCGATACAGCGTGTAAACCCGATTGCGATGAGCGATGATCTCGTCGAGGCGAATCAGTTGCGCCAAACCAAGAGCGGCGTTGATGTCGCTCAACCGGTAGTTGTAACCCATTCGCGGATGAGCAAGCCATCCGCCTCCGGTGTCGCGTCCTTGATTACGAATCGACCGACAGAGATCGGCAAGCGAGGCGTCATCGGTGGTGATCATTCCGCCTTCACCCGTTGTAATCTGCTTGTTGGGATAGAATCCAAACACGCCGGCGTTACCCAGCGATCCAGCGGGCTTTCCCCGATAGAAACTTCCAAGTGCTTCGCAGGAATCTTCAATGATCCGCAGCTTGTTGCGCGCCGCGAGTTCACGAATGGCGGCCATGTCCGGCGGTTGACCGAAAACGTCCACCGGAATGATCGTCCTGGTTCTTGAAGTTATTGCCGCCGAGATCTTCGCCGGATCGATGTTCCACGTGTGCGGATCAATGTCCGCAAAAACCGGCGTGGCGTTTTCCATGAGAATGCAATTGGACGAAGCGACAAAGGAAAACGGCGTGGTGATCACCTCATCGCCCGGTCCGATTCCCATCGCCCGAACCAGCAAGTGAAGTGCCGCCGTGCCATTGATACAGGCAACCGCGTGCTTTGTCCCACAGCGGCGAGCGAAGGAGTTCTCAAATTCGGAGACTTTCGGACCAAGGCTCAGGTTCGGCGTGCGAAGAACGGCGACGACGGCGTCAATTTCCGCCTGAGTAATGTTGGGCCGGGCAAGTGGAATGGCGGGCTTCAAACGATTCGTCTCCTTCTGTAAGGGCTCGTTTTGGCGTTCGTTCGTCGCTCCCATTATAGTATCGGGGGAGCCACACCGATAATTCTTCGGTATCGACGTGCCGTTCACGTGAGAACGGAAAGTCGTCTTTCCCAAGGCGAACCGGGGGACGGCGAACTCGGCCGTAAGTTCACTCAGAGACAGGAAATCGTTGGATTATGGGCAAGCCCTCAAAATCTGCGAAGCGAATGAACCATCCTGAGACCAAGGAGACCCATCGCCGACACGGTCCGCTGCTTTCCGAAGCGCTGTGGATGGAATCCGTAAAGAGCCGATCAGCACGCGTGGGGATCGTCGGCATGGGGTATGTCGGCTTGCCGCTCATGCGCACGTTTTGCTCCAGCGGATTTCACTGTCTCGGATTCGACATCGATGCCGCCAAAGTCGAAAAGCTCAATGCGGGGAAAAGCTACATCAAGCATATCCCGTCGGCCATGATCAAGCAGCTCGTGACGGAGGGACGCTTCAAGGCGAGCGCCGATCCGAAGTCGCTGGCTGATTGCGATGCCATCGTGATCTGCGTGCCGACGCCGCTGAACAAGACGCGCGACCCGGACCTGACTTACGTCGAGAATACGGCGCATCTGATTGCCGACAATTTGAAGCGCGGGCAATTAATCGTGCTCGAAAGCACGACGTATCCCGGCACCACAAGAGAAGTGGTCAAGCCGATTCTCGAAAGCAGCGGGCTCCGCGTTGGACATGACTTTTTTCTTGCCTACTCACCGGAGCGAGAGGACCCCGGTCGGGTCGACCACACCACGGAAACCATTCCCAAGGTGGTCGGCGGATTCGACGCCAAGAGCCGCAAGATCGCAGCGGCACTCTATGGCGCGGCCGTTCGACAAGTCGTATCCGTGTCGAGCTGCGAAGTCGCCGAGGCCGCGAAAATTCTCGAAAACGTCTATCGCTGCGTGAATATCGCGCTTATCAACGAGTTGAAAGTGCTGTTTGATCGAATGGGGATCGACGTGTGGGAGGTTGTGCGAGCCGCCTCAACAAAGCCCTTTGGGTTCCAGCCGTTCTATCCGGGTCCGGGCCTCGGCGGTCACTGCATCCCCATCGATCCGTTTTACCTGACGTGGAAGGCCCGGCAATACGACATGAGCACGCGGTTCATCGAATTGGCCGGCGAAATCAACACCTCGATGCCCGAATACGTGATCAATCGTGTGGCCGAAGCGCTCAACAAGCGTCGCAAGTCGGTCAGCGGGTCGCGGATACTGGTCTTGGGGCTGGCCTACAAGAAGGACGTGGACGATATTCGCGAATCTCCTTCGATCGAGTTGATTGAGATGCTCCGCGAACGGGGCGCCAGGGTTGATTACAACGATCCGTTCGTGCCCAAGACACCGCGCCAGCGCGAACACAACCTCGGCATGACCAGCAAGAAACTGACGCCTGCCGCATTGAAGGCCTACGACTGCGTGTTGATCGCTACCGATCATACGTCCTATGATTATGAATGGATTGTCCGGAACGCCCGTTTGGTGGTGGACACCCGCAACGCGACCGGCAAGGTGAAGGTCGGCCGCACGAAGATCGTCAAGGCGTGAGATGCTGATGATCCTCTGAAACGCTTGCCTCCACCGGCTTTTTCCTGGTAAACTTGCCGGCATGGCAACGAAGATCGACAACGAAGGGCGGTCGGGTCTGCGGGCGACGGCCAACCAAGGATGTTGCAGGCGAAGTGCCGTTCCATTCCTCTGGAGTGAGCGCGTTTACCCTGTTTCGTTTCCGGCGATCTGGCTTGCCATCAGTCTTTGTTCCGCTTCAGCCAACTCTCAGCCCGCGAAGGAATTGTCTCCGCCCGCGGAGGTCGGCGCGGCACCGGCTCCATCCAATGAGTTCGACCTTCCGATTGATCCGACGGCGTCAGCCAGCGCCGACGAACTGATCGGGCGACTCGGCTCGCCGTTGTTCCAGGAACGGGAACGGGCAACGGAGGGGTTGATTGAAATCGGCGCTCCGGCGTTCGCCAAACTGCGTGCAGCGTATCGGGCAACCGACGATCTGGAAGTTCGCGTGCGGATTGAGCGGATCGTGCGGACGGCTTACTTGAATCATCATGTCTACGATCGAAGCGGTTTCCTCGGAATTAACCTTCAGGCCTACGTGGCTAATCTGGAAGAACATCCTTTGCTGCCCAAAGGCACGGTCGGCGTTCGGATCGGCAGGGTGATTCCTCAAACGGCGGCGGAACGGGCCGGACTTCTGGAGGGGGACATCATTTTCGAGGTTGACGGGGAGCCGATTCGCGGCGAGGGCGGAGAGGTTGTCGAGACGTTTAGCGCCACCATCCGAACGCGCGGGCCCGGCGGAAAAATGAAATTGACGATCTTGCGTGCGGTGCAACGGATTCCCGTGGACGTGACCATCGGTCGGTGTCCCGAGCAAGTCGCCCGGGAAGGGTCGGTACGACAGGTATCCGAGAACCACTACAAGGCCATGTCGCGTTTTCCTCAATGGTGGGAGTCGAACTTTCTGGCGGCGACCCCGGAGGAATCGCTCGGCGATCCGAAAGCGCCGACGGATTCTGACTGACTGGTTGATTGGTGAGTTCACGAGCGGTGTACTGAGGCGGGGGCTGTCGGGCCAATTGGGCCTACGCTGCGGCGTTGACTTTCAGATCATCGGTTCTTAGGCTTGTGCTTCCGGTTCGAAGGGCTGCAAACTCATTGGGAGATTCCAACATGGGACAGTCATTTTCAAACGTCGTGGGAGCGATCGGACGAACGCCGCTTGTCAAAATCAATCGGATCATTCAAGCGCCGGCGACGGTCTATGCCAAACTGGAATTCAACAACCCGCTTTCGAGCGTCAAGGACCGGATCGGCGCCGCAATGATCGAAGCCGCCGAGCGTGACGGAAAGATCACGCCCAAATCCGTCATCGTCGAGCCGACATCTGGAAACACCGGCATCGCGCTCGCGTTTGTCTGTGCGGCCAAAGGGTACAAGCTGACGCTGACCATGCCGGAGAGCATGTCGATGGAGCGCCGGGCGATTCTCAAGGCGCTGGGCGCGAACCTGGTGCTTTCGCCCGCGGCCGATGGAATGAAAGGCGCGATCGCCGCTGCGGACAAGATCGTCGCGGAGACGCCGGGCGCGTTCATGCCGCAGCAATTTGAAAATCCCGCGAATCCCGAGGTTCATCGTAAAACGACCGCGATGGAAATCTGGAATGACACCGACGGCAAGGCTGATATTCTCGTTTCGGGTATCGGTACAGGCGGAACGATCACAGGCGTTGGGGAGGTTCTCAAGAGCAAAAAACACTCGTTCAAATGTATAGCCATCGAACCGGAGGCGTCACCGGTCATTGCTCAAACCCGCGCAAAGAAACCGTTACAGCCCGGCAAGCATATGATTCAGGGGATCGGCGCGGGCTTCGTTCCGAAAATTCTCAACTTGGATGTGATCGACGACGTCGTGCACGTCACCAACGAAGATGCGTTTGCCTGGGCGAGACGAGCGGCAAGAGAAGAGGGGATCTTCTGCGGTATATCATCCGGCGCTGCGCTCTTCGTAGCCAATAAGGTCGCCGGTTTGCCAGAAAACAAGGGCAAAGTGATCGTCGCGATTCTGCCGAGCGGCGGTGATCGATATCTATCCACGCCGTTGTTTGCGGATTGACAGCTACATTGACCTTGCATCGGCCAGCCGCTTCAGCTTCTCCAAAAGCGAGCCGAGTTCGCTGAGCGGAAACACCGTGGCCGCGTCACTCTTGGCGTTGTCCGGGTCGTCGTGGACTTCCATGAATACCGCATCGGCCCCGGCGGCTACCGCGGCCATGGCCAGCGGACCCACGAATTGCCGCTGACCGCCACTCTTGGTTCCCGCGCCTCCGGGCTGTTGGCAACTGTGCGTCGCATCAAAAACCACTGGCGCATAGGCCTGCATGCGCGGTATGGATGTCATGTCATTTACAAGGCGGTGGTACCCGAAAAACGTGCCGCGTTCGGTAAAAAGGAAGTTGTCGCAGCCGCCTTCGCGGAGCTTCGCGGCGACGTTGCTCATTTCTTCAGGAGATAAGAACTGGCCTTTCTTTACATTGACACATCGACCGGTTGCGGCGGCCGCCGCCAGCAGATCGGTTTGACGACATAGAAACGCCGGAATCTGAAGACAATCAAGAACTTGCGCGGCCGGAGCGGCCTGCGCGGATTCGTGAATGTCCGAAAGAACGGGAAGCGAGAGTTGTTCTCGAACCTCACCAAGCACGCGAAGCCCTTCGTCCAATCCCGGTCCTCGGAAGCTGTGAATGCTGGATCGATTGGCCTTGTCGAAGCTGGCCTTGAATACGAGGGGAATGTCGAGCGAATCGCAGCAACGCTTAATCGCCTCAGCGAGACGAAGAGTATGGTCCCGTGATTCGATGACGCACGGTCCGGCGATCAACGCCAGCGGCGCTCCGCAACCGATTCTGACTTTTCCAATCCGCGCGGTTCGATCGCCCATTCGTTCGTCTCACAAGACCCGATTCCCGATGATTCGGCATGGTTCATTCAACAGTTTCTACTGGTCGTCGTCAATCATGCCCAGGAATTCGCTTTGACAGTCCATCGTCGCGGCTGCATGATCGCCGCAATGCCGTTGCGTGGCGTGACCCGTGGCTCAGTCGGCGAGAAACCGTATGGTACGGAAGAAGTCAAATCGTCCGTCGACGACGATCAGCAATCGACTCGATGAATGTCGTCGTCGCCTTCGATCTGCCGGGCTTCGGACGTTACTCATCTCCAGCGAAGTCGATTATTTCTATTTGACGGGCTTTACCGGCGCGGATTCCGCCGCGATCGTCACGCCCAACGATGTTCACATCATCACCGATGGGCGGTTTCTCGAAGAAATCGCCGTCGAAGTGCCGTGGGCACGAATCTGGCTGCGAAAAGGATTGCTCAACGACGAGATTATTCGCGCCTGTAGCGCGCTGCGGATCAAGCGAATCGGTGTGCAGCCGACCAGGTTCACCGTCGGCGATCAGACGGAGTTTCATCGCGCCATTCGGTCAATGCGTATCGTGAGCGCGCCTGCGATTGTCGAGGGCATGCGCAAGGTGAAGGATCGACAAGAGCTGGCCGCGATAACCAAAGCGATTCGTGTCGCCGAGGACGCCTTTCACGCGACGATCAAGTCGATTCGCCCCGGGCAATCCGAGCTTGAAGTAGCAGCGAGGATTGAATTCGAAATGAAGTGTCGCGGCGCGAGCGCGCCGGCCTTCAATACGATTTGCGCCGAAGGCCCAAACGCGGCAGTTCCCCACGCCGTGCCCGGCAATCGGAAGTTGAAAAAGGGAAGCGGCCTGCTGATCGATTGGGGTGCAAGGGTCGGCGGTTATCATAGCGATTTGACCCGTATGGTGTTTATCGATAGCATTCCCGCGAAGTTTCGGGAGATATACAAGATCGTTCTCGACGCGCAGTTGGCGGCGATTGAGGCGATCCGTCCCGGTGCGCGAATGTGCGATGTTGATGCCGTCGCTCGCGAGATGATTTCCAAGGCGGGATACGGCAAAGCGTTCACGCATGGACTTGGCCACGGCCTTGGGCTAAAGGTGCATGAAGCACCTTCGCTGAGCTGGCGATCCAAGGAAGCGCTCGAACCCGGCATGGTCGTGACGGTTGAGCCGGGGGTCTATCTGTCGGGCGTCGCCGGTGTCAGAATCGAGGATGACGTTTTGGTGACAACCAAAGGGCATCGTGTGTTGACCCGGCTTAGTAAGTCGATTGACGATGCACTTCTTCAGCTTTAGGACGGGCGGCGATTTCTTTTTGCAGAAATGTGAGTCGCCAGCCAGATCGGTTATTCGGAGCGGGAGCATTGGTGGAATCGGACAAAATTCGTGAACTCGTCGAGATGATGGTGGCCAACGAGCTGGTTGAGCTTTCCATTCGTGACGGTGACATTGAGATTCACCTCCGGCGACCGAACCCCGGCGGTCCCGCCGTGCATCCCGTTACCGTTTCCGGTTCCGCCGTAGGCCCGATGGCTGCTGCCCAACCGGTCGTGCCGGATGCCGTCGTCAAGGGTGAAGTCGTGGGCGTGGAGTTTCACGAAATTCGCTCTCCCATGGTTGGTTCATTTTATTCGACGCCGGACCCCGATTCGCCGCCGTTTGTGCAGGTCGGCAGCCACGTTGGACCTTCGACGGTTGTCTGCATTCTTGAGGCGATGAAGGTTTTTAGCGAAATCAAGGCCGAGACGTCGGGAGTGGTCGAGCGAATACTCGTGAAAGACGGGCAGGCCGTTGAATATGGTCAGCCTTTGTTTCTTGTGCGTCCGACCTAGCCATCACGCATCGCCACAAAGGGTTTGATGGCTTCGGGAATTGACTTCTTCGGAATTTCTAGGTTGCTTTCTGTTCAGGACGAAAATCCTTGGGACGTTCCTCATCCTGTAACCGGACCAGAAGTAGTATGACTCACGAACCTGACAACGTCTTAGACGACTTTTTGGCCGGTACGTCACCATGTTCCGACGCATTCTGATTGCCAATCGCGGTGAAATCGCCCTTCGCGTCATTCGCGCTTGCCGTGAAATGAACGTCGAAACGGTGTGCGTATTTTCCGAAGAAGACCGCGGGGCCGAGTACCTTCAACACGCCGATCAGGCCATTTGCATCGGTGCGGCCGCGCCGCGCGAGAGTTACCTCAAGAGCGACCGGATCATCGCCGCGGCGGAAGTGAGCCGTGCCGATGCCCTGCATCCGGGGTATGGATTCCTTTCGGAAAACGCCGCATTCGCAGAGAAATGCCGCGCCTGCAATATCGCCTTCATTGGTCCAAGCGCGGATTCCATGAGGCTGCTTGGCGATAAGGCGTCGGCGCGCTCCGTTGCCCGAAAAGCAAAAGTGTCCGTCGTGCCCGGTAGCGACGGCATTGTCGAGGATGACAACGAAACGCTTATGACGGCCGACCGCATCGGCTATCCGATCATGATCAAGGCATCGGCGGGGGGGGGCGGTCGGGGGATGCGCTTGGTTCGCGACAAGACCGACCTGATTTCGGCGCTCAAACAGGCGAAAGCCGAAGCCGGCGGGGCATTTAACAACTCCGCTGTCTATCTGGAAAAGTACATCGAGCGGCCTCGGCATGTCGAAGTGCAGATCGTCGCCGACCTTCACGGCAATGTGGTTCATCTGGGAGAGCGCGATTGCACTTTGCAGCGCCGACATCAGAAGCTGGTTGAGGAATCACCATCGCCGGCCATTTCGGCGCGCACTCGCGCTGATTTGTGCGCATCGGCTGTCAAGCTGGCCAAGTCAGCGGGCTACAACAGCGCCGGCACCGTTGAGTTTCTTGTGGACGAAAAGGGGCGGTTTTACTTCATCGAAGTGAATGCTCGCATTCAAGTGGAGCATCCGGTCACGGAGATGGTGACCGGGATCGACTTGATCAAGACGCAAATCCGTTGCGCGGCGGGAGAGCCTTTGGAGTTCTCTCAGAAAAACGTTTCTTTTCAAGGTCACGCCATCGAATGCCGGATTAACGCCGAGGACCCGGATGAGAAGTTTCGTCCATCGGCAGGGATCATTGAACGGTTTCGCCCTCCCGGAGGGCACGGTGTTCGGGTCGACACCTTCGCACACGAGCGGGCGAAAGTTTCTCCCAAGTATGATTCGCTCGTTGCAAAGATCATTGTGCATCAGCCGACGAGGCCCGAGGCAATTCGGTGCATGCAGCGATGTTTGCGGGAGTTTACCGTTGAACCGATCAAGACCACGATCCCGTTCCTTCGCCGTGTGATGGAGCACCCCAATTGGCTGTCCGGCGAGATCGATACGGGATTCATTGAGCGCACTTTTTAGCGCCATCTCATGAATTACTTCAAATCGAAACCGCTGCGCAGCGGCTGGACCGTCGTCGCTTAGAACTTGGAAGCCCGCCTGCTTGTCGATTCAAGGACTCTCCAGCACTTTGACGACTCGAAAGTACCCGTCGTGATGATCGGGTGCATTAGTCAGCGCGGGCACAACTGGTCTTTTTGGATTGAGCACATCGCCGCGAAACCTGTTGGCGATCGGCAACGGATGCGCCATCGGTTCAATGTCGCTTGTATCAACTTCGTTGAGCTGGCGCACGAATGCGAGAATCCTGGAAAGTTGTTCCGCATAGAGGCTGACTTCGTCTTCGTTGATTCGAAGGCGGGCCAGCCCGGCCACGTGCTTTACCGCCGCATCGTCCAATGTCTCTGATTTTTCCATTCGTTAGCCTCGCTCCGGGCAAGTCGCTGCGCTCGGTGTAATCAACTCCTCGATCACGATGCGGGCTGTCGACGAGACAGCGAAACGCTCCAGACGGCCAGCAGCAGCCAGCCTAGCAAAAAGCATCCGCCTCCAAAAGGAGTCAGCCCACCAAGCCACTTCCATCGCAGATTGCTCAGGCCCATTGCGTACAGACTGCCGCAAAACAACACGATGCCCGATTGAAACAGAATCGCAATGATCTGAAATCGGCGACGAGTGGCAGCGCGGATCAGACAAGCAACGCCCAGCAGTCCCAGGGCGTGGTACATGTGGTAGCGCGCGGCCGTTTCGAACACGGTGAGGGCGTCAACGCCGATTCGCGATTTCAATGCGTGGGCGCCGAACGCACCGGCCGCCACCGCGACAAAACCGTTCAACCCCGCAACGGTCGCCATCCAATTCGACGTCACAACAAGCGCTCGTCAAAAAATGCCGGCTCGTCACCATCACTGCAACCGGACTACGTTTTCCTGCGTCAATCGTGCGATTGCGCCAGAGGCGGTAGATTAACCTGCCGTTTCGGTGCCGTCCAACTGGTTCCATCCGTACGTTATTTCAAAAGACCCCAAAACTGTCCGATAAACACGGGGATGATTCCGCGCGCGAATGCCGCGCAAGAGGGTGAGCAAAGAATGGCACGATTCGAAGCTAAGTCATCATGTTCGTGCGTCCAAGTGCGCGCCGGTTCCAGTTTCGGCTCGGACGGAATCATCATTTTCTTTTTGGCGGCGGCGGCGCTGGCCGTACTCGGAAAGGACATTCACCGCGGCGCGCTGTTGGATGCCGACTCGGCGGCGCATGTCATGGACGGTGTTCTGATTCATGATTGGATCATGGCGGGTCCGCGCGAATGGCGCTCTCCGATGCAGTTCGCTGAGCGACAATATGGGCATTATCCGACGCTGGGTATCGGTCAGCACTACCCGCCGGGATTCGCGGTGATCGAAGCGGTTTTCTTTGCGGTGTTTGGTGTTTCGGGGGCGTCAGCGCGACTGTGCGTTGCTTTTTTTGGCGTTCTTTGTGCAACTGGCGCATTCATTTTTGTTCGATTCTTTGCAGATCGATGGACGGCCATGCTTTGTGGATTACTGACCATCGCGCTTCCGGCCACGACGCATTGGGGCAGGCAGGCCATGCTGGAAGTGCCGACACTCGCCGCACTGATTTGGAGCGGGGTTGCTTTTGCATGGTATCTGCGACAGAGAACGACGGGGCGTTTCCTGCTGATGGTCATCGCCGCGGCCTGCACGATTTTTTTCAAGCAGACCGGAGTTTTCCTGCTTTGCTCCGTTGCGGCGGCGCTGACATGGTCGGCTTGGGCCGGCGCTGGTCGCTGGTCACACGCCGCGGTTGCCGTAGTCATGGGGTTTGCGGCATTGGGGGCCATGCTATGGTCGCTGGACGATCTGTGCCTGAAAACCGTGTCGGGTTACGACACGTTTTCTGATCGATGGGGATGGCGAGCACTGGCGTTCTACGTTCGCACGATGCCCCAACAAACCGGATGGGTGATTCCGATCGTCGCCATTGTTGGATTGGTGTCGGTTCTGAGAAAACCTAACGACCATCAGCGATTCTTGCTGGCCTGGATTGTGATCAGCTACATCATGGTCACGGTAGCGAGTCTTAAGACGCCTCGATTCTTTTATGTTGGCCTGTTTCCAATTGTCGTTTGGGCCGCGGTGGCCGTGGGATGTTGTTTGCGGGCGATGCCCTTTGTTCGCTGGCGCGCCGCGTCGGCGTCGATCATCGCGGGCTTCCTTGCTCTCAAGTCCTTCGCGCGACCCGTTCCCGAAGGGCCCGATTTTGGCGCGATGGTAGAACTGAATCGAAACCGCATCGAAAACCGAGCCGTACTCTTTAGCGGGCTTCGGGACGGAGACTTCGTTTTCGCCGTTCGAGAGCAAATACCGTGGCGAAAGGCCGTGGTCATCCGTGGAAGCAAGCTCTTTTACACATGCACGGCCGGACCAGACCTTGACCTCGTGCCGATGTCGAATTCGGCCGCCGAATTGGCTGAGACCATGCAACGATTCGCTTTCGACACGGTTTTTGTCGAGCGGGACAACCGCGTGGGCACTCCGCAGGACGATTGGTTGCGTGAGTACCTTGCTCACGGCGATGACTACGAGCGCGTCGAATCGCACGTCGTGCAGCTCGCGTCGAACAGGTGCGGCGCTGACCTGTGGGTTGACGTGTATCGTTTGAAACGGGACTGGTCACGGAAAGTGGATCACTTCGATATCTCGATTCCTCGCACGAGATCGACGATTCGAATCGAGCTGCCGAATGTCCATGCGGGGGAACGGCCCTCATGAGGTCAGCATCGAATGGCAAGCCTTGCGTGCTTCGCGCCGGGCGTCGGTGGCGCGACCCGATTTGCCTGACGGGAATATTTTTCATCTGTTTGGCGTTGGCGTGTTACGGGTCGTACCGCGTCGATCGGTTTGCATTGCATCGTCAGGCGATCGGAATTGTATCTGGCGCTTCCGCTCCATCGCAGAAGGTACTCAAACTCAATGACTGGCTATTTCGCTTGAAAGGGACTCAGGCAAACCGGTCCTATTTTGTGTGGCCAAGATTGAGTGCCACGCCCATGCAGGTGCTGGAAAGCGGAGGTGATTGTGCGGATAAGTCGCGGTTGCTGACGGCGATGCTTCGAGAACTGAACATCGAATCCACGATGGTGATGTGTTTCGATCGCGAAACCCAGGTGCCGACGCACACAGTTGTGGAAGCGGCGATTGAAGAGGGTCAATACATGGTGATCGATCCTGCCTACGGATTGCATTTTCCGAAGGTTGGATCAGGTGGATACGCCGATCTTCTCGAGCTGCGCCGCGATCCGGGTATTCTGGATCGGCGATTGGACGAACTTCTCCTGACCGCGCATCGACGCTCACCGATTCCATCCTATCGGCGCGCGGCTGCCGCATACGATCACGCTGCGTCCTTCAATTGGAAGAAAAACGCATTCACTCGGTTTTTGTTCGAGCGACTCCACGCGGCGTACGGTGAAAGTGTTTACCGCATTTCCAGACCATTGCTTTTGGAGGAACCCAAGCTCTCGATCACTCTTGCCTTGGCGACGATTGGCGTTTTGCATTTCGCTGTCAAATGGAGGCTCAGGCCCGGCAGCAGTCGCGTGGAAATCCCCAATAATTTGACGAGATTGAACGCATGTGGCCCTTGAAAACCACCCTCTACTTCGGTCTTTTCTGGGCCGGATGCTTCGCCGCGCTGATTAATCCAATCTGGGGTGTCATCAATTACTTGTTCGTGTACCAGCTTGATCCAACGGATCGCTGGTGGGGCATACCGATCGCCGACATCGGCGTGCGATTCTCGATGTTGGCCGCGATGGCTACGCTGATTGGCATTTTAGTGGCTCGCAGTCGCTTGCCGAAGTTTCGCCCAACTTATTCCTGGTGGGAGCTCGGCGTCATCGGACTCTTTTTGATTGCGACCTTAAACATTGTGATTGGCGTCGGTTTTGGCCCGACGGCACAGGTGGAATACGAAAAGTTCTGGAAAGTTCTTCTATTCACGCTGATTCTGGGAAAGGTGACTGCGTCGCGGACAAACCTCGCGCTTGTCGTTTGGTCGCTCGTCGTCGGTTCGCTCATCCTAGGTTATGACGCGTATACGGCGCCAATGTCTTCCTTTGTTCTGGGGCGCCTTGAAAATATCGGCGGGCCGGATTTTTCAACAACGTCCGGCGCGGCCGCACATCTGAGCGCCGTGCTGCCGATTATCGGCGCGGCGTTTCTGATGACCAGCAACTGGAAGCTCAAATTGCTGGCCTTGGTTTCCGGCGGCCTTACGGTCAATGCGATCATCATGTGCCGCACGCGCTCTGCGTTCATTGGACTTGTGGTCGGCGCGTTGGTTGCGGTCTTTGTGGCGCCCAAGGCGCGGCGGTTTCGAATTCACGGACTCCTCCTTGCCGGGGCGTGCGTGGCCTTTGCACTGACGGACGACAACTTCTGGACACGCATGGGAACCCTGACGGACCAGCAAGCCCTCGAAACGGACTTGGCGGCGGTCAGTCGGAGGGAAATCTGGACCGCTGCAATTCGCATTTTTGAAGATCATCCGTTCGGCATCGGCGTGGGAAACTTTGTTCAGGTGATTGGAGAATACGCTCCACAGCACCATAAGCGATCGACGCACAATTCACTCGTTGTTTGTTTCGTGGAACTCGGCGTGCAGGGCGGCCTGCTCTTCTTGGCGCTCGTGGCGGGTTCGTTGCGTTACTTACATCGCAGCTATCGCTTGGCGCCTGCGACTCCCTTTCCTCTCGAAACTCAGTACCTCGCCTATGGTTTGTTGATTTCCCAATCGACCTATTTCGTCACGGCACTTGGTACGCAGCGGTTTTATTGCGAATCATTCTGGTGGATCATGATGTTCCCGCTGTGCTTGTATCGGGCCGTTTCGCGCGAAGTGGAATGCTCTGCCGAAGCCCACATTGTCGATTTCGTGCCGACGGCGGATGAAGATCTGAATCATGATGCGGGACCGTACATGACTTATGCGAGGGCGGACGATGACGGCGAATGATCGGCCAACGGTGATCCACGTCGTCCATTCGCTTGATGGCGGCGGTACCGAGCGAGTGCTTCTGGCGCTGCTTCAATCGCTGGACCATTCCGAAATGCGCCATGTCGTTGTCACGCTTCGGCAAGCAGGATCATTGGCAGGTCGTCTCCCTGACTTCGTGCCTTGTTTTGCCCTGGGAGCATCCGGTCGAGACCGAATGGCCGGCTTGCGCCTTGCTCGTGTTGCTCGGAAGGTGCATGCAAACATCATCCATGCCCGCAACGTATGCTGCTGGTTTGACGCCGTCGTCGCCAAGGTGATGTCGCCAAGGGCGCAGCTCGTTCTTGGATTCCATGGCTTGGAGTCCGAAGACCAGTTGAGTCGGCAAGCCTGCCTGGTTGCAAAGGGCGCGCTGAGCATCGGAGGAAGAATCGCTTCCGTCAGCTTGTGCGGGCGCGCGATGTTGGCCCGACAGCTTGGCACGGCGGGCGAGTCAATCATTCATTTGCCCAATGGAATAGAAAACTCAAAGGTCGTCGACAATTCGGGCGAACAACGAGCCAGGATGAGGCGCTCGCTGGGATTCGCGGAGAACGATCGAGTTATAGGCAGCGTTGGATCGTTAACGCCAGTCAAGGGATACGACGTTCTGCTCGAATCATTTGCGTCGCTTGCGCGTTTGAATGATCAGTTTCGGTTGTTGCTCGTTGGGGACGGCCCGGTCAGAGCGCGATTGCTTGAGGACGCGATGGCACTCGGAGTATTCGATCGCGTACGCTTTGCGGGCCACTCCAACGATGTTCCCGCCATGCTCTCCGCGATGGACGCCTATGTGTGCAGCAGCCGGTCGGAAGGAATGAACAATGCTCTGCTTGAGGCCATGGCTGGTGGATTGCCCATTGTTGCGACAAGCGTGGGGGACAACGCCGTCATGATACGGGATCGGATCGATGGGATTCTCGTGGGGCCCAACGACGCCGCCGCCATGTACAGTGCAATTCGGTGCATATTTGAAGACCCGGGCGAGCGTGCGCGGCTGGCCAGCACCGCGCGCAATCGAAGTCGCGAGTTTGGTTATCGAAAATGCGTGGCGAATTATGATCGCCTTTACCGAGACTTGCTGGCCGCGAGGGGACCAGCGCGTAGCGCCTACGGAAAGCCTGTCTGCGCCTGAATCGTGGCTGGACGATGTCCTGTTTCCATCCGCCCTGGAGTCTTTAGCATTGGGGATCGAGTTTGTATCCACCGAAAACAGACTCCATCTAAAGGGCTTTTCCCGTTTCGCCGACGAACCCAGGGGCGGATTCACCATCTTGGGGCCTGAGGATTGTCGCCGTGAAGATTCTCTACGTCATCCGCGACATGTCTTTCATTGAGCCGCTGGGGATCATGTTCCTCTCGGCGATGGGCAAGAAGGACGGCCACACGAGTTGCCTCGGCATCATCAACGAAGAAGACGTCTTGGACAAAGTGACGCGCGAGCGACCCGACCTCGTGTGCATGAGCGTCATGTCGGTTGACAGCGACGCGTTTCAGAAGCTCGCGCGCGACATCAAGGACCGACATCCCGAAATTTTCATCGTGGTCGGAGGCTCGCATGTTACGTTTGAATGTGACGTCGCGCGCCGCTGGAGCGTAGACGCCTCGATCCAGGGCGAAGGCGATTGGGCCTTTCAGGATCTCGTTCGGGCGATCAACTCAGGCGAGTCCTGGGAAGAAATCCCCAACGTCAACACAAAGACGAGAACCAATGCGATGCGCCGACTCATCGAGCCGCTCGACGACCTTCCGCACCCTGACCGAGAGTTGGTCTACTTTCCCGGCGGCCACCTCCGCGATTTGAACGTCAAGTCTTTCATGTCGTCTCGCGGTTGTGCCTACCGTTGCACCTACTGCTTTAACAGCAAGTTCAACGAGCTGTATAGCGGCAACGGCACGCCTGTGCGTCGATTTTCCGTTGATTACATGATCGAGGAAATCGAGCAGGTCAAAAAGGACTACGGCCTGACGTTCGTCCGACTCGGCGACGATGTGTTTGCGTACAAGGTGGACGACTGGCTGCTGGAATTCGCGGAGAAATATCGTCGCCGCATCGGCGTTCCGTTTTATTGCCTTATTCGACCGGACCTGCTCAAGCCTGAACTCGTCAGAGTCCTCCGATCGGCCGGCTGTCATTCCATCAGCATGTCCATCGAGGCGGGAAGCGAACGCATGCGACGCGAAGTGCTGCTCCGCAAGATGACGGATGAAGTCATCACCGGGGCCGTCAAGAATGTTCACGATGCGGGCATTCATATTTACGCCAATGCCATGGTCGGGCTTCCCAATACAAGCATCGCCGACGACATTGAAACCGTCGAATTGGCGGCCAAATGCAGGGTGTCCTATCCGAGCTTCACGGTCTTCACTCCGTTTCGCGGAACGACGCTGGGCGAAAAATGCTTCAAGGAAGGATTGATCGACGGCGGGTATCCCGAGCACACCACCGACCGATCAATCCTCAACTGCTTCGACGAAGAAGAAAAAAACGTCCAGATGAATCTTGTTCACTTGGGCATCTATGCCGTGCGGTTCCCCATTTTCAAGAATCTCATTCTGAAGCGACTGATTCATTTCAAGCCCAACGCGCTGTTCTTCTTCGCATGGTACGTGATGAAAAACTATGTTTCGGCCAAATACATCTGGCCGATCAAGGCCGGTCTATGGACGAAGCTTCGACTTGCTTTTCGTGCGCTGGCGTTTGAATTGTCCGGTCGTCTAAACCTGAGGCGACTGTTGGGCATTTCGACTCCTCGTCCCACCACGTCCCGGGTCATTGCCGATCAACGGTCCGATTTCGTGCGTTCTTTGCCGGTATTTCAGGATCCGGTCATGTCAGCCTGATGAGGGCGGACCAGCAATCCTGACTCATCGACAATTCCATACAGCCGCATTTTGGCACCGACTCAAAAAACCAACGTTTGACCAAGTTCCATACCCGATCGTGGCTTGTGTCAAAAAGTGTCGATGACCTGTTTCCGCTCGCGTTTTGGAATCCATCTTGATACGATCGATCTACGTGTATGTTGCTCGGCGGACGGGCGTTTCGTTCAGTGATCAATCCGTACAGCGATCCGGCCTGTTCGAGGTTCAATTGTTTGAAGGAGAATACCGGTGTTTTCAAGTGCATTGAAGCTTAAGTGGTGCCTGGGCGTGTTGCTGTTGATCGGCTGCAAGAGCGGAGAGCCGGCAAAATCGAACTCAGCGGCTGGGTCTCCAAGGAGGGCCGACGCGTCTGCGATGATCCCTCGCGAAACGTTGTTCGGAAATCCCGACCGTGCCAGCCCGCAGATCAGCCCGGATGGAAAGCGGATCGCCTTCCTCGCCCCGGTCAATGGCGTCCTTAACGTCTGGGTCGGTCCGGCCGAATCGCCCGACCAGGCCAAGCCCGTGACCGACGACACTTCGCGCGGAATTCGACGGTACTTCTGGGCGTACACGAACCAGCACATTATTTACATGCAGGATAAGGGTGGGGATGAAAACTGGCGGGTTTACAGCACCGACGTCGCTCGCGGCGCGACGAAGGACCTGACACCGTTCGACAAAGTCGCGGCCCGCGTCGAGGCGGTGAGCTACAAGACACCCGACGAAATCCTCGTTGGACTTAACAACCGCAGCGCCCAATTTCACGACGTCCATCGCGTCAATATTCGCACCGGCGAAATGAAGCTCGTTGCTGAAAACAACGAGTTCGCGGGATTCGTCACCGACGACGATTACAACGTTCGATTCGCCCTGCTGATGACGCCCGATGGTGGCAGCGAAATCAAGCAGACCGACGGCAAGGGCGGGTGGCAGCCATTCCAGAAAGTTCCCATGGAAGACTCCATGACCACACAGCCATTCGGTCTCAATAAGAACGGCACGTTGCTCTACATGGTGGACAGTCGGGGACGGAACACCGCGGCCCTGACCGCCGTGAACCTCGAAACCGGAAAACAGGAAATCCTGGGCGAGGACGCACGTGCCGATGTCGACGATTTGATGATCCATCCTACTGAGAAGAACATCGAGGCCTTTGCGGTGAACTACGACCGCGTCCGGTGGACCGTCATGGACAAGAAACTTCAGAAGGACTTTGACTATCTTCGTACCGTCGCCGACGGCGACGTCAATGTCTCCAGTCGATCTCTTGATGATTCCCGTTGGATCGTGACCTATGTCATGGACAACGGCCCGGTGCGCTACTATCGATACGATCGCGCCCAGGGCAACGCGGAGTTCCTCTTCACTAACAATGAACGACTGGCGGACGTGACACTTTCCAAGATGTCGCCGGTGATCATCAAGTCCCGCGACGGGCTGAACCTGGTCAGCTACCTGACACTGCCGGCCACGGAGAAGATCACCGGTTCGACGCCTCGCCCCGGTAAGTCCCTTCCGATGGTCCTTTTCGTTCACGGCGGCCCGTGGGCACGTGACGAATGGGGTCTGAATTCTTATCACCAATGGCTCGCCAATCGGGGCTACGCGGTACTGAGCGTTAACTACCGCGGCTCCACCGGATTTGGCAAGAACTTCATCAACGCCTCCAACATGGAATGGGCCGGCAAGATGCACGACGATCTCATCGACGCCGTCAATTGGGCCGTCAAGGAGAAAATCGCTGATCCCAAGCGCGTCGCCATCATGGGCGGCAGCTACGGCGGCTACGCTACGCTTGTCGGGCTGACGTTCACACCTGACACATTTGCATGCGGAGTCGACATCGTCGGCCCTTCGAACCTGGTGACGCTGCTGAATACCATTCCGCCCTATTGGGCGCCGATGATCGAGGTCTTCACCAAGCGCGTCGGCGATCATCGCACCGACGAAGGGCAATCGTTCCTCAATCAGCGTTCGCCGTTGACTTTTGTTGATCGAATCAAGAAGCCCCTTCTCATCGGGCAGGGAGCCAACGACCCGCGAGTCAAGCAGTCTGAGTCGGATCAGATCGTCAAAGCCATGCAGGACAAGAAAATTCCCGTGGCCTATGTCCTCTACCCCGACGAGGGACACGGCTTCGCCCGCCCGGAGAATCGAATGTCGTTTAACGCTGTGACCGAGGCGTTCCTTTCGCAGCACATTGGCGGCCGTTTCGAGCCGATCGGTGGGGGCTTCAAGGGGGCATCCATCACGGTGCCCGCCGGAGCCGATCAGATCCCGGGACTCCAGGCTGCCTTGACCAGCGGAAATTGACGCACCACAACGAATTGCATTTAACTTCGGCGGGTCGGGAGCATCTCCCGGCCCGCCGACTTCGTTACATGGGGGTGACGACGAACCAATGAACGGTTTTGACAACTCTCGACCGAAATAATAGGCATTTCCGGTCGTTAAAACCAGTGGTAGGCTGTTGCGTGCACAATGGTGCTGCGCGCCAAGAGCGAGAGACGATGCGCAAGGGTTTTACGCTAATCGAGTTGCTGGTGGTCGTGGCCGTCATCGGCCTGCTTGTGGGCGTACTCATGCCCGCGCTGGGCGGTGCTCGCGCGCAAGCCAAGCGAGCCGCCTGCTCGACGAATCTCAAGCAAATCGGAACGGGCTTGCAGGTGTATATGTCGGGTAGTCGCGATCGGTTTCCGCACGCATCATTCATGCCGTCGGTCGGGCCGTTTCCACTTGAATCCGAAAAGCCGATCCGCATCGCTGACGTGCTTCGGTTTGATGTTGGCGATCCCGAATCGTTCCACTGTCCCAACGATCAATCCGGTGACGGGAGAATCGCTCCGAATAACGGTCTGACGTACTTCCAGTCTGAGGGATCAAGTTACGAGTATCGGATTCGCCCCAGTTTGGGAGGCCGGACAGCCAAAGAGGTATCCGCGACGTTTGCCCGGCGAGACATGACCGTTGCCGATAACGCGTTCTACATCATGCGCGATTACGACAACTTCCATGGACAGGGCGGAAAGCCGGGAGCCCGACGATATTTGTACAGTGACGGGCATGTCACTGATTTTGAAAACTAGGAGATTGTGAACATGACGCTGCCGAACTTCAGGACCCCACAGGCGTGGATCGCTTCGGTCATGCTGCTTTCCGTGGTCGGCGGATCAGTGTGGGCCTGGTCCAGACGCGGCGACGGCGGCGTTGTCGTACCCTCCGAACTCTCCGTGGCCTCGCTTGCGGCGCAGGCCAAGAGCGATCCCGGACAGATGATGAATACCGTGCGAAATACGATACGGCGCGATGATCTGACCGACGAACAGCGCAAACAAATCGGCCAGAATATCCGTTCCGTCTGGGAATCGGCGATGCGAGAACGCATGGATCAGTATTATGCCGCGACGACAGACGAAGATCGCACGGCCATACTTGATCAGCAGATCGACGAGTTCGAGCAGCGGCGCAAGGAGTGGGAGCAGCGCCGCAAGGCGGACGAAAAAGAAGAGGTCGAGCGAGCCGACCGCGAACAGAGAGGGCCGGGCATGTTCGGTCCGCAATCCAAGGACGAACGGAAAGAACGGTCCGAGTCGCGAAACCCCGATCAAATGGCCCGCCAGATGGCCTATTTCGCAGCCATGAGCAAGAGAATGGGAGAGCGCGGAATCAAGGCTCCGTTTGGGCCCAGTGCCGGGCGTGGTGGTCCGGGTAGGGGGCCGACTGGCCCTTCTTCGCGTCCCAACCGCGGGCCGTGAGGGCGGGACATTGAATCGGTGACTCGTCGCCTTTGTCGGGAATAGGTGAGACCGAGATTCGGCTGATTACTCCTTGAAATGCGTCTCAAGCTTGCGTAATGCCTCGCATTCAATTTGACGAACACGCTCCCGCGTAAGCTTGATCTTGGCTCCGATTTCTTTCAGCGTCAGTGGTTCATCGCCGTCGAGCCCATAGCGAAGCCGCAGTATCTTCGACTCTCGCTCGTCCAGGTCGCCCAGCAACCCGATGATCCGTGCCGACTGTGATTCGGAAAAGAGAGCGTCTTCCGGTGACGGTGTTCGATCGTCAGGCAGAGCCTCCGTGAGCGTAGCACCATTGGACCCTTCCGAGTCGTGCGTCGGCGTCGAAACGGCTTTCACCGCGCTGCGGATATGCTTGACCTTGCTGACGGTCATTTGCAGACGATCCGCCAACTCCTCGACGGTCGGCGTGCGCCCTTCGGACTCGATGAATTGTTCCCGTGTTTCACGGAAACGGGAGATCATTTCGACCATGTAGGCCGGAATGTGAATCGGTTTGTCGCTGTTGATAAGACTTCGCTTGATCGATTGTTTGATCCACCACGAAGCATAAGTGCTGAACCGAGTGTTCAGGCCCGGATCAAACCCCTCCACGGCGCGAATCAACCCAAGGTTGCCCTCATTGATCAGATCATTCAGAGGCGCGCCGCGCTTGGCATATTTCTTGGCGATGTTGACGACAAGCCGGAGGTTGGATTTGACCATTCGCTCGCGCGCGACGGCCGCGTCCGATTCAATCCGCTCTCGTTCGCCTAAGGAGACTTCGCGGCGCGCAAAGCGTTCGGCCACATGCTGGCCTTCGCGCACGATGGTCGCCAGTTGCTTCTCTTCGTCGGCCGAAAGAAGCGGAGCCTCGTTGATCTGGCGAAGATAAACCTGAAGTCCGGTGTCGACAGCGATGGTACCACCCTCCACGCTGGCCTTCCCCGCAACGTCCGACAAGGTTCACTCGCCTATACAAAGTCGAGTGTTGAAGTTCAATCGCCCTAGTCGTCGGATTCCTCGCCGGCCGCATCCGCCAATGGCGGCGGCGGCACGTGCGGAATCGGCTGTATGAAGCCCGATGACTCAGGTCCGGGCCCGTGCAACCCACCGCGACGAGCCTTCGGTGCGGTCGGCGCGCCAGACTCGGCTTCCTGCTCGGCGGACCACTCCGCGCGCTTCTTCGACAGACCGATTTTTCGCTCGACGGCGTCCACCCGGAGAATCTTCACCAGCAACTTGTCTCCGATCTTCACCTCGGCGTGCGGATCTTCCACCTTATGATCGGCCAATTCGCTGACGTGCAATAGCCCTTCGAGGTCTTCTTCCAGTTCCACGAAAACGCCGAAATTCGTGATCTTCGTAACCGTGCCCTCGACGATCTGTCCGGGAATATAGTTCTCCGGAACGGCTCGAGCCCACGGATCTTCGTGGAGCTGCTTCAGCCCAAGCGCGATGCGCTGTTTTTCTTCCTCCACTTTCAGGACCACGCATTCGATCGTTTCGCCTTTCTTGAGAATCTCGGACGGATGTCCGATCTTCTTCGTCCAGCTCATGTCCGATACGTGCAGCAAACCGTCGATGCCTTCCTCGATTTCCACGAACGCCCCATAATTGGTCAGGTTCCGGACTTGGCCACGAATTCGCGTATTGGGCGGATATTTCTCCGCGACGTGTGTCCACGGATTTTCCTGGGTCTGTTTGATGCCCAGCGAGATTTCCTGTTTGCCCTTGTTGATCTCAAGAACGATCACCTCGATCATGTCGCCGACAGTGAGCATTTCCGAAGGATGATTGATCCGCCTCGTCCAGCTCATCTCGCTGATATGAACAAGGCCCTCAACGCCCGCCTCGAGCTTCACGAACGCGCCATAATTCATGATATTGACGACCTCGCCCTTCTGGCGAGTGCCCACCGGGTAGCTTTTCTCCACTTCATCCCACGGATTCACCTTGAGCTGCTTGAGTCCGAGCGCGATCTTCTCTTTATCCCGGTCGATGCTCAACACCTTGATCTCGACCTCGTCGTCGATCTTAAGTACCTCCGACGGATGCCCCACGCGATCCCAGCTCATGTCCGTGATGTGCAGCAGGCCGTCGATTCCACCGAGGTCGACGAAGGCTCCGAAATCGGCGATGTTCTTGACCAGGCCCTTGCGAATCTGGCCTACTTCGAGCGTCGACATCAACGCTTCCTTGGCCGCCGATCGTTCTTCCTCGATCAGCTTGCGGCGGGAAATGACGATGTTGCGCCGCTCCGAGTCGATTTTCAGAATCTTGGCCTCGATCGTCTTGCCGATGAATTCTCCGATTTCGCCCGGTCGGCGAATATCCACTTGCGACGCGGGCAGGAACACCGGGTAGCCGATGTCCACCAGCAGGCCCCCCTTGATCTTCCTCATCACCTTGCCCGCGACGTTATCGCCTTCGTTCTTCGAGCTGATGATTCGCTGCCAGTTCAGAACGCGGTCGGCCTTGCGCTTGGAAACAACAATATGACCGCTGTCGGATTCGACGGCATCGAGCCACACCTGAACTTCGTCCCCAGGCTCGACCGATGTGGGATCGTCCCACTCGTCCGCGGGAATGAGTCCCTCGCTCTTGAGACCGACATCGATGACGATGTCCCCGCCGGCCCGCCCGACCACCAAGCCCTTGAGGATCGATCCAGGCTTGAACTCCTCGCCTTGCTGATCGATCATTTTTCCGACCAAGGCGTCGCTCGTCGTCGTGCCGAGCAATTGCGCGAGTTCCTCGTCAATGCCTCCTTGCAAATCCAATTCCGCGATGAGGTTTCGATCTACCATGTCGTCAGTCTCGTCCAGCCGTCAAATTGTTTTGTGTTTACGGTGTGAACGCTCCACGTCGAAGCCCAAGAAGGGCAGCGAAATGGAACGCGAACAAAAGCCGCCACGAACGCAGCGCGCGCCGCGTCTCCCGCGTGGACGGAAACCTTGACTATATCGCCAATCAACGAATTGACAAAGCGACGAAAGAAGTGCCGGCCAAAACGATCTTGGTTTACTTCCTTCCCGTTCAAGCATCCCGGGCGTGGATCCAAAACACCCAATCAACAGACGCTGACTTTGCGGCGACCGTGGCGTCGCTTCCGGTTGATCAACTTACGCCCGTTGTGCGTCCGCATCCGGGCGCGGAACCCTTGTTTCCGAGCCCGTTTGACCTTGCTGATTCTTCTTGGATAGTGCATTCGCCAACCTCTCTTCGCGCCGACCGACTTTCCCGACCGCTAACCAACTCTACCCAGCCAATTCCGAGACCCGAAAGCATAAGCGACTATTGCTTTCTTGGCAATGGCCCTTTGCCATCAAGGGAGTTTGCGGGAATTGACGCAATGAACGTTGATTGTTAAGTTAGGCCGTCTTGTGTCCGAAGGAACAGTCAACCGTCGGCGCAAGGTCTTAAAGTTCGACTGACGGAATGGTGCGGTCGCTGGCTTGACTGATACCGGCCCGAGGCGAAAGGCGCGCGTTTGGTCCGATTCGCGCGGTTTCCGCCCCTGGCTTGTAGGGGGTTTTTGTGACGGATTCCGATCTTTCGGCGCAGGCCGAGGTTGTCCTGGGCTATTCCTTTCGGCAACCCGCTTTACTGATCCAATCGTTGACCCACTCCTCCATCGCCAATTCTCGCGGAGAAAGCAACGAAAGGCTCGAGTTTCTGGGCGATGCGGTCATGGGGATGGTGGTTTGCAGGGAATTGTATGACCGCTTCGGCGCGTGGCAGGAAGGCGAACTGACCAAAGTCAAGTCGGTTATCGTGTCACGGCGCGTGTGCGCGGAAATTTCGGATCGCATCGGCCTAACCGACTTGCTCATCCTTGGAAACGGAATGGGAGCACCGCATGCCCTTCCGATGTCGCTTCGTGCAGCGGTCTACGAAGCCGTCGTGGGTGCGATTTATCTGGATGGGGGGCTCGAACCAGCCCAGTCGTTTATCCTCAAAACGATGGAACCCCAGATTGATCGTTGCGGGAATTCCCAGAATCACGAGAACCACAAGTCTGCGTTGCAGCAGTATGCTCAGCGACATCTTTCTTCGTCCCCGTCGTATGAGGCGCTCGACGAGCAGGGGCCGGACCATAGCAAGTGCTTTGAAGTGTGCGTCGTGCTGGACGGGCGACGTTTTCCCAGTGCGTGGGGACCGAGCAAAAAGGATGCGGAGCAGGAGGCCGCCCGGCGAGCACTCGACGTACTGCGCGGAAGCGGAAACGCCGGTCACTCCGATGAATGATGCGGGTTCCATACGCACCAACCCAGCCGAATGCCGAATGCGGATTCTGAACTCTTCGCGTTGAGGAAGGCGGGATTGTTCTTGTGGATTCTCGATACTCGTCATAGCTCTTCCGCCGCGATGGATCTCTACGCTGTACTAGGCCATCCAAGATTAGCGGTGGGCGACGGCAATCGTCGGCGATAGAATCAACGCGGATGCACATAACTCCCTCGTCAGCAGAATCAATCCCCATCCAGCAACGAACCATGGGGTTGTTTGCGGCCACGAGCGTCGGCGTCGGGGCCATTGTCGGAGGCGGGATTCTTGCTCTCGCCGGAGTCGCGTTCGCCGTCACCGGACCCGGCGCCATTGTCGCATTTGCGTGCAATGGCGTTCTTGCCGTCATCACCGCCCTTAGCTTTGCTGAACTTGCAACTCAGTTTCCGGAGTCGGGCGGCACGTACTCCTTTTCCAAAAAAGTACTTTCCGTCGAAGCCGCGTTTACCGTCGGGTGGGTGGTTTGGTTTGCATCCATTGTGGCGGGAGTTCTTTATGCTGTTGGGTTTGGAGCTTTTGCGACCATCGCGCTAGAGCCATTGTTCAACGCGGCGTTCGGTTCGATTCCGGCGTGGTACTACGGCCGCGCGCCGAAAATCCTGCTTGGCGGCTTGGGTATTGTCGCCTACGGCTATGGCCTGAGTCGAAAGAGCGGCGGCGGCGGTCAATGGGCCAATGTTGGCAAGGTAATCGCATTTGCCGTGCTCATTGGCGGCGGGCTTTGGATGATGAGCCGGGATTCGGTCCCCAACCTCAAAGCCCATCTGACGCCTTTTTTTTCCGGAGGCGTCGCCGGACTCGTTCAGGCCATGGGCTTTACTTTCATCGCCCTTCAGGGTTTCGACTTGATCGCGGCGGTCGGGGGCGAAATCCGGCGACCTGAACGGACGATTCCCCGCGCCATGTTGGCCTCACTCGGGATCGCGCTGATGATCTACTTGCCACTGTTGCTCGTCGTCGCGACAGTCGGCATGAAGCCGGGTGAATTCATTGCGGAAGCAAGTTCATTACAGCCCGAAGCGGTTGTCGCGAACGCCGCCGCAAACTACCTCGGCGCGTTCGGTTATTGGGTGGTGATCGCCGCGGCTGTCCTCTCCATGCTTTCCGCGCTTCAAGCCAATCTTTTTGCCGCATCGCGCATTGCCTTGGCCATGGCGCGCGACCGGACCATGCCCCACGCGCTGGAGATTCTCAGTCAACCGCGAGGCACGCCGGTTCGCGCTGTTCTGGTAACTGCGGCCATCATGCTCATCGTTCTGGTTCTCGTGCCCGACGTCGCCGTGGTCGGAGCCGGGGCCAGTTTGATTTTCCTTATTACTTTTGCGCTTACGCAGCGAATCTGCATCATGGCTCGGCGCAGAGTCGGGACGGGGCAACCTTGCTTTCGGGTTCCTTTGTTTCCGGCGTTGCCTTGGTGTGGAGCGGTATCTTGCGCGAGCCTAGCTGTGTTTCAGGGGATTTCCGTCCCATTTGCCGGCTTAATTGTCTGCGTCTGGCTGGCCCTTGGCGGGATTCTTTATTCGACGACGTTCTCCCGGCGCGCTCGCAGTGTAGACGCATCGAGCCGAGCGCTGGATGCTAACCTTGCAAGACTGAGCGGTCGAAACCCGCTGGTTCTGGTTCCGATTGCCAATCCGGCGACGGCAGAAGCCATGGTTGGAGTCGCCAACGCCTTTGCGCCGGCGGAAATCGGGAGAGTTCTCTTGCTGACCGTTGTCGCGCCGATCGAGGCCGATCGGGAAAAGGGTCGGGCGGACGCGCTGGCCAACGTACAGGTTGTGCTTGGACAAGCATTGAACGCGTCCTTTTCTCGCGGATTGGCGCCCGAGGTACTGATTACCGTTGGCAAGAAGCCGTGGCCGGAGATTGCAAGGGTAGCCCGGCTGCATCGATGCGAAACCTTGTTGGTGGGATTGAGTAACCTGGCCGAACCCGATGTGAATCAGCGGCTGGAAGGGGTCATGGAAACCGCCGGATGCGATGTGGTGGTCCTTCGAGCGCCAGGCGGCTGGCTGCTTCGCGATGTTCGCAAGGTCCTCATTCCCGTGGCCGGGCGAAGTGATCATGACGAGTTGCGCGCCCGGCTGCTGGGCAGTATATACCGGACGGCCAGTCGGGAGATGACGTTTTTGAGGGTCGTCCCGTTGGAAGCGAGCGAGGCAGACGTCAGGCGAGCCGAACAAGGGCTGCGTCATCTCGCCCACGACTTGCTTCGGGGGCCGGCGCGTGTGATTGTTGATCGAAGTCACTGTGTTTCCGAGGCTCTCGCGCGGCACGCGATGGATCATGAGCTTGTCGTGCTTGGGCTTCAGCGCAATCCGGGGAAACAGCGGTTGTTCGGCAAGGTCGTGCTCCAACTGGCGCGCGATACTTCGACCGCTTTGCTCATGATCAACCGAAGATAGTTCGCACGGTCGCAAGGCCATCTTGCCCGGATTATGATGAGATCGCTAAAATAAAACGCAGAAAGCATGAGCCATCGCGAGCAGCGGGCTTTGGCCCGTGCGGTCTCGCAGCGCGGCGCGTCCAAAAGTGGAGTTGTCGCTACCGTGAATGACGGCGGGCAGGTCCAGGCGAAATTCAAGCGGCATGGGTTTCGGCGAAATTTCGAGTATGATTCGCAGTGGCGAGGGCGCTTCTTTGCGACCAAGCAAGTCGAGGCCATTGCCGTCGAAGAGGATGG
Source organism: uncultured Phycisphaera sp. (assembly GCA_964486335.1). Lineage (GTDB taxonomy): Bacteria > Planctomycetota > Phycisphaerae > UBA1845 > UBA1845 > CAZAMB01. The sequence goes on along the minus strand of CAZAMB010000003.1, from coordinate 8,584 downwards.
ATGGCTTGTCATCACGGTGATGGTTCGGTTCTTTTGAGGGGCGGCGATGAAACTCACTTATGACCCGCGCTACAACGTGGCCTACCTTTCCCTTCGGGAAAAGACCGAGCAGGTCGAGACGATTCGCGTCAGCGACGAACTCAACATCGACCTTGCCCCTGACGGCACGGTGTACGGCATCGAACTTCTCAACGCCAACGTGCAACTGGGAACCGGCAATGGCGACTCGTTCACGGTCGTAAATGAGGCGTCAGGTCGTTCGTCGGCCATGAAGCTGCCGGTGTGAATGGGACGTTCGTTTGACTGGACAATGCCGTTCTTCTCGTACATCGTGATGTCGAATACGCTGTCGATGTCGCCAACCGCGTTGGCGAGGCAGGGCAGTCTCAGTTTGCCGTGGAGTGATTAGGGAATGAGAGCGGGCATGGCTCGCCCTACCGGGCTATTCACACCCTGCTGGGCGGTGACGGTAATTCAGCAATGCAACGGTTTCTTCATATCATAGAAGCTAATCGCGAATGCAAGGTGTTGCTTTCCCGACCTGACCTGCACAACGCCTTTAATGAGGCGATGATCGCCGAAATCACGCAGGCATTCCGCGAGCTGGGTCGGCGCGACGACGTGCGCGCGATCGTGCTGGCAGCCGAAGGCAAGAGCTTCTGCGCCGGGGCCGACATCCACTGGATGAAGAAAATGGTGGACTACACGTTCGACGAGAACGTAAAGGACGCCGACGCGATGGCCGCCATGCTCTGCGCCATTCGCGAATGCCCCAAGCCCGTGATCGCCCGCGTGCACGGCGCCGCGTTCGGCGGCGGCGTCGGACTCACCGCCGCATGCGACATCGCCGTCGCGGTCGAATCCGCGGTTTTTTGTCTCAGCGAAGTGAAACTCGGCATCGTTCCGGCCGTGATCTCGCCCTATGTTCTCGAGAAAATCGGCCCCGGTCAGATGCGCCGCTACGGACTCACCGCTGAGAAATTCTCCGCTGTCGAGGCGAGACGCATCGGCCTCATTCACGAAGTCTTCGCTACCGAAGCCGACATGGACGCATGGATCGAAAAGACGTGCGAATTGCTGAAGTCAAACGGCCCGGCGGCACTGGCAGCAGCGAAGCGCATCCTTTCTGACGTTGCGGGCACGCCATGGGACGACGTTCAGCAGCGCACGACGCGGACCATCGCCGAGCTTCGCGCTTCGCCGGAAGGACAAGAGGGCCTTCGCGCCTTCCTCGAAAAGCGCCCGCCGAAGTGGACCAGCTGACACGCCTGCCGATTCGGTGGTCGCCCAACGTCAACATCGCTTACGGCGTCGGATGCTCGACAAAGTGCCCCTTGCGAACGCCCCATTTCCAGAGCCATTCCTTCAGGATGCAGTACTTCACCGGCGCGTTGAAGAGCGTGATCAACTCGATGGTCATTCCCCAGAAGATGGGCAAAGCCATCGGAATCATCACGTCCGCTCCGCGACCCGTGCTGGTCAGCACGGGCATCAGCGCCAGCGCGGTTGTTGTGGTCGTCATCAGCAGCGGTCGAACGCGCCGATGGCCGCCTTCGACAACCAGTGCGCGGATATCTTCGACCCCGCGCACCGGCTTCTTTGCGAAAAGCTGATTAAGGTAGGTCATCATGACCACGCCGTCGTCCGTGGCAATTCCGAACAACGCGATGAATCCGACCCACACGGCCGTGCTGAGATTGTACACGTCGAGGTTGAATACTTCCCTCATGTTTCGACCCAGCACGTCGAAGTTCAAGAACCACGGCTGCGCGGTCAGCCAGAGTCCGATGAATCCGCCTGCCCATCCAACGGAAATGCCGAGAAACAAAAGGATCGCCATACCGACGGACCGAAACTGGAAATACAGGATGATGAAGATCGTGAAGAGTGACAGCGGCAATAGAACAGAAAGCTGCTTCTGAAAACGAACCTGGTTTTCATACGCACCCGCGAACTTGTAACTGACGCCGGGGGGCAAGTTGAGTGCGCCGGTCTTGATGCCGTGCCGCAGGGTCGCGGCCGCTTCTTCGACGACATCGACTTCTGCCTTGTCAGGCTGCTTGTCAAAAAGAACATACGAGACAAGAAAGTTATCCTCGCTCTTGATTTCTTCCGGACCCCGAAGGTAGTTGATCGCGGCGAGCTGCACGAGGGGAATCTGCTCCCCGTCCATGCCCGGCACGAGCACGCGCTCCATGGCCTCTAGGTTATCGCGAAGCTCTCGCGGATAGCGAACGCGGATCGGATAGCGCTCGCGACCCTCGACGGTGGTGCTCGTGCGCACGCCGCCGAGTGCGACTTCGACGACGTCTTGAACGTCGCGAATGTTGACGCCGTATCGCGCGGTGCGCGCACGATCGATTTCAATTTCGATGTACGGCTTTCCAATGACGCGATCCGGGATGACGCTGTCCGCGCGCACGCTCGGAACAGTTCGCAGGATTTCGGCGATTCTGTAACCGACGGACTCAATCTCATCGAGCGTCCGCCCGTAAACCTTCACGCCCATGGGAGCGCGCATGCCCGACTGGAGCATGACCAGCCGGGCGGAAATCGGTTGAAGCCGCGGCGCGCCGGTCGCGCCGGGGAAGGTGGCCGCGCGCTGAATCTCCGCCCAAATATCCTGCGGAGACTTAATATGCTCGCGCCATTGCCGGACAGGTTTGCCGTTCTCATCCGTGACCACATCGCCGGTGATTGGATCGTGCTGAAACTCCGTCTTATACAGAATGATCGTTTCCACCATCGAGACAGGCGCAGGATCGATGGCCGAATCGGCCCGACCAATCTTGCCCACGACACTTTCGACTTCCGGAATCGCCCGGATCGCCATGTCCTGGGCCGCGACGACCTGGAGCGCCGAACCGATGCCGGCGTGCGGCATCACTGTCGGCATGTAAAGGAACGAACCCTCATCCAGCGGCGGCATGAATTCCCGTCCGATGCCCGGAAATCGCTCTGTGGCGGCGACCCAGGCGGACGACGAGTACACCGCCCCTTCTCTTGCTCCGAATGCCGATGCGGCCTTGGGAATGACGCCAAAGACCTTGCCAAAACCGAACCAGATCACCAGCCCAAAAATCACCATGAGGATCGGGACGGTTGAAAAAATCAGCTTGTGACGAAGCAGGAAGCGGAGAATGTGCGGATAAAAATCGATGAAAATCAACCGCATGGCGGTCCACAGGCCGTTCAAAACGAAAACGAATATGAGGTTGCTCGTCACCCCCGCACCGATGCCCAGTGGCATCCAGTGAAGCGTCAACAGATAGAGAATGCCCGCGGCCGCCGCATAACTTGAAGCGTACCCGCCCAGTTTTCTCCATCGTCCGGGCAGAAATGGATCCGCCGCGGCGTACACAGCGTAGGCCACGAGAAGCCAACCGGCCCCCGAGAAATACAAGCCGCTCCACACGCCGACGCCGGCCAGCACCACGCGCCAGGTCCACCATCCGACGCGCCGGTGTGGAACGTCCTTGGAGCGAGGGTGGCGAAGAATCAGGTGGGCGAGCGACGGCAGGATTGTCAGCGCCACGACGACGGACGTCAGCAGCGCGAACGTCTTTGTATACGCGAGTGGTTTGAAGAGTTTCCCTTCCGGTCCGATCATGGCGAAGATCGGCAGGAACGAGACCATCGTCGTGGAAATCGCCGTGACAACCGCGCTTCCGACCTCGCTTGCGGCTCGATAAACCACTTCCAGCGTGGGCTCCTCCGGATCGGCCTCGTCGAAGTGCTTGTGCATGTTCTCGCAAAGAATGATGCCCATATCGACCATCGTTCCAATGGCGATGGCGATGCCGCCGAGGCTCATCAGGTTGGAGTCCACGCCGAACGTCTTCATCAGGACGAATGCCGCCATCGTGGCGAGCGGCAGGTTCAGGCAGACGAGCAACGCGCTGCGAAAATGCATCATCATGACGATGACGACGAACATGGTGATGAGAATCTCGTCGACGAGCGCGTGTTTCAGTGTGTCGAGCGTTTCGTGTATCAGTTGCGTGCGATCGTAAAACGGAACGATTTGAACCTGTGACACGGTTCCGTCCGCGAGCGTTTTCTTGGGAAGCCCCGGAGAAATCTCCTCGATGCGATGCTTCACCGCCTCGATCGCTTCGAGCGGATTTACGCCGTATCGAACCAGCACGACGCCGCCCACCGCTTCTGCGCCTTCCTTGTCAAGCATTCCGCGCCGAAGAGCCGGACCGAGTTGCACTCGCGCCACGTTTTTGATGTACACCGGTATGTTGTCCGCGACGCGAATAACGATGTTCTCAATGTCGCCGACGCATTTGACGAAGCCCTTGCTGCGCAACAAATATTCAACGCCGTTCCATTCAATCGTCTCGGCGCCGACGTCGATGTTGGCTCGCTGGACGGCCATGACCAGGTCCGGCAATCGCACGTCGAACGCACGCATGGCATCGGGATCGACGTCGATTTGGTACTCGCGCACGTATCCGCCTACGCCCGCGACCTCGGCCACGCCGTTGACGCCCTGCAGCGAGTAACGAACATGCCAGTCCTGGATGCCGCGCAGCTCCTCGATATCGAATCCGCCGTGCGATCCTTCGAGCGTGTACCAGAAGACCTGCCCCAGCCCCGTCCCGTCGGGTCCCATGGCGGGAGTAACGCCTTCGGGCAGCACCTGGCTCGCCGTATTGAGTTTTTCCAATAGTCGGGATCGGCACCAGTAGAAGTCGTGCTTTTCCTCGAAAATCACGAAGATGACCGAAAAGCCGAACATCGACGTGCTGCGAATCGTCTTGACTCCCGCGGTGCCCTGAAGCAGGCTCGTGAGCGGATAGGTGACCTGATCCTCGACATCCTGCGGCGAACGACCGGGCCAATCCGTGAAGACGACCTGCTGGTTCTCGCCGATGTCCGGTATCGCGTCGACCGGGATGGGATCGCGAGGGATCACCGAGTGTTGCGTTTTAAACGGCATGACCCGATAGCCCCACGCGAGGATGAAGGCCATCAGGAGGAATACGACAAGCTTGTTTTCAAGACAAAAGCGGATGATGCGATCGATCCACGATGGCGAAGCTGGAGTTGTTCCGACTGGTGCGTCAATCACGTTGATCGCCCCCCTTGTCCGTTCCCTTCGCATCGTGCCCATGATGATGAGTCGGTGGCGGTACACCCGCTTCGGGACTCATCATGCTCGGTTTGCCCAGAATCTGCCTCGCGCTGTCAATGAAAAAATTGCCTCGGACAACGACGCTCTCACCTTCGTGCAGGCCCTCGGTGACCAGATAATGCTCGCCGGCTCGCGGACCAAGCGTGACGCCGCGCATTTCAAACCGGCTTGCATCTCCCGGGACTCCAACGTAGACGATCGCGCGCTTGCCCGTGAGTAGTGGGGCGGTTACAGGGATCACCAGGGGAGCTTCTGCGGCGTCCGTGCCGGTATGCACGAAATCGAGGGACTCCGCCGCGACCAGCGCCATGCCGCATTGCGAACATGGTCCCGGCGCACTACTGACCACGTCGGGGTGCATCGGGCAAATCCACCGGCCCGCAAAGCCCGGACCTTGCACCCGGCCGCCGGCTGTCATGCGCGAATGCAAGATCGCCCGAACAAACATGTTTGGTTTCAACAGTCCGTCTGGGTTTGCGGCGTTGACGCGAAGTCGAATAGTGCGCGTTTTGGCGTTCAACACGGGATCAATGAACGCGACCGTCCCGGAAAACTTTCGACCGGGATAGGCTTCCGTCTCGAACTCGACGGATTGACCGTACCGAATCCAGGCCAGATCAGATTCATAAGCATCGAGTTTGACCCAGACCTCCGACAGGTCCGCGATCGTGTAAATCTTGGTCCCTGTCTCGACATACATTCCTTCCACGGCGTCCTTTTCAATCACGATGCCGCCCATAGGCGCGTAAATTGTAATGTGGTCTGAAAGTGTTCCGCGCTGTTCGATTTCGTCGAGTTGTTCCGGTGTCAGTCCCCAAAGCAACAGCTTGTCGCGAACCGTGCGTACGGTCTCTTCCGCCGCTTCACGCAGGGCGGCGATGCCGATCGACTCCGACTCCTTGACTCCTTTGACGGCCTGAAGCAACTCTTCCTGCGCCGTGAGAAGATCGGGGCTGTAGAAATAAACGAGGTGATCGCCCTTATTGACCGCGACGCCCGTATAGTCCACATAGAGCCGATCGAGCCGACCATGCACGCGCGCGGTAATGACGCCGATGCGCGTTTCGTCGAAATCAACCTTGCCGACCATGCGAATCTCGGCGTCGACAAAACGCCGTTCCACCTTGGCCAGATCGACCTGGGCGAGTCGTCGCGCTGTCGGCGAGAGCGTGATCACGGCATCCGTCGACGGTTCCGACCCTTCCGCCTCATCCTCCTCCACGGGAACCATGTCCATCCCGCAAACCGGGCAGAGTCCGGGTTGCTCCATCGGTGGAACGCAAAACATCGAGCACGCGTATTTCACGCTCTTTTTCGGCTTGTCGGCGTCGGTCTGCTCGACGGCCGCGCTTTCTGCGCCTTTCAACGGAATCAGGTCCATTCCACAGATCGGACATGAGCCCGGCCGCGACTGCCGAATCTGAGGATGCATGGAGCACGTCCAGACCGTGTCCTCTTTGGCGTCCTTGTGTTTCGAATGCGCATTCGGCGGTGATGTCCCGCTTTGGTCCGAGCACCCCGAAATGCGCGCGATCAACACTGCGATCAAAAGAGGCAGCAAGGCAAGTCGTAGTGTTTTCATGGTTGGTTCCCTGGTTGAACGTCGTGCAAATCCGTCGGCGTCGACTTCTCCGCTGATGCATCTTCAATGACCTCGGTAGCGATTTCGGGAAGCCTTCCTCCAACTCTTCGCTCGAGATCAGTCCGCTGTAACATCGTGTCCCGCAAGAAAGCGAGTGCATTCAATCGCGTGCTGATCAGATCCTCCTGTGCCTGGAGGTAGACGGTGAATTCGTCCGTCCCGCTTCGGTAGGATTGTTGGACCAGCTTCAGGTTGCGATCGACTTCGGGAATAATCTCATCGCGAAACAGTCGTACCTGAGCAAGCGCCTGCTCGTACATCACCAGCGTCTCACGGATTTCGCGAACGACTCTCTGTTCCATGGCCTCGAATTCCGCAAACCGCTGCCGCAACATGAACATCGCCTTGGCGATTTGCGCCTGGTTCTGGTCGAAAACCGGCACTTCTAGTTCGAGCATCGGTCCGACCATCCACTTCATCTCGCGAGGCTTGGGGGAAAACGGCATGATGTCCGGAGCCATGGCTTCCCGGCCGGCCAAAGCTCCGGCCGCCGCGTTTCCCGCCTGTCCGGCAAACGTCGGATTCTGCGATCGCGGCGCGCCCGATCGCTCGAAACCCAGCCCAATGGCAAGATCCGGCCAGGCTTCACGTCGCGCCAGCTGAACATCGCGATCGGCTGCGGAAACGCTCCACTGGGCAGCCTGAAGATCGAGCCTTTGGTCGAGGGCTGCCGATAACAGTTCCGCCTCTTGCGGTGGAGAATCGAGAGTGTCTTCCAATTCGTGAACCGGCGTCACCCTCCAATGGTCCACGGCGGCCGCGAAACCGACCTGCATCAGCAGCTCCCGTTTCAGGCTCCTGCCTTCGGCTTCCATCGCTAGCAATTCCGATTGAAGTCGAAGCCGTCGAATGCGCGCAACGTTTACTTCCACTTGCGTTGCACGACCGCCGGTCTGTCGAGATTGAATCAACCGAATCGACTGGTCGACGATCGCGATATTCTCTTGCGTAAGCTCAATGGCCCGCTGGGTATATTGGATGCGTGCATACGTTCGCTTGACGTCAGCGGCGACTTCGACCGCTCGATCGGCCGCGCGAAGCACGGTGCTGCGCAATTGGGCTTCCGCAGTCTCTTTTCTGGCTGGAATCAGCCACAAGTCCTGAATGGCCTGCATCGGTGCGCCATTGCCCCGCAGCATCGCCCGCCCGCCGCCGCTGGGAAACATCGCCATGAGATTGATGACCGGATTCGTGAGCAGGCCGGCTTGCACCAGATCGGCACTCGCCTGCCCGATCATTTCAATCTCCGCCCGCAAGGCTCGATTGTTTCGCAGGGCAAGCGTAACGGCCGCTTCAGTGGTGAGGACGCTTTCGCCGTCCCATTCGGGAGGGGCGTCATCCCATGGCGCGGTCCAGGCCGGGCGCTCACCGACGTGTTGTTCGGCCAGTTCCATGGCCTGATGAATTTTCGGCGTCGCATCGACATGCGCGCAACCGCTCGCCACCAACGCCGCTCCAACCGCGGCAACAGCAAGATTGGTAGTTTTCGCGAGCCTGTTCCGAGACTTGCACATCTTCTTAGTACTCCCCTACAAGTCCATGGACAATCGCAATCCCACGATGTCGAGCCGATCTTTCAATCGCGGTTGGCGAAGCCCGCCCCATGAAAGCTCGGTTTCCGTTGTGGGACCGACTCACGCACCGAAGGTCCGCCGTACCGTGGTCAGTGAATCGGGCGTCTCAAAGTCGGTCCCACATGCCATGTCATCAACTTGCTAAGTAGGAACGCAGAAAGTATTAACCATAGCGAGCCGCGGGCTTCCATGAGCGTGTCGGTGTCAAGGGCGGCGCGACGACGG
>CAZAMB010000002.1:0-301131 GCA_964486335.1 uncultured Phycisphaera sp. | reverse complement strand
GAACTTATCCCAAAACCGAACCGCGCGCTGACGTCAGAGCACGCAACGGTTCCATAATCGCGAAGCTCCGCGCGAACTGAAGTTCGCGGCTCGCAAGGTATTGGGATCCGTTCCAGAAACTTTCCGGGCCGCGGAATCGAAACTCCGCGGCCTTTTTTCATGCGCGGAGAATCGGCGAGAAGTTTGGCGCGGTTTCCGTGCGAGCACAGCGGAGGGACGTACAATTTATATGAGAATCCGCGCGGACTGCCGGCCTGCCGGTTGGTGAAGTTCGCGGCTCGCTTCCGTTATAGAGATAGCAGCCCGTGGTGAAACGCGGCACGCTCAGGATCAATGAAGCGTCACCCAATTCTGGGAATCTGAAAAAAACGGGGTATACTTCTTCAACGGCCAGAAGATCATCGAGTCTTGACGCGCAGGTCAGGCATCTTGTGTTGATGAGTAGCGGCGAGCAAAGCCGGCCCGACCAACAGCACGACCTGCCTGCCATCCAGTCGAGCGTGAATGAATGTGAGGAGGATGCGAAGGTGCATCAAGATGCACCCTACACGACTTCTTCAACGGCCAGAAGGCGATCGATCCTTGACGCGCCGGTCAGGCGAAGCCCATTGGGCGGGCTCCGTCGGGCATTCGGTGGTGACGGGCGCGGCGGGCAAAACCCGCCCTACAATGAGCACGTCCTAGCGGGCAACGCGACTATGTCCATAGCGATGAAAAAAAGTCGATTGCGACCGTCATTTCTTGTTATAGTACTGTTATGTTTTGGGTGGTTGCTGGGCATAATTTCATGCTTTAGCATAATTGAGGTGCGCAGCCGCAAGACCTTCGAGAGGCCGCGATTGTATTCGTTGCCTTCTTGGTATTTTGGTATCGATAGCTTTTCCGCTTATTGTTCCTATTGCATCAAGGACGATACGGCTAATCATTATTTCTGGGTCGACGGTTGGTCATTTTGCGGTCTTTCATTTGGTCGATTGCAGGACAAAAAAATACGGGCTTGCCTGCGGATGCGTGTTCACTCATTATTGGTCATTGCATCGCTGTTAGCATGTACATTAATCACGACCCGTAAAATGATTAGCAGAACTAGGACTTGTACAGCATACCCTTGTTGCATGTGCTCTTATTCCCTATTGGGCAATCAATCTGGTATTTGTCCGGAGTGTGGCACACCGATCGATCCGAAGCAAATTGAGCGCATCCGCAGTGTCAACTCGGTGTCAACCAACCCCACCAGACAAGAGACTGGAGAATCCCCGAAAACTTGACGTGAACGAGCCGCGAAGGGCGCCCCTGAAACTTGGTGTTAGAGGTTCAGGTCGCACGACCCCGGATTCGGAGTTTGGATGGACGGGCGTCGCCCGCCATTCGGTGTAGACGAGTTGCGGCGGGCAAAGCCCGCCCTACAATAAGCACGTCCCACCGGCTGCCGCCGATTCGAGCGTGGGGCAATGGGAAAAGAATGCGATGGTGCATCAAGATGCGCTCTACGCGACTTTGGGCAAATGCGGTCATGTTGTCAGGTTTTTGGTAAATGCGTAGGGTACTATTATTGACATTCTGCATTTTGTTCACGTGTGCAAACGTCGTCGCTTGGTGGACAGGTCGATTCCTATACTGCACTTGGAACGGCATACATCTAAGGGTCGGCCCGGGCAGCATTTATTTTCGAAGTGCAAGCACAGGAGGGCCTGTGAACGCACTTTCACTACAACGACATGTCGATTCGCGTGAGCAGTTCCAGGTTTGGCCAAGCATTGCGCGAAAGTGGGGGGCCGTGCATATTACGATCCCTTCGTGGACTTTCTTTGTCATATTTGTGGTATCGACCTTCGCAATCTGGCGACGTGACCAGTCTAGGAGCTCGACTTCACTTTGTCACAAGTGCAAGTACGACCTGACAAGCAATACCTCTGGCCGACGTCCCGAATGCGGCACGGCGATCGACCCGAAGCAGCTGGAGCGCATTCGCGGTGTCGACTCGGTGTCAACCAACCCGACCGACCAAAAGACTGGAAACCAGAAACTGGAGACTGGAAAACCCCCGAAGACTTGACATGTACGAGCCGCGAAGGGTGCCCCTGATACTTCGTGTTAGAGGTTCAGTTCGCTCGACACGGGTCGCGCATTTTGAAGCCCGCGAAACATGCCGATTCTGGCGTCCTTGACGCGGCCCCGCGCTTGCGCTTGGGGTTCGGATGGGTGATGCGGGCCGCCCGGTGAAAGTGGCACGGACCGCACCAATCGTCGGTACTTGGGCGCTGGAAGAACCGGGTGTCATCGAGTAATATGGATACGTTCAGTCCCGCCGGAAGGACTTGTTATGCTGGGTACAAATCGGCTCGTTCATTTGACTGTGCTTGCGGTGGCCGCGTTTGCTTTCTGGAACGGCCGGTCGGTGGATGCACAGACTCAGGACGCGTTTCATAGGGAGGTCAGACAGAGCTGCTTTCGTCAGGACGCAATCGAGAAACCCTCAGAACAACCGCTCCCTCACGGTCGCGGCTCTGATTGGAACCACGCTTTCGAAACAAGTTCTCAGGCGACGCCTCCGAATAAGGAAGCGACTTCGCCGAGCGAGCCATCGAACCCCGGCTCGCCCGTGCCGGGTGCGGCGGTTAGCGCAAAGCCTGGCGAATCAAACAAGGAATCGAAACCGCAGCCGGCGACGGTGATCGACGTGGGCGGGTCGGTCGATTGGGCGGTCGCGGGAATTTCACCGCTGGCCAAGGAAGGCTGGACGCCGGTCAAGGTGGGCGACAAGCTCGAACCGGCGACGCAGATTCGCACGGGGCTGCGATCGTTCGTCAATCTCCAGTTCGGCGCAACGACGACGGTCAGCGTCCGCAGCATCACCCACGCGAGCATCGCCCAGTTCTATCGCAGCGCAACCACCGAAAACGTCCGCATCGATCTGGGCTATGGCACCGTTCGCGGCGGATCGAGCGAAGGCGAAGTGCGTAGCGACGTGATCGTGGACTCGCCGGTGGCGACGCTGGCCAAACGCGGAACGGAAGGCTGGGAGATCAGCGTCGAGCCGGCCACCGGGCGATTCCGCATCTCGCTCGCCGAACACGGGTTGGTCGAAGCGATTCAGAAACTTTCCGGCGATCGAACGCGCTCGCGCCTCGTTCGTCCAGGCCAGTACGCCACCGACGTCGACATCGCCAACATGTGGATCAAGCAGGACATTTTCAATCGCGTTGTAGCATTCTATTCACCCGAGGCCTTAAGTGAGGCCGACGCCGAGTTTTCGACGTACAACACCACGGGCTACTCCGTCTTGGCGCCCGGCGGCGGGTCGGCGGTTGTCGACTTGTCGGGGCGGGTCAGTGCGGAATTTGTGCTTTCTCAAACCGGGTCCGGTTTTCCAGCGGGGGCGACCCCGCCGACTCTGGCCATCGGACTGCCCCCGGCCGTGCGTCCGGAGGGCAATTTCGGCACGCCGCGGACCTTCAAGGCCTTTGTTTCCGGGCGTTAAAACTGCCCATTCACGATTGGGTGTCTGCCCAACCGTTTTCATGGTCGGCCGCCGAAAATAACTTCGCTCGACCCTCGAATACGGTCGTGACGCCAGGAAAACGAAGAGACGAGGTGGAACCATGATCCAGTTTTGCATCATGAGCGGGCAGGAATCGAAGATTCGCCCCGAGGCGAAAGTGTACGTGACGCTAATGGGCGGCATGGAGCTGAAGCGCGATACGCTCGCCCGGCAAATCCTGTCTCAACGGCAGCGGCAGCGCCAAGGCCAAATCGCCCCGCCCAAGCAGTTTTTTCTGACCATCATGGGGGCGACCGAAGTCACTTGCCCGACGCTGGCCGAGGAGTTCATCGACCTTCAACAGCTCATGCGCACGGGTGAGCTTACCATGGCCGACTGGGACCGGGCGATGACCGATCTGGGACGATTGGACGTTTCGATTTCGTCGTTTACCTTGATGGGCGGGTTTTCCGAGAACGAGCTGCCGTCGGAAAGCGCGGAGATCGACAGCCTCGCGCTTCAGCGACACTTGGGCAACATCACCGCCGATGCGGGCGAGGTGCTCAAGCACGGCATCGGGCAGCGCGACGCCGAGCGGCACGTCGTCATCCGCCGGGCGCTTCAGACGGTCTCGTAGCACCGGACTCCTGTCTCCAAAATGCCTTGCTCAGGTTCCGGTCGCACGCCACGCCGCCGATCGTGCTTACTCGCACGACGGAAATAACCCATCGACGTCGACGAGAATCGTCCTACGATAGGCGTGCATGACGACTGATTTGGACATTTGTCTTTACGATCATCCGTCGGGTTCGCTCGCGCGCGCGGTGTGCGCGATCGGGCGATCGGGCGGACACGAAATCGATATCAGTGATCTGAACCACGCGATGGGTCTGTCTTGGATGGACTGCACGCTTCCCGGCGAGTCAAACCGATCTGACGCATGGATGTACGCGCGGGATGCGTTTTTGATTCCGGCGGGGAGACTCTTCGGACTGAACATCCGCGAGATGCATCCGCCGCGTGCGGCCGTCGGGCTTGATCGAGCGTCCGAGTTCACTCAGCACTTCGACGCCAGCTATCGACCGTTGATTCATCGAGCGCTCGAGAACGGTCAGCAGGTCTTGGCGTGGAGGGGATGGCCGGGAAACTGGAAACTCTGGTGGGGGATCATTTCCGAGACGTGCAGCGAAGGGATCGGTTTTCGGGGAAAGTTGTATCCATCGCCGGACTTGTCGATCGTTGAGTCACACGTACTCCCCACGCCGCCAACGCAGCTCTATGTTGTCGAGACGATCGCCCCCCGCCGCCCGACCAAACAGGAACTGAATGACCTCGTCGCCGAGCACCGTCGAATCGTGCAGTCGGGCGGGCTTGATGAGCGATTCAACGTCTCAGTCCGTGCGGCGGATTTCGGCGGTTCATGATTGAAAGATGACCCTTGCGGTTTCCGCCTGATCTTGATTGACATCACTGGCCGAAATGGGAGTCGGCTCAGTCAGTCTTGGACGAAGTCTTTCGGGTACCATCCGGAAGTCCTCTTGGACAAGAAAAGGGATTGTTGGTCTGGTCGTTCGCCGAAGATTTCGTTTCCGGACGGTATTCCAACAATGCAATCGCCGCGCTGGGTAAGTCAGTCACGCACGAGAGTGCGAAAGTTTTCTTTACATGGACCGATCAGTCACCATGGATTCGACTCTTCGCAGACGGTTGCGCCTTTCGACGATTCTGATTCAGCTCTGTGACTCTGAGGCGGCGCGATTTGCTGAAGAGATGCGAGGAAAGGGAGAATCGGCGTCCGAATCCGCAAGCGGATCATCGCCGGCCGGTACGCATCAGATTGAATCGGATGACCGAGATACTTGTCGCGTTTCCTCGTTCTTGACTGTCGGTGAGATCATCGACCGAACGAGCCACGCGGGCTTCGGGTTTTTGCTCGGATTCCTGGCACTCGTGTCCGTTCCCTTCTTCGGTCTTTCCTTGCCGTTCGGACTGGCCGTCGCGTTTGTGGCCGCTCAAATGGTCTTTGGAAAAAGCCGCCCCTGGCTTCCCAAGAGCATCCGTCGCCGGCAGGTTCGAATGGTCACGATTCACTGGCTCAGTACGCGAGTGGCCCGTTGGTCGGCCGGTTTGGAAAAGGTCGTCAGGCCCCGATTCGGATTCCTCGTGCGCGGTCCGTTTTGGAGCGCGGTCGGTGTCGCCGTCATGATTCAGGGGCTGGGGTTGGCGCTGCCCATTCCCATTCCCGGTTCCAACTGGGTCTTCGTGGTTCCTGTGATGATCTACGGAATTGGGCTGCTTGAAGATGATGGAATACTGATTCTGATCGGTCACGCCATTACCGTTGGAGAGCTGACGTTTCTGGTCCACGCCTGGAACGCGGTCGTTGAATCGATGGCGGCGATCTGGTCGTAATCGTCCTTCGCGGATTCGCTGGCCGGGCCTTCTATTTCGAGCCAATGAATTCGAGAAACGCGCGTTCGTCCATCGTTTCGATGCCGAGTTCGCGGGCCTTGTCGAGCTTCGAACCGGCCTCGTCGCCGTAAACGACCAGATCAGTTTTCGTGCTGACGCTGCCGGCGACCTTGCCGGTGAGTCGCTACGGATCATTTTTCTCGACGTCCCTCAGGAAATTCGGTTCTTCCACGACCTTGATCCCAAGCATTAGAAAATCACTTTCTCTTAGGATTCGTATCGGAATTCCTTTTGCAATTAGCTCTTCTGCCTTTCTATGCTTAGAACTCTTCTGATGCCCAGCAAGCTTGGTGATATCTTGATCACCTACAACAAGAATCGTTGTGTTTTTTGTAACCCCGGCGGCCACTTTGCATCCAATTCTAGCTGCCCAATCCGCCGCTTCTTGACGTGGCTTGCTAAGCGTACCTGTGAAAACAAGAACCTCGCCATGAAGATCGCCCTCCGGATTGCCTTCACGCGTAATAGTAGAACAAGAGTTATTTGTTGAAGACGGATCGATCGGCGCCTCAACCCTTCTCAACCAATCATCAACTTCCAGCCCTGTTTCTTTGATCGCGCAGAGAAGGATGTGCGCCGCTGCTTTCGCGTCCTCTAGTGCGTCATGGTGTCTAAACTCGTACCCGAGCATCTTACAGACGTCGTGTAGTCCGTATCCCTTCCAAGCACAGTCCTTCCACGTTCGGCGAGCTACTCGCGCTGAATCGAGCCAGGTAGTTTTGAAAGAGTTTAGATCATACCGCTCGGCTGCGCGATGCATCGCGAGCCGGTCAAAGTGTGTGTGGCAGACCACAACTGGACCTTCGAGATATGAACGAAGCGTCTCCGCCAATTCTGGGAACTTTGGAGCACCGCTTACGACAACCTCGTCAATACCGTGGATGGACACGTTCATACCATCGAAATAGTCCTCTGGATCTACATACGTTTTCCATTCTTCCGCCAATGCGCCATTCGCACACTTCACTAACCCGATCTGACAAATCGAAGCTAAATCCGCATTTGCTGTCTCAACGTCTATAGCTACGAAATCCATGGTGTACATTCCTTCCGACAGGCTGGTGTCCGCCCCATGGAAGTCGCTCCTCTCATCTTCCATGATGCCCGGATGTACTCTACCGTCCAATGAGTTCTAGAAACGCCTGCTCGTCCATCGTTTCGATGCCGAGTTCGCGGGCTTTGTCGAGCTTTGAACCGGCTTCTTCGCCGTAGACGACCAGATCGGTTTTCTTGCTGACGCTGCCGGCAGCCTTTCCGCCGAGTTGCTTGATGAGATCCTGCACTTCCTTTCGGCCCATGCTGGCGAGCGTGCCGGTGACGACGACGGTCTTGCCCGCCAGCGGCCCGTCGGCGGAGCGTTCGCTCTCCGGTTGAACCATCGTTAGGCCGAGCTCGACTAATTTATCGAGTACATCTCCGCTTACCTTGTCATTTACGAAACTGTATACCTCTCTCGCGATCCTACGTTCGCCACCTAACGCGGCACGCACGACATCTTCTGATGCTCCCGCAAGTTCTTGCAATGATGAAAAGTACTCCGCCAGTTTCGGTGCACGAGCGTCAAATGTCTGCTGCTTCATAAGTTTTGGGACGGCAATGAGACGGAACTGCTCGATGAAGGAAAGATTCTGCGCAGATTGGTCGACGGCAGCGCGTCCTTCGTCGCCTTCAAAAAACATGCAGATTTTCTTGGCTAGCGTCTCTACCGCGCTTACTTTGGTACCTCCTTTGCGATTTCCAGCCTCTCTCTGCAGAACTGCCATTATTTCGGCCTCCTTTGCTTTTCGTAGGTTTGCCATTGACCTGAACGATTCAGCAAGCAATTCTGCAGTTCTGACGCCGACAAGTGGTATGCCTAGCGCCGTAAGGAGTCGAGATAGCGATTGCCCTTTGGAATCCTTGATTGCATTGACAAGTTGATCGACGCTCTTCTCTGCAAAGCCGGGTTGCCTCAGCAAATCGGATTGCCAACGGCTTGGTTGGTAAAGTTCTGGCAGTTCGTTCACCATGCCCTCGTCAACCAGTATCTCGGCAACAGCATGGCCTAGCCCCTTAATATCCATGGCGTCGCGAGCCGCGAAGTGTTTGAGGCGCTCCTTAAGCTGGGCGCGGCAATTGATATTCAGACACCGGAGGGTTGGAAGGTGAGTGACTTGAGCTACCGGTTGGCCGCAACGAACACAATCCTGACGTAACTCTCGACGTTGGATAACGCGAAAAGCGTCAGGGCATGTGCGATTCTCGCAGCGAAAGCCCAGCATACCTGGATCTAGCTGATCATATCTGGGTTTTGCTTTACAGACTGGACATTCTGATGGAATCGAAATAGGGGCTGTTGATTTCTCTCGTTTTTCAAGAACGATCCCGACTACTTGAGGAATGATCTCACCTGCTTTTTCGATAATCACCAAGTCTCCCTCTCGGAGATCGAGTTTCTCAATCTGAAAAGGATTATGAAGGCTGGCATTACGGACAGTTGTGCCCGACAACTGCACAGGTTCAAGTTTCGCGACCGGCGTGAGCGCGCCAGTCTTTCCGACTTGGAATTCCACCTCCGATAGTCGCGTCTCGGCCCGTTCCGGCGCGAATTTGTAGGCGATGCACCAGCGCGGGTAGCGGCTGGTCGCGCCGAGCAGGTCGCGCTGGTCGAACGCATCGACCTTGATGACCAGGCCGTCGGTTTCGTAGGGCAGCCCGTGGCGGCGCCCGTCCCATTCCGGAAGCTTTTCGATGATCCGCTCGATTGAGTCGACGACGAGGCTATGCGGACTCGTCGGCACGCCCCACTCCCGCAATTGGCGAAATAGTTCGCTCGCCGTCGCGGCCGCAAGCGGTTCGACCCGTCCGACGCCGTGCGCGACGAAGGTGAGTCCGCGATCGGCCACGTTGCATGGATCGAGTTGTTTGAGCGTGCCGGCCGTCGCGTTTCGCGGATTGGCGAAAGGCTCCTTGCCCTCCGCTTCCAGTTTGGCGTTGAACGCGCGAAACGGCTCGGTCGGCCAGACGATCTCGCCGCGGACTTCGAGCAGATCAGGCACGTCGTCACCGCATAGCCGAAGCGGAACGGAGCGGATGGTGCGTACGTTGTGGGTGATGTCGTCGCCGGTCTTGCCGTCGCCGCGGGTGATCGCCTGTCGGAGGAGTCCGCCCTCGTACACGAGCGAGACGGCCACACCGTCGATTTTCGGATCGACGACATAGCGATACGCCTCGCCGCCGAGTCCCTTGCGGACGCGCTCGTCGAACTCGCGGAGCTGGTCGGGGTTGTAGGTGTTGTCGACGGACATCATCGGGATAGCGTGGGCGACCTGCTTGAATCCGGGGATCGGGCCGCCGCCGACCCGCTGCGTCGGCGAGTCGGGTGTGATCAGTTCCGGGTGCTGGGCCTCAAGGCGCTTGAGTTCGTCGAAGAGCTTGTCGTATTCGCGGTCGGTGATGATCGGCCTGGCGAGCACGTAGTAGGCATGGTCGTGCCTGCGAATCTCGTCGCGGAGTCTGTCAATGATCTTGCTGGGGGGAGTCACGGTTCTTTTTCGAACTACCTACGAAGGGCAATCACGAATTCATCGACAGAAAGTCCAGCGTCCCGAATCACGCGGCGCAATGTGCCGGGCTTGAGTGATTTGTTCCCGTGCCCTGGAACCGTGACGACGTATGTATGCCCCGGCTTTTTGAGTATGTGATGACTTCCAACAGTTCGGGCGACTTCGAACCCAACGAATTGTAGCGCTCGAATCACGTCGCGCCCGGAAGCTGCGGGCAGCTTAGACATTGACCACGATCCACAGACGGGTTTCGCCCGCGGTAATCAAACCGGTGTCGTTCTTCCAAGGAATACGGCCGTCATCCTCCAGGTACGTCGCCAAGGCGCCTTGAAGCGCTTCGACGATGTTTTTTGTCGCTTCTGCTGCATTGTCTCCTTCACTTACGACGCCCGGAAGCGATGGAGAATAAACTGAGTAACCACCTTCCGGTTCAACACAAAGTCGAATCTCACAACGAAAACTTCGCCCAGTCGGTTTCCGCCATTCCCAACCCGAAGGGAGTGAGTGGCGCACATCCATTAAACTCTTCCCCTGCCCCGTATTTCCGAGTATCTTGCCCAGCGAGACCATCGTCATGCCTCCATACTGCTACTGCGCGCGACAAACCGAACCGATCCCAATGACTCTTCCCCTTCATAGGCCTCGAAGACGTAGGATCCCGCGTGTGGAAGCCGGAACGGAGGAAGCTCCCAGGACATTTCGCAGCCCACCAAATAGTCAAGCGACTCTACGACAAGCGGCTCTGCTTCAACTAACACCTCGTTGGTTTCCAAGTCGATGAAACGGAGTGTGATTGAAATCTCCCCTAAGAAATCCGAAAGGGACATGAATACAGTGGCACGGTGCGTGAACTCGGTTGGATAGGCGACCGCAGCGAATTCATTAAAGGTTCCAGCGATCACATGTTGCCTCGTCGCGGCATCTGTGTATACTCTCTCCGCGAGGAGCATTGCTCGAACTGTCGGATGTTGTGCCATATGCAGTTCTCAGTCCAATCACGCTGGTCGCTATAGCCCAACGGTATTATACCCGCAATCGACGAAGATGCTTTCTCCCGTCACGCCGCCGGAGAGGTCGCTCAGCAGGTACACCGCCGTTTTGCCGGCCTCCTCGGCCGTCACGTTGCGGTGCAGCCTAGCCTTCTTCTCGACCCAGCCGAAGATTTCGTCGATCTCGCCGACCAGGGGCACCCGCCTCGCGTTAATCGTCGAGTCAGTCCAGTTATCCGGCGGCGTTGTCGTTGCCGCACAGCGTGCCGAAGAGCCGCCTGTCCCCATCGGAAATCTTCGGAAATCGCGGCTATTCCCGGACGCACGCACGATGTCCGACGATCATCGCCGAATCGAGCGTCGAAAACAACTGGACGTCGGCGGGCCTGGTACGGTACGATTGGTATGGACCGGCGCGGCGGCAATGATCAGCCGATAACGCCGGACCGGAGTTGGAGAGAACCTCATGGCGGGCAGCACGCCCAAAGTGATGGCGGATTCCTGCCTTCCCGCCGAGCCGCCCGTGAAAGGACGCCGGAATTATCCCCGCTGGCGTGCCCTTTGCCTTTCCCTCGTCTACGTCGTGTTCGGCGTCCACATCGCCCATTGGAAAATCAGCGGAAAAACACTGGCGCCGCTCGAACTCAACGAAGTCATGTACACGCTGGAACTGGGCATCATCACCGCCGGGTTCCTGTTCATGTGCGTGCTGGTGTTTGGGACGCTGCTGTTCGGCCGCTTCTTCTGTTCCTGGGCGTGCCACATCATGGTGCTTCAGGACCTGTGCGGCTGGCTCTTGTCCAAACTCAGAATTCGAGCCAAGCCGATTCGTTCGCGGTTGCTGCTTTGGGTTCCCGCGCTGACCGCGTTCTACATGTTTCTCTGGCCGCAGTTCGTGCGTGCCTGGGAGAGTCGCGCGTTCCCGGAGTTTCACATCGCGACGGATCGCCAGGGTTGGGCTTCGTTCATTACCGACAATTTCTGGCGCAACCTGCCCGGTCCGTGGGTGATCGCGATCACGTTTCTTGTCTGCGGTTTTGCCATCGTTTACCTGCTCGGTTCACGCACGTTCTGCACCTATGTGTGCCCGTACGGCGCGGTCTTTGCCCTGGCCGATCGTTTTTCTCCGGGGCGAATTCTGGTCAACGATGCCTGCAAGCAATGCGGTCGATGCACGGCCGTTTGCAAGAGCGGCATTCGTGTGCATGAAGAGGTCAACCAATACGGCAAAGTCGTGAACCCCGCCTGCATGAAAGACCTCGACTGCGTGACGGTCTGTCCCAACAGTGCGCTACGGTACGGGTTTTCCGCGCCGGCGCTGTTTCAGTCGGATCGCGGTCTCGGTCGCTTTGGATTGCCCTACGAGTTTTCGCGGGCGGAGGAATTTTCGGCTGCGGCGGTGTTTGTCTTTGTACTGCTGGCGTTTCGCGGTCTGTACGGGCAGGTTCCGTTTCTTCTCTCGCTGGCGTTGGGAATCATCGCGGGGTACTTGACCATTGTGGCGATTCGTCTGGTTCGTCGCCCCGCCGTTCGACTGGCCAATATTCAGTTGAAGCAATCGGGACGGCTCACGCGAACCGGGTGGGTCTCAGTCCACGCACTCGTTTTCCTAGGGATTTTCATTCTGCATTCGGGCTTCGTGCGATGGCATGAATACACGGGACTGCGCTATGCTCTCGCATTGGACCGTCCGGATACGGAAAACCGAATGGACATCGCGAGCACGGCGCTCGAACGGCTCGCGGTCGCGCGGCATTGGGGATTGCTTGCGAATGAACGGGTGGAACGCAGCCTCGTCACGGCGGCGGTGACGCTTTCTGATCCCGCCGTGGTCAATGAGCACGCGGCGCGGTTTCTTCAGCATTACCCCAACGACGCTCCCATGCGGATTCTTCTCGGCCGATGGAATCTACGAGAGGGGCGCACGGCCGAGGCCCGGAGTCAATTCGAGTGGATCGCGTCGCGAAAACAATATGCGGCCGAAAACCAGCTTGGCATGGTGGCGATTGCCCATGAGGAACTCGGCGCCATGGCGGGGCGGAGCGGCGACTTCGCCGATGCGGCCAGGCACTTGCGTGAATCGGTCACGCTCGCACCCGAACGAGCGACGGCGCGGGCCGCGCTCGGCAGCGTGCTCGCGGAGATTGGCGAGCATGACGCCGCCATCGCCAATCTGAAGGAAGCCGTCCGATTGAACCCAGCCGACGCGCAGTCCAGTTACAACCTGGGAACGCTCTTGGCCATGGCGGGTCGGTTCGACGAGGCCGTCCCGCATTACGAGCGAGCGCTTTCGGCGTCGCCGGAGGATGCCGATCTCATGAACAACCTCGGCTTCGCGCTGATGAAAACCGGTCAACTGGCCGAAGCGGAAACACGTTTTCGCCGGGCCGTCGCGGCCGACCCCAATCATGCCCACGCCCATTTCAATCTGGCCGTCGTGCTCGATTCTCGAAATCAGACCGACGAGGCCATGGCGCACTTGCAGGTAGCCGCCCGCCTCGATCCGCGCTACGGACAGATTCTCAATCAACCGTAATACCAAGCCCTCTCGAATACGGCGCCGCGCCGGCTGGTCAAATCTCCCCCGACGGTGGGTCAAGAGTCGTTTGAATCCAATCCGAGCCGCGACGGTGAGGGAGTGGGCATTCTCGCAATGGGAATGGACGAACCGTTTGCTGTCGCGCGAATTGCGTCGAACCGACCCATTACGAAGCGAATCAGGCGGTTCACTCCGATCAGCTCAGGCGGGGGATTTTTTCATTGGGGGAATCCTGTCCAATCCGTACAATGCACAGTCACGCCGCGTCCCGGTCTAAAGGGAGCGTATGAACATGCCGCGTTTTCGAATCGGTCGTTTCACGCTGGTCGCTCTGTCGCATCAGGCGATGGTCGGGTTCATAGGCCGGGAGGAATTATGTGGGTTTTGCGGCGGGGGATGGGGCGGAGTGGCACGCAACTTGCGACTGACTAAGGGGATTTCACATGATCACCAAACGTTCGATTGACGGCGGGCGCGTCGCGCACGGCGGCAGAGTCGTGCTTTGGATGCTTGCCGCAATGACGGTTGGCGGGCACTCGGTTGCTAGCGCTCAGCAGCCTTGCGAACTGGACAGATTGACCGGCAACCCGGGCGAGTGCCTCGGCGCGGGCCTGGGAATCAGCGGCGATTCCATCGTGGCGGGCGATCCTTGCGACGGCACGATGGGCAGCGTGGCGGGCGCGGCGTACATATTCCGGCGCAAGCCCGGCCTGCTTCGCTGGGAGTTGCAGCAGAAGATTTTCGGTTCGGACATTTTCTTTCAGGATACCTTCGGCCAGTCGGTGGCCATCGACGGCGACCGGGTGGTGGTGGGGGCTCCGCACTTCGATCTGGCAGGATCGGGGTTCGGCAAGGCCTACGTGTTCCATCGCGTCGGGGAAAGCTGGATCGAAACGCAGAAGCTGGTTTCCAGCGGCTCGGCGCTGGAAGATTCTTTCGGCGCCTCCGTCGCGATCAGCGGCGACTGGATCGCGGTCGGCGCACCGGGACAGGCGGATTATTTCGGGAGAGTCGTTCTGTTCCGGTGGAACGGAAGCAGCTTCGTGGAAGAAGCGTCGCTGGTTGGGTCGGATACGGTCCGGTGGGACGGTTTCGGATCGGTGGTGGCAATTCGCCAGGATCGCCTATTGGTTGGCGTCCCGTCCGCAAACCAGGAGCGGGGCAAGGCCTATGTGTTCCGTCGAGAAGGAAATGTGTGGGCTGAGGAGGCCGTACTTTTCGCCAGCGACGGAGCGCCGGCGGATCGATTTGGCAGCGTCCTCACGCTAGACGCAGACGCGTTGGTCATCGGCGCACTTGGGGATGACGATTTTGCACCTAGCTCAGGTGCGGCTTATGCGTACCGCTTTTTCGGGGGCATATGGGGCGATGAACAGAAACTTGTTGCACCCGACCCTCGCCCGTTTGAAGTGGCTTACTTCGGAAAATCCGTTTCGTTGAAAGGCGGACTCTTGGTCATTGGGGCATCCAGTGACGACGACCGTGCTCAGGACGCCGGTTCTGTCTACCTGTTCGAACGGGTCGAAGGCGTTTGGCGGCCGCGTAACGAATTCTACGCCCAAAACAGCTGGGCGGGACTTGCTTTTGGACAGGCCGTTGCGTTTGACGGTGACTATGCGGCAGTCGCGGCGAATTTCACCACTTATGTTTACGCAGTACCAGATTGTATCCCGGCATTAGGTGTTTTCGGTTTATGCCTCTTTGCCGGCCTTCTCGGCATCGCGGGCTTTGCATTGTTGAAACGCTGTACGCTCAGCAAGGCGCATCAAGACGATTCCTGACCCCTGAGGAGAAAGAGTGCCATGAGAAACATGATTGTCGGAACATTGCTGTTGAATAGTGTGACCTTGGCGCAGCTGCCGGATTTCGACGCTCCTCACCACGCTCCGAGCGTCCTCGTGCACTTCAGGACGGGCGGATAGAGTGCTCCGTCACAACCGTGACTGGATGACGACCCCATGTGATCCCTCTCGATAAGAAGGACGGCGGGTTTGGGTTCCAACCGGTTGATACCCGTGTCACCCGTGTCACTGGAGCGGCTGAAAACCGGTTTCACAGGAACTGTCGTTGCCAATCCGCGCGGGATCGCCGGATGCATCACTCGCCAAGCGTAATGACTCGAACGGCTTCTTCGAGCGTGGTGAGTCCGTCGCGGACCTTGGCCATCGCGTCGTCGCGGAGCAGCAGCCCGCCATGTTTCCGGGCGTAGTCTTGCAGCGCCTCGGTGGTGGCCTTGGAGACCACCAGATCGGCAATCCCCGCGTCGAACGGCACATACTCGAACAGTCCGATGCGGTCGAAGTAACCGGTTCTCATGCACCGCGAGCAACCGCTCCCTCGAAACATCCGCACGCTGCGACCGCCGTCACCGCACACGAGCCGACGCTCGTTGTCTGTCGGTTCGACCGACTTCCGGCATCCGGGACAAATCTTGCGGACCAGCCGCTGGGCCATGACGCCGATCAGTCCGCTCGCCACCAGATACGGCTCGCACCCCATGTCGAGCAGTCGCGTCACCGCGCCGGCCGCCGATCCGGTGTGCAGCGTCGCAAAGACAAGATGCCCGGTGAGCGACGCTTCCAGCGCAAGGTGGGCCGTTTCGGCGTCGCGAATCTCGCCGACCATGATGACATCGGGATTGTGCCGCAGAATGCTCCGCAGCGCCTGCGAGAACGACACGCCGTACTCGGCATCGACGGCGACCTGATTGATGCCCGGAATGTCATACTCCACCGGGTCCTCGATGGTGATGATGTGCCGCTCGACGGTGTTGATCGATTGCAGTGCGACGTACAGCGTCGTCGTTTTCCCGCTGCCCGTGGGGCCGGTGATCAGGATGATGCCGTGCGAACGGTGAATCAGCTTTTCAAAGGCCGGACGAAGGTCCAGCCCCATCCCCAGCGACTCAAAGTCGAGCATCGAGCGGTATTGCGACAATAACCGAAGCGTCACCCGTTCGCCGCGCACCGTGGGAATGACGGCCACGCGGACATCCACATCCTGATCGAAACTCCGCTGCCGGAATCGCCCGTCCTGCGGACGACGCCGCTCGGTGATGTCGAGATTGGCGAGCACTTTCACGCGCGAGATCAGCGGCGCGGCGGCCTCCGGGGAGAACGAATCGGCCTCCACCATCACGCCGTCGATTCGATACCGGACGCGGAAGCGGTCATCCTCCGGCTCAAGATGAATGTCGCTGGCTCGTCGATTGACGCCTTCGTCGATGAGCCGGTTCAATTCCTCGACAATGCTGAAATCAACGGGAAGGGTTGACCGTGAAGGTTTCGACGCCGGCTCTTTGGAGGTTCGCGCCGCTGCTGCGTCGCCCTTCGCGCCCGGTGATTTCGTGGACGGCGGCGCGGCGCGGGGCGCCGGTTCCGCCGCCGGACCGCGCAGCCGCATGCGCGGATAGACCTCGTCGATCGTCTCACGTATCTGGTACCGCGGGCTGACGACGAACTGCACGCTTCGCTCGAAATGCCGCTCCACCGCCGCGCGCACCGTCGGGTCGATCGGATCGGCCACCGCCACCACGACCTCGCCTGCCACCTCGCCGTACACAACGCAATCCTTGCGCCGCGCGATGTTCTCCGGCAGCGTGATCACCCATTCGGGGGCGGGCTTGCGACGCGACAAGTCAAGGAACCGACCGCGACTCAAGTCGGCATACACCTGAGCCAGTTCGGCCTCGCCGATCCAGTCGCGGGCGACCAGCATCTCGATCAACGGCAGACCAAGCACCTCCGACTCGCGCCGCGCCTGCGCCAGCGAGACCGCATTGATGGTTCCGTTCTCGAGGAGCTTGAGGGCGACGTCGTATTCGGCTGCGGCGGCCGCGATCATTCCATCATCCGTCCATAACCGACGACCATCACCGTTGCATCGTCGTCGCCCGCCGAAACGCCCATGTGCGACGACCACGTTTCGGCGATCTTCGACACCATCGCGACCGTCGAGGGAAATCCTTCCATTCCGGACAGCGCGTCGCGGACGCGAACCTCGCCGAGCGTTTCGCCGCCCGCGTTGACGGCTTCCGTCAGCCCGTCGGTCAGAAACACCAGTCGAAACGCGTCGGGCAATTCCATCTGCTTGGCGGAATAGGAATGGGCCGCGTCGACGCCGAGCACCAGCGACGTCTGGTCGAGACTATGCACGACGCCCGGAGCCGAAACCAGCAGCGGGCACACGCCTCCCGCGTTGACGTAGGCGAGTTTTCCGGCGGCCGCGTCGATCGCCACATAAATGCATGGCAGGACCTGGCGAGCGGGAGATTCGGCGATCATCGCGTTGATCGTGTTGAACAGGTCGGCGGGATCGAGCATTGCATTCGCGCGCGCCGAGGCCGCCGCGGCGATCGCCGTCTGCACGGCGTGAGACTGTGCAATTCCGGTCATGCCGTGCCCGCCGCCGTCCATGATCACCACAATGCACCGCTGGCGATCCACCGGAAGCAGCGTGGCGAAATCGCCGCAGCGCACGCGACCGGGAAACATTTTGATTTCGCAATCGAATGAATCGTGCCGAGGCGGCGGCCGCGTGAGCATCGTCTGCATGCGACGGATCGCCGCCATCCACGCAGCTCCTTCGCGCACCGCAGCCCGCGAGAGCCGGCGACCCGATTCCGACAGGCTCGCGCCCAGCGTTGCCCCCGCCGCAAGACAATAGTGCATCGCCGCCGCCGCAAAAGGCTTTCGCGACGCGGGCCGATCAACGTACAGAATGCCGATCGCCTCGCCTCGGCAGGTCAGCGGCGCGACCACCGCCGTGATCGCGTAGCCGAGTTTGTCATCCAGTTGGGCGGCCGTGTGCGGATACCGTCCGGCGGCAAGCTGCGTGAGCGGCGCGACGGCGAACGCATGGCTGACCGCGGTGAACGGTCCGCCCGCGCTGCGCTTCAAGGCGCGATGGGCCAGCGGGTGCAGTTCGTTTTTTCCATCGCCGCGCAGGGCGATGAACCCCCGATCGGCCTGAAGATCGTGAAGGATGCAGCTCAGCGCGGTCCCGGCGATGTCCTCCGGACGCGACATCAGCGGCTGCTCGCCGACGAGTTGCGAAAGCTGTTCAATCTGCGTGACCGTCAGCGAGGCGCTCGATTTGAGCTTCAGCCATTCGCAGTCCGGCGGCTCGGTTTTTTGTGGAGCCAGAAAGTCGAGGTCGATCCGTTCGGCCGTCGCCGCGTCGTCGAGAAATTCCAGCACGCGATCGCCCGCGCGGATGATATCGCCCGGACTGAGCAGCGTCTCGGTGATCTGTTCGCCGTTGACCAGCGTGCGATTTCGGCTGCCCAGATCGCGAATGCGGAATCGTCCGTCGCCGGCCACGTCGAACCGAAGGTGTTCACGTGAGATCATCTCCGAGTCGAAAATCAGATCGCACGAAGGGGCGCGGCCGATGACGAAGTGTTCCGAGTCCAGCGTGCGCGTCTGAATTCGCCCCGCGTCGTCGAGAAATCGCAATGCGGCCATGACGCGAACTATATCCCCGCCCAAGCCCGCTCGGCAAGCCGCCGGAACCACCGGAAATCCCGTCGCGTCCGTCCGCCAGCGCGCCGTCCCCAAATGGTCCGCGTGATCGTACGCCACCGTCCGGTTCACGCCGATCTCGATCCGCCCGATCCGCGGCGAAGAGCGCGTTCTCGCGTCCGTCGTCGGCGAACCGAACGAAACAGGGATGGTCCGCGTGGTTCCGATGTTTCACGCGGCGGCCATTTTGGTGCGCATCAGATCGAAAATGTCGTTCAGGCAGGAGACGCGGCGGATGATATCCTCGGGAAGTTCCTGACGGATGATGCCTTCGATGGTGGCGATCATGTGCACGGCGTCGAGGGAGTCGAGGCCGATCTCGTTGAGCGGGCGGGTCAGGTCGATCTGGTCGGCGGGAACGCGAATGGTCTCCGACAGCCAATCGAGGATTTCTTTGCGAGCGGAATCGTACCCGTTCATACCCCTGTCTCCCTCGCGTTTCGCCGTCGAAACGCTTCGCTGCTACTCCGCCCCGACGGAAGTTTTTGCGTCGTCGGCCCGTTGCCGCGACGCCGACTGACGCTCGGTGACGCGAGCGATGGGATACTCGACATTGGCGGTCATCCATTCGGTGACGCGCTCTCGCCAGCGCCGGTAGCCGTCCGCCGCTCCGTCGGCTCGAACCAGCAACTCCACGCGGTCGCACTCGCGAACGGCCGATCGCACGGCATCCTGAACGGCCGCCGGCTGCGATGCGATATCGCGATCGAATTGATCCACGTCGTTGATGGAGCGGGCCTTGAGACCGAAGCACAATCCCAAATGAAAATGCGGTTGCCATTCGGCCGGAAGTTGCCGGCCGAGTTCCCGCGCCCGGTCCAGCCGATCGGGATTCACAAAGGCCGAGGCCAATCCGACACCGGCCGCCGCGTCGACGGCATAGGGTCCGAGAGAAGCCATTTTCTCAACCAGGACGTCCGGTCGCCCCATGTACAGGAAATAGAACGCGCGTCCGACGCCCTGATAGGCGGCGTTGCGCGCGTAGCCCTGGAGCGCGTCGAGGCGGCTCAACGCTCCGGCGTCGCGGGGATAATCGAAGAAGGCGCGTTTGAATCCATAGCCGTCAAACACGAGGTAACGATGGAGAGAATCAAGCCCCTCGGCCACTCGTTCCACGCGCCGCGGATCGTGATTGCGCATGCCCGACCAGAACCCCAATCCGACATAGTACAAGTATCGAAATTCGGGGCGGGGCTTGACGATGCGTGCTTCAAAGGCCTGTGGTGAATAACGGAACAGGTGACGAACAGTGTAGCCCATGGCCGCACCTTCATGGGCGAACGGTCGAAGCAGCGCGGGTAGCCCGGCACAATAGACTTCCCATGCCTTGACAGAGGGTCGGGCGATCATGCGGTTGAACCCGCCGGCGAAACTGCCGAGAATCGAATTGACACGGACAACGTCGGCGTCTTTTGCGACCTGAAGGTTGAGCCGCGACACGGTCATTTGGCTGGATCGAATAGCGAACAGCGCGAAGCCGTACCGCCACCATCCGGTGAGTAGTCCGAATGCCACAATCAGAATGAGCGTAACGGCCAACCACATGTTCAACGACATCCAACCATGAACGACAGGTACCGCGACGACCCGAATTCGACCCCGAACGATATGCGATCTCGGTTCATTATAGCATCAATGATTGGCCGATGGAACCCTATTTTTTGTCGTTTCCGGCGCGAAAACGGCGTAACAAGGACCTGGGTCCCAGTTTTAGCGGTCCGGGTTGCGTGGGGTCACAGCGGGGCATAGCATCGCGAACCGTGCCGATGGGCACCCGATCTAATGTCAAACCGGGTAAGGAACGGCGCGGGATTGAATCACCTGTATCGATATTGCATCGGGCACCCTGTCCGCGTGATCACGCTGGGGGTGCTCTTTTGTGCAGTTGTGTCACCCGGGGTGATGCGACTTCGTCTGCGGACGGACGGCCACGCCCTGGTCCCGCATGATGCCCCCGAAATCGAGCATGACCGGGAGATTCGCCGCGAGTTCGGGATCGACGACCCGATCGTGGTCGTCATTCAGTCGGACGATCCCGAGGGGATTTTTAACGCGCACACGTTGCAGGTCGTCGACGAATTCACTACGGCATTCATGGCCCTCGACGGAGTTCGCGCGGACAACGTCTTCAGCCTCGCCACCGAGTATGGCGACCGGGTTTTTCCAGGGACGCTCCGATTCCGTCGATTGCTTGAACCGGTTCCAACCACGCGGGAAGAAATCGACCTCGTGCGGTCCGATGTTCGCTCGATTCGGCTTTATTCAGGGACGATGGTTTCGTTCGACGAACGGGCTGCGGCGATCATGGTCGGCGCGAGCGCGGATCAGGACCGAATCGAGCTTTATCGCCAGATCTGGGATGTGATCGAATCGCGCGGCGAGATTCCGGAACGCGTCTCGGTGATCGGCGCGCCCGTGGCCGAAGCGATGCTCGGCACGCACATCCTCGAAGACCTCGGCGTACCCAACGTACTGCTTGGGCGGCATGCTTCGTCCAACGACAACGCCTCGCCCGACGGAACACGCGGAAGCGTTTATGAGGCGCGGCTGTGGATCGCCCGGACCATCGGACTCGTGCCTATGGCGCTGATGCTCATGGCGATGGTGTTTGCCGTCTGGTTTCGCAGCTGGGTCGCGGTCGTGCTTCCGCTCGTGGAGGCGGGCGCTTGTCTTGTGGTGGTGTTTGCGATCATGGGCTGGCTCGGCGTACCGATCTATCTCACGATCGCGGTCATGCCGATCATTCTGACGGCCGCGGGCGTCACCGACGAGATTCACCTTTTTTCCCGCTACCGCGATCGACTTCGGGAATCGCCGACGGAGGATTTTCGGGATGTGCTTCTCGCCACGATGAAGGAGAAGGGGATTCCGATCGTCATGACCAGCGTGACGACGGCGATCGGGTTTCTGGCGTTCGCTTTTTCGCCGATCGCTCCCGTACAGGCATTCGGCGTGTTTACCGCACTCGGCATCGTCTTTTGCATGGCGTGGTCGCTGACGGTGATTCCCGCATGGCTTTCGCTCGTCGATCCCAAGCACATCGTTTCGCGCGACGGTTCGACGGCATCGGCGACCCCGCGATCGAAGGCGTGGTTTGGTTCATTGGGTCTGCTCGTGCTTCGATGTCGAGGACTGGTGCTGATCGGGGCGGCGGCCGTCGTGGGGCTGGCGCCCTTCGGCATTCGTCGCATGGTCGTGCAGGACAGCTGGATCGACGGGTTCGCCCCGGAGAGCGCGTTTCGTCGCGCGACGGAGTCGTTCGATGAACAGTTCATGGGCGCCCACACGCTGCTGGTGTGCGTCGATACAGGTCGGCAGCGAATCGCCGGTGAAATCACCGGCGGCGATATGGACCTGCTTTGGGCGAAGCTTCCGACGACGGGGGTCAAGAGTCCGGACGATTTGATCGGCTGGAGACTTCAATTCCGACGATTGGACGCTCCACCCCCCGCGAGCGAGGACGAACGGCGCCGGCAGGTGATCCTCGACACTTGGTCCACGTGGGTCACGCAGGCCAAGATTGAAGACGGACGACTTTGGGTTCAGGGTGTATTAAACCAGGGAGTCGCCAAGATCGGATTGCGGCTCAGCGACACGGATCGCGTCGGCTACCAATTGACGCCCGCGCGACTCATGCAGCCGGAAACCGTACGACTCATTGGGGAGCTTGAGTCCTTCATCAAGACGCAGACCAAAGAGGCTGTCGGCGGGGTGGTCGGTACGGCCGATTACGTCAAGACGGTCAACTTCCTGCGCCGCGGACGCAAGGAGGCCGAGCGGCGCGTGCCCGATACGCCGGATCAGATTGAATGGATATGGCGCGAGTACGGGCGCATTCGCGGGGAACCGCGGGTTCGCCAGCTTGTGGACGCCGACTTCGCCCGGTCCGTCGTGACCGTGCTTATGAAGAATGCCAACTTCGTCGGGACCGCGCGGCTCATGCAAAACATCCGAGGATTCGAAGCCGAGCGGCTCGCCCCGCACGGGATTACCCTGTCCTTCGCGGGGGATGTGGCGGTCAGTCAGACGCTCATCGGAGCAATCGTCGGAACACAGGTTGTTTCAGTGGTGGCCGCGACGCTGGGTGATCTCGCGGTGACAACCATTCTGGGGCGTTCGCTGCTGTTCGGCATCCTCTGCGTCGTGCCCAGTTCGCTCGCGGTGCTGATGAACTTCGCTGTCATGGGCCTGTTGGGAATGCCGCTGGGCGTGGCCACTTCGATGTTCTCGTCCATGACGCTGGGAATTGGCGTGGACTATGCGATTCACTTTCTACAGAGCCATCGACATGTTCGTGCCGAGAATGCTTCTCGGCGCGACGCCCTTGTGAAATCGATGACATTGACCGGACCGGCGATCCTTGGCAACACGTTGGCAGTGACGCTGGGATTCGGCGTGCTGATGCTTTCCCAGGTTCCCGCCAATGCCCGGCTCGGCGGACTACTGGTACTCAGCTTGTTGAATTGTTTTGCGGCGACGATGCTCGTGCTGCCGGCGGTTCTCGGTGGACGCGAGGTCGCACGCAAGGAGCCTTGACGATGAATGCAACGGAAATGCTGGCGCGAGAGTTCCTGGAAATGCGTAGCCGGCTGATCGATTTGGCCGCCGCATTCGATCGAATCGACCGAGCGGCCGGCGCGAAGGACATCGGTTGCGACAGCCGGTGGAAAAAGCTTCGCGATGCGGCGACTCTGCTCGTCGACGGGCATCCCAACCGCGCCGAACGAATCCAACTGCATTTTTCCGACGCCTACGATTCCGGATGGCGATCCAGTGCAGGCGCGTAACACAGGTTCCTCGGCTCAGACCACCAAAAGACCGGGATTCTCGAACCCCGACGCCGGCTGTTCCTTACGGTTTGTTCGCGTCATCGCGCGGCGACGGCGTCCAACACTTGACCGCGCATCGCCAGCGATCGCCGTCCCTCCGCCAGATGGACACATAACGCCCGGTCAACGTCGTTGCCGTACCGGTATCGTCGGGCTGCGTAACTGTTAACTCTCCGAGCGTATAGGCCATCGATCCGACCTCGTCGGCTCCGGCGCAGGTTGGCACCCAGCGGATTCGATGGTCTGGCCGCATTCGGCGGCGCTCCAGAAACTCCCGAATGGCGAGTTTACCGTAGAGCGGCGGAAGGTCAGGCGCATACAACACCGCATTCTCATCCCAGAAATCCATGATTGCGTCGAGGTCGTTCGAGGCGGCTGCCGTGGCCCATCGTTCGTCCAGTTCGACCAGTTCGCGCCCGCTGATGGAGCGGACCCGATTTGAAGCACACCCCGCCGACATCAGCGCGGCCAAGAGCACGATGGCAGACATTCTTGAGCAGGACATCAGGACTCTCCGCAAAAGATTTTGTTTTGAGATGTCAAAGCAACTCGTCCATCGTAAAGGACGATGCTGTTCAGTCCAGTCGTGCCTTGGGAGTGTGATTGCTGAGTGTGCTTGTAGATCGGTTCGTAGGCGCAAAAGGCGGCCGCGATCGCACGAATCCGGCAGGCGCTCTCAGTTCGGCGGTGCGGGGGCACACTTCATTTTCGATTGTCGACCGACATCCGCGCTCTTTGGAGTGTCTCGCCAGCCGTGCTCTCTTTACCGATCAGCGTTTCTGACTCAGAATCACAAACGGCGCAACAACGGAGGGAATATCGTGGCCATCATCGCGGGCATCGACGAAGCAGGGTTCGGTCCACTTTTGGGGCCGCTGGTTGTTTCGGCCGCGGCGTTTCGCGTGCCCGATCGTCAACTCAACGGTTGCCTGTGGGAATTGCTTTCCGACTCGTGCTCGCGCGACGTGGAAAAAAACACGCGACGACTGCCGATCGCGGACAGTAAGAAACTCCATCGCTCGCGCGAAGATTTGTCGTTGCTGGAGCGTTCTGTGCTGGTCATGCTGGCCGCCGGAGGCGCGATGCCGAAGACCTGGCGCGAACTGCTCGACGTGCTTTCGCCCGGTGCGACGGATGCACTCGAAGCCTATCCCTGGTATGCGACGGCCGATCTGACCATACCTGCCGACGACGCGGCCGACGTTCCCACGCGGGCTAACGCCCTGCGCCGCGCCATGGTCGAGAAATCCGTGGAATTGCTCGGTTTGTACTCCGAACCGCTGTGCGAGGGGAACTACAACGGGCTTGTGCAGCGGACGCGCAATAAATCCGCTGCGTTGCTCGGCATTGTGCTGCGCCTGGTCGATCGCGTCTTCGCCGGCGGAAACGACGATCGGGTCCGCGTTTGCGTCGACAGGCTCGGCGGGCGGATGCACTATCGCGATTCTCTGATCTTGGCCTTTCCCGCGTTTGATCTCCAGATTGTCGAGGAATCCGATGATCGAAGCGCCTATCGACTGTCTCAGGGAAGCCGATATTGCTTCGTGGAGTTTGTCGTCAGCGGCGAGCAGAAACACTTCGCCGTGGCGCTGGCCAGCATGATCAGCAAGTACGTCCGCGAGTTGTACATGCGCGTGTTCAACGAGTTCTGGTGTCGCCAGCACGAAGGCCTGGCGCCGACGGCCGGCTACTACACCGACGCCCAGCGCTGGTTAAAGGACGCCGAGCCGACCATTCGCCGGCTGGCGATCAAGCGCGACGTGCTGGTTCGTTCGCGCTGAGTGGCTGGGTGGCTCGCACTTTCGCGAAACTGTCTGCCTGGAATTCGCTTTCGACTCATTTGCACACTGGCCGCCTGTCGCATTGACACGACGATTTCGCGCGAATAGGGTGGTCTTCGCGTGAAGAAGGCGTCGTCGATGCGACGAATCTTCCGTCAGGCGTGCCCTGCTCTTGATCAGTGGCCTCAGGATAAGCGTTCGCCCGAAAGAATCGCGGGGTCCGAAATCAGAGGAGTTTCGTTGGTGTCCATCGAGAACTGGTCGGAAAACATCATCGTCGCCGAGTTGCAGGACGACCCGGGCTTCACCGATGATCTGTCGACGCTGACCGACCAGCTCGCCAGCCGCAATGACGTCGATGTCGTGCTCAACCTCGCGGGAGTTTCCTACGTCAACTCGTCCAACATCGCCAAGCTGCTCAAGCTCCGCAAGCGACTGATCAACAATCGCCGCCGCCTCGTTCTTTGCGGCATCGACACCAATGTCTGGGGGCTGTTCCTCGTCACCGGACTGGACAAGGTGTTCGACTTCGCCGAAAGCGTCGCCACCGCGCTGGCGACGGTGCAGTTGAGTGAATAAAGATCAACTAGTGTCGGGGTTGTTCAACGAGTCGCAAATGCCGAGCCCGGCCGACCAAGCCCTTACGTCATCTGAATCGCGGCGCCATTGGCGGGCCATTGGTAGAGGGCTTCTCTTCCCCCGCCCGAATCGCGACAAATCCCCGCACTCGTGAAGGCCTTTCGGTCGGGTGTGACCAGCCGCGCGCTCAGCATTGCGGGTTCTGCACCGCCCGATGTCTGATGTTGGGCCGCGTGCGGGCAAGGTCGCCAGACAAAAGCCGTGACCATCGCCGCGCTGTTGCCAGGCCGGCGGTCCACAAAAATCGGTTCCTGTGGATTTACCCAGACAGTCTCACCAAGAGGATGCTGAAATACCATGCCGGAACCTCCGCCGAATCCACTAAAACCCGATTCCCGCGTACTTCGCCGCCGCCGCCGTCGCTTTGCTCACCAGCAATCCGATGTTCCGTGTGATCTGCGTCGGATCCATGCTGACTTGATGGACTCGCACTTGACCGGGACTCTCCATCACAAGCATGATGGCCGAGTCCCCGCTGACGGCAACGCGCGCGTCGGTCAGCGTTTCCTGGCTCGTATTCTGGTAGAACGGCCACGCAAGAGCGTTCCCGATCGGACTCGCCGATTTGAGGATTTCGGCATACTTCGGGTCACTGGGGTTGATCACGAACACGTCGGTGGTCATGAACCCACCGAAACCGATCTTGGTTCTCTTCGCGCCTTCCTCGGCGGCGGCGAGTAAGCCCGAAAGCTGCGTCCAAACTTTCGCCCCGCTGCTCGCTTCCAAGGTGTCAGTCGGAGTCGCTGAGACCAATCCGCGATCGATATCCGCGACAAACCGCTGAAACTGCTGGAATTTCGAAAGCGTTGTCTTCCAGCTTTCCATGTTTGACGCGGTTTCGTGAAGATAATCCCGAACTTTCCGCAAGGTCGCTCTGGGAATGACTATCGTGCCGTCGGATGACGGTGGTCGAAACGCCGCCTCGCATTCCACGATGAGCGCCTGCGCCCCTCCGATGGTTTCCGCGAGAACCGTCCGATAGCCGGACGTGAGACTACGTTCCACTTCCCGTTTTTCAGCGGGCACGGATTCGACGTATTCACTCAACGAACGGTCCAGGGCGAAACACCTCTCCTTCACACGAGTCAGGTTTTCAACGGCTTCCTCCAGCGCCCGTCCGACCCGGCTTTCACGGTTGACAGACCAAACTCCGCGAACTTTCTCCACGCGCACCCTGAGCGTGTTTTGACAACCCGTGCCGAGCAAAACGATGACGGCTCCATTCAACAACAATCCTGTTCTAACGCATTTCGACTTCACGGAGTTGCTCCTGACAGTGGTTGAATCGAATTGTCAACGCCTTCCGGCGAAGTGGCGGCTGAGTCCGACGGTGGCGGGCTCACCAGATCCAACAGACCCTTCAGGGCGTCGGTTTTGTCGCCCGGCAAGCCGAGGTTTTCCAGTATCGATCCGACGGACTCTCGGCGGGACGTCTTTTCAGCGCTGCGCCGTTTGGCTTGGGCCTTGGCGTTGCTGGCGATCGCAAGCGAGTTGTCGAGCACCGCGTCGATTTCCGTGGCGAATTCATTGAGGTCGATGTTCGTCGCCGCGGCCCAGAAAACCAGCTTGCGAAACTGGTACGGGCTTGTGTTGCCGGTCATGCCGATCGACGCGAGGTCCGACGACGACAAGCTTCCATACCAGACCAATCGAGCCAGCTCGATGATTTTCGGATCCTGGAAGGGCTGAACCTCCGAACCCTCCGCCAGCCCGCTCATTGGAACAAGTTCGCATCGACTCTTCAGCAGCGACAACATCTCGTTGGCCGCATCGCGCGCCGCTGTGTTCCTGGCCACATCCACCATCATCGATTCGTGCTTCGATCGAACCCGTTCCTCGGCGCGCCGCGCCGCATCGCCCGCCGATTCGGCTTCGCGGGCAGTGCGCTCAGCCGATTCCAATGCAGCCCGTTTCTTGCCGACCAGGGTCACAATTTTCCCAAGCTCTTTTTGTTTGGCGGTCAACTCCGCTTCGGCGGCACTGCGTCCATCCGTCGCCGCCTCCCCCAATGCCGTCTCTGCGGCTTCGACTGCTTCTTCCGCCGCTGATCGCGCCGTTTCCAACTGGTCAAGTTCGCCGGCAACCGCGTCGAGCGCCTCTTGCGCTCGAGTTTCGTTTGCCGTCGCCCTCGTTACCTTGGCCGTCGCACGGGTCAACTCGCGCTCGACGTGTTTCGCTTTCGCGTCCAACTTGCCCAGCCGACGCTCGGCATTGTTGCGGTTGCTTTGCGTCGCGATGACCAGGGCCTCGCAGTCGCTCACTCCATGGACTCGTTTGGCTTCCTGAATGAGCGCGGCATAAAAATGCCCGGTCAGGCGATCGAAGACCTCCAATTGCTCGATCGGCAAATCGAGTTCCGGCACATCCGGCATGGATCCCCGGAGCATGTCCACCGCGGCGGAGCTGAAATAACCCGTTTGGATATGGTAATCCGTGCCCCAACCCCCGGAACCACTAACCGTAAGTCTGTAGTAGTTCGTCAACCCCGTTTCCGGGTCCGTCGCCGCGAAATACTGCACCTGTTTGTGAACCGCGCACCCAGCCGCCATCGTCGTCGCGACGACGCATGCGATCCGCCGAAAACCACAGAGCATTTTCTTCCGGCGAATCCAGCCCGACAGGTTTGAGTCTCGCCGTACCATTGCCGCGTTTCTCCTTGTCGCACCAACTTGAGCCGGCCGAATCTTCGCAATCGACAACACGACCGACGAGATTTTTACGAACCGCAAAAGCCTTAAGAATCAGCATCGGCTCTATCGAATGCGTCCAAACATGAAGCGATACGGTAACGGAGTCGTGAATCTCGTCAAGTAGTTTTGCGAAAAACGTACAGTTTTTCTTGCACCAGTTTTAAGAAGAAGGGTGATTGGGTGCCTTTGGAAAACTTGCTTTTGCGGTTTTGGGTAATTTGGTGCGGTTTTCGGGAAGCTGAATCGCTTGAGGATGTACAGTTTCGGTCAGGAATCCCCACGAACTGGAGTCCCTAGCTCGCTGCGCTGGGATTGAAACTGCACTGGTTTGGCGTTCTCGCCAAGACCGAAAACGGCCGCACGGAGATTGATGTCCTTTCCGTACGGCCGGTTTCTCCCCACTTGGAGGAATGGAATCCTGAGGCGCCTTGCCTGTCAGGCCGCCAGAAAGCGGCTTTCCAGCGCAAGACGCATTTTCTTCAATGCGTTGTTCTGAATCTGGCGAACGCGTTCCTTGGTCACGCCGATCAGTACGCCCACCTGTTCCAGCGTCTTGGGTCCGCAGCAACCCAATCCCGCGATCGGACCCAGCGCGAACCGCTCGGCGATGACCGTCCGCTCGACGTCGCTCAGCCCGGCCAGATTGCGCAGGAAAATCTCCTTGAGTTCATCGACGCAGTCTTCCTCAATCCCTTCCCGCATCCGATCGACGTAGTCGCTGCGCTCCATGGCCGGATCGAATTCGGTCGGGAAGGTACCGCGATACCTGCTGGCCCGCATGGCGACGCGAGAGAAGCTCTTGAGAATCGCCCGACAGGAATAGGTGCTGAACTTGAACCCGCGCGATACGTCGAACTTTTCGACGCTGCGCAGCAGGGCCATGTTGCCTTCGCTGATCAACTCGTTGAAGTCAATGTTTGACAGCCGCGTTCGCTTGGCCATCGCGAGCACGAGAGGCATGTTCAATCGAACGATTCGACTCCGAGCCGACAGCATCCGGTGGCCCCACGCCAGCAGTCGCCGCGTCACGGCGGCCGTCAGTCGCTTGCCGGCGTAGTCGCGCAGAATCTCGCCCACGCGCTTGCGGGCATAGTTGTAGCGCATGAACAGATGCTGCTCATCCTTCAGTGAGAGTGTCGGCGCCCGGCCGCCCTCAAACGCTGGATCCACCATGAAATCGGGATCTTCGCCGAACCGCGTCGAGCGTACGTCGGGCAACCGCGACGGGGAGCCGAACAATCGTTCTTCGATATCCACGTCGTCGAAATCGGCATGCACGACGAAATCGACCGACTCGGACAGCACCTTCGTCAATAAATCCTGGTCTTCCGCGGACAGTGATTCGAGCACTGAATCGCCCGGCGGTTTGACCAACGGGAGTGCGCCGTCGACCGGTTTGGTCTGCACTGCTTCAAGAACTGGCGTGTTCATCACTCCACTCCTTCCGCTTCCTTGATCCCCCTGTGTGCTTTCCGGTCGCCCCAGCGACTGAAAGCGCCTCTTCCGGTAATACGCATCTCAACAGCGCCCGGATGCCTATTGGACGCATGTGGACGCAGCAGGTGCCGAGAATACGCAACAAATGCGTAAACAACGGCGCGAACCGGAACTGTGCGGGGGGAACGTTTGCGTACTTCAAAAAGCGGCGGTTGGGGACCGACAGCCATAGGGAGTATACACCGGAAAAGGTGTCAAATCAAGGCATTTGTAATTGCGTTCAACATATTCGATGGCGAAACCCCAACCCGAAACGGACGTCCCTTTATTTTTGCAAACGCAGCAATTGAGGGTCTTCGCAAGGCGATTCCCGGAGTGGCTCAATTAAGTGTTGCCTTCGCCGTCTCTCGATTATGAGAGATGAGATCCCGAGACCGGGCGACGCGTTTAATGCCTTCAGTGTCAATCGATCAGGCGTTGCGGAACTTTGCGCAGCGTCACGATTTTGTCCCCTGGTAAAAGGTGATGTTGGTCGACACGATTATACTTCCGCTTGTTGGGCGTTGCCGAGCCGAATATGATCCGCTCGATGCTCTCAAGGCCGATTCGAATGCTCCATTTCACTCGGTGGTTTCCGTTGATGCCCGGAACCTTGGTCGTTGCATTGCTGGCCGGCGCCTGCGGGTTTTCGACGCGGACCGACTTTCCCAACGCCCTTCGCGACGCCGAGGGCAACGCCATTGTCTTTGACGATATTCGCGACATCGCCAACGACCTTGATCTTTCTGACAGTGAGAAAAGAGAGGCCCTCCGTGAGCTCGGCATCGAGGACGAAAAA
The DNA here is from genome assembly GCA_964486335.1 of uncultured Phycisphaera sp. Taxonomy (GTDB): domain Bacteria; phylum Planctomycetota; class Phycisphaerae; order UBA1845; family UBA1845; genus CAZAMB01. The sequence goes on along the minus strand of CAZAMB010000002.1, from coordinate 270,369 downwards.
CTCATCGACGTGCTGCTGCAGCAATAGCCGTTTCCGGATGGGGCCGAGGTTTGGACGAGCCCAAGTCGGTGTGCCCCCATTGCGCTTCCACGATTACCAGAGTTTTTGAAGTGAGTTACGGTAATGGAGACGAAGGGATTCGAACCCTCGACCTTCGCATTGCGAACGCGACGCTCTCCCAGCTGAGCTACGTCCCCCGAGATTCAGCCAACGGTATCACGCCCGCCGATTGCGTCAAGATGCGCAGGCTTTTCCTGCACGTATGGACTTTCCGCCGCTAGACGCGGCTTAGCAGGCTGGGATAGCGACGAAGATACTGTTCGACGTTGGCCGCGTAGCGGAACATTGCCCGTTCGACGGCGGTGTCCTCGTCGTTCGTCTCGCGGGGATCGATCAAGGTCTCGACGATGTCCAGCCGGTAATGGAAATCGGCTTCGGGCAGGATGAACGCCTGCAACACCGGCGTGTGGCAGCGGATCGCGATGCGCATGGGCCCGGTCAGGAATTGTTGCCGCTCGCCAAAGACGGTCACTTCCTGCGTTCGCTGGCGGGCATCGCGGACGCGGCTGATGTCCATCGCACTGCCCAAAACGAAGCCATCGTTGAGGCATCGGAAGATTTCGCGCGGAAAGCTGTCCGAATACAAGATGCGCATTCGTTGAAACTCCGGGTAGCGGCGGTCGAATCGATCCTGGATGTACTTTCGCAGCGCGCCCTCGCGGCGATCGCGCACGCCGGCGGTCTTGTATCCGCGAAGGGCCATCAGCATGGCAAGGACGTGCAGGGGACCGTGGTGTGACATGGCCATGTAAACGCCCTTTCCGCGCGACAGGGCATCTTCAAGCAATTCCTGATTCGTGATGGTCAGTCGTGAGTCAGCAGCCTGTCGCGTGATGCTGTCGAACACAAGGTAAAAGAGTTTTCCGCAGCGGGACTGCATGAAATAATCGCGGGTGTGTCGTCGTCGATCCGCGGCCGTCGGCGAATTGCCGAAGGTGAAACGCAGGGCCCGGGCAAATCGTCTTCGCCGTTTGAAGTTGATCAGCCATTCCACGGTTCCAAACCACCGTCCGAACCGATACAACCCCCGCAGCGAAAGCAAGCGAAGCAACCCGCACGCGGTCGCATGCGCGACGGAGAACGAGAATCGCTCCCATGCGGTCAGACTTGGCGCAATGTTCGGAATCCCGTTCTGGTCGGGCGCGGCTTCATCTACTGGTGATTCGACGGGCCGGTTGATGATGGCGGTCTGGTTGTTTCTCATGGGCGTTGGAGCACGAGAATCCCTTGTTGATCGCGTTCCATGATACAGTCGTTGACCGTCGCCGTAACGTCCTGCTATGAGCGGTCACCGTGCGAGGAATTCGATATTTGGATAGACTGGCTTCATGCTCACCGTCGGCCGATACGAAATCCGCTCCGTCGTCACCGGCACGTTTCGCCTGGACGGGGGGGCGATGTACGGCGTGGTGCCCAAAGCGCTTTGGAGCAAGGGTGCCGAACCGGACGAGCAGAATCGCATTCCGCTCGCTACGCGAACCCTGCTCGCCGTGGATCGACAGGCCGGCCGCATCATCCTCACGGATACCGGTTGCGGAACCAAATGGTCGGCCGCGGACGCCGGACGATTCGCCATCCGCCACGACGGGGAGGCGATCACACGTGCATTGGGCGAGATCGGGGCGACCGACGCCGATGTCACCGACGTGTTTGTGACGCACCTGCACTTTGATCACAACGGCGGGCTCACGGACTGGGCCGACGCGCCGGGCGGGCCCACGAAGCCGCGATACGTCAATGCCAGGCATTGGCTCCACCGGAAACAGTGGGACCATGCCCGCAACGCGACTCCCAAGGATCGCGCGTCGTATCTACCCGATGACTACGAATCGGTGGCCGCGGCGGGTTTGTTTCAATTCGTTGAGGGAGACCAACCTCCGGCGCCGCTGGAGGGAATTGAGTGGTTTGTGTCGCACGGTCATACGCCGTACCAATTGCTGCCCCAGTTTCTTGGCGACGGACGCCGGGTGGCGTTCACCGGGGACGTTGTTCCAACCGTGGGACACCTCCGCCCGCCGTGGGTGATGGCCTACGACCTTTTTCCCCTCACGACAATCGCGGAAAAGCAACAGCTTTACGAGCGCGCGATCCAGGGGAACTGGATTCTCGCGTTTCCCCACGATCCTGCCATTGACGCCGTCACCCTAAAGGGGTCGGTAGACCGTCCGATCATCGCCAAAACCATCGAATAGCGATTTTTGGCAATCTGGGTCGATTTCCAGATCAAGAGTGACATGCGCCTGTCCCTTTCTGAACACGAGTGCTGCTTTTTTGCGGCTATTTAGTTTAGAAGTCCGGGGTACTGGGGGGACGGAGCATGGAAAGTGGGTATCACCAAATTGGGGAAGTGCAAAAGATGCCAGTCGCACCGTGTTCTGGATGCGACCGGGCGAAACATCGCGACCAAGCAGTTCCGATGCCGCGTTTGCGGCTTCGCGTGGAGTGAACAACCGACAGAGGCCGGTGCCGCGCTGGATGCCGGGGCGGTGGTCTGCGCGGGAGACGGTCTAGTCGAGCTGTTTGCGGAACCGCCGAACGCTGAGTGAGAGAATCACCACGCAGCAAGCAAGCAGTCCGAGGATGTAGGGGACCAGATCGATCGCGTCCGCGCCGCGAAGGATCACTCCGCGCACGATCTCCACAAAGTAGGTCACGGGCAGCAGATACCCGATCGCTCGAATAGGCGCGATCATTTCGGATCGGGGGAACATAAACCCCGACAAGAACACCGACGGCAGCATGATCAGAAAGGCCAGTTGAATGGCCTCCAGTTGGGTTCTGGCGATGGTCGAGATCAGCAGGCCCAGCCCAAGCACGGTGACGATGTAGAGTCCGCTCAGCACGAGCAAGAGGCCGAGGCTTCCGTGAATCGGAACCCCGAAGATCACCTGCATGGCGATCAGGATGATGAGCAGTTCGCCGAAGGCCATCAGCGCGTAGGGCACAAGCTTGCCCATGAGCAGGCCCATTCGCCCGACCGGCGTGACGAACAGCTGTTCGAGCGTACCGACTTCGCGTTCGCGGACGATGGAAAAACTCGTAAGGAAGAGGAGCACGAGTTGTAGAATGATCGCGATCAGGCCCGGAACGAAGAAGTGGGAACTTTCCAGATCGGGATTGTACAGGAGCCTTGCGCGGACTTCGATCGGGCTTGACGCTTCGCCGCGTTCGTTGCGCGCGGCCGTAACCTGCATCGATTCGCCGATGTTCCGCGCCCGCCCCACGGCCATCTGCATCGCCAGCAGATTCACGGTGTTCAGCGCCGTGGTGGCGACCTGGGAGTCGCTTCCGTCGATGAGCATCTGCACTTCCGCCTTTTCGCGGAGAAGCAGGCGTTCGGAATAGTCAGCCGGAATCAGAATGCCCGCTTTGGCCCGGCCGGAGGTGATCGATCGCCGAAATGTTTCGGCATCGCCCGGTCGCTCGACAACCTCGAACGCCGCCGTGTTTTCCAGGGAACTGACCAGCTCGCGGCTTTGCCGGCGGCCGTCGAGGTCGAGCACGGCGAGCGGGATGTTGTCGATGGTCACGTCGATGGCGAATCCGAAGATCGTCAACTGAATGACCGGGACCATGAAGGTGAAGAATACGGTCACCGGGTCGCGGCGGATGTGCGCGAACTCCTTGAGGATGATCGCCCAGAATCCCTTCATGACGCGGCTCGCAGCGATTGCCGGCGACTGAGCGTGACAAACACGTCTTCGAGCGTGGGGTGGATCGGTCGATGGGACACGGTCGTGTCGCCCGGTGCGATCGCCGCCAGCAGGGCGTCCGGCGACAGACTCTCATCCAGCAGGACGTGAATGTCCATGCCGAACAGCGTCGCGTCGCGAACTTGCGGCACTTTTCGTGCGCGCGCCAGCGCTTCGGGCGGGTGAGCGCACGATACTTCGTATCGTCGTGTGCCCGGTGGCGTCACGTCCTGCGAGTCTTTCAATTCATCAGGTTCCCCCAGAGCGATCAACCGAGACTGATGGATGTACCCGACGCGCGTGCAGCGCTCGGCTTCATCCATGTAGTGCGTCGTTACAAACATGGTGCAGCCCTGGTGCGAAAGCTCGAACAGAAGGTCCCAGAGGTCGCGACGCGCGACCGGGTCGATGCCCGCCGTCGGCTCGTCGAGAAAGAGAACTTCGGGTTGGTGGATCAGCGCGCAAGCCAGCGCGAGACGCTGTTTCCATCCGCCGGAAAGCTGAGAGCCGAGCCGGTCTCGATAAGGATCGATTCCGGTCAGCGCGATGACCGATTCTTCGCGTTCCTTCTGTTTTTTGTGCGACAGTCCGTAGATGCGGCCGTAAAACCGGATGTTTTCCATGACGCTCAGATCGCCGTAGAGGCTGAACCGTTGGGACATGTAGCCGATTCGCTGTTTGATAGATTCCGACTCGTCGGCGATGTCGAAGCCGAGCACTCGCCCGCGACCCTCACTTGGCCGGAGCACGCCGCAGAGCAACCGAATCAATGTGGACTTTCCGGCTCCGTTGGGTCCGAGCAATCCGAAGATACTTCCCTTCGGAACATCCAGCGTGACATCGCTCAGCGCGGTAACCGCGCCAAAACGGCGCGTCAGACCCATCGTGCGAATGACCGGTTCGCTCATGGTCCGATCGCCTCGCTAAACAGCACGTCGCCGGCCATTCCCACGTGCAGCACGTCGTGGCCGTCTTCCAGCATGAGCTTGATTCGGAAGACCTGTTTGCTTCGCTCTTCGGGCGTCTGAATGTTGCGCGGCGTAAACTCTCCGTCTGTGGCGATGAACGTCACCTTTCCGATGAATCTGCGGTCGGGGAACCCGTCCATCCGAACGGCGACGCGATCGCCTCGTTGAACGCGACCCAGGAGCGATTCCGGCAGGTAACTTCGAATCCACAGACGGGACATGTCCAGCAGCGTTACGGCCGGGGCGCTGGCGGGCACGAGGTCGCCGGGACGAAGATCGACCCCTTCGACCACGCAGTCGCATGGCGAAAGCACGGTGAGTTCCTTCATTTGGGTTTCAATCGCCGCGACCCGCGCTTCAGCCGCCGCGGCCTGAGCGGCTGCCTTGGCGATATCTTCGAGCCGAAAACCCTTTTCGAGTAGCTTCAGCGCTTCGTCGGCTTCGGCCAACACCGCCCGCGCTTCGGCGATTTCTTCGGCTCGGGATCCCTCCTCGAGGAGGGCGACTTCCTGTTCCGCCGCCGCCACCTCCGCTTCGGCGCGTTTCAGTTCACGAATGGCCACGTCGAATTCGGTTTTTGCGGCCCGCTCTTCGCTTCGCAGGCGGGTCACGCGCTCGTGCTCCGAATTCGCCAGATCGAGGTTCGCTCTGGCGATTTTGAGCCTCTCGCGGGTGATTTCGATTTCGCGCGGTCTGGGTCCGGCGGTGAGCTTGTCGAGGATGGCAGCCGCGCGATCCCGTTTGGCCTGCGCCTGGGCCACTTCTTCCGGACGATATCCCGCCTTCAGCCGATCATGTTCCGCGCGATGGGCCGCGAGTTGAGACTGGGCTTCCATCAATCGCTGCTGCCAGTCAAAGGGCGCCAAAGTGAAAAGCGGTTGCGACGCCCGGACGCGATCGCCTTCGTTGATCAGCACAGATTCCACGCGTCCGCCGACCTGCGAGCCGACGCGGACCTCGTCGGCTTCCACGAAGCCGGAGACGATCAGCGGCGACGTCTGGGATTGTCGCCAGAAGAGCCAACCGATGGCACACGCGGCGACAAAAACAATCAGGACTGCGAGTTTCGACATGGGCTTGAGTTCCAGGTCTCCATCGGCGATCGTGCCCGCCGCTCGGCGAAAGCGAAGCGGCCAAGTCTCATCGACTGGCCGCCGATCCGCAAGTCGGCGATGAAGATTCGTTTTGTACAGACCTGTGTTCCGCGCTTGTCGGTGCTGCTGTGCGGACTAACATGATTTGGCGACACGCACGCGGTTGAAGCGCCGGAGGTTTGCTTGAGCAGCGCCCTCAAACCACCTTCCGGCGAGGAGGCGGCTTACCAGGCGCTGGGCGAGGCGAGCAGGACGTCCGCCAACGGCCTCTTGTCCGATTTGGCGCTCCGAGGCGCGCCGACATGGCGATGACGACCGAGAACGCCGAGATAGCATTGCCCCAAACCGTTTCACCGCGAAATCCGGAAATCGTTTCGGCCGCATCGTCGCTGCCGGCCTGGGGGCCGCTGCTTTTGCTTGCGGCCATCAAGGCGGCGCTTCACTGCTACTCGCATTCCGCGTACGGTTACTTTCGCGACGAACTGTACTACCTTGATTGCGCGAGCCATCTCGATTGGGGCTATGTGGATCATCCGCCGCTTTCGATCGCGATTCTGGCGGCGTGCAAAGCGTTGCTGGGCACTTCGCTTTGGGCGATTCGCCTTCCCGCCGCCCTTGCGGGCGGAGCCACGGTGATGTTGAGCGGGTTGCTCGCATGGCGGTTGGGTGGCGGGCGATTCGCACAATTCTTGACCGCGCTCACTGTGTTGATCGCGCCGGTGTTTCTGGGCGTGGACAGCTTTTTCTCGATGAACGTTTTTGATCAGCTTTTTTGGGTGGGAATGTTCTATTTCGCGGTGCGCGCCATCACGACCGGAAATCCCCGATACTGGTTGTGGTTCGGCGTTGTGGCGGGGCTCGGGCTGCAAAACAAGATCAGCGTGGGGTTCCTTGGGCTGGGCATCATTGTCGGTTTGCTGCTGACACGTCACCGCCGATTTTTTGCCACCAAGGAATTGTGGCTCGGAGGTTTGATCGCGCTGGCCATCTTTCTGCCGCATTTGATCTGGCAGGCCGCGCATGGGTTTCCGACCGCCGAATTCATCGAAAACGCGACTCGATTGAAAATCACCAAGAAGTCGATCGTTGATTTCGCCGCCGGGCAATTGCTCGAGATGCATCCGGCCAATGCGGCGATCTGGATCATTGGCGTGTTGTACGGCCTGTTTGGTCGCGGTGGTGCGTTTCGTATTCTGAGCCTCACGTTTCTGACGGTGTTTGCGTTGCTCGGATTCAAGGGAATGAAGGTCTATTACCTGTCGCCGGCGTTTCCGGCCGTGCTGGCGCTGGGCGCGCTGGCGGTCGAGCGATGGACACGCATTCGACGGTGGATTCGTCCGCTGTTGTGTACGGTGTTGATTGCCCTGGGGTTTGTGGTTGCCCCGCTCGCGCTGCCGATCGTTTCGCCGGAAACGTACGTGAGGATCAACGAGGCGCTGGGCTTGTCGGTGCGGACCGAGGAAGTCGGGCACCGCGGGACGTTGATTTCGCAGCATCTGGCGGATCGCTTCGGATGGGAGGAGATGGTGGAGGTGGTCGCCGCGGCGTATCACGACCTTGATGCTGCGGACCGGGGCCGCTGTGCGATCCTCTGCGGGAATTACGGAGAGGCCGGCGCGATCAACTTTTTCGGCCCGTCGCGCGGTTTGCCGCATGCGATCACCGGACACAACAACCACTTTCTTTGGGGCCCGCGAGGCGCGGACGGCAGCGTGATGCTGGTGTATAGCCGCGAGTCCGAACGGTTCAGACTGGAATCGCTGTTTGAATCGGTCGCGGAGGTCGGACGGTTCGAGCATCCCTACGTCGTGCCGCATCAAAACCACCGAGTGCTCTATCTGTGTCGAGGCTTGAAAAAACCGATGGATGCGTTTTGGAAGACATTGAAGACGTTTGTCTGAGCAGCGCGCAAATGACTCGCACTTGTCGGTCCTGATTCTCGGCCTTATAAGTGGGCGTGTCGGCCTTCGGGCGTGAAAGTGAACGCCTGCCAAGCGTACCGGCCGACGAACGCATTCCGCACGAGGAACACAATGACCATCGCACGAAGAATCGCCCAGTGGGCGATGAAGCTACGATATGAGGATTTGCCGCAGAAGACGGTTCACGAAGTCAAGCGGCGGGTGATCGATTCGCTGGCGACGACGCTGGGGGCGTACCGATCGCACCCGGCCAAGGTCGTGCGGGCCAAGGCGATGGCGGTGAGCGATCCGCCGCCGGCGGCCAACGTCTGGGGGACGAAGCACTTCACCACGCCCGACCTCGCGGCGTTCGCCAACGGGGCGATGGTCCGCTACCTCGACTACAACGACACGTATTTGAGCCTCGAACCCGCGCACCCGTCGGACAATCTGTCGGCGTGCGTAGCCGTCACGCAATCGGCGGGCAAAACGGGACGCGACCTGATTCTCGCGGCGGTGATCGCCTACGAGATTCAATGTCGATTGTGCGATGCGGCCAGCCTGCGCGCGGGCGGGTGGGATCATGTTGTCTATGGCGCTTTGTCGAGTGCCGTCGCGGCGGGGCGGCTTTGGGGGCTCGATGAGGATCAACTGGAGCACGCGCTGGGGATCGCGGGTGTGTGCAACATCGCGACGCGGCAGACGCGAACCGGGCAAATCGCGGACTGGAAAGCCTGCGCGTTTTCCAACGCCGCGCGCAACGGCGTCTTCGCAGCCGACCTCGCACGGCGAGGGCTGACCGGGCCGAACGAAATCTTTGAGGGGCCCAAGGGGCTGATGAAGCAGCTCAACATTCCCGGCGCGGCGAAGGTCGTGCTCGGTCGCGACGGCGATTTCATGATCGACAAGACGTACATCAAGTTCTGGCCTGCGGAATATCACTCGCAATCGGCGATCGACGCGTGTCTGCAAATGCGGCCACAGGTGCTCGGCAAGAAAATCACCGAGATTTACATGAAGAGTTTCGAGGCGGCGGTGAGCATCATCGGTTCGGAGCCGGAAAAGCTGCGGCCTACGTCGCGGGAGACGGCGGACCATTCGATGTTTTATTGCTGCGCGGCGGCACTGGTGGACGGGGACGTGACGCTGGCGACGTTTGACGAACATCGACTCACCGATCCGAAGCTGCTCGACCTGATCGATCGGACGAAGATCGTCGAGGACGCCGAGCTGAACAAGGGTTATCCCAGGGGCATTCCCAATGACATCACCATTACCTGTGCCGACGGGACGAAGGTGAACAAACGCGTCGACTTCCCGCGTGGCCACGCCGGCAACCCGATGACCGACGACGAAGTCGTGGCGAAATTCAAGCGGATGGCCGAGGGCGTCGTGAGTGACAAGACGGCCGCCGAGATTCTCGACCGCGGATGGAGCCTGGATTCAATGAAGGATGTGACGCCGTTGTTTGCGTTTGAAGTGAAAGCATAGCAGCCCGTCGTGCAAAAGTAGCGCCGCTACTTGTGGGCGGCGAGGAGCACGATTCCACGTCACCCACGAGGGGTGACGCTACATTGGTTTCAGAGGATTGGCGTTTCATCCCGGACTGATCGGTGGGTCGATGAGTTGTTCGCGGCGGCTGTTGCCGGCGTTGCAGGAAACGGGCGGGATTTGATGGCACAGGAAGAGCACGTGCTGGTGGTTCCGCGAGACACATTCGCGGAGGTTGGTCTGTTTCACGGACTGACGTTTAACGTTGAGTCGTATCTTTCGAGAATCTTCGCGCCGGGCGCCGCAAGCTTCATGCCGCGATCGAAAGCCGAAACCGATCCAACGTATAAGCAGATCATTCCCTACGTTATTCTGACCTGTGACGGTCGCTACTTGAGTTACGTTCGCGGCAAACAGGCGGGCGAGAAGCGGTTGGTCGGCTCGCGGTCGATCGGCATCGGGGGGCACGTCAACCCCGCCGACGATATGCCGCTCTTCGGCGGCGACACGAAGGAAGCGTACCTGACAGCCGTGAAGCGCGAAGTGGCCGAGGAGGTGACGATCCAAGGCCCCTATGCCGACCGCGTGGTCGCGTTGCTCAATGACGATTCCACCGAGGTCGGGCAAGTGCATCTGGGCGTTGTTCACCTCTGGTCGCTAACCTCGCCTCAGGTGCAAAAGGGGGAGAAAATGATAACGCAACTCGGGTTTCATACTGCCGCCGAGTTGCGGGCGTTGCGTGACGAAATGGAATCGTGGTCGCAATTCTGCCTCGATCATCTGGCTGATTTTTCGCGACCTAGCAAGAGCGGACTTTCGCCCATGGGAGTCCGCGACCTTTAGACCGGTCGCACATTTTCGCGGCGTTCGCCGTTGACACAATCAGCTTCGCCTTTGACAATCCGAGCACGACTTTCGCAGGCGAATCAGCGGTCCGGGCGGTGATGCAGGTCAAGTTTCCCGATCGCCGCTTGACCGGGATCGCTCCATCACCGGAACCAAGGAGATACGATGTCGCAGTCCAATCCCCCTTCGGAACAACGCGGATGGCTGGCATCCAGCGGTTTGCCGGAGTTGTTTCGCGTGCTGAGTCTATCCGTTCACCCGGCGAAGATCGGGCTGGCGCTGGCCGCGATCGTGGCGACGTTCCTCTTCGGCGGAATCCTGGACTGGGTCTGGCAACGCGGCGGCGGCGTGCCCGAGGACGCGATCGCGCGGTACATCGCGTCGTGTGAATTGGATGCGCCGTATGTGGAGGGCGAAGGCGATCGCGGAATTTTCGAGACATGGCGAAAGCACGAGCAGCGTTGCGTGATTGGGTTGCTGGGCGGATCGATTCCGGGCTCATCGCTGGCCGCCGGTACGTCCATCGCGTCGATGATGGATTCCGGCACGTTCGGGAGTCCGGTGCGAAACCTTTCGGGGATGATGTACGGCTTGTTTTGGCTGGTTCGACATCATTTTGTGTACTTCCTGATTTTCGTCGCGGGAGCGCTGGCGATCTGGTCACTGGCGGGCGGCGCCATTTGTCGCATTGCGGCGGTGCAGTTCGCGCGCGGCGACAAGCTGACGGCCATGCAAGGCGTTGAGTTCGCCCGGACGCGGCTGTTCGGCGGATTCTTTCTCGCGCCCTGCATCCCGCTGGCTTTTATGGCGATCACCGTGGCGCTGATGGCCTTGGGAGGCGTCATGCTCCGGGTGCCGCTTCTCGGCGATCTCGTGTCACTGCTTTTTGTGTTGGCCTTGTTCGGAGGCGTGATCGTCGCCGTACTCGGACTGGGACTGATCGCGGGCGGCAACCTGTTCTGGCCGGTAGTGGCGGCCGAGGGTTCGGACGCGTTCGATGCCTTCTCTCGCGGACTGGCTTATCCGTTTTCGCGTCCGTGGCGGGCCTTGTTGTACTATGGGTTTTCGCTGGTGTTCGCGGCGGTGTGCTGGCTTTTCGTGCGCTGGTTCGCGGTGGTCGCACTGATGGTGACGCGCGGCGTCGTGGCGTGGGGAACGTCGCCTTTTGGCTGGTGGACACGCGGCACGACGGAGTCGCCGGTCAGCAAACTTGAATTGCTTTGGCCGCTCAGCGGACCACATAGTCTGCACGCCTGGCCCGACTGGTCGCAACTGGGGTATCTCGAGCGGTTCTCGGCGCTGGCGATCGGCATCAATGTGCTGCTGGTCATCGCCGCGACGTGGGCGTTTCTGGCGTCGTTCTATTTTTGCGCGAGCACGGTTGTCTACTTCTTGCTTCGCCGCGATGTGGACGGAGCGGACATCGGCGACGTATTCGACGGCGACGAGCCATCCATGCTCACGCCGACGCCGGAGCTTTCCTCCCCCGCGTGAACCGCGCGATTCGGTTCGGTTGAAGGCATTATTCCGGTCGTGGGGGAATTAAGGTGTCCCGCGAAGCGAGCGTGGCGATTGCGCTATCGATTCCAACGAGGTATGACGATGATTCCGCGGCCGCCAGTGAATCGAGCGTCCATGCATCGTCGACCGAAAACGGTCCGACGCGGAGTCGGACCAGCGACGTCAGACATCCTCCCGTTTCCAATTGCACTCCCAGGTCCCGAATGAGCGAACGAACGTAGGTTCCGCGTCCGCAGCACATTTCGATATCAATCGTGGGAAACGCATAAGCGTGCAAGTGCAGCCAGTAGATTCGCACCGTACGGGCTTTGAGTTCGAGCGGCGCATGGCCGCCAGCTCGCTTGTACGCCGGCACGCCACCGACCTTTACAGCGCTGATCGCCGGCGGAACCTGTTCGATGACTCCCTCAAAGGACCTGAGCGCAGACTGAAGCTGATCGATTGTCGGAACGCTGCGCACCGCGACTGGTTGAAGCGGGCGATCGGAATCGAAGCTTTCGCTGGTGACGTCCAGCCGCGCCGTGGTCCGATACGCCTTGGGCTGGTCCATGACCCGCTCGACCAATTTCGTCGCTCGTCCCAGACACAGCACCAGTACTCCGGTAGCGGCCGGATCGAGTGTTCCCGCGTGTCCGCTTTTTCGTTCGCGGACGATCGACCGGACTTTGTAGAGCGCCTTGGCCGACGTCACCCCGATCGGCTTGTTGAAGTTGATGATGCCGTCCATGACGGGGTTATAACGCGCCCTTTCGCCGATGGCAGCGCGAAACCCGCCGCCTCCTTACTCGCTTCTCCGCTCCCATGACATGGGGTTATCGCTCTTTGGGGCAACGCATGGCGAATTCTCCCGTCGGCGAGCCTTTCGATGGCTTTGGGATTGTAGAGTAAGAGGGGTGAGTACGTCTGACTCTCCGCGCCGATTGTCCCATAACGGAGTGCTCCATGAATGCGCTGAAGATCGGAAACGTCATCAACGTGGAAAGCGGGCTGATCGAGGTGCTCATCACCGTGCAGGACCTCAATCTGGTTCACGGCGAACAGACGTACCGGGTGGGACAACTGGGCTCCTATGTCACCATTCCCATGGACAGTCGAACGCTCGTGGGATTCGTGACCGGGTCGGGACGACAGGAAATCACCTCGACGGACGTGGAACCGCAGCTCATCATGAAGGTCCAGCTACTCGGCGAGATTCAGGCCGGTCGGTTCGTGCGCGGGGTCAATGAATATCCGATCGTCGGCGACGACGTCTGGGTAGCGGTGCGTGGCGACTTCGAGAAGATCTTCGGAAGCTTTGACCAGTTGCTGGCGGGTTCCAAGCACCCGCAGAGCTTCACGCTCGGCAAGTTCGCCTACAATCAGGATTTCGACGTCAAGGTGCTCGGTACCGAACTGTTCGCCAAGCACGTCGCGGTGCTGGGCAACAGCGGAAGCGGCAAGAGCTGCACGACATCGCGGATTCTTCAGGAAGTCCTCGATTTCGACCAGGCGCAGGTGATTCTGTTCGACATGCACGGAGAATATCGCAAGGCCTTCTCCGACGAGCACGGTCAGCTCAACGCCAACGTCACCTACCTCGGCGTGGACGACCTCGTCCTGCCCTACTGGTTGCTGAAGTATGACGAAATCGAAGCGCTGTTCGTCGATCGCTCCAACCCGCTGCACATTGCGACGCAGATTTCGTTCCTGCGCACGGCCCTGCTGGAGTTCAAACAGGACGCCGCCCGCGAATTGGGACTCACCAAGTCGCTGACGCTGGACACGCCGATTTACTTTTCGCTTGAAAAGATGAAAACCTATGCGGAGAACCTCAACGACGCGAGGTACGTCCTGAACGACGACCACCTTGCGTTCAGTCAACTGGCGGTGCGATCGCTGCCGATCGAGGAACAGCAGAAGCTCATGCGCGAAAAGCGCTGCCAGTTCAACCGCGGCAATCCCGAAGGCGAGACGCCGCACCCGTTGTTTTTTGGAAGACTGCTCGGCTTCATCGATCAGATCGATACCAAGTTCAATGACCGTCGGTACCGATTCCTGCTGAACCCGATCGAGCACGGACTCACGTCGAAGTATTTTTGCGACCACCTCAAGAAAACCGATCGTTACGAGCAAACGTCGAGCCTGATGAATCATCTGATCCGCCTGCTGACCGGACGCATCGAACCGCGAAGCAACCTGACCATCGTGGACATGTCGGGCATTCCATTTGAGATTGTGGATATCACGGTGGCGGTGCTGACGCGTCTGATCTTCGACCTGAACTTCTGGACACCCGCGCGGCAGCGTCATCCGATTCTGCTGGCGTTCGAGGAGGCCCACAACTACATCCCGCGCGTGGACAAGGGGGGTCGCAACTTCGCGCGGACCGCCGTCGAGCGCGTGGCCAAGGAAGGTCGAAAGTACGGTGTCAGCGCGATGATCATTTCGCAGCGTCCCTCGGAGCTTTCGGAGACAGTGCTCTCGCAGTGCAACAGCTTCGTCGTCATGCGCCTCAGCAACCCGGAGGATCAGAAGTACGTCTCCAAGGTGGTCGGCGATCACTTTTCGGGCGTGATCCAGATGCTCCCGGTGTTGCGACCGGGCGAAGCGTTCGTTATTGGCGACAGCGTGCTTATGCCCATGCGTACGCTTGTCAATTGTGCTTCGCCGCCGCCGCAAAGCGCCAACCTCGACTTCTTCAAGGCTTGGGCGCAAGGCACCGCTGAATACAATCTCGATGAGATCATTGACCATTGGCGCCGGCAGGACCGGCAAAAGCTCGACTCGCCGGACGAGCCGGAGCCGGCGACGGCAGCAGCCAAACCGCCGACCCAAAGCGAAGCGCCGCCGCGCGTTCCGCCGCTCGTGCGACCGAGCGTTCCCCAACCGCCGGCGGGGCCCATTCCGGCGACTGCGCGTCCGAAACCGCCGGCCGAACCGGCGCTGGCCGGCGCAGGGTCGGGCTCCCGGTGGCTCGCCAAAGCGCCGCGGTGAGCATGGCGAACGTTGCCTGCGCGGCGAGTCGATCGAGCGGACTCCGCGCACAGGCGTTTTGACCAATGCCGGAGTACTTCTTCACCTTTCCTTCCTAGCGGGTTTGCGATCACTTTCTGCCGTTGATTGTAATGGCGTCCCCGATTTGATATCATCGTCGGGTCAAATCGAATCGGGACGACATGATGAACCTGTGGAAACATACGTTGATATTGCTGGCGGCGGTTGGCGCAGTTTGGTATTTGCTGTCGGCCGCCGGGCTCTTTCCACCGTCAGTGTTTCCACCGCCGGATCGCGTGCTGGCGGGTTTTTCGGAGGAGATTCGTTCCGGTCGGTTGTTCAATGACATTGTCGTTTCGCTCTTTCGCGTGGGAATCGGGTTCGGCGCCGCCGTGCTGATCGGCGTGCCGATCGGATTGTTCTTCGCGCACCATCGAACGTGGCGACAGGCGTTCTCACCCGCGATCAACTTCTTCCGATCCCTTTCGCCGCTCGCCTGGATTCCTTTCGCCATTTTGTGGTTCGGCATTGGCGATCTGCCGGCGATCTTTCTCATCTTTCTTTCTTCCGTTTTTCCCCTCATCCTCGCGACCATGGTGGCGGTCGATGAGATTCCCTCCGTGTTCTTCCGAGTCGCCTTCGAACATGGAATTCACGGCTGGGAGTTGGTTCGCCGGGTGACGTTTCCGGCGGTGCTTCCGCCATTGATCACCGCGCTCCGCGTGACCGCAGGCGTAGCCTGGCTGGTCGTTGTGGCGGCGGAGATGGTGGCCGGGCGCGACGGATTGGGTTTTGCGATCATGGACGCGCGCAACGGACTGCGCACGGATTTGGTCGTGGTGGGCATGATCGTCATCGGCACGATCGGCGTGGCGATCGATGGACTGATTGCCGGGCTGACGCGAATGCCTAACGTTCGGTGGGGTTATGAACGATAGGCCGATGAACGCTGTCGACGTTTCCCATTGTTTCGGCGCCGTCGAGGCGCTTCGCGGCATCACGCTGCCCGTGGCGTCTGGTGAGTTTGTGGCCATTGTCGGTCCATCCGGATGCGGAAAGTCGACACTGCTCAGTTTGCTATCAGGCTTCACCCAGCCAACGTCGGGAAAGGTTGTCCGCCAGGGATGCGTTCGCACTGTGTTTCAGCGAGACGGGCTGTTCCCTTGGCTGACCTGTGAAGAGAATATCGCGTTGGGAGTGCGGGCGTCGGACGACAAGCGCCAGCGCGACGAAACCCGTCGGCTGATGGAGTTGATTCGCCTCAACGGATTTTCCGAAAAGTATCCGCACCAGCTTTCCGGGGGCATGCGCCAACTCGTCGAACTCGCCCGCGCACTGGCCGGCAATACGGACATACTGTTGCTGGACGAACCCTTCTCGGCACTGGATTACCTGTCGCGGCTGCGGATGAGAAGCGAACTGGTCCGATTGCTGAAAGAATGTCCACGGACGGTCGTGCTCGTCACCCACGATATTGAAGAGGCCGCGCAACTCGCCGATCGGATTGTCATATTGACCGAGCGTCCCGGTCGCATTCGCGGCGAGATACGCCTCGATACCGCCCGGCCGCGGAATCCGACCGATCCCGAAGTTGTCGCGGCCGTGCATCGAATTCTCGTCGAGATGAGGCTGGAGTCGGTGGCACCGCCGCCGGAGTTTGTCTTGTAGCCGATGATCGAAAAAGGAGTGAAACCAGTGGCACTATCTCCGCTCACCAAGCGAATCAGTCTTGCTGTCGCCGGACTCGCGGTGATTGCCGTCCTGCGGTTCAAACCGTGGGAAGGCGGCGCATCGCCCGACGCCGGCCCCCGCGAAACGCTCACGGTGGGCTTTCTGCCGGTGACCTGACACCTGACGTGCCCGGTCACCGACTTCGCGTCGCGGACCAGTGCGTCGACTCGGTTCGAGTCGCAGCGATTCACGGATTGGCCGTCGATCTCCGAGGCCTTCAAGGCCGGACGGCTTCAGGCGGGTTTTTTCATCGCCCCGCTCGCGATGAAGATGCGCGAACAGGGCATCCCCGCCAAAATCGCCTACCTCGGCCATCGCGACGGCTCGACGATCATGGTCGCGCGCGCCAGTACGGCCACGAGTCTTGCCGACCTGAAGGGAAAACGATTCGCGATCCCCAGCAAGTTCAGCAACCAGAACCTCGTGCTCGCGAAGCTCCTGGATGAGCAGGGGCTGAGCGCCCGCGATCTGGACCTGATCGAATTACCGCCGCCCGACATGCCTGGGGCGCTCGCGGTCGGCGCGATCGATGCCTACTTCGTCGGCGAGCCGCACGCCGCACGGGCCGAACTCGACGGCACCGGCCGCGTCCTGTACCACGTCAAGGATGTCTGGCCGAACTTCATTTCCTGCGTGCTCGTCGTCAGCGAAAAGCTCATCGCCGAAAAACCCGACGTGGTTCGCGACCTCGTGCGCGGCATCGCCGAAAGCGGCGAATGGGCCGAGCGGAACCGGGAACAGGCCGCCGCCCTCGCCGCGCCCTTCTTCCGCCAGGATGAAGCCGTCGTCCGCCACGTGCTCACGTCGCCGCCCGATCGCGTCAGCTATCGGATGCTCATTCCCACCGACGAGGAGTTCCAGCGCATTGCCGACATGGCCCTCAAGGCCGGCATCCTCGATCGCCCAGTGGACGTTTCTGAATTACTCGATCGCTCGTTCATTCCGCTCGACATTCGTCCGGCCCGTATTGAATTGCCAACGCCGGTCGAATCCATCCCTTGACCCCAAAGGGGTGTTCATTTGTAGTTCAAAGCTCGGACCTTGTGGCCAAAAACAATTCAAGTTTCCCTAGCGACGTCCGGAGGGCGGAAACAGTGAATCGAAGTAGGTAAATCGCGACCATGCCACTGTCGATCATCGATGAGTCTTCCATCAAAACATCCTTGCAGACTTGCATGATTCCATTTGATATTTTCCCAGAACCCTCAATTGTGTTTGGGCAATACCATACGCAACTTATTTAATGACATAAGCATAGGCGCGACTTGAAGTGCGGCGACGCTGGGGTCAGAATGTCCGTTGCACGTCGTGCAAGATTCATTTCGATGAGAACGGTAGAGATGAAAGGAGAACCATCGTGGTCAAAGGAAGACAATCAACAATGGAGCGCGGGAACGCCGGGTCCGGAAAACCAATGGTCGGCGCGCCACCGCGCGAGGTGGGACTTGAGGCGGGTGCGGATGCGCGCGCCGGTGGAGGGTTCGGCGACGACATGATGTACGCGCTTCGCCGCGGATTCGCAGCTCGTCGGCGCGGCGGTCCATGTCATGCCTTTCCCGATCGCGCGGTTCGGGGACTGGGCTGGCTGCGCGATTTGCCCGACGTGCGCGACGCGACTCTTCACAAGGCGCCGCCGCAGGCTCGGCGACTGGCGGGCTTGCCCGGCGCGGACGATCTGCATACCCGGGCGCACCAGGGATTCTGCAAGCGCGTCGCGAGCGTCAAGTCAATGCCGCCGACGGTGGACCTTTCGGCATGGTGCTCGCCGATTGAGGATCAGGAGGACCTCGGTTCATGCACCGCCAACGCCTGCGCCGGCATGGTGGAATACATGGAGCGCCGCGCGAGCGGCATTCACATCGACGCTTCGCGGTTGTTCCTCTACAAGGTCACGCGGATGCTGCACGGCTGGACGGGCGACACGGGGGCGTACCTGCGCACGACCATGCAGGCCGTCGTTCTGTTCGGCATGCCGCCCGAGGAGTGGTGGCCCTACGACATCGCCACGTTCGATCACGAACCCGATCCGTTTCAATACGCTTACGCGTCCAACTACAAGGCGCTGCAATACGTTCGACTGGACGCCCCGGGCGAAACGCCCAAGGCCACGCTGGACGCCATCAAGTCGACGTTGGCGGCCGGATACGTCTCCATGTTCGGATTCACCGTCTACAATTCGCTGGACTGGAAGGCGGACATTCCTTTTCCGACACCGGGCGACAAGGTGAGCGGCGGACACGCGGTGCTGGCCGTCGGATACGACGATCAGCGCAAATGCCGGGGCACGTCGTCCAAAGGCGCGTTGAAGATTCGCAACTCGTGGGGTCCGGCCTGGGGCGATCAAGGCTACGGCTGGCTGCCCTATGAGTATGTGCTTCGCGGCTTGGCCGACGACTTCTGGGCTTGCTACAAGCTCGAATGGGTCAACAACAACGCCTTCGATGCCTGATCTCGACGAACCAACATCCCATGCGAATGAGGGGTCTGCCACGGGGCAGGCCCCTTTTTTTGATACGTCGGATGATTGGTCTTTCGCGGTGATGCCGTGGTCGACGGGTCAAGCAAGCTGCCATCGCCGCATCAAGATCTGATAAGTAGGTAATGGATCGGGATACGCGCCCGGCGCGGGGAGGTTCCATTTGGCGAAGAGTTTTTCGTTATCGATGCGGCCTTGGTCGAGGTCGGCGAGCTTGCGATCATCGTGGTGCTCGTCGTGGTGAATCAGCGCGGCGCGACAACCGACGACTTTCAGTCCTTCGTTGATCTGGATTTTCAATGAGAGATCGGGGTCGAAGCCGAAGAAGTAGAACCGATCATCGGCGAATCCGACGCGTTCCAGCAAGGTGCGTCGCAACAATCCAAAATTGGCATAGGGATAGCCGCGCACGTGACAGAGTTCATAGGACTCGCCGTTGTGCAACACTCGATCCAGCACGTTGCGCTCGCTGTGCCAGTTGTGGTAAAATGCGACCATGCCGACCTCGGCGAGGTCCGGTCGTTCGAGCATGGCGATGGCGGCTTCGACGGCGCCCGGCAGTGGAAAGGCGTCGTCATTGAGCCACATGACATAAAAACCCTTCGCCGCGCGGAATCCCTTGTTGAAGGCGGCGACCGCGCCCTCGCGGCGTGGTTCGAGGATCACCAGAAGGTCGGCTTGATCGGCCAGCCACTCGCGGGTGCCGTCGGTGGAGCCGCCATCGACGACGATGACTTCGACGGGGCGGGACACGTTGCGTCGAATCTTGTCAATGCAACGGCGCAGGCGGTCGTAGCGATTGAAGGTCGGGACGACAATGGAGACAATGCGATCGGCGGACACGATACGATCTCCGGATGGACTCCTCTTATGAGCTTTATCGGCGAAATGCACCGAAAACGCGCGTCGCGTCGAGGACACTCTTCCTACTCGATGCACTGGTTGGGATTCACAGCCCTTGCAGCAGTCTCGTGGATCAGCTTCGACGGCCGACTGTTCGCGCAGGAAGCGGCGTTGCCACCGGTCGATGTGGAATCCACCGCACCTCGCGCCGGCGATGATGATTCGATTCCCGAAGGGTTGTGGCCGTCGCCGAAACTCATGCGGCTGATGCTGTCGCGATGGGCGGAGGAAGCCGCTCATCAGTACGATCTCGACGCCGGGCAGCGCGTCAAAGTGCGTGACGCCACGGTGGAGCGATGGAGCCGGTTTCTCGACGAGCATCGGGCCGAGTTGCAGCCGATCGCCAACGAGTTTGTCGAAATGCGGATGGAACTGGAACCGCCCGACAAGGAGCGAGTAGCGAAATGGGCAGCGCGAGCCAGTCCTGCGTTTGAGCTGGTTCGACGTCAGCTTGACGAAGGCGCCGAAGAGTTTCGAAAAGTCCTGCGCCCAATGCAGCGTGCCAAGTTCGAAGTGGATGCATTGCAAATGAAGGTCGGGCTCAACTTCGCGGAGCGACGGATTCGACAATGGCAGTCCGGCGAGTACGACCGCGACGACTTCTGGGAGCCGCTCCCGGCCGATCGTGAATCTCGGCGCGCGAAGCGGCGGCGCGAGCGCGAAGAACGGGAGGCCGCGGACCGAAACGCGCAAGCCGAAGCGAAAGAAAAATCAATCGAAACAACCGATCAGATTGCCCTGGAACTGGAGCAGTGGGATCAATATGTCAACGAGTTTATTCTCGCCCACGACCTCGACGCCGGACAACGAACGTCGGTTCTTTCCTTTCTTTCTGAACTAAAAGAAAGGGCCGTCGCCCATCGCGATCGGTACCGGGAGGAAATCGAGAAGCTCGAAAAGCGAATTGCGGCACAGTCCAAGACGGAAAAGGAACTTGAGGAGATTAACCGTGAGCTGACGCGGCTTTACGGGCCGATCGATGACATGTTCAAGGAACTTCAGAACCGAATTGCGCAAGTACCGACGGTTGAACAGCGCGCGGCCGCCGCTGTGAAGCCGCGCTCCGAAGCGCCGCCGAAAACCAGCGTTCAAAAGACAGGTCCCGTCGAGCCGGCAAAGCCGGTACCCGTGCCGGACGATGAAAGGCCGGAGGACACCGAGGATCCGCCCGAGGAGTGACTCGGCGGGAATACTTCAACGACATCGTCACGTTCGCCATTCCGTATACCTGCTGCGAGTCGGCCCGCGTCGCTTCGGATTTGCCCCGATGAACGCATCGCGGTATATCAGACTGCCGATGGAGCGCTTCGCATGAAAATCATTCGCAGGCCGAGCGTCTACCTGGTGGGACGACCGGCCTTGAACCCCGACGACATGACTCGTTTTCTGCGCGACCACGGCGTGGCCGACTGGTCCACCGACACCGATCGACCATCCGAGCTTTTGCCCGAAGTGGCCGGGCGGCTTTGTTACATGAGCTTTGCCAAGCCGCGACCGGGCGGCAACAGCGCGTATCTCGGTCATATCAAGGAAGTCGGGCACGGCAGCGTGATGGAGCACAGCGTTTGGAACTTCATTATCACCGGCGTGTCCCGCGCGTTCACGCACGAGTTGGTTCGTCACCGTGCCGGGTTCGGTTACTCCCAGCTTTCGCAGCGCTATGTCGATGAGTCGGTCGCCGACTTCGTCGAGCCGGACTGCATCGGCGACGACCCGGAACTCCACGAGGTGTGGCGTTCAGCGGTCGAGCACGCACAGGAAGCCTACGTCAAACTGGTCAATGGTCTGCAATCAAAGTTCGCGGCGATTGAGGACAAGACGCTTCGACGAAAAATGGCCCGACAGGCCGCGCGCTCGGTTCTGCCTAACGCGACGGAAACGAAAATATTCGTCACGGCCAACGCTCGCGCATGGCGGCATTTCATTGAATTGCGCTGCAACGAGCATGCCGAAGTCGAAATTCGCGAAGTTGCGGCTTTGGTCCTCGAGGTTCTGCGGCGCGAAGCCCCCAATCTGTTCGGCGACTACGACTTCATCACCCTTCCCGACGGAACGCGGGCCGCGCGCACCACCTTTTCCAAGATTTGATAATTGGCCGGCGGATCGGCGGCAATCTTATCTGCGCTTCGCGCTTCTCGGACTTGGTCACTCTTGATCTGTCCAGTACAATCGACGCAATGATTTTCAGCTGGCTTGATCGTCGCGTTCCGTAGTCCTTTGGACGACCAGGCGGGAAGTCTTGCGGCGGTTGCCTTGGGTTCAAGCCGCCGGTGTTTCGCTGAAGGAGGGATTGGTTTTATGCTGGGTGTCAAACCGGAAATCGATGGAACTAAGTCCGGTGATGGGTGGATCGGACCCGCGCCGTCGATCACGACGGAACTGCCGGGGCCGGTCGCGCGACAGTTCATCGATCGAGACGAGAAGTACAGCTCGCCGTCGTATACCCGGGATTACCCGCTGGTTGTGAAGCGCGGCCTCGGCTCGGTCATTGAGGATGTCGACGGAAATCGGTTTCTCGACTTCGCAGCGGGAATCGCAGTGTGTGCCTCTGGGCATGCCCATCCCAAGGTCGTGGCTGCGATCGAACAACAGGCCAAGGCCCTCATTCACATCTGCGGAAGCGATTTCTATTACCCGCCGATGGTCGATCTGATGGAAAAACTCGCGGCCATCGTTCCGGGCGGCAACGCAAAGCGTGTGCTGCTGACCAACAGCGGCGCGGAAGCCGTCGAAGCGGCCTTCAAACTGGCCCGTCACCATACCAATCGCAAATGGGTGATTGCCTTTCACGGAGCCTTCCACGGTCGAACCATGGGGGCGCTGTCGCTGACTTGCTCCAAGGCGCGGCAGAAAGAAAAGTTCGGTCCGCTCGTTCCGATGGTGGCCCACGTTCCCTATGGCAACGTCGAGGCGATCGAAGCGACTTTGTTCAAATATCAGATGTCGCCCAACGAAGTGGCGGCCGTGTTTGTCGAGGCGATGCAGGGCGAGGGCGGGTACGTCGTTCCGCCGCCGGAGTTCCTGCCGGAGCTGAAGGCACTATGCGATCGCCACGGGATTCTCCTCGTTTGTGATGAGATTCAGTCCGGCATCGGTCGAACCGGCAAATGGTTCGCGTTTGAGCACTTTGGAATCGTGCCCGATCTGGTCACCCTCGCCAAGGGACTCGCCAGCGGAATGCCGCTCGGTGCGGTGGTGGCGCCGACCGAGATTATGAATTGGCCTCCGGGCGCCCAGGGCAGCACCTTCGGCGGAAACCCCGTCTGCTGTGCGGCCGCGCTGGCCACGATTGAACTGGTCGAGTCCGGCTTCATGGCCAACGCCGAACGACTCGGCAAAAGGCTCATGTCCAGGCTCACGGAAATCGCCGCGACGAGAAAAGTGATCGATCGCCCGCGCGGCCTGGGGCTGATGTGCGGCGTGGACGTCGTGAGTCGTCGCACGGGCAAGGGCGACGCCAAACGGCGAGAGAAGATTCTCCAGGCGGCGTTCGAACGCGGACTGATCCTGCTGGGCTGCGGCGAAGCAGGCATCCGCTTCTGTCCGCCGCTATGTATCAACGAAGCACAATTGGACGTCGGCCTCAAGCTGTTCGACGAAGCTGTTGCTACCGTCGTGTAGCCAGTTCGTCAGCGCGGCGGCGAGCCGGGTTGAAGGTTGAGCGCCTGCATTAGCTCGCGCGTGATCGGCTTCTCACGCTCCCAGCCACGATTCGGCCAGTCGATACCCCGCCCACACGGCGAACAGTCCGATCATGACGCTCGCCGCGACGTTTGCCGCGGCCCGGGCATATTGTCCATCGTTAAGCAGTGAAAACGTCTCCATCCCGAACGTTGAAAACGTCGTGAATCCGCCGAGTACACCCACCAGCAACGCGATGCGATACTCTTCACGCACCAGCCATCGAGCCGAAAACCCGGCGCTGAGAAAGCCGATCAACAGACATCCCAGCACGTTCACGACGAACGTTCCGAACGGATACGAACCATCGGCGAACCGCTGCGTCCATCCGCCAAGCGCATACCGAAACACACCCCCGAGACCTGATCCGATGAAGATCAAAACAAGTTTGAACATGCTGAACTATCGACCCAACGGCCCTGCCGCTTTGCGATCCTGCCTTGCGGTGCTGGACCGTCGCTGCACAGGCAAACGACCCTTCCCAACCGCGCGGTTTGACCATACATCCGGAATGCGAGTGGGTAAAGGATGTCATGCAATGACGCCGTAGCGTCTGATGGCGCCGCGGCTACCATGTCGTTGCGATGTCCGCGAACGGCGAACCGATCAGCAAATGCCCCGTCTGCCGATACGACCTGACCGGCCTGCCGAGAACCCACCGATGTCCGGAATGTGGGTTCGAATACGACGAATCGATGCGAATTTGGTGGATCAGTGGACCATCAAAAGGATTCTGGATCGTCACCATTCTGTTGCTCGTGAGCATTTTTTGCTTTTTTTCTTTGGCCGTTCTTGGAATGATTTCTCTTTCAAGAAGAGGGTCTTTTTGGCTTTCGGCAAACATACTCGGTGCCGTAATTTCGAGAACCATTCTTGCAGCGTTGGCGGCAATCGTAGGCTCCTTAGGAACTCAGTTTGCCTTCCGGTACTGGCGACCATTCGTGATCGTTGCTAAGGACTCTTTGCAGATTCGATATTTCTATTGGCGCAAGAAGCTCGCATGGGATGATATTGTCTTGGCAGGGAGTGAATTAACGAAGTTATCGACCGAGCCATCTTCATTGGAAGCGGCTCCTCCCATCCCGAAATGGAAACGACTCTTCATCCCACAATGTCTCATGGACAGAATGAATCCGTTTCAGATCGTGGTGAGGCATAGGAGTGGTTCGAACTCGGTATTTGCGCTTCCTCCGTTCGTATTAAACGCTTCCGCGCGCAAGGAACTCAATCTCGCGATTTACCGTGCTTGGTCGAAGTCTCGGGCTGCGATGAGGAAACCTGATAGCGGAAGCTCTTAGCGTTGGGCTTGGCTTGACACGTAATGGCTATTGCGCGACAAACGAATCATGCTCGACATCAAGTTCATTCGTGACAACGCCGAACTCGTAAAGCGCGGCGCGGCCGCCAAACGCATCGCCTGCGACGTCGATCGCCTTCTGGACGTCGATCGCCAGCGCCGCGAGCTACAACAGAACCTCGACCGCCTTCGCGAACGCGTGAAGGAAGACGGCCAGCTCGTCGGCCTGCTTCGCAACCCCAAGTCGCCCGGCTACCAGCGTGCCGTCGCCGAGGGCAAGTCGCCCGACCAGATCAAGGCCGAGGCCGAACGCATCCAGGCCGGACTGACCGAGATCAAGCCGAAGATCAAGGAACTCGAAGACGCCGAAGGACCGATCGTTGAGGAGTTCGACCGGCTGATGCTGACCATTCCGCAGCCGGCCGACCCTGACGCCCCCGACGGCAAGGACGACACCGAAAACGTCGAGCTTCGCCGCGTCGGCGAGGTCCGCAAGTTTGACTTCGAGCCGAAGGATCACGTCGCCCTCGGCACCGACCTTGGCATCATCGACATCGAACGCGGCGTCAAGCTCGCCGGCAGTCGCAACTACATCCTTCGCGGCGACGGAGCCCTGCTGCACCAGGCCGTCCTGCGCCTCGCCCAGGACATGATGGTCGCTCGCGGGTTCGTGCCCATGGTCGTGCCCGTGCTTGTCAAGGAAGAAGTGATGTACGGCACGGGCTATTTCCCGACCGGCCGCGACCAGGCCTACCTCTGCGAACGCGACGTGATGTCACTCGTCGGCACGGCCGAGGTGCCGATCACCGCCTATCACAGCGACGAAATACTCGCCGAGTCCGATCTGCCGCTGAAATACTGCGCGATGAGCACCTGCTTTCGTCGCGAGGCCGGCGCTGCGGGCAAAGACACAAGCGGGCTGTATCGCATCCACTTGTTCGACAAGGTCGAGCAGGTGATTGTCTGTCGCAACGATCGCGACGAAAGCAAACGCTGGCACGCCGACATTCTCAAAAACGCCGAGGACGTGCTTTCGGCTATGGGGCTGCCCTATCGCGTCGTCAACGTTTGCACCGGTGATCTTGGCATGGGCCAGACACAGAAGTTCGACATCGAAACGTGGATGCCCTCGCGCGGCGGCTACGGCGAGACGCACTCCGCGTCACGGTTTTACGAGTTCCAGTCGCGGCGGCTAAAGCTCCGTTACCGCGACGGCGCCAAGAAAGTCCACTACTGCCACACGCTCAACAACACGGTGATCGCCTCCCCGCGCGTCCTGATCCCGATTCTGGAGCTGAATCAAAACCACGACGGAACGGTGACCATTCCCGGTGTGCTTCGACCCTACATGGGCGGGCGTGAACGCATCGAACGACAGTAACGCTTCGAAATCGGCGCCGAATCACCTATCGTGCCAACGCGCATCTTGAGCGCGACCGTGTCCGCTGAGGCCAACCTCGCGGCGATCTAATCGTTTTGCAAACGGGTCGTCGAGGAAAGCCCCGTGAAGCGACGCGAACCCAGCGCCGCCTGCGGGAGTCCCTCCGGCCAGATGCTCAGCGAAACGCCGAAATCATCCTCGGCCTCGTCGAGTTGGAAGGACAAGGCGCTGAACCACCGCGGATGCTTGCGGATCAGGGCCACGGTGAAGTCGGCCGTCCGACCGCGGTCCAGATCGAACAACTCTCGAAACGCGATGGTGTGCTTTTCGGTCAGGCGGTAGTTCATGTCGAAGCCGAGCAGGTTGGAATCTGTCTCATCGATGAACCGATAGCCGATGAGATAACTGAATCGCGGCGTTCGTTCGACCGCGAGGGAAACGTTCAGAATGTCCACATCGCGATCGTTCAAATCGTAGTTCGTCTCGCTCAGCAACGCCGTGCGATCGTTGAGCCGCCAGATGGTCGACGAATTGACATAATTGCGGGCGATGCTGTTTTCCGGCCGGCTGAACGACGTATAACCGTTGGTCGTCGACTCTCCATCGGCGTTATCAAATCCGCCGACTTCCAGATCGTGCGTAACGACGTCCACGACTCGCCGGTTGTCCCCCTCGCCGCGCTTGGTCTGCCAGCGCTGCCGAAGTCCGATGACCGCGCCGCTGGCGTCGTGAATGCCCTCCACGGTTTCATCAAACAGAAACATCTCATTCCGATCGCGGTTCGTGCCGGCGGCCCAGACCGTGAAATCGGGCTTGATAATGTGACGGATGCCGTCAATGTCGAACAACTCCGAGCGAAACTCAGGATACACGCGGCTCAGATACATGCTGCCGCGCAGACCGGCCGATCCGAATGCCCGGCTCGCGCCGCCGTCTTGCGGTGTATCGTCCCAGACCGTTCCGCGACCGGCGACGAACGGCACGATCCGCCACGCGCCGATATCCAGCGGGGCGTCCAGTTCCTGACGCGTATCGACTCGTCCGACGGCGCCCGAGCTTTGTTCGGCGCCATCCAGAAGGAGCTGACGAAACGTCTGTTCGCCCGCCCGGTAGCGCACCACGCCCAGTCGGTTCTCCGAATACCAGGTCGCGACGTCGCCCAGTCGCTCGCCGAGCCGGAAGTAGGCGAAGTCCGGAAAGCGCTCCGTCTGGGTCAGAAAGTCCATCAGTCGGGCCTGAAGCAGCATCGTGAACGCCCAGTTGTCCCGCTGCTTTTTCAGGTAGAGAAGCGTCTCCTGTTCCTTGCCCGTTTCAAACTCCGGCTGAAAGAACTCCTCAAGGAAATTGCGGTCGGAGAGATACGACAGTTCAAGCGAGACCTGCCAATCGTCTTCAAGGTATTGTCGATGGCGAAGCAGGAACCGACCGCGAACGTCGTGAGGCGCGGGCGTCTCGCGTCCTCGACCCAGGTCATCCTCGCCGTGGTCGGTCATCAGGTAACTGCGCATCATGCCGAAATACCGATCGCGCTCATAATTGGCGTCCACCCCGATGGCCGGTCCGCGTTCCGAATAGAAATCCAGATTGAGCGACGCATCAACCCCCTCGGGCTTCTGCAGCCCAAGAAGACTAAAAAGGTGCCATTTGGTTTCCAGCTCCGCCCCAAAGTCGCCGCTGAATCCCAATCGCACACTCTGGATCGCGGTTTCGCTAGTGTCGGCGCTTCCACGAATGAACGGCCACCAGAGAATCGGATGACCGCTGAGGTTGAGCGTCGCGTCGTGAATCGAAAACAAGCCCGAAGTCAGGCCGTTCGCCCTGCCGCGAAGATCCATCGGTGTCGTATTGACGAGATGGATACGGCTGGCCCCGACGTGGTAATGCGGCGTGTGAAACTCGCTCGTCGTGAGGATCGCGTTTTCCGCCGTGAATTCGCTGGCCGAGAGCTGCCGAACCTCGGTCGCGCGAACGTACAGCGGGATGTTTCGATCCACGAGCAGTGTGCGGGCCACGGCGTCGAGGATCAAAGCGCGGTCATGGAGGAAATCGTAATACAGCCGCGACGCTCGGATCATGTGCGGACCCTGCGTGAGCTGAACGTCTCCTTCCAGGTACGCACCCTCGACCTCGACATCGCCGAATCCCGACGCCATCATCTGGCTGTCGCGTGCTCGTTTCTTTGGAGATGGTTTCGTCGCGTCGGCCGGCTCGGCGGGCGGCTTTGGAGTCGGCTCGTTTCCCAATCCGGTCGGTTCGCGTCCGCCCGGAACTTGCAACTCCTGACCGGGGGCGAGGAACACGACGGCGTTTTCCGCCAGAATCTGGAGATAGGATCCACTGTCCGCCGTCCCACGGGAAAGGTAGACCCCTCCGGTCACGGCGATCACTCGACCGCCGTCCAGAGTATCCGAAACCGTCAGTTGTCCCGTGGTTTGAAATTGAATCGTCGGTCGGATTTTCGGCTTTGATGCTCCCGCGCCCAGACCTGTCGGATCAAGCAGGCTAAGCGCCACCGATGCGTCCTCTCCGATCGGGTTGCCCTTGGCCAGCGCCAAGCGAATTCGATCCCCCTCTCGATAGACTTGCGTCTCTGTCGTCGATTGCCGGGCGATTTCGTCGGCATGGGTGGTCACTTTGTCAAACGTGCTGAGCGTGACGAACAGGGCGGGGCCGGACGTGGTTGTCCCGGCCACTTCCACGACTTCCGCGTCACGCCATAGAAAAACCTGAAGGTGTCGGTAGGGGCGTCCTTCGTGCATTCGTTCGGAGAGCCAGACGATGCCCTCGCCGCTGTGAAACCGCTGGGCGTCCGGGTCGCCGCTTCGGACTGAAAAGTCACCGATGAATTGCAAAGCGTCCGTTCCGTCTTCAGCCTTGAAAAGGTAGACGAGCTTCCCGCCCAGTTCGACTGGAAACTCCGAGATTCCGGACGGTAGAAGTGGCTGTTCCAC
Source organism: uncultured Phycisphaera sp. (assembly GCA_964486335.1). GTDB lineage: Bacteria > Planctomycetota > Phycisphaerae > UBA1845 > UBA1845 > CAZAMB01. The sequence continues at coordinate 241,403 of CAZAMB010000002.1, read as the reverse complement.
CCGGTCGGCAATCGGCGGTGGAGCCTGCCCAAAAGTCGTTGGAATGCTGATAAGGCAGATCAGGGCGACGTGACGGACAGTCCCTGGCACCCGATTCTCTTCCATTGGACCCCGATCTTGGGTTTCGGGACACCGGTCTTGGGACTCCGCGCGTTGCCCCAAGCCGAACCATGGCAAAGCCGGAGTATAGATGGCTCAAGGGTCGTGTCAACGAAAACCGGTTTGCCGATGGATACCAGATGTTGCGGTGGAATTACAGGACAGTCCCCAATCAAGCCGCCCGTGACTCAATTGCGTGCCTTGGATCCCCTCGGTTGACCCTATTGTAACAATGGGTACAAATCAGGCGGATTTCGTTATGTCGTGACAGGACTCCCGAATCCCCGTGGCCCCATTCAAAAAAGTTCCGAAAAGGACTTTCCTTGGGGCGGGCAGTTTGCTAGTATACGGATACTAGGTGGGTGCCGATAACCAGAATCAAACTTCGTTCATCCGGGACGGCCACGCGCTGTCAATCGACATCCCCTTGCAATAGCTTACTCGCCGTCCAATCCCCCATTGGACGGTTCCCTAAGGCCCGGTCTACCCCACCGGGCCGCTTTTTTTGGGAACTGGGTTCTTCCGCGATTCGCCGGATTCCGCCGAGCCTGATCTCCCATGGTTTGAGTTTTCCCCGCGCGATTCTGTGGCGGCACGTCGTTTGTCGAGACCGTGGTCTTTTCTGTGGGCGGATGTGATGAACAAACGCCCCCACCAAGCGGTCCCGTTGTGCCTCATGATACTAATTGCAGCGGTGGGGCTGACCTACGCGGGAAGTCTCGGGGGAGCGTTTCTTTTCGATGATGTGTTTCACATTGTCGAAAATGAGCGAATCCGTCATTTGTGGCCGCCGTGGGATTTGCTATCGGTCGAGCGGCCGGTGGTGGAGGTCTCGCTGGCGATCAATTACGCCATCAGCGACCTCGCGCCGTGGAGCTATCACGCGTTCAATCTGATCGTTCACGCGCTCGCCGGGCTGACGCTCTTCGGCATCGCGCGGCAAACACTAAAGCGATGGGGCCACGAAGCGACGGAGCCACGAAGCCACACAGTGTTCGATCGCCGCGCGACGTGGACCGCGTTTGCGATCGCTCTGTTGTTTCTGATCCATCCGCTTCAGACGCAGAGCGTGACCTACGTCATTCAGCGCGGCGAGTCGCTGATGGGATTATTCTTTCTGCTGACGCTCTATGCATTCATTCGCGGCCTGGATTCGCGGCGTAAGGCGCGGTGGTTCATCGCATCAATGGTCTGCTGCACGCTGGGCATGGCCACGAAGGCCGTCATGGTTACCGCGCCTATCGTCGTGCTTCTCTACGACTGGGTCTTCGTCCATCGTCGCGGTTCGGAAGAGATTGTTTCGTCGCTACGCGCCGCGAACGACCCCTCTGTGTCCCGCCTTGGGAAAGGGGGAGGCTTGCCAGCCGCATCACCGTCCACGGCACCCACCAGTCGTGATTCGAATCCACGAACTTCGTCCCTTCGTGGCTTCGTCCCTTCGTGGCTCCGTCGCTTGGTCGCTCCGTGGCTTCGTGGCTTCGTCGTTTCGTGGCTTCGTCGCTCTGTGGATCCTTCATATCGTGCCACGCTATGGCACCGATCGTGGTGGCACGCGGGGCTTCTCGCGACGTGGGGCGTGCTGTGGCTCTGCGGCATCGCGCCGGAGGTGCTCGGCCGCTCCGACGGTGTCTCGCACGTCGGATTTTCTTATGCTGGCCTCACTTCGCTTGACTACGCGCTTACTCAGCCGGGCGTGATTGTGAAGTATCTTCAGCTTTCCATCTGGCCGACGTCGCTTTGCCTGGACTACGACTGGATGGCGGCGACGACCTGGCAGCGGATCGTCCCGCCGGTTGTCGTGATCGCGATCCTGCTGGGCGTGACGATTCGTGAACTTCGGCGAAGACACTGGATCGGATTCGCCGGGGCCTGGTTTTTCGTGATCTTGTCGCCGACCTCAAGCGTGGTGCCGATCAAGGATTTGATGTTCGAGCATCGCATGTATCTTCCGCTGGCGGCGGTGATCGCGGTGATCGTCGTCGGACTCCGCGAGGTGCTGTCGGCGCTCTGCAACCGCGCCCGACTTCGCGCTCGAACGCAAGGCGTCGTGGCGACCATTCTGCTGCTCAACGCCGCCGTCCCCCTCGCCCTTGGTACAATTCGCCGAAACCGCGACTACGCCACCGCCGAAACCATGTGGCGTGACGTCGTCGCCAAACGTCCCCACAACGCCAGGGCCTACGTGGCCGTCGGCAACGCATTGGCGGCTGACGGAAAACTTGAGGAGTCCCTGGAAATCACTCGCGAGGCCGTCGCGCTTGCTCCGGCATTCGCCGACGGTCAGGCGGCGCTGGGACTGGCCTTGGCGCGACTCGGTCGAATGGATGAAGCCATCGCGGCCTACCAGGAAGCTGTGCGCCTAAACCCGGCCCATTCACGCGCCTGGTATAATTACGCCAACGCCCTCGATCGCCAGGGTCGATTGGATGACGCCGTCGAGGCATATCAATCCAGCATTGCGACATACTCCGGTTTTGCGGACGCGCATTGCAACCTGGGCAGCGCGCTCGTCCGCCAGGGTCGCCTCGAAGAAGCCGTCGCGGCGCTGCAGGAAACTCTTCGCCTCGATCCCAACCATGTGAAAGGTCACAACAATCTTGGCGACGCCTTCTTCAAGCTTGGCCGCCTTCGTGAGGCCGCAACAGCGTTCGAGTCGGCGATGCGCTTGGATCCGAGTTACCTGAAAGCGCGAATCAACCTTGCTTTCGTGCGCCAGCGGCAGGGAAGAAACGCGGACGCCGCGATCCTGTGCGAAGAGGTGCTTTCGCTTGAGCCCGGTCAACCAACAGCGACGGAGTTGCTGACCCAGGTTCGCGCGGCCACCGCCCCCTGATGCCCAATTGATTTCAAAGGAACGAGTGGCGGGTTATTTCTTCTGGCGTGGCGCTACGAATACACGGGAAACCTGGTGTCCCATCCAGTACGTCAGGAAGGCGAGGAGGACATCGACAACGAACGACACCATGACGATCGCGATGCCGGCGAGGATCAGACCCGTCGAGGTAAGCCCCAGTTCCGATGGCTTCAAGCAAAGCGTGCCGAGTAGCTTGAAGATATCATCCGATCGCAGTGCCTCGAACATCGGCGGTTGCCCGAAGCCGTGGGCAACCAGCGTCAGCATTCGCGTCACGATGATCGAACCCATTTCGAAGTAGTCGCCCTGAAGGTTGTAGAACGGCGCGAGTCCGACGACGATCGCCACACCGAATAGAATCGGCCTTCGCCGTCGTCCGCAGAGCTTCACCAGCGCGACGCCGAAAAGAACGGTCAGCGCGAACGGACAGAACACGGTGGACATATAGACCCAGTCCGAACCGCCCGTGTCAAAACCGGAGAGTCGGCCGGCGTATTCGCTTCCCGTGACGACAAACGGAAATAGCTTCGCGTAGAGCGCACCGCCGTATTTGGCGCCGATCTCCAGCGTGCTGACGGTTCCTCCGGCGGCCACGCAGCCGAACACATGCAACAGCTCGTGGATGCCAACGTACACAAACCACGTGATCAGCATCGAGATCATCGCGGGCACGAGGCTGCTCATCGGGTTCTTGGCGGTCACGAGGCGTTCGAGACTCGCCAGCACGTCATCAATCGGTTGGCGGACCAGTTTACCTATCATGGAAAGCCACCCAGGCGGCATCACCAAGCGCGGGAGCGTTGGCCGCGGCCCCGCAGCCATAACGCCGACCATTCTACCGCCGTCTTCGCGATCGGAGAACATCCTCTGCATTGCCTGGCGGAAATGATCTTTTGCTTTGGTCGGAAATTGTCCGGCAGAACACAACTGGGGCCGCCGATTGATTGACGCCCCGCGAACCACGACGTTACGATGGGCCGACAGAATTCGAAAAGCCAGACCGGCTCGGCGCGGAGTCGGCGGCGCGATCGGAAATAAGCCGACTCATTCGACGAACAACAGGCCGGAGCCGATCCGGCGTTCCACCGGAGTCAATCATGATGAAGCAACGCACGGCGCTGGTCATTGGACTCATCGCAATCCGGACCGGCGTTGCGTCCGGCGCGGCCATGGTCGAGGAACCGGTCGCGGCCGGCGCCGCCGTCCAGTCACCCAGCGGCACGGTGACGGCGGAGACGATACCGATCGATCGCTTGCGCGCCCATATTCCCGATCTCGAATACGACAACGCCATCGCCGACGAGGCCTTGGAACGCGCTCGTTCGGGCGGCGACAAGGCGCAGGAAGTGTACGTCACGCGCGTCACGGAGCGCATCGCCGAGATTCGTCGACCTCGCCAATGGCGGGTCACGCTTGATGACGCGGTGCGCATCGCCCTCGAAAACAACTACGACATCAAAGTAGCAAGCTACAACCCGATCGTGGACACAACGAGGATCGTCGAAGCCCAGGCGGCGTTCGACGCCGTCTTCTTCACCAATATCTTTAAGAATCACGTGGACCGACCGTCCGGGTCGCAATTGACCGCCACGCAGCTCGATGCGCTCCAGACCGCCTATGGCGTCCGTAAGGTCCTGCCCACGGGCATGACCATGTCCGGTCAGTATCAACTCAACCGGACGAGCACGACGCTCAGTTTTCAGGGCGTCAATCCGGAATACACCAGCAATCTCGTTCTCGAGATGCGCCAGCCGATGCTCCGCGGATTCGGCATCGACTACAACCGCTCGCTGATCCTGATCAACAAGAACGACCGCCGCATCAGCCGAACCGCATTCGAACGGCAGGTCCGCGATTCCCTGCGACAGGTCGATGAGCTCTACTGGCGACTCGTGCAGGCCCGGCGCGACATTGCCATCACCGCCCGACTCCTCGCCGACTTTGAAGCCATCTACGAGTACCTCGTCGCCCGCCAGCAATTCGATATCACCCCGGTTCAGATCGCCGCGACCCAGGCGAATCTCGAACAGGCCAAGGCCGATTTCGTTCGTCGCCGGGCGAATGTGTACGACGCGGAGGATCGCCTCGCGGCCGTTCTGAATGGACCGGATGTCAACCTCGCCGAGAGCATCGAGATCATTCCAGAGGACCTGCCGCCGACCCAGCGACTCCTTGTCGATCGACTGGCCGAGGTCCAGATCGCTCTCGATCACCGCCAGGAAGTCAAGGAACAGGAACTGCGCGTCGCCAACGCCGAAATCGTCGTCGGTCGGGCCAAGAACGAGGAGATGCCCCGGTTCGACCTCACGTTTCGCACCACTTTCGACGGACTGGCGCAGAACGCCGACGGCTCCTTCGATGAAATGACACGAGGCAACTTCATCGAGTACTTCATCGGCGTCGAACTGGAGATTCCCGTCGGCAACCGCGCCCGTCGCGCGGCGCATCTGCGGGCAAGGCTCCAGCACGAGCAGCAGGAAGCGCTGCTCCGATCGACCTTTGAAAAAATCATCCTCGATGTGAATCTCGCGGTTCGGGCGCTCAATACGGCCTACGACCAGATCGCTCCCGCGTTCGAGGCGGCCGAGGCGCGGCGCCGCGAGGTGGATTCCATCGTCGCCCGGGCGGAGCGTAAGGACATCAATACGCTGACCACGGAACTCAACGCTCGGCAAAGTCTGGCGGGCGCGCGCCGCGCCATGCTCACGTTCATGGTTGATTACAACATCGCCATGATCGATCTCGAGCGCGCCAAGGGCACCCTTCTTCAATACCACAACGTGGTGATCCCGGACGATTCGGATTGACGAACGGCTCCGTCGTCGACGTCCGTCCGTTTATCCAACGAACGGCGTGCGGCTTCGTCTTCCCAAGGTGCCGGATTTCCGCCTCTTCGCGCGGGGTAACGAATCGGTAACAATTTTGTGGAAGTGAACCAAAACGTCGCTTGACATCGTATCGAATCGGATGATACGAAAACCACACTTACCGCAGTTTCGGACTGCACCCGTTGGCGTATCGGAGCGGGCGTGAACACCGAAGAAAAACAGGACGCAATCGATGATCCGCGTAAGTCATCTTACCAAGCGTTACGGCTCCTTTCCCGCCGTCGATGATATCTCCTTCGAGGTGGAACGTGGCGCCGGCGGAAGCATCGTCGGGTTCCTCGGTCCCAACGGGGCGGGCAAGACCACGACCATCCGCATCCTTGCCTGCTACATGCCGCCGACCAGCGGATCGGCTTCCATCGCGGGCTTCGACTGTTTTACTCAATCGATGGAGGTTCGCCGGCGAGTCGGCTATCTGCCCGAGTCCACCCCGCTCTATCACGAAATGCGCGTCCGCGAGTACCTCCATTATCGCGGCAAACTTCGCGGAATGTCTCGCGCCGACCGCGAGTCCGCCATTCGTCGCGTCACCGACCGCTGCTGGCTGGGCGAGTTTATCGACCGCCCCATCGGACACCTGTCCAAAGGTATGCGTCAGCGCGTCGGACTCGCCGACGCCATCATGCACGATCCCGAAGTCCTCATCCTCGACGAACCCACCATCGGACTCGACCCGACGCAGATCCGTGAAACCCGCGGCCTCATCAAGGAACTCGGCGAGCACCACACCGTGCTGCTCAGTTCACACATCCTTTCCGAAATCGAGCAGGTGTGCAGCCGCACGATCATCATCGCCTCCGGACAGGTCGTCGCCACGGGTTCGCCGCAGGAGCTGCGCAGCCGATTCGGATCGCAGGGTCGCGTGGTGGCCGAACTTCGTGGACCGGCGACCGAGATCGAGGCCGGCGCGCGAGCGATGGCCGGCGTACGCAAGGTCGACGTGACCGCCAACGACGGATGGGTGCGACTCGCCATCGACGCGTCCGCCGACGCCGATGTCCGCGAATCCCTTTTTCGATTGACGTCGGAAAAAGGCTGGTCGCTTCGCGAGCTCCGCCGCGAAGGCGCAACGCTCGAGGATTTCTTCGTCAAGGTGACGGCCGAACAGGCGGGGAGAGCCAAAAATGTCGAATAGCCAAACTCGAAAACAGCACGGGACAGCTTTTGCTTTGTGGCGCCGGTTTCCAACCGGTGCCAACCGAGGCTCCAATCCATTGCAAGGTTTTGGCGCCCGGCGATTCGACGGAGAACCCTGTCATGCGTAACGTCGCCACCGTGACCAGTCGGGAAATCGGCGCCTACTTCCTATCCCCCATTGCCTACGCGGTCATCGCGGTATTTCTCTTCGGCACCGGCATGGCCTTCGGCCTGGGCTCCTTTGCCAACGGCGCAGAAGCCTCCATGCGCTCCGTCTTCGACACCTGGATGCTGCTCATTCTCGTCTTCGTGCTCCCCATGCTCACCATGCGCTCGATCTCCGACGAACTCCGCACCGGCACCATCGAAACGCTCATGACCGCCCCCGTCACCGAGACCGACATCGTCCTCGGAAAGTTCCTCGGCGCGTTCACGTTCTTCCTCGTCATGCTCGTTGCGATTTTTCTCTACCCGCTCCTCCTTTCGATGTACGGATCGCTCGACCTGAAACTCCTGACATGCAACTACATCGGCCTCATCCTCCTCGGCTCACTCTACATCGCCGTCGGGCTCTTTTTTAGTGCATGCACAAAGCATCAGGTCATCGCCGTGCTGGTCAGCTTCGCCCTGCTGGCACTCATGACTTTCGCGTCCTTCGCCCTCGCCGAACGCTTCGATGGCTGGCCTCGGGTCGTCCTTCAACAATTGTCCGTCCGAACGCATTTCGCCGAATTCGTCCGCGGCATGATTGACATCAACCACGTGGTCTTCTTCCTGACCACCACCGGCTTTTTCCTCTTCCTCGCCGTCAAGCGATTGGAGATGCGACGATGGTAACCCGCGACGGTTCCGCAAACGCAACGCAGGTCAGTCCCGGCAGGCGCATGCTCGTCGGTGCCAACGTCACCATCATGGTCGTGCTCGCTCTGGCGATCGTCGTCGTCTGCCAGATGTTGGCCTACAGTTTTCCGCAACGAATTGACATGACCATCACCGGCGCCAATAGCCTTACGCCAAGCACCGAAAACCTCCTGCGCGATCTCGATAAGAGCATCCGACTCACTTCGCTTTACTTCGAGACCGACCGCGAAGAGGCCGATCAACCTCGCTACCGGCAAGCCGCGAAGAATCTTCTTTCGTTGTACGAATCCACCAATCGTTCCAAAGTCAGCGCCGACTGGATCAACCCGCTTAAGGATCATCAAAAGCTCCAGGACCTGACCACCCGACTCCGCGGCAAGTCCGCCTTCAAGGAAGGCCTCGATGCCTATCAGTCGCGTGTCGACGCCTTCAAGACCGATCTGGACGCGAAAATCCAGGCGCTTCTACAGAGCGAACTCGATGCCGCATCGAAAGCGGGAAGCGGGCTGGAAACCGATCGCTCAACAGCTCCGCCGGCCGTCGCACAGGTCGAGGCGCTCCTTCGCCAGCTGATTCGAGAACTTCAGGACACGCGCGACATCGTGGAGAAACTCTCCAACCCCGCGAACCCGCAACTCGCCGCCGTCGCCGACGAACTGCGCGTGCTGTATCCCAAGCTCGCCAAGGCGCTCAAGGAGATTCCAAAATTCGCCGCCGCCGAACTGGCGAGAAACCCTAATCTCCCCGAAGCGCAAGCCGCCTTTCTTAAAGATTCCGGTACTCGCTACGCCGAAGTCGTCGCCGCCATCGAAGGCGAAACGACCAAGATCAACGAACTCGATCCGCTCAAGATCGACGACCTGCTTGCTCGTTTGCAGCCCACCGGCAATCCGATTGTCCTCGAAACCGACGACGATGCGGCCGTCGTGGACTTCTCGTCCATTTGGCCGCCGCTCGATCCGAGTGCCGGTGCCCGCGCTACCTTCTCCAAACGAGCCTTCAAGGGCGAGGAGCAGTTGACTTCGGCCATCCTCCGAGCGACTAACAAGGAGCGCAACGCCGTCGTTTTCGTGCGCTACGGCGGCCAGCCGCTTTTCATGGGCGGTTTCATGCCCAACCAGCAGACCGCCGCTCCATACACCGCGATGAAGCAGCAATTGGAAGATGTGAACTTCATCGTCGAAGAGTGGGACCTCAAGGCGAAAGATACGCCGCCTGAGATCACTCCCGCGCCCACCCGCACAGTGTATGTCGTGTTGAAGCCTGAAACGCCGCCCATGAACCCGATGAATCGGGCGCAACAGGATCCGCCGTTCGGTGAAAGCCACCGCGAAGCCTTGCTCAAGGCTTTGGGAGATAAAGGTCGCGCGGTTTTTATCGCCGGCTGGGCGCCCGGTCCCTTCGGCCCGATGCCTTCCACTTACGAATACGACAAATACCTAAAGGAAAACTGGGGCATCACGGTCGATACTCAATACCTGTTGATCGAGACCATCAACGTCAAGCCGGGTGAGTATCAAGTTGCTCGCCGTGACTTCTTCAACATGGACAACGCTGATCTCGCTGTCCTCGAAAACGAGATTATTCAGTCTTCCGAGTCGCAGCTCATTCGCTTTCCTTCCTGCGCTCCGCTGCGCATTGCCGACCCCCTCCCCGAAGGCGTGACCGTGACCCCGTTGATTCAACAAGGCAAACGCGACGGCATCTGGGGAGTGAGCAACCTTCAGACCTACCAGGACCAGTCCGACACGCAGGGATTTCTCTCGCTGGCGCCCGGCGATGTCGAAGGTCCGTTCATCTTGGCCGTCTCCGCCAAAAAGGGCGATGCCAAGATCGTCGTTGTTTCCTCTCGCGGTTTTGCCGAGGACAGCGTCGCTTTCGCCCGTGCCTTCGTGCCGACGTCGCAGGGCTTTACGATTCGCTCCCTCAATCCCGGCAACGTCACGCTCTTAGTGAATTCGCTGCACTGGCTGAACGACAACACCCAGTTCATGAACATCGGCAAGCCGATCGATGCGGCCGTGCTCTCCATCAAGGACCCTTCAACGGTCAAGGTCGTGCAGGCCCTGACCATGTTCATCTGGCCCGGTGTCGCCCTGGTCTGTGGCGGCGCGGTCTGGTGGATGCGACGCAGGTAATAATCAATGAATACAAAGACGACATTTGCGTTGGCTCTGGTGCTGGCCCTGCTGGTTCTCGGACTCGTGACTATTCGGAAATCCGCGCCCGTAGCGCCTCCGCCAACCACGCAGGCGATGAACCCCTCGTCAGCAGTCACGCGCAATCTCATCACCGATCCGCTCGGCAACATCGTCAAGGTCGTCGCCAAACGCGGCGGCGGCGACGAATGGGTCTTCGAAAAGAAGGACGCCGAGGAAGGCGCGGGCGCACCGGTCTGGCAAATGACCAAGCCGAAACAATGCAAAGCGCTGGCCTATGAAGTCGATCGAATCGGTCGGGAACTCGGTAGGCTCCAATATGAAGTCGCCTACAAAGAAGGCGAGCCGGGCGCGGTGACCGCCGCCGGTGCGGGCCTCGCGCCGCCCGAAGCCACAGTGACCCTGACGGATGACGCCGGCAAGACCGCCTCTATCGAACTCGGCGCACCGGCGTCCGAAACCGAAACCTACGTCCGTCTCGCTGGCGCGAACCAGATCGTCATCGCCAAGAGCAACCTGCGAAACCTGCTCAAGACCAAACCGCTCGATTACCGAGAGCAGCAGGTTTGGAACTTCGCCGCTGAAAACGCGACCCATGTGGAGATCGTCGATCGATCAGCCTCTCCGGGCGATTCGACGACATTTGCGTTCACCAGAACCGGCGGTCAGTGGATGATGAACGCACCGGCGTCGGCTCCAGCCACCGGAAAAGTGGATGAGTTGCTCCGCTTGATCGGTCGACTTCGCGTTGGCCAATGGGAATCGGACGATGCCGCAAGCTTCGCCATGTTCGGCCTCGAGCCGCCCGCCCTGTCGGTCAAGGTGACCATCGAGGAAACCGTCCCCGCCAAACAAGAAGAAAAGGCCGAAAAGGACGACGACGAAGAAACGGACGACGGACCCGAACCGCCCGTCGAAAAGAGAACAACCACGCACGAACTGTTCGTGTCCGCGCGGTCACCCATCGGCGACGACACCAAGGTTTACGTCGGTGTGGCCGGCGAACAGGCCGTCGGAACCGTGCTCAAGGGCACGACCGACAAGTTCAAGCCGGTGATGACCGAATGGCGCGATATGCGCCTGACGACAGCCGATATCGCTTCGGCCACGCGAATCGAACGCACGGAAAGCGGGCAGACCGAAGCCCTCGTGCGACACGACGGAACATGGGTGTTTGAGAACGGCGGCGCTGCCGCCGAACAGCACGCCGTCACTGAATTGTTGGCAGCCATGACGGGGCTGAAAGCGGTCGCCTTTGTCGAGGGACCCGATGCCCCGACCAACACCGGCCTGGAAGCGCCGCAGACGGTCATTCGACTGTCGATACCGGGCGTGGACCAACCGGAATTGTTGGCCGTGGGAGCGTCCACCGATGCGACGAGTCGTCGAATGGTCTTTGTGCGTCGCAATGACGACCCAATCGCGAAGGTCAAGTCGGACGATGTGGTCATGCTGCTACGCCCCGCAGCCGCGTATCGTGATCGCACCGTCTTTGCCCTCACTCCCGAGCGCGTCACGCGAATTGACCTTGCCATTCCCAACAAGTACACGGCCGGACGCGAGGCATTGACGCTTGAGCGCGGTGAGGACGTGTGGACCATGACCGCCCCGGTAGCGTCGCCGCTTCGCGACGATTTGGTCAACAAGTTGGTCGCGTCGCTTTGCTCTTTGAGGGCGGAGTCCGTGATCGCCGGCAGCGGTCAGGCCAGCGCCTTCGGGCTTCATGATCCCGCCATCACCGTAAAGCTGACGCTCAATCCCCCCGCGGTTTCCGGCGACCGCGAAAACTCCGAGTCAAAAGATCAACCGCGCGAAGTTGAACTCGCCGTCTCCGAACACGACGGAAAAACCTACGCGAAGCGCGGCAACGACGACACGATCTATGAATTGAAGATGGGGTTGCGCGATGAACTGCTGGCCGAGTTCCGCGCACCAGACGTATTTGATTTCGATCCAGCTGATGTGACGGCGCTGCGAATCAAACACGGCGACGAAACAACCACCTTTGTTCGCGCGGACGGAAAATGGAAGTTCGATCCCGAACCCGACCTGCCCATCGACTCCGCTCGCATCGACAAACTGCTCGCCGATGCCAAAGCCCTCCAAGCCGATCGTTTCGCCGCCCATTCGTCTAACGACCTGTCGCGTTTCGGCTTGGCCGAACCTGGCGACGAGCTTTCGATCACATTGAAAAATGAACAGCACCAGTCGCTCGTCGTCAGCAAGAAACTCGTGGACGGCGAGGTCCCCTCAAAACACTTCGCCATGATCGCAAATCGGCCCGGAGTATTCCTGATTGCTTCGGACGCGGTTGCGAAATTGATCGTACCATTGAACCAATTGGAAAAAAAATAGCCGCATGACGAAAAAAAATGCGCACCCACTGATGGGTGAGTATTGTGTCGTGGAATACGACTTTAATGTTTGGCCCGTGGTTGTAATCACAGGCATTCCGTCCTATAATGGAATGGCATGTTAGCGGCGCAAATCTGGCTCTTAACGACGAGTGTCTTCATTCAGGACTTGAATCCTGTCCAGTAGTGCTCTAACATGCGGACGGCCAGAATTCAAGGAATAGTTGGCCGTTTGAAGACTGGGTCCCCGTGGCGCGGAAGTCAGCAGTGACGGTCATTGTGTCCGGTTTTGGCACAGAACGGGTTTATGCGGTTTGGATTTGACCGGCGAGCGGTTCGGTTTCGCAGGCCGAAGGCAGCGCCGTTAACGAGTGACTCCGGCGGAGGCTATGTGGCCGGTGTTGCTTCAAAATAAAGGGATTCGGGAATGGCAGTACGACATCACATCAAGGTCATCGTGATCGACGACGACCCTTCGATCTGCAAGCTCGTCGGGTTGTTGCTGGAAGATCACGGATACAGTCCCAAGACGTTTACCGATCCGGAATCGGCGATCGCGGCGGCGGAGGAGGAATCGTATCAGATCGCGCTGGTCGATCTTCGGATGCCGGCCATGGACGGCGTGGAGGTGGTGGAGAAGCTCAAGGGTATCGATCCGCAGATGAGCTGCATCGTGATGACGGCTTATCCCGATCTCGACAGCGCGACGGAGACGATGCGCCGGGGGACGTGCGACTATATTTCCAAGCCGTTCAAGCAGGAAGAGCTTGTGCAGGCGGTAGACCGCGCGTGTCAGCGGATGGGGATCATCTACACGGACGAGCACGAGCTGAACCGCCTGATCGGACAGCGCATCCGCAGCCACCGATTGGCGCAGAACCTGACGCTTCGTCAGCTTTCGGATCGCACCGATCTGACCACGTCGCAGCTTTCGCAGGTGGAACTCGGCAAGAACGCGGCGTCGCTGTGGGCGCTGGCGCGGATCAGCAATGCGCTGGGATTGCAGCTTTCGGAATTGCTCGCGGGGCTGTAGGGCCTTCCCCAATACCGAACGAACGGACACCGGGCGAAAATCAAATCGAACGGCGTCTTCGGATATTCGAGGGTCCGCGCGAACCGCCGGCCAGCCGGTTGGTCAAGTTCGCGGCTCGCGCCGTTTGAGGCACGTTCTATTGCTAATAATGATCAAATGTAGCGTCACTCCTTGTGGGTGACGCCCAACCCGATTCGTTGGGGACAAGCCCCGACGCTACACTTGATTGTCACATGCTCTAGAGGCTATCCCAAGACCGAACAACCGGATTTCGATGGGTTGTCAAACGTGAAGTTAGTTCAGATATTCGAGGGGCCGCGCGAACTAAAGTTCGCGGCTCGCTGGGTCTTGGGATAAGTTCTAGAAACGCGCGGGTCCATTCCACCATCGATCGCGATTCACGCGGCGGGTCGGGCCGCGCATGGGCCGACGGGAATGTCGAATGCGCTTCAACTTCGGCGGCGGCGACGGGGCGAGGCGGCGAGGGGGGCGGTGAGCCGCTCATAGAGATCAAACAGAAACTCGAGGCGCTGTCGCTCGGAGGTGAAGGGCCGGGGGCGGTAGCACTTGTCGACGGCTCTATCAAGCTGCTCGTGGGCCCGGCGAAGGGCGGCGGGCATGACGAGTGGGTCGTAGAGATCGGCGAGTGAGCACGGCATCGAATCGGTGCGCGAAGCGGGCAGGAAACCTGCCCGACCGTCGCCCAGTTCCACGCGTAAATCCAAAACGCCTTGGGCAAGCTCCTCGACTCGTGCAATCCGTTCTTCCGTTGGCGCCGGCGGCCAAGGGAAGTTGTTGTAGACGAGTTTGTTGGAATAACGGTAGTCCGATTTCAATCGCCCGCAGACCTGCCGCACCCAGGCCATGTGCATCGCAGAGGATAGAACGCCGAAGTGATAGAGAGTTGCGTCGCAGATCACACCCAACAGATTACTGGCCAGAACACGAGGAGGGAGAAACGCAAACGGAATATAATCACGTTTTTCGGAAGAGACGTTGGGCACGGCGAGATACGAATGAGCTGGAAAGTTCTCGACGTGGAAGCGCGTGGGACGATCTGCCAGTTTCTTGGTGGCGGGGCTGCGGCTGGCGCGACGAAACTCGGCAACTGCCCTGACTCTTTTCATGGCTTCCGGCATGGAACGCAGCTCAGAGGACGGACATTCCCCGAGCCAAAGGCACCATCGTTCGGTTCCATTGATTAGTTCCGCGGAACCTACCCAGCGCCGGAACCACTTTTTCGAAGCAGGTTCTCGACGGACAAAATCATCCTTTTCCTCCGCAGAGAAGAGGTAGTTGCCGCCGTCGATCGGTTTGTTTCCTATGCCGATTTCCGGAACGGGACAAATGGGTTTGGAACGACTCCGGATGGCGATAGGCGGCCCGGCGACAAGATAAGGACTGATCAAATGGACGGTCGTGACGGTAGGTTTGTCGGCCTGGACCGAGTATTCGTAAATGCGCCTGTTTGCGGTTTCGGGAGGCGCGAAGTTGTAGGAGAATCCGATGATGACGACGTGGACGTGCGCTTTGCCTCGGGCCTCGCTTTGCCAAGGAAACGTGCGGTGCGCGAATTCAATATCGAACCCGCGGCGGAAGAGTTCGGTCCATAGAACGCCGACTTGCTCGCCCTGGCAGATCGAATTGGTCGAAACAAAAGCCGCCCTAATGGGCGTTTTTCGCATGTACTCGACGGCCTTGAAGTACCATCCGCTAACGAAATCCAACAATCCCGAACCTTCGACGGCTCCGCAGACAACGTCCATGTCCTTCCGTTGTTGTTCGGTTTGGAACTTTGCTCCCACAAAAGGAGGATTTCCAAGGATATAGGTGCATTTGTCGCACGGCAGCACCTGGGACCAATGGACGCGAAGGGCGTTGAGCAGTTTGATGTGAGGTGAGCGGGTGAGCGGGGTGGTGGCCTTGATCTGGCCGAAGCGCTGGAAGAGTTCGGCGTTCATCTGGTGGTCCATGAGCCACAGAGCGACCTCGGCGATGCGGACGGGCCATTCCTCGATTTCGATGCCGTAGAACTGGCTGACGCTCAGGCGGGCCTCGGCGCGGATGTCGCCCTCGGAGGGCTGGTCGCCGAACCGTGCCTGAAGAATGTCGAGTTCGAGGCGGCGGAGTTCGCGGTAGGCGACGACGAGGAAGTTTCCGCAGCCGCAGGCGGGATCGAGGAAGCGCATGTCGCCGAGGCGACGATGAAAGCGTTCAAGCGCACGGCGGTCGCGGCGAATGGACTCGAATTCGGCGCGAAGGTCGTCGAGAAAGAGCGAGCGGATGAGCTTCATGATGTCGCGCTCGGAGGTGTAGTGCGCGCCGATCTGCCTCCGCTCGCGGTCGTCCATGATGTTCTGGAACAGGGAGCCGAAGACGGCGGGGCTGATCTTCTCCCAGCGGAAATTGCAGCAGTTCAACAGGGCGGTGCGCATGGCGCTGTTGAAGTCGGCGAAGCGTAGTTGCTCACCGAATAGCTCGCCGTTCACATAGGGAAGCGAGGCGAGGTCTTCGTCGAGGTTGGCCTGTCGGTGCTCCGTGGGCGTGTTGAGCACGTCGAACAATCTGCTGAGTTGCGCTCCGGCGTCGGAGCCGTCGTCCCGCGTGCGAAGCCGGATGTAATTGGTGAACGCGGTGGGTTCGAAGATTCCGGTGTCCTCGGCAAAGAGGCAGAAGAGGACGCGGACCATGAAGCGCTGGAGATCGTGTCCGGCGTAGCCGCCTTCCTCGAGCCGGTCGTGCAGGTTGGCGAGGCGTTCGGTGGCTTCGAAGTTCGCGGGGTCCTCGGCGTCGAGACGTCGCGTTTCGTAACCGGCGATGAAGGCGAAATGACGAATGACGCCGGGGAAGTCGGCCAGCGCGAACTCGATGGATTGATCGGCGTCGCCGTCGGGTTCGAGGTCGTGGAGGGCGATTCGGGCGAAGTCGGAGACGATGATGAAGCGGGGGATTTCGTGCGATCGATCCTCGTTCTGAAGGCTCTGAATGTAGCCGATCGCCTGGGTATGGGCCTTAGCGAGGTTGCCGCCTCTGGATTTGTGCTCGGCGATGAGCTTGCCGGGCCAAAGGAGGTCGATGAAGTCGGTGGCGCCGGTGAGGCCTCGGACAGGCTCTTCGAAGGCGGCCACGGTTCGACGGCGGATGCCGAAGACGTCGAAGAATTCGTTCCAGAATGTCTGGGCTTCGGATCGTTCTCGCGCGGCTTCGGACCAGTTGCGTGCGAAGGTGATCGAGCGCTGGCGGATTTCATTCCATGAAAGCGGCACGGGCGCATTTTAGCGGAGGTCTGGTCGAAGGGCAGGGGCGGTGCTCAACGGGTCCACTGCCGGGGGAAGGCAGTTTCAGGGGGGGCAGGCGGTTTCCCCGCGAACGAATCGCATTTCGCACGGATCGAACGATTTCCTCCGCCCGCTTCGGGGCGGGAAATTCATTTCAAGTTGGCGACCACGGGTTGCGCCTTGCTTCACCCGTGGCTGCATTCCGCAGCCCCATCCGGGGCGGACAGGCCGCTTTTCGTCGGATTTGTCGGGAAGCGGGCGGCTTGTGTTTGGTCCGCTCCCTCGCCCTGCGTCTTGCCTCACGGCGAGACTTCGGGGACAAATCTCCCGCCTTGGTCGCTTTGTCGGTCGCGGCTCGGTTCGAAGGCGAATATCGCGAAGGCTCTGGTATGCTTGCGGATCGGAACGTTGCCTGGGCCGGGGGCCGCGCGAACTAAAGTTCGCGGCTCGCTACAGTTGACTGTTAACCACTCCAAGGAAAGCGGTCCCGGCCGACGCGTTCGGAGGTTCGAGTCTCCGCGCGAGGAGAAGCGAGCGGGTTGCCCGCTCCGTCAGCGTCGCCGGTCGGATCGACGGCAAACTTGAGCGATGCGCATTGCGAGGGTCGGGTTTACAGGCTGTCCCGCGACTGGCTATAATCGCCAGGCGCATCGGAGGTCTTTCGATGCCGGGCGGGGCGGCGGACTCAGGAAGTCAGTCGGTCGTTAGGAGACCCAAGCCACGGCTCAGCGGTCAGGGAGGACCAGTGCGACGCATCGCGGTCATCAATCAAAAGGGCGGCGTCGGGAAGACGACGACGACGGCCAATCTCGGCGCGGCGATCGCCCAAAGCGGCTTGCGCACGCTTTTGATCGATCTTGATCCGCAGGGGCATCTGACGCTTCACCTTGGGGCCGAGGTTTCCGACGAGCAAACCAGCGTTTACGACGTGTTGACGACCGGGGCCTCGATTTCCGGCGCGATCCAGGTGGTTCGAGAGAACGTCTCACTGATTCCGGCGGATATCGACCTTGCGGCGGCCGAAGCGGAACTCGTGAGCGTGACCGGACGGGAAGTGCTGCTTCGCGAGGCGCTCGATCCGATCGACAAGAATCACGATATCATGCTGATCGACTGCCCGCCCTCGCTGGGGGTGCTGACGATCAACGCGCTGGCGGCGGCGGATGAAGTGCTTATTCCGTTGCAGGCCCATTTCTTCGGGCTTCAGGGATTGGGGAAGCTGCTCGAAACGGTGACGCTGGTTCGGCAGCGGATCAACCCGCGGCTCGAGGTCGGCGGCGTCGTGCTCTGCATGCACGAGTCCGCGACGCGGCTCGCCACCGAAGTGGCCGAGGAAGTCCGGCGGTTCATCGAATCTGATCGTGGCGGCACGACAGCTTGGTCGCGAGCGCGGATTTACGAGACGCGCATTCGCCGGAACATCAAACTGGCGGAGGCGTCGAGTTTCGGGCAGACGGTGTTTGACTACGCCCCGCGCAGCAACGGCGCGATCGACTACGCGCAACTGGCCGACGAGATTCTCGGCAAACCGCTGAAGGCCGTTCCCGCCGAATCCGAGGAACCCGCAACGGAGGGGCCGTCGCCGGTCGCTATCGATTCGGTCAGGATTAAGCCCGTTTCATCTCCTGCCGGCCCACAAGAATCCCCACCGGTCACGCCTGCCAAGGTCTCCAAGAGCGTCAGGGTGGGGCCGCGCATGGCCGCCGGCATGTAGGCGCGCATGCGAACGCTCCTCGATCGCCCTCGCGCTATCCTCGTCATGTGGCTTTCGGTCTGGTGCGCGCAGGTCTTTCTCATGCACGTTCCGCTGGCGGGACGCGGGCCCAGCACGATCCCGCACCTCGATAAGGTCGCCCATGCGGGACTCTATTTCTGTCTGACGCTGGCCGGTGCGGTAAGACTCGGCGTTCTTCGACGTCGGGTCGCCGGTCGAACGCTGCTGCTGTGGGCATTGGTCTACGCTGTGTATGGGATTCTCGACGAGCAAACTCAGCCCTGGACCGGACGGACCGCGGAATTGGACGATTGGCTGGCTGATTTGGTGGGCATCGCCGGCGCGACGTTGCTCGGCGCTTGGCTCAGACCGTCGGGCCGTCCGTCAGAAGCGACGAAATGACAGCTGGGAAAGGGGCTGAAGGCCTCGGGCTTGGATTGTAACCGTTGCTTAACTTGGCGTGCGGCATTGTCCGCAACGTCCCGGCGATTGCCGTGATATACTACAATGGCGGAAACGATGATTCCGCACCGGGGACTCCCTGTCCGGGTGGGGTCGAAGCCCCGGCATTTCTGGCGGGACCTTGGTCGAGCTGAAGCGGCCGGGGCCGATGTGAGGCGGTTGGTATGCCCAAGAACCGAACTATCGTGGTGATCGAAGACGAGGACGCCATTCGCCGGGCGGTCGTGGACGCGTTGCGGATTTCGGGCTGCACGGTCCATGAGGCCGCCGATGGAGTCGCGGGACTGCAGGAGGCGCGTCGGGGCGGTGTGGATATTGTGCTGCTCGATCTGTTGATGCCCAAGAAGGACGGCTTTGAAGTTCTGACGGAGCTGCGTACGACGCATCCGTCCCTTCCGGTCATCATATTGACGGCGCGAGGTTCCGAGGACGATCGCGTGCGCGGGCTGCGGATGGGCGCGGATGATTACGTCGTGAAACCGTTTTCGGCCAGGGAACTGCTTGCGCGGGTGGATGCGGTGCTTCGGCGAAGTCCGGACCGACCGGCCACCGTGCTGAGAATCACGTGTGGCTCGACGACGGTGGATTGCGCTCGACGGGAAGTATGTCACGATGGTCGCGAGCGTATCGCGCTGTCGGAAATGGAGGCGGACATTCTTCAACGTCTGGCGGCCCATGCGGGACGGGCGGTTTCGAGAGAGGAACTGCTGGCCTGCGTGTGGGGATTGCGCGACGGCGGGGTGGAAACGCGGGCCATCGACATGCACATCACGCGGCTGCGGCAGAAGTTGTCCGGCGGCGCGACTGAACCCGAGCATGAGTGGATCGTGACGGTTCGCGGCAAGGGGTACATGCTCGGACCCGATCTGGTGGTGACGAAGGAAGGAATGGAGACTCAGCGATGACGGGGCGCGGCAAAGGCAAGCTCGGCGCGATGCTGCTGTTTGCTCTGATTGCCGTCTCCGTTGTCGGCGGCATGAGTTGGGCGACGGTTTCGAGCCTGAAGCTGGCCGAGAAAACCATCGCCGAGGAACGACTGACCAAACTCCAACGAGCGGTCAGCGAAGTCGAGAACTACATCATCAGCGCCGTGGTCGCGGAAACGGCACGGGACTCCAAGGAGTTCAACTTCACCTATGCCGAGGATCCCGTCAGCATTCGGACTCGCGACGGACGTCAATTCAATTTCGATCCCAACTATGTAGAGGTCGAGGTTCGATCTCCCCTCGCAGCGACCGGGCGAGGCGACGACTGGCGTCCCTATCCATGGATCGATTTGTATTTCCAGATCGATTCGCACGGGAAGATGAACTCGCCGCAAGTGCCCGACGAGACCGATCACAACCCGGCGCCCGTGCTGGTGGATGCCCGCTGGCGCTCAGCATGGGATTGGCTTCACCGGATTCTTCCGGGGGAACCACTTTCTGAAAAAATCGCCGAGGCACGGGAGCGCGACGGCCAGGAATTGGCTTTGGGAGGATTCGAGGCGTCGTCGGCAGGAGACGAGGCGGTGGACGGCGCCGCGTCCAATTCCAAACGGAGACCACTAAACACGACGAAGCTGGTCCGACACGGCAGCCTGTTGGAGGCGCAGGCCGGTTACGTAGCGCATGATCAGTGCGTCGATCCTCGCGTGGTGGCGAAGAACATTCAAAGCCGGCGCAACGCAGCGGTTAACGGTGACGAGTCGGCGGCCGCGACAGGAGGCGTGTCCATGGAACACACCGCCTACGCGCCGCCTTTCTGGCTGGAGCCGGATCCGGACGGTCGCTGGAAACTGGCCTTCGTGCGTGAGGTGTTTGCCGACGCCGAGGTCGTCTATCAGGGATTCATCGCCGATTGGGCGCTTCTCCGACCGGAACTGTTGTCTCGCGTTCAGACGGTGTTTGCGGGAGGCGATATCGCGCCGCTGTCGGGCGAAACGCCCCGCGCGGCACGGAGCGACGAGGTCATTTTGCAGCAGCTGCCGGTGGCGCTGAGCGTTCCGGAACCGGCAGGCGGACTTCGCGCCGCCGCCTGGCGGTCGATTCGCGGCGTCTTGCTGATTTCCTGGTCGGCGGCCGTGGCCGTGCTGCTGATCGCGGGTTGGGGCGTGATGAACCTCGTCGCGCTGACCGAGCGGCGGATGCAATTCGCCTATGCCGTGACCCACGAACTTCGAACGCCGCTGACGACGTTTCGACTGTACTCCGACATGCTGTCGGCCGGCCTGGTGCCTGAAGAATCGCGACAGGATTACCTTGATACGCTCAACCGGGAGTCTTCGAGGCTCTCCACGATGGTTGAAAGCGTCCTCGAATACGCCCGATTGGAGAACCAGAAGGTCAAGCTTCACCTGCGCGACACGGATGGAAAAACGCTGTTGCATTCGATCTCCGAGACGTTTGACCGGCGCTGCGCGGAAAACGGCGTCGAGCCGCGCAAGGTCAATGAACTGACCAACGGGCAAGCCGTCCGGACCGATCTGGAACTTGTCGGTCAGATCACCGGCGTGCTGGTCAACAACGCCTGCCGCCACGCCCGGACCTCGACCAAGCCGGCGGTGATGCTGCGCCTCAGCGGCGACAATGGGCGGGTGTTTCTCGACGTGGTCGATTCCGGCCGCGGCGTCGATCTCGCGGATTCGCGGCGGATCTTTAAGCCGTTCCGCCGTGGGCGGGATGCCGACGCCACGGCGCGTGGGGGGATCGGACTGGGGCTGTCGCTGGCGAGGAACTGGGCGTCATTGCTGGGCGGTCGCCTCGATCTGGTCCACCGCCACCATCCCGAACTGGGCGGGGCCCATTTCCGCCTGACCATTCCCACGCAATCATCGTGACCCATGCGGTCACGCGTCGCAGGCTCAGGGCGACGTCGTCGATTGGCGATCGTTCGAATAACCCACCCGAGCAGCAAGAGCGCTTCGAAACGGTTCGCATTCGGGCTGGTTGCAACGAGTGTTGAAAAGTTCGGCAAACGCCCGCCCGGCGTCGGTTTGCCCATCGCCGATAAGAAGCGTCGCCGTCAGGTAATAGGTCCAGGGATTGTCTGGACTTTTCTGGTCGTACCTCTCCAGCGCCTGCAAGAGACGCCGACGGGTACTGCCGCCGTTTGGTCCGGACGACGCGAGCTGATCGGCCAGCGCTGCCGCAACGTCGTTGCGCCCGTCGTTCAGCGCAAGCATCATGACCGCCGCTTGCGCCATCGGCTGGTTTCTCGCCTCAGCGCCGAGCGCGGCGATTTCCGTTCGTGCTCCTTCGACATCGCCCGCGATTGCCAGCAACCACGCCAGATGGGCCCGAGCGGCTGCGTCGCTGGGAAGGCGGCGGATGAGCGCGCGCCACCCCATCACGGCCTGCGGGAGATCGCCTCGCTTCTCGAAGAAATCCGAAATGAACACCTTCTGTTCCACGGTTTCCAGACCTTGCCGTTCGGCCTCGGCGTATTGTTCGATGGCGCGTTCGTCGTCGCCCATCGCATCGTACAAATGCGCGAGGTTGATCCGCGCGGCGACGTTCTCCGGCATCCAGTCGATGAGCGCGACGAGCCGATCGCGCGCCGCGCGAACGGCGTCGGGCGTTCCGAGCGAAAAATCCAGATCGGCCAAGGCCATGATCGCGGGCACTTCGAAGCGGTTGTTCGACAGTTCCTGTTCGTACATGCGGCGGGCGTCGTCGAGGCGCCCCAATCGGCGATAGATTCGCGCCAGCCGGTGGATTGTTGGATTGTGCGACGGGGCGTCGGCCACGCACGCTTCGTAGTATGGCAGGGCTTCGCGGTCGCGCCCCAGTTCGTCGTGCACCAGTCCGAGTCGGAACTTTGCGACGGAATTGTCCGGATCGACCGCCAGCGCCTTGCGAAGCCATCCCAGCGCCACGTCGATGTCTCCCTGCTTGAACGCGCACATGCCCAGCAATTGATAAGCGCCGCTTTGCACGCTGGGGATGTCGTGAACGAGTTCTTTCCTGGCAAGTTCCGCCGCCTCGTCGTATTCCCCGTTGGAGTAGCGTGTCCACCCGAAGCGCTCCCAGACGCGGGGGACGTGGGGAAAAACGCGGGCGACTCGCTCGGTCTTGAGTTCCGGCGTGTTGTACCAGCGCGCTGTGGACCAGCTTGTACCGATGAGCGCGGGCACGATCAACGTCGCAGCGGCTCCGACAAACCAGCGCGGAGCGCGCGAAACCGGCGAGCCGGCGAACTTCGCATACACCGCAACGGCGGAAGCCGCCAGCGCCCAGAACATTCCAACCAGCGGCAAGTATGTGTATCGATCGGCCGCGAGAACGTTGCGGGCGGGAATGAACGGCAGCGTGTCCGCGATGGCGACGAAGAACCAGGCGGTTCCCCATCGGGCCGCCGGCACGAAGCGGCAGCACACTCCCAAGGTCGCCAAGCCGAGAAACGTGATCCACGCGGCTTCGATCGTTTCCGCGTCCGACCAATGTACGACCGGCGGCGTCGGGTAATAACTGGTCAGTCCGACCGGCCAGACGATGTGGCTGAAGTAGTTCGCCAGCGCCAGCAAAACGCGGACGGCGCGGGGGCCCTGCAGGTGCTCCGCGGCTTCGGAAAAGAGATCGGCCTGCGAGGTCGCGCCGACGTTGATCCACGCGAAGAAACCGGTGATCAGTCCGGCGGTCAGACAAATCGTCCAGAATCGCTTTCGCGGTTTTCCGAGGACCAGCAATCCCGCGAGCGCAAGGAGCAGCGGCAGTCCGACTCGGACCTTGCTGATCGCCGAAAGTATGACGCAAACCATTGTCAGCGCGGCGTCCGTCGTCCGACCGCGCTGAAGCCAGCGGAGGAACGCCAATACCGCGCACAATCCGAACAGCGTCGACAACAGCATCATTCGACCGTTGATCCAAGCGACGGTTTCGACGCCGAGCGGATGAACGGCAAACAGCAGGGCCGCCGCCGTCGCCACCCAAGCTGTGGAACGCGTGTTCGAGTCGTCGGAACCCGTCGGCGGACCCAGCCGGCGTTCGCCCTTTTGCGCCGCCAAGTTGAGGTTCCAAACGACGCGCCAGACGAGCCACGCATTCAGGGCATGGAGCAGCACGTTGGTCAGGTGAAACAGCCACGCACCGCCGCGCGGGCCGGACTCCCAAAGGCCCAGCGCGCTCGCCAGCGCGAACTCGCCCGAAAACATTAGAAGCGGCAACGGTTGGTAGAGATCGCGATGCACGATCGTGAAAAGCCGCACCGCGTGTTCGAGCGAAGGATGGTTGACGAGCACGTGATCGAGGACGAGCCGGTGATCGTCGCCACCGACGAATCCGCCGTACAAGGTGGGCAGCCCCATGACGATCGCCGCAAGCACGACCGCACCCATCATGACCCGGTGAACGGCCCGCGTGGGCAATGGGATCATGTCGTGGTTCTGAGGCACATTCTCACGGTATCGCCGCGCTACAACCTCCGTACAGCGCCGCCTTCTCCACGTTACACGTCGGTGACTGCCGGACGGGTTGTTCCATCGGTTGTCCGTGCGACAATCAAACCAACGGACGGAACGGCCGACCGCCGAACCGCCGGACCGGGAAAAACCCGACCCTCAGTACCCGCAAAGGAGAACGTGATGACGCCTGCGCATGACATTTTGCTGCACCAGCTCAACAGCGGACAATACCTGATCGAAAAAATGACTGCCGATCTGTCCGACGCGGACTATTTCCGCCTTCCGATTCCCAAGGGCAACCACGTCGGGTGGATTCTCGGGCACATTGCCTGCTCCGAGGATTCCATCAATGCCGGAGTCACCGGCTCGCCCAAGCGACTGCCCGATGCCATGCACGAGTTGTTCAAGGGCGGGTCGGAATGCCTGTCCGACGCCTCGAAATATCCGCCTCGCAAGCAGATCGACGAAATGTTTCGCAACACTCGCGCCCACGTTCTTGAGGCGTTAAAGAAGGCCGACGTCGCCGAATGGAGCAAACCTTCGCCGGAAGGTTGGGACAAGAGCGTGTTTCCGACGCGCGGCGCCATCTGGGCGCTTCAGGGCACGCACCAGTATTGGCACATCGGACAACTCACGTTGTGCCGAACGGCCATGGGCAAGAAGCGGGCGTTAATGTGATTTGTCGGCCTCGTCGCGCGACGTGTGGTCGTGAATGATGACCCATCGGTTGTCGAGTCGGCGCATCACCAGCGAAAACGCGCCAGCGTCCGGTTCCTTGCCGACAATGCGCCAGCGGCCCAGCACGAGGGCGGAATCAGTCCCGAGATCCGTGACTTCCAGATCGCTGAACGTCAGCGTGCCCATGATGGACTTGTCCGGGTAACTCCCCCGAAAACGGTCGAACATCGGCTGCCACCCGCGGGTGATCTTGCCGGTGGAACTGAACGTCAGGAGCGGCGAGCGCCAGTAGCCGTCCATGAATCCGTTGATATCGCCCCTGTTCCATGCCGCGGCCTGACGCTGGAGCAACTGCGGAATCTCAGCGTGTGATGTGTTCGCTCCGCCGGTTCGACCCGTGGAAGCACATCCGCCGCCCACCAACATGGCCGCCATCATGGGCAGAATCGCCGATGCACTCGTTCGCGTCATTCGTTTCATCGAAACCTCCGTCCTATCGTCGAGCGCAAACAGGCCTTGAACAGGCTGTGCGCTGGCGTCCGTCGAACGCAACGGTAGATTAGCGGCAACCGCAACCAAACGCCAAACCGGGTCGCGTCGTTTCCCGTTCACGGTTCGGTTGAGGGAGCCTGTGATGAAGGTTTACACCACCATCGACGAGTGCCGAAGCGCCGTTCTCAATGCGCGGCGGGGCGGGGCGACCGTCGGGCTCGTTCCCACGATGGGCGCTCTTCACGCCGGCCACTTGTCGCTCATCGTCGCCGCCCGCCGAAAATGCGACCAGACGGCGGTCACCATTTTCGTCAATCCCAGGCAGTTCGGGCCCAACGAGGATTTTTCCGCCTACCCGCGCACGCTCGACGACGATTTGCGGCGTTGCGAGTCCGCGGGCGCCGATCTGGTCTTTACGCCGAGCGTCGAAACGATGTATCCGGCGGGCGTGCGCACGACCGTCCACGTCGCCGGCCTCACCGACGGATTGTGCGGACCGTTTCGACCGGGCCATTTCGACGGTGTGGCCACCATTGTCGCCAAGTTGTTCCACATCCTCCCGGCTGACGCCGCGTACTTCGGAGAGAAAGACTACCAGCAGTTGATGGTCATCCGGCAAATGGTGCGCGACCTTGACGTCCCCATCGAAATCGTCGCCTGTCCAACGGTACGCGAAACCGACGGACTGGCGATGTCCAGCCGCAACGCGTACCTCGCTCCGGAAGATCGCCGCCGCGCGGCGTCGCTCAGCAAAGCGCTGTTCGCCGCCGTTGAACAGGCCGACAGGGGCGAGCGAAGCGCCTCCACGCTCGTTTCCGCCATCCGCGAGTCGCTGAGCCGCGTGGGAATCAGCCAAATCGATTACATCGAAATCGTCGATGCCCAGACGCTCGCCCCGCTGTCGTTCATCAACGTTCCCGCGCGCCTCTGCCTCGCGGTCCGAATCGGGCGCACACGCCTGATCGACAACGTCGCCGTGGACGCCGCCGCGCATTGACGATACCATTTCGTCGCGCGGTGATGTCGATGGGTCAATGCCTTTGCCTCATGGATTGTAGCTAAATGCACCCGGAACTTTTCACGCTCCCCGGCGGGTTTTCCATCAAAACCTACGGGTTCTTCATGATGGTCGGCTTCCTGAGCGGCGTGTGGCTGGCCATGCGCCGGGCCGAACGGGTCAAGGCCGATCCCGATGTGGTTCTCGACATATCCCTGCTTTGCCTTCTCTTCGGAGTCGGCGGCGCACGGGTCTTCTACGTGATTCACTACTGGGAAACCCAGTTCGCCGACGCGCCCAATCGCCTGATGGCCGTGATCGATATCACTTCGGGGGGGCTGGAGTTTCTCGGAGGGTTTCTCGGCGCGGTCATCGCCACGGCCGTGTACGCCTGGTGGAAGCGGTTTTCGCTTCGACTCTATCTGGATATTCTCGCACCCAGCGCGATGTGGGGTCTTGCCTTCGGACGGATCGGGTGTTTCTTCAATGGCTGCTGTTTTGGCGCAGTCTGCGCGACGTCGGGAGCCGCCGCGCCGGCGCTTCCCTGGGCGATGGCGTTTCCCTACGGCAGTCCTGCCCATGTTCAGCATTGGCAGGATCGTCGCGTAACCATTCCCGCGGAACTCATGGCGACGTCAAAGGACCTCCTTAGACCGCTGATCGTGCCCGAAGCCCAGCTCAACATGCCGGTTGAAAAGCGCGAGGGATTCATGCGTAAAATCGCTGATCTCGAAGCGGCCGAAAAATCCGCTCGGGCAAAGGGCGAGGACGAGTCGAAGTTGAAGGCCATCAAGCAGGAACTCGAAGCCGCCAAGGCCGCCGCGAAAAAGGAAATCGGGCTTCTCCTCGCCGCCCAGCGATTTCCTTCGCGGGTCAATCCCCAGCGCCCAAGCTCGGTGTCAGAACTGGAGGAACTGGCCGCTCACAGCCAGTCATTGCCCGTGCATCCGACGCAGCTGTATGCGGCGTTCGGCGCGCTGTTGCTCTCGTTCCTGCTGGCGACGACGTTTCATCGCCGCAAGCGGCATGGCGTCGTCATCGGATTGCTCTTCGTGCTCTATCCCATTCAGCGCACGCTGGAGGAGATGATCCGCGCCGACAATCCGCACGACGTGGCCGGGCTGACCGTTTCGCAATCCATCAGCCTCGGAATGCTTCTCTTCGGCGTCGTTTATCTGCTGGTTCTTTATAAGTCCATGCCCGAGCGGTCGCCCCTTGCGGTCGTGACGGCCGCTCCGAGTTGAGTGAGCTTGTCGGTCAAGACCCATGAACTCTGCGTCTTTTCGCGCGATTGGCACGGCAATTGCTGGTAATCACGGTCCGGGCAGCCGATCCGAACCTGTGCAGCCACAATGTCGTTGCTTGTCGGATGCCCGGAATGATCCGTTGGATTGAGTCGCGCTTTTTGGAGACGATTAAGGCAATGAACAATCAGGAAAATCCGGTCAACGACCTGCGAGCCGAACACAAAGTCATCCTCCGCGTTGTCAAGGTGCTGGCGGGACTGATGGACCGCTATGAGAAATCCGGAGCATTTGATCCTACGCAGCTCGACAAGTGCGTCCGGTTCATTCGGTTATTCGCCGACGCCTGCCACCACGGCAAGGAGGAAGACCTCCTTTTCCCGGTGTTGGAGGCGCGAGGCATTCCCCGCGACGGAGGCCCCATCGGCGTCATGCTCTACGAGCACACTGTCGCCCGCGGCCTGACCAAGGACATGGCCGCTGCTCTCAAGGCGCTGGAATCGGGAGACGAAAGCGCCAAGACGCGATTCGCCAAGGCCGCCAGGCAGTATGCCGAGCTGCTGACCAATCACATTTTCAAGGAAGACAACGTACTTTTCAACATGGGTGACCGCGTCATGAGCGCCGACGATCAATCGTCGCTGGCCCCCCAGTTTTGTGCCGTGAATTGTCGCGTGTTTGAGGGCTGTCGGCGCGAAGAGCTCGAACGAATCGCCGACGAACTCGAATCGGCGTACAAATCCTAGATTAACCTCGATCCATTCGTAGCGAGTCGCGGATTTCAGTCCGCGCGGACGCCCGGAGAGTTGGACGAGTCATCCGCTACGTTTGCGCTGAACCGGAGAAAAAGCGAACAACGGTCGATGGCCTGGCGCGCAACAGTACGATCAATGCTCGTGTTCGTGCGCATGATCGTGATCATGCCCGTCGTTAAGTTGATCGACTTCGCTGCTCTTGGCCGGTCCGTGGCTGTGCCCGTTGGAGTGCCCGATCAGGCTCGTCGCCCACATCACCACCAGGCCCAGCAGCAGCGCCGCCGACAGCTTGTTGCGGTCATGCTCGTGAAAGTGAAGTTCCGGCAACAAGTCGGTGAGCGCGATCGCCAAGAATGTCCCAGCGCTGAACGCCAGCGTATACCCGACCAGCGGCGATGTCTCCGCCACGGCTCCGCTTGTGGCCATGAACGCCAGCGCGCCCACGGGAACGAGGAGCGCATAGACAATCTGCGTCGCCCACAGGGCCTTCGGCTTGACCCCCGCATTCATCAACAACACCGAAACCGTCAGCCCGTCCATTGGCTTGTGAATCAGCACCGACAGAAACACCGCGAGCGCGGCGCCGGGAGCGGAAGCATTCGCCACCGCGCCGATGGCCACGCCGTCGAAGAATGAGTGGATGGACAGCGCCGCGATTGCCAGCAAGCCGCCCGATTTCGCATGAATCGCGCGGGCGTTTCCCGCATGTTCAAGCGAATGGGAATGGTCGTGATGATGTTCATGGCCGTGATCATGCCCGCATTCCGTGGCGCAAACCCCGACTTCGTCATGCGGCGGCTCGTGGCTGTGGGGTGCAAGATAGCGCTGAAGAAAAAAAACCACGCCGATGCCCAAAAGCGCCGGCAGTCCGAATGATTCGTGAATGTGCTCCGACGACTCCGGCAACAGGTGAAACATCGCCGCGCCAAGCAGCGCTCCCGCCGCCAGACTAAGGTAGATCTGCAACTGCGCATGACTGGGTCGTCGCCGAAGCGGAACCGCCGCCCCTGCCAGCGACAACATGGCCACAATCAACGCATACCACATGCAATGAAATCCCGGTCAAACTTTGAAGAGTGAATCACGACCAGCACGTCCGGCAGTCAATCTCGCCTTGCCGCAATGGTGCAGTCGAACGCATTCGACATTCGACAATCGAAAATCGACACTTGATTCATGTCCAATCGCCAGGCGGGAAGCGTATAATGAATGGGGCGGTCCCGCCAATGGCCCGCCGGGAGGTGTTCTTACCCATGTCCTCGCAAGCCGGCCAACCGTTGATCCGACTCAAGGAACTTCTCCACGCCAACACCATGCCCTCCGCGCCGCAGCTCGTACTACGCGGCCGGGACCGGCAGGTTCGTTGCCTCGCGTGCGGCCATCGTTGCCAGATTCAGCCCGGCCGCAGCGGCGTGTGCCGTGTTCGCTTTAACGCCGACGGCGAACTGCGCGCCCCGGCCGGGTACGTCGCGGGCGTGCAGATCGACCCCATTGAAAAGAAACCGTTCTATCACGCCTTTCCGGCTCGTAACGCGCTTTCGTTCGGGATGCTTGGTTGTGACTTGCACTGCGGCTACTGTCAGAATTGGGTGACCAGTCAGGCCCTGCGCGACGATGCCGCCGTCGCCCGGCCCAACTTCGTTGCGCCTGAGCGCTTGATCGAACTCGCCGTCGCCGAAAAGACGCCTGTTGTCGTCAGCACGTACAACGAACCGCTCATCACCGCCGACTGGGCCGTCGAGATTTTCAAGCTCGCCCGCGCCGAGGGCATTCATTGCGGATTCGTCAGCAACGGCAACGCCACCCCGCAGGTGCTCGAGTTCATCCGTCCGTACGTCGATCTTTACAAAGTCGATCTCAAGAGTTTCCGCGACAAGAGCTATCGCCAGCTCGGCGGCATTCTCCAGAACGTGCTCGACACGATCCTATTGCTCAAGGAAATGGACTTCTGGGTGGAGATCGTGACGCTTGTCATTCCCGGATTCAACGATTCCGAGGACGAACTCCGGCAGATCGCCGGTTTTCTCGCGGGTGTGTCGAGTGACATCCCGTGGCACGTAACAGCCTTCCACCCGGACTACAAGATGACCGACCCGCCGCGCACGCCGGTCGAGACGCTGTTGAAGTCTTGCGATATCGGCCGGTCCGCCGGGCTCCGCTACGTCTACCCCGGCAACATCCCCGGCGCGTTCGGCGACGGCGAGAACACGTTTTGCACGGAGTGCGGAGAGCTTCTCATCGCCCGTCGCGGGTTTCTCGTCACCGAAAACCGCATGACCGACGGTGCGTGCCCGAAGTGCTCCACCCCCGTCCCCGGTCGGTGGGAAAAGAACCCGCCTGCGCGCACCAACGGCGCAGGCGTTCCGATACCGTTGATCGTAAGGCATTAGAACCTGTCGCCCAGGCGCCGCGAGCCGCGAACTTGAGTTGTCGCGGAACCTCGCGTCAATTCAAATACGATATCACCGCTTCACGACATCAAAAGGTCACGCGCACCCGAACGCCCGCCGCCACCGCATGACCCGTTGCGCCCGCCGCGCCCGGGTTGTCCACATATTGCACGTCCGGCGTCACCACCAGCCACGGCGCCACCTGCACCGCATAAAAAAGCTCATACACCGATTCATTGTCGAACGCGCGATTTACCCGCGCGCGATACTCCTCGCCGCCACGCGCCAGTGAAAACCCAAAACCCAGCACGTCTTCATCGCGACCCGGAACCAGCCCGCGATACATGAGTCCGGCCGACCAGAAGCGCGCCACGCGGTTGGTCTCTGCGTCGCGAAACCCGAACCGCCCGAACACGCCGAGCCCCTGTTCGTCCTTCGATCCTTCGCGGAAGATCATTTGATCGCCGCTGACGTACGCACCGTAATCGTGCCCGTCGCGCCTTGCGTCACGCTCGCTGCGAGGAAAAACATTGCGCACGCGCGGATCGTACACCACGCCCACGCGATAGTTGCCCGCGCAAGGCCCGCGCGGCGTCGGAATCGCGACGTGAAATCCGTTCTCCACGTACGCGACAAACCACGACTCGTCATGGAAGGCCGTCGAAAACCCCGGCTTGTACAACACCGACTGCGCATCGCCGACGCCGACGATCAGCGACCACCATTTGACCGGCGCGAAGGTCGCCGACGCGCCCAACCCGATGTTCAGAGGGACGAGCGGGTTGTTGTCCAGCGACTGATTCCAGAACTGCTTGTCTTCACTGTTGGCAAAGGCGTTGCGATCGATGATCGTCTGAAAGTCCAGAAAGCCCAGCGTGAGCGACAACTTTCTTTGCCAGAACCACTGTCGATACCAGAGTTGCGCGACGTGCAGGCCCAGGTCGCCGTCGGCGTCGTCGTTCACATCATACAGTGCCCCCATCCGCGAATTCACGCCCGCCCCCCAGTTGGATTGCAGGTGCAGCAGCACATCGGCGTCGTCGAGCAGTCCCAGCTTTCCAAGGTCCGCGGTCACGAACGCATCCATCGAGGCCGAGTTTCGTCCCGAACCGTTCGTGTCCAGCCCGCCCTTGACCACGCTATGGAATTGATTGTTGAGATACACATTGACGGTCACTCCCCGGCGTTCGAGCGCGACGCGCCGACCTTCCCAGTCGCCGGTCAGCGTTCGCGAATGCAACGACAATGGCCGATCGGGCGAACGCCCGGCCGGGGCTTCAATCGTTGCGCTCTTCGATTCCGAAACTGCCGCCGGTGATGGCGGGCTTCCCTGCGCCAAACTCGCGCACAGGAGGATCAAACAAATGGACACGCATATACCCCCTGTCCGCGCGCCGATGATCCTACGACGAGCTCGCGCGCGATCGTTCCACTCGATGGCCGGGACGTTTCTCAACTTCAGGAATAGGCTGCAATTGG
Organism: uncultured Phycisphaera sp.; assembly: GCA_964486335.1. GTDB lineage: Bacteria > Planctomycetota > Phycisphaerae > UBA1845 > UBA1845 > CAZAMB01. The sequence continues at coordinate 209,149 of CAZAMB010000002.1, read as the reverse complement.
CGTACCGAAACGCTGAAGCGGAGAAGTTTTGGATGCTGTGCAAACAGTCAGCCACTCCTCCCTTTTCTTCAAGGGCGGTCTTCACCACGCAGCGAACTCCCATGAGGTTCCAAGATTTGTAAAAGGAATCGCCTGATACGTCGCCTCGCGCGCGAAATGGCGGTATATTACCGAGTGGAGGATGCCGGCCGGTCCCCGGCCCACCGGCGATCAGTCCTCCGGATTCGGCGGATCGCGCGGAGTCATTTGACATGAACCGTATCGCCTTTCGACTCGCCCTTGTCGGTCTCGCGGTGATTCCCCTTCTGGCCTGCCAACCGCGCCCGCACTCGAACCGAAGGCCGAAGACATCGACCGACGGCGTCTATCTGCATGCGGTGCACAACGAACGGCTGCGAGCGTTGATGGCCGAACTGAACAGCAATACGAACCGGGATTGGCCGCAGGAACTCGAAGGCGACATGGCCGCCGTCCGACCAAGCGATGCTGAGCGACTCGCCGAGGCCGTTCAGCACGCACGCTCGCTCGCGGACGCCGCCCGACAAATTTCCTCCGTCGTTTCGCACATGAACTTCCCTGAGGTTGATCGCCGGAGTTTCGACTCGCAGGCGGATACGCTTTACGAACAAGCCCAGCGATTGGAACGCGCAGCCCAATCGGGTGATCGAAACCTCATGCGAAGGACACTGTCCGACATCGAGGCCACGTGCAATTCCTGTCACACGCGCTTCCGCGACGTGGCCGGGCCGCTCATGGCGAGTCGAAACTCGCGCGTTCCATTCCAGGAAGGGTCTTGATGCCGTGCGCGGCGCGCACGTAGGCCACGAAGTGCTTGCCCCAGGCGGGCCCCCAAGTGTTAAACGGCGACGGGATTCGACGGAGAGTTCAATCCCCAGCGAATCTCGACGACCGATAAACCATGCGGAGTAGTCGGCAGGCGTCGGAGGGAGTCAGTGTGCGGCGTCGGAGTCGAACGGTTCTCGAAACACATGAGCCTTGAACAGTTGCACGCGGCAGCGGGGATCGCGCCAGGCATCCGGGGCAAGACCGGCCTTCATCGTGCAGCAATTGGAAAGAAACTCCGCCGCCGACCATCGCCGATCAGTCGCCACCTTGGGAAGAAAACATCCCGACCGGTTGTCCATTTCAACGCGAACGCCGTCAATGCCGACCATCAATGATTTGGGTTCGCGGGTTTCTCGAAAATCGGTCAGTACGGACACTTCGATGTCGAGCGATGAAAGTTCCGTGGGGGTCACCGGATTATTCTCGAAGCGCTTGTCGCGAAGCGTCGCCGCCGTTACGCGGGCAAGCAACGATGCAAGGTCGCGGGTCCGTTCGAACGAACCGACGCACCCGCGAAGCGCGGCGCGTTTGTAAAACGTGACAAACGCCCCGTCGAACTCACCGGGAATCGGCTCGATCGAGGCCGGACCGGTCGTGGTCACGCCCAGCGCGCGTCGCGCGGCATCGCGAACGACGGCGAACATGTGATTCTTGTGTGCGGAGGTGGTTTCCATCGGCTTTATCAGCACGCGGCCTAGCACTGATTCATTTTCGGTGCTTTCGCCCGGTTGTCGAGTTCGTATTTCGCGGGGAGAATTTACTAATATCAAACGATGGAGAGAATTCGACAAATCAGACCTTTCGTAGTGCCGATGCTGATCATCGTTGCATGCGCGATCGGCATGGGTATTTTCCTGCACGGTAGACGCGCCCCCGTTTACCGGCCCGCACTTTCGTCGCCTTTGACGTCGGCTGCCGACATGGTGACAGCGCCACCCACAGGTACGTCGATTGAGCGAGCATCCACTACTGCGGCCACGCAGACGACGCAGGTCGATTCCGAGGAGTGGCTCGCGATCGTATTAGGTGTCTTATCGAATCATGTGATCGCCGCCTCGGAGCGTTCAATTCGTCAGCTCGGGATCGAACTAGTTTCGAAGACACCAGTGCTTGTTTCCGGCGTGACCGCGCCATCCCACAATCGCGGCACCTATGAGGCGCTGCTTGGCGGGGCGACCATTGAGCGTCCGATCGCCGATGGTTCGATTCTGTGGTCTATTTCGCTATCCCCCATTCCAAAAGCTGTCCTTATCGCCCGGTATCGCGGGCACCCCCCACGTTCATTTCTCTCGGCCGTCGAAGATGAATGGCGGGCGGTCAATCGGGCATTTGACAGCGAAACATATACGACCGGCCTTTTGATGCTCTATCAAACAGTCATCGCTGCTGAACAGGGCACCGCTGCCACCAAAAGCAGTTCGGCCTATGATGCGGACAGCGGTGACGCTTTCCTCATGATCAAGTCTCATCGGCGCGATCCCTCGATATGGCTATCAGTCGTGTTTCCCGTTGATGATTCCCCTGAGTTTATCCTCACGGTTGAGCTCAGCCACCCGGAATCGGAATAGAACCCGTGATTGAGCCACCGGCCTTCTTGCGCGCTCGCGCAACACGGTTTCTTTCCTCGCGCCCTCACGCAATTGGTAGTTGAGTCACTTTACGGATGAACTTCCAGCTTGTTTTGCCATTCGCTGGTAGTACGCAAATCACATCCGGCTGATTCATCATGGTTCAGTGCCGTCGTTGGACGCAATGAATGGAACTGTGCCTAGAGCAAGAGCGGTTTTCGCGTAGCGGTTTGACCAGACGAAGACCGGCCTACATTTCCGCAAGGCCGCGCGAGCTGAAGCTCGCGGCTCGCTTAACAGAAATCGAGAATGCTCTAGACAACTTCTCATTCTTCGCAGGCAGCGTTCGATGATAGTTTGTAGAGGCTATCCCAAAACCGAACAACGGGCTTTCGATGGGTTGTCAAACGTGAAGATACTCCAGCCATTCGAGGGTCCGCGCGAGCTGAAGCTCGCGGCTCGCTTCACAGATACCGAGAATGCTCTAGCTAACTTCTCACTGTTCGCAGGCCGCGTTCGATGTTAGTTTGTAGGAGTCGTTTTGACGCAGGCGGAAAACTTTCCTGTCGAGATCAGCAGGTTTTGAAGGAGTCAACATCATGGAAAGCGGCGGGTGGTATTACGCGAAAAACGGGCAGACGGTCGGACCGATGTCTCAGGATGAACTTCGCCGGGCGATCGCGAGCGGCGAGGGAGCATCGACGCTGGTCTGGGGACCGGGGATCGCGGAGTGGACCGAGGCCCGGCATGTCGCGGCCTTGGGTATGACTGCGTCGTCGAAGGCGTCGCCGCCGCGCGCGCCGACGGGACGCCGAGCGGACGAGATCGACTTTGAGATCTTCGGCGACGACATGCAGTTTGTCGAGGTGACGCTCGACCCCGGCGAGGTCGTGGTGGCGGAGGCGGGCGGCATGATGTACATGACGCAGGGGATCGAGATGCAGACGGTCTTCGGCGATCCGAGCAAGAACCAGGGGTTTTTCGGTAAGCTACTAGAGGCCGGCAAGCGCGTGGTCACCGGCGAGTCGCTCTTTCTCACGACGTTTGGCGCGACGGGGCAGAATCGAGAGAAGGTGGCTTTCGCGGCGCCCTATCCCGGGAAGATCATCCCGCTACACCTCGACGAACTCGGCGGCGAGATCATCTGTCAGAAGGATGCGTTTCTCTGCGCCGCGCGCGGCGTGCAGGTCGGCATCGCGTTTCAGCGCAAGATTCTGACCGGTCTCTTTGGCGGCGAAGGGTTCATCCTTCAGCGTCTGACCGGCGACGGGATCGCCTTCGCGCACGCGGGCGGCACGATTCAGCGTCGCGAGCTTTCGGCCGGCGAGACGCTTCGACTCGACACGGGCTGTCTCGTGGCGCTTCAGCCGTCGGTGGAATATGACATTGAGACGGTCAGCGGGATCAAGAACGCGATCTTCGGCGGCGAGGGGTTGTTCCTGGCGACGCTTCGCGGGCCGGGGACGGTGTGGGTGCAGTCGCTACCGTTCACGCGGCTGGCCGGTCGAATCCTCGCCAATATCCCCTCGCGCGGCGGCAAGGGCGAAGGCTCGATCCTCGGGCAGTGGGGAAGCCTGTTTGAGAGCCGGGATTAGGAACTTGGCAAACGGTTGAAACCGCCACCCTGCAATGGATTTGTTGATCGATCGATTGTCAGTTTGCATTGGCTGCGAGTAACCAATGAAACTTGGCGGTAACCGTTGATTTGTCCGATAGGGGTGCGAATGGGAAGAGCTTCGTTATGCGGACAGGCAATAAGCGAATCCAACGCTCGCTAATTACTGTGCTGATCGTTGTAACATTTCTCATCACTGCAGGTTGGTTGAAATTGTTAGGGACGAAAAGCACGGAGTTCGACGTCGAAAGCGGGCGCGTGCGAACTCGTGTTTTTCTTTTTGGCATCGTCGACTCCGAAGTTGAAATGGAGACTGATTTTTCGCGCGCAGTGGAGAAATGCGGCTTGCGGAAAACGCCAGCGGATTTCCGACATGCCGGTTCCACGAGTACAGGTCTTCAGAAGCTATTTGGCACGTTGTTCGAGTGTAGTAAGTACGGATCGGTAATTGGTGACACCAAGTACTTGATGAGACTTTTTGAATTGAATCCTGAGCTTCGCGATCATGAATGTGAGATCATCATGGACGTGATGAGGCGCTTAAAGTCGGATGATATTGAGGGAGTCAGAACGCTTGTTTTCAACTTGTTTGAAAAGGCGACGGCAGGAGAATGACACCCCTAAGTCGCGTAGGATGACTTGCTCTGCGCCGCGCGCGGCGTGCAGGTGGGCATCGCGTTTCAGCGCAAGATTCTGACCGGCCTCTTCGGCGGCGAGGGGTTGTTCCTGGCGACGCTTCGCGGGCCGGGGACGGTGTGGGTGCAGTCGCTACCGTTCACGCGGCTGGCCGGTCGAATCCTCGCCAATATCCCCTCGCGCGGCGGCAAGGGCGAAGGCTCGATCCTCGGCCAGTGGGGAAGCCTGTTTGAGAGCAGGGATTAGCGGTCCGCGGTGCATCGCCGTAGGGCGAAACTCATGCCGAGTGGATTCGGGCGACGCGATGAACTTGCCGCATCATCGGTTTCGCTTTCGCGTGGGGAAATGACCTTCCGCTTGCCGGCGAATCGCCTCCTGGAGCGTCAGGCGAGCAATATCCTCGTGTCCGACCATGCCGACAATCTCGCCCGCACCATCCACCACGAATAGTTCCTCGCTTCCGGTGCGGGCTTGAAGCTCAAAGACGCGCTGAAGCGATTCGTCCGCGCCGACCTGGATCAATGGTTCGGCGGCATCGGCCACGATCAGATGCTGCCAAAGACTCGTGTTGTCCAGAATTGATCGGAGAGTCATCAGCGTCACCATCTCACGAACACGACCTTGCTCGTCGGCCACGGGAATGATTGTCGCGCGCCGCTCCGCCAGCAACGTAATCAGCCGACTTAGCGGCGTGCGAGCGTCCACGGGCTCGGTCGCGGGGCGGAGCTTGCCGAGGTCACGCACGCGAAGCGTCCCAAGCGCGTCGAGCGCCACGCCGCCCGCCCGTGCCGGCGACGCTGCAATCGACTGTACTTGTTCGGGATAGAGGGACGTACGCCGCAGCAGCAGATACGCAACGCCAACGGCCGCCATCAGCGGAACAAGTAGATCATAGTTGCCCGCCAATTCGCAAACGATGATGACGCCCGCCAGTGGGGCGTGGGCAACACCCCCCAGAAAAGCGCCCATCCCCACAAGGGCGAAGGCCGCCGGTTCCGGAGCAAGCGTCGGCGCGAGAAGGTTCAGCGCCTGGCCGACCGCACCGCCGACAAATCCGCCGGCTACGACGGAGGGCGCAAACGTTCCACCGGACATGCCCGATCCGACGGTCACGCTGGTGGCGATGATCTTGACGAGCGCGTAAATGACGAAACCACCAGCCAATTTCAATGACGCCGGCGCCTCACTGACAGGTCGAAGCACCGATTGCACCCAGCCGTAACCGATTCCCAGTAATTCCGTGTGCATTAGCCCCATGCAACCGACGAGCAGGCCGCCGAGACATGGCTGAAACCACGATTTGACTTTCAATCGCGTGAAAGCGCCGGGCACAATCTGAAGCGCCCAGGTAAAGAGATAGCCGGCAGGCACCACCGCCAAACCCACCAGGGCATACAAAGGCAGGGAAGTCAGCATCAATTCGGGAAACGGCGGCAACGCGAACATCTGTCCCGTGCCGTGAATCGCGATGAACGCCGCATAGGCCGAGACGGATGATATCAGGCAGGGGAAAACGCCTTCCTCTTCAAACCCATCGCGATACAGCACTTCGATGGCGAAGATCGCCGAGCCCAGCGGAACGCGAAACACCGCGCCGACGCCCGCGCCAGCGCCGGCAAGGAGGAGCAGTCGACGCTCGCGGTCGCCAAGCCGAAAGAACCGGGCAATGGCCGATCCGATTCCGCCACCCACGAAGGTCATCGGGCCCTCACGACCCGCCGAACCTCCCATGCCGAGCGTGAGCGCCGACGCGACCCATTTGCCGATCGTGACCTTCAGAGGAATGTCGCCGCGGCGCTGGTGGTAGGCAAACAGCACGTTGTCCGTCCCGCCGCCGAAAATGTCGGGCGACAAGCGGACGGCCAGCCATCCCACGAGCAGACCCGCGGTGGCAGGGATCAGCGGTAGCAACCACCTGGGTAGCAACGAATCGGAAGCAGACTCCAATGACCCGGATTCGTGAGTATGCAGGAGCTGGACGCCGACCAGTTGCTCGAGCGTCAGGTATTGAAGAGCTTCGACGCCGGCGACAAACAAGGCCGCAACCAGTCCGGCCAAAATTCCGGTTGTCGCGCAGAGAGCGAACCAGCGTGCCAGCGAACGTAAATCAAAGACGGCAACCGCTGCCATTTGGGACGACGTTGGTTTCACAGTAGCGTCTTTACTCCTGTTGCGCCCGAATGACAAGTTACATCGGGCCTTTGCCATCGAACAACAAAGCATTACGAAGTCGGCCTTCCAGGCGGTTTGACCTCCCGAATCCTCATCGATACCGAGAATATTCCGAGCAGAAAGCAAGCACGCGCGCTGGCCGCAAGGCGTCATGCAATATAAGCTCCTGTGAATATGAAAATCGACCTGCACACGCACATGCTGCCGGAGCGGTGGCCGGACCTGGCCGAACGGTATGGGTACGGCGGGTTCGTGCAGCTTGAGCACGACGCGGCGTGGCCGTTTGCGTAAACTCGCGATCGGAGGGCTTCTTGCCCACGATTTATCGGTACAAAGGATTCCGGTTTCTTTTTTTGGCGGCGAAGCCGATGAGCCGCCGCACGGTCACATTCGACGCGACGATGACAGTTGCAAGTTCTGGCTTGGGGTTGTTGAACTGGCGCATAAAGATGGGATGAAGGCCCACGAGTTGAACGAACTCCGTCGGGTGGTTTAGTAGCATCGGGAAGAATTTCTGAGGAAATGGCATGAGTGCTTCTCCTAAACCGCTTGCCTCAGGTTCAACCCGCGCAACGCGCGCCTGGTGCGAACAGGGTATGGTCTGGATGGAGCTGGCGGACGGACGGCAGATCGGCATTCCTGCGCGGAAGTTTCCCCGGTTGCGCCAAGCTTCGGATGTAGAACTGGCCAAGGTGCGCGTCGAAACGAGAGGAAAGGCGCTTCGCTGGGAAGAGCTTGACGAGGACTTGCTCGTGGAGGGCATCGTGGCGGGGCGGTTTTCGAAGAAATGATGAAAAAGGGACTAGGACGGACGTATGGAATCGCAAACGGCCGACCAGGTTGGCGGGCGACAGGAGATAGACGATTGCTTTCGCAAATACGATTCGGCGATCGATTTTTTGTCTCGCGTCACTGTTGACAACAAGCCAGGTTGGTGTTAGGTTTTTATTCGCCATGAGACCGGAAGAACTGCGAAACCTGCTGCGGCGAAAGCCATTCATGCCGATTCGACTGCACCTCACCGATGGTACAACCTATGACGTTCGCCATCCGGAAATGGCGATGCTGACTCGGTCCACGGTGGACATCGGCATCGAAAAGGAACGCGGAAGCGGGATCGCCGACGACGTGGTGTATTGCTCACTTGTGCACATTGTGCGCGTGGAGAATCTCAACGGAAACGGAGCTTCGCCTGAACAAGACGTGGGGAACCGGTGAGATAAGCACTACTTTAGCGCAAGGACAACAAGAGTCATGAGCGTAAGAGAGCGAATCTACGATGCGAAAGTCCTGTGGGAGGCGGGGCGGCTTGAAGGGGCTGTTATTCAGGTATTAATCGCAGTCGCGGCAACAGTTCGCAAGCGATGTCCGCTTCCGATGAAGGATCGAGAAGCGTACAAACGGTTCATTCTGGAAGAGCTTGAGAAGATCACTTATGGGCCAAAATACAACGTAGGTTTCTTTTTTCGAGGCGAGCACGGCATCCCGATAGAGGAGATCATATATCATATCATTCGTTGCCCTTTGGTCCACGAAGGTCAGCTTCCCATCGATATTGTCTTTACGCAACCAGAACCCGGCGACGGAATGCCATTCGGGATCGCGCCTGGCGGTGTTCCTTATGACGGAAAAATCTTCAACCATTTGGTATTGAATGACACTCTTGGATTTCCAGTTGGGTGGATCTGGAATCTGATTCGTGTTGTGGCCGAAGCCCCTGAAAACAAGAAGGACTTTCCTGACGAAACCTATCCGATTCCGGACGGGTATTCAGTAACAGCGTGCTTTAAGTTGACCTATCCGGATGAACACCCCGAACGATTTCCGCCCAATTCGCCTCCACGCGCCGAAAAGCGAATTTGTAAGATCAAATCTGCTTGATTCTTGAGTCGAGTATTCCGCTTTCTCGCGATCCAGCGTTTCCAAGCACGTCGAGAATTTCAATTGCGCTGCGTTCTGACAGCCAAACGAACAGCCAACCCATCAATTGATTGAATGTTGCGATTTTGCCGTTGAGCGAATGGGAACTACCCTTCGCGTTTTGCCTTTCGAGTATTGCTGGGTTCCTTTCAATTGAATTGGCGCTCGCAGAGAGAAATCAGAGCCGGTAAACTCCGCCTTCGATGAAAATCGACCTGCACACGCACATGCTTCCGGAGCGGTGGCCGGACCTGGCCGAACGGTACGGGTGCGGCGGCTGGGTAGCGCTCGAGCATCACGCGCCGTGCCGGGCGAAGATGATGATCGACGGCGAGTTCTTTCGCGAAATCGAGGATAACTGCTGGTCGGCTAAACGTCGCGTGGAGGACTGCGATCGCTGCGGCGTAACGCTTCAGGTGCTCTCGACCGTGCCGGTGATGTTCAGCTACTGGGCCAAACCGGAGCACGGCCACGATCTGTCCATGATCCTCAACGATCACCTTGCGAAGGTGGTGCAGGAGCATCCCGGTCGGTTCGTCGCGCTGGGCACGCTGCCGATGCAGTCAACCGAATTGGCGATCAACGAACTCGAACGCTGTGTACGGCAGCTTCACATGCCCGGCGTGCAGATCGGTTCGCACGTCAGCGGGAAGAATCTCGACGATCCGAGCATCGTGGCCGTGCTGGAGGCGGCGAGTGAGCTCGGTGCGGCCGTGTTCGTGCATCCGTGGGATATGCTGGCCAAGGAGCGGATGGGCAAGTATTGGCTGCCGTGGCTGGTCGGAATGCCGGCGGAGACGGCGTTGGCGATCTGCTCGGTCATCTTTGGCGGAGTCTTGGAGCGTTTGCCGACGTTGCGGATCGGCTTCGCACACGGCGGCGGAGCGTTTCCGGGGACGATCGGGCGGATCGACCACGGGTTTCACTCGCGGCCGGACCTGTGCGCGACGCAGACGAGAACCAGCCCGCGAGAGTTCCTTGGCCGATTCTATGTTGATTCGCTGGTCCACGACGCCGGCGCGTTGCGTTTTCTGATCGACGTTGTGGGTACGAACCGTGTGGCTTTGGGCTCGGACTATCCGTTCCCACTCGGCGAAGATCGGCCCGGTGCGTTGATTGAGTCGATGACTGATCTATCCGCCGTAACCCGCGAGCGGTTGCTTTTCAAGACGGCCGAGGAATTTCTTGGATTGCGCTGACAGCATTCGTCCTTCCCGACCTAACGCAAACGCTCCCTAACGGGTGCGGCTCGGTTATGATGTGGAGTGCATGAACCGCTCCGACCTTTGCGCCAAGTTTCTCGACTCGCTCTCCCACGAGTTATACCCATTTCAGGAGGAGGCGCTGCTGGCGTGGTTTGAGGCCGAGGGGGGCGTGCTGGTGGCTGCGCCGACGGGCATGGGCAAGACGCTCATCGCCGAGGCCGCGATTTTCGAGGCGCTGCACACCGGACGGCGGATGTACTACACAACTCCGCTCATCGCACTGACCGATCAGAAATTCCGCGAGTTTCAGGATCGGGCCGAAGGCTGGGGGTTTCCTCGACAACAGGTCGGGCTGATTACCGGCAATCGCAAGGAAAACCCGGATGCCGTCGTGCGCGTCGTCGTCGCGGAGATCCTGCTGAACCACCTGATCGCGGGCGATCCGCCGATGGACGACGTGAGCGGCGTGGTGATGGACGAGTTTCACTACTTCAACGACGCCGAGCGCGGGATCGTGTGGGAATTGTCGCTGGTGCTGTTGCCGGCGCACGTTCGGTTGATGCTGCTGTCGGCCACCGTCGGAAACTCGGTCGAATTCGTTCGCTGGGTCCGCGAGGAGCACGCACGGAAGCTGACGTTGGTCAAGAGCGATCAGCGGCGCGTGCCGCTGGAGTATATCTGGGTGGGCGAGAAGCTGCTCACCGAACACTTGCCGGAGATGGTGACCGAAGACGACGCGACGAACCGGACACCGGCGCTGGTTTTCTGCTTCAACCGCGATGAATGCTGGGAAGTGGCCGAGCGGATGAAGGGAGTCAACCTCATCAGTCAGTCCACGCGAGCGACGATCGAGACGGAACTTGGTGACACGGACCTGACACAGGGGATCGGGCCGAAGCTGCGACAGATGCTCATTCGCGGGGTCGGCGTGCACCATGCGGGCGTGCTGCCCAAGTACAAGGAACTGGTGGAGCGGTTGTTCCTGAAGAAGTTGATTCCGTTCGTGGTCTGCACGGAGACGCTCGCGGCGGGGATCAACTTACCGGCACGGTCGGTTGTGCTCAGCACGCTGCTGCACGGAAAACCAAGGGAGAAAAAACTGGTGGCGCCGTCGTCGGCGCATCAGATGTTCGGACGCGCGGGCCGACCGCAGTTCGACAAGATGGGTTACGTTTTCGCCCTCGCGCACGAAGACGATGTGCGGATCGTGAAATGGAAAAAGAAGTACGACCAGATTGACCCGAAGTCGAAGGACCCGGGGATTCTGCGGGCGAAGAAGGATCTCGAACGCAAACGGCCCTCGCGGCGCACCACCGAGCAATACTGGGTAGAGGGACAATTTCAAACGCTCATCAAGGCCGGTCCGGCGAAGCTCTTCAGCCGATCAATGATTCCCTACAGCGTGCTGATCTTTCTGTTGACAAAAAGGGGCACGTTGCACGAGGTCAAACGGTTTCTTTCGAAGCGATTCAACACGGCCGAATACCTCACGAAATTCCAGGGGCAACTCGAGCACATGCTCGACAATCTCGCGCGGCTCGGCTACCTGACCCGCGCCGAGGACGGCGATCATGTGACACTGAATGACACTATTTACGATTTGCTCGCCTATCGCAGCATCGATCCCTTGTACGGCGAGTTTCTTCGAGGACTTCTGGTTCATGCCGACTTCGATGAAAAGCTCCAGGCACTCGATTCGGTGCTGCTTGTTCCGCCGGCGATCGGGCGGTCGGTCCGACTGCATGACAAGCCGCCGGGACCGTTGCAGAACAATGTCTTGCAGCCGATGCTGGTGCAGATGGGGGTCGCGATCACGCACGCCGACGGCGGAGTCGTTCTTCCCAAGAACGAAGACGAAGGCGAGGATTATTGGGAAGAAGAAGAGGAACAGCGGCCGCTCTCCCTTCCGGAAATGCTCAAAGCGCTCTTTGACGCGAGGCTCGCGACGCCGGAGGACATCGCCGTACAGCCGAAATGGGCTGCGGGCGGACTCTTCGAAGTCGAGGGCGATTTCTACAAGTTCATTCGCTCGCGCGACCTGGCGAAGAACGAGGGGCTGATCTTGCGCCATCTACTGCGACTGGCGATTCTCTCCGGAGAGTTCCTGCTGCGGTCCGACGGCGATCCGGACTATGAACGGATTGGCGAATTGGCGACGCAAGTTTGCCGGGGGGTCGATCCACGGTATACCGATCGCTTTCTCGAAGCCGACGCCGAAGCCCGCAAACTGGGCCCCGCCGTGCGATAAACCGGACGGCCACTTGCCTTCGGGAAGGGCCCGAGAAAGCCGCCGGCACTTGCCTGGTAGTGGGTCATTTTGAATCCATGAGTCCAACGAGTTCTTCGATCGACCATACATGATCCGTCAGCCCGGCCTCAACGGCAGGCGTCGTCTTTAGCGTCATGTGCTTGCGGCAATAGTTGTAGTGAACGAAGTGCATCGCCACGGCGCATTCAAGATTGAATAGCTTCTTGCTGAAAGCGTTCGTTAGCCGTGTGAACCGTCGCAACCCCATCCGAAGCGTGAGATTTTGGCGCTCGATATAGCTGGTCGAGATATGCTTGCGGTCGGGAAGGCCGAGAATCGGCGTTTTCTTCGCGCCGTTGCACTTGGGCGGACTGTAGCGCCCTTCGGGCGTTGGTTCTTTCGTATCACCGTAAATCTTCACCAATTGAGCGAAATCGACTTCCGAACCGAATGCGTTCTCAACGGCGTCGAGATAAACTCGAAGCCCGTCCGTCGTGAGTTGGACGCGATTCAGCACGCGACCGGCCACGTCCAGCATGAGTTGTTCGGCAAACGCGGCGTCACGGTGTCCAACCGCCCAGCTAACGGCAAGCTTGGTATCAGCGTCGAGCGCAATCCACGTCCACACGTCGCCGTAGCCCAGAATGCCCTTCTTTTCGTCGGGTACGTTCTTTTCCTTCGCGTGACAAAACGACCACGTTTCATCGCACTGAATGCGATTGCAGCGCAGGCCGCGCACGGCCTTGTCGTGGAATGCTTCGCACGCTTGACCGAGTTCAACGATCAGCTTGGCGACCGTGTTCTTTGCCGCGCCCGTGATTCGGCACGTTCCACGGATGGAAACTCCATCCACGAGACACCGAACGATCGCAGCCCGCTTTTCTGTGCTCAACTGGTTCATACTGACCATTCTACTTGACCGATTAGGCAATGTCAATTGTTTGTTGGCGGTATTCTCCTTACAGTGTGTGCGCAAAACTTAATTTGTCAGTTTTGGCTTGACTTTGGGTGCCTTGGGGCTAGAATATTGATCGCAATAATTGGACAAACGATATGCCGTCGAAGCCGCAAGCAGACTTTTATGTGAGATTGGTTGGTCAAGGTGTACGACCGCGCAATATTCCAATGCGCGCTCTTGCGCGTGTCTTGGACGCAGTTCAGAGATTGGTTGAGCAAAAAATCGAAGATTCAGATGATAACCCAGCAACACAAATCGTCAAGCAAGAAGACTCAAGAACCCTTCATTTGGTTGAAGTGAAGACTGGTTCGGCTGCATATGCGGTATGTGCTCCGGATCGAAAAGCAATGCTTTCCGTTCTTTCTGAAGTAGGGGCATCCATATCCGACCCAGACAATTCTGATTGGACAGATACAACGGTTTCATCGATCAAAGACTTGTCAGAAGTTGCGAAATCGCAAGGAGTGGAAATCGAGTTTTGTGAACCACCCAAAGAAAAAGGCGTGAGATTTGGAAACGTAATCGCGAAGATTACGCCAATAACGTACAATACGATTAGAACTTCCGCTTTTATCACCGGAGAAGCTTCAGTCTATGCACAAATCGAAAGAGTTGGCGGAGCTACGAAAATGCACTGCGGTATTCGACTTCCCGAATCACCGCGAAAAATGATTATCTGCGGAGTTGCGAACGAGAAACTCATTAGGGAACTCGGACGACACATCTACAAGCATGTATTCTTGCACGGAAAGGCAAGATGGTTGCGCCACAATTGGTCGCTGAAAAGGTTGTTTGTTCAGTCCTTCGATCGGCCAAAAGAGGGATCAATAACTGAGGCGCTCAGAAAAATACATAAGGCAGGAGGCCATGTCTGGGATGAAATCGCAGACCCAGATACAATGATTGCGGAGATTCGCGGAGAGTGAAAACTCATCGCCCGCATTTGGTCGCCATTGATTCAAATACCTTGGTCTGGGGAATCCGCACAATCGGTACTCCAGAGCAATTGACGCGTGCGCGATATCTCTTTAGCCATTTGGAGGCCGATCGAGCACAAGTCATTGTTCCAAGTATCGTCGTTTGTGAATACCTAACTCCTATCAATCCAGTACAACATAAATCGGTGATTGCGGAGCTAACCGAACGATTCATTATCGCCCCGTTCGACGTAAGGTGCGCATCGTTGGCGGCGACGTTATTCAAAGAAGGAAAAGAATTACGAGAAATGGATCATCCAAATGCAAGGAAATGCCTTCGTGCCGACGCCGGAATCATCGCCACAGCTTCAATACACGGAGCAAAGCAGTTTTTCAGCGGAGACAAGGATTGCCGGAATCTCGCCGCGAGAGTGGGAAGAATGGTTGCCTACGATTTGCCTGACATTCCGGCAAACCTTTTTGAATATGAACAGAACGCTTAGTCTCCCTTTTTCCAACGGGCCTGTGCGGCTTGCTTGGCTATTTCGATCCGGCGGCTTTTGCTGAGAATCTTAGCTCTTGCCTTCCCGCCCTTTAGCCCCCCCTTGCGCCCAAGGATTGCGGCTGCTTCGCTCTCTGGCGAGCGCGGCTCTGGTTTAGGCGCATTCCCGGTCGCCTCATCAACGATGGACTTGGCAAGCTGATTCAAGTCTCGTGGCCGCTTGCTTGATCGCTTTGGCATACCAAGAGTATAATCTACGAAGCCACGGAAGGCTAGCCAACTCCGATAAGAAAAGCGGCGGCCTCTCCCAGTTATTGCTCTCTTGATCGCAGCGCGTTGCGGCTTCTACGGCTTGGTCGCAACACGCGGCAGAAAGGGGGTGATACGTATGGCTAAAGCCAAGTGCTACCCGAAGCGGGACGGCGCAAAGCCTGGGCCGAAAACGGTGAAGGTAAAGGACCATCGCCGTTCCAAGCCCAAGCCGATCCGCAAGTCGTGCTAAGGGTGACGTAGCTTAGTCGTATGGGAGAGGCCGTCCATCCTATCGACGCTTTCACGTCGATATCTTTAGGCTAGCAAGCGGGACATCGAATGGCAAGAGTCAAACTGACCCACTACCACTTGCCTGGGGCCGGTTGACATTTCGTGGACTTTAGGGCAAAATGCAGGGCTGTAAATGTTCGGGTCTGGGGCGCATTCGTCAGGAAGCAGTGTTTGTTTCAAACGCCCCGGGCCGGGCACGTTTGGAAGTAGAGGTACGTTTATGCCAGCGGGTACGGTCAAGTGGTTCAACAACACTAAAGGATTCGGGTTCATTCAGTCCGACGAGGGCGGGGATGTTTTCGTCCATCAGACTGAGATTCAGTCAGACGGCTATCGAAGCCTTCAGGAAGGCGCTCGGGTCGAGTTCGAATTGACCCAAGGAGAGAAAGGACCCAAAGCGGCCAAGGTTCGCATCGTCGGCTGACGCGAACGCTTCATCGATCGAATTTGGCAAGGACACCGGCGGAAACGTCGGTGTCTTTTTTTGTGACAAATGACGGCGCCAGCCAGCCATTTCGCTTGTTGATGACCCCTTCTCTGGTTCGCCCGAATGGAGCCAAGGCGGTACACTTGACGAGAGGTTATCCCAAAACCGAACAACCAGCTTTCGATGGGTTGTCAAACGTGAAGATCGTCCAGCTATTCGAGGGTCCGCGCGAACTGAAGTTGGCGGCTCGCAGGGTTTTGGGATAGGTTCGAATCATTGGAGGATGGGAGCACCGCCGCGGATCGAATCCGCAATGGTCTTTGGAAAGAGCATTCTTCAATCATGGACGATCAAACGGCAAGCATCGCGGAGCTGAAGCAACTCGTGGCCCGGTTTGTCGCTGAGCGAAATTGGGAGCCTTTTCACGATCCGAAAAACCTGTCGGCGTCGATCGCCATCGAAGCGGCCGAGTTGATGGAACATTTTCAGTGGTTGCGAAGCGACGAACTGGAGCAGATTCGCGATGATTCGCACGCGATGGATCGGATTCGCGAAGAGGTGGCCGACATTCTCGCGTACATCATTTCCTTTGCGACGCGAATGGACATCGATTTGGCCTCCGCCCTCGCGGACAAGATGAAGAAGAACGCGGTCAAATACCCGGCGGAGAAGTTTCGCGGTCGGTTCAGGTAATTGGGACGGCTTCGCGGCGATCCTCGGCCTCGCGGCGAAGCCGAGCGATGACGGAATGCCAGGCGCCCGCCACGTCGGCGAACTCGAACTGGAGGATATCGGCCAGCAGCACATCATCGCCGGCGATCAGGGCATCGCGAACCTGAAGGAGGGCGTCGCGCGGGCGAGTAATCGCGGACATCAGGCTTTCGTCGCGAATCATTACGGTATCCGGGTTGATCCCGAGCAGTCCAATGGACTTGGCAACCGCGTCGTGCACCTGCTGCCAGACGCGGAGGCACCCGGCGAGCGCCTGTTTGGCTTCCGTACTCTTGCCGGCCGTGAGCAACTCGGCAACGCGGAGCGATTCCGCTTCCGTTTCTTCAAGCGATTCGGCGGCGTGGGTCATCACATCGACGACGAGCGCTTCTCGCGTATTGGTGAGGATGTCGATTCGATCAAACCGATCGAGAGCTTTATTGAGTGTCGCCGCCATGTCGTCTGATGGAACGGTCACGCCGTCGCAGCAAATGCCGACGACGATTCGCCGCGGCGGACAACGTTCCGCCTGAACCCGGCCAAGCAGGTCGCCGATCGTTTTTGTCGTCGCGGCGATGGATTCAATCAATTGATCATCGATGTAGACTTGCACGCGTTTTCCTCGTGAGACGGACAATTTCCTGACTCTGCCGCTTCCGGTCTATCGGTCAGGCGTGACGAACCCGTCCAGTGGTTTCAGGCCTTTTGTCGAATGATCCGGCTCTTGCTGTCCCCTCGGCGTCAGGATGTTTGTCCTGGCTTGAACGGAGGCGGAATCTGCCAGTCGCCCAGAAGCGACACCATGTCGCCGACACCCAGTGGACGCGGCAGGGCAAACAACTCGCCATACCGGACGCCGATCGAGCCACCTTCGACGCCCGCGCCGCAGCGAATGTAGTGCTCCAGGCCCGCAAAACGCTCCTCGTCAAACTGCGAACGATAACAGCGGACGGCTTCGATCTTCTGCTCAATCGTCTCGCTGATATCCACGACGAATTGCGTGTGCCAGTGGGTGATTTCGGCGGCGATGCGCGTCGGGCGATAGACCAGATGATCCACGCGAAACGGCTCGGTTCCTCCGAATCGGTCGTTCCACTTGGTAAACTGCGAATAAAACCGCGAAGCCTCGGCGATGAGCTGACTTTGGTAATGATCGGGCGAGGCCGACGGGGTGCGGCCGGCCATCGCCACCATGATTTTCGGGCGATGCCTGCGAAGCGCCGTCGCGAGCGCGTACCTCGCTTCGGGTCCGTCCATGAGTACGCGATTGGGCAGTCCGAGCATTTCGCACACGGTCACGCCGAGCACATCCGCTGCGGCGCGCATCTCCTTCATCCGCGTTTCGGGCGTTCCGCGCGGAGTCGGTTCGCCGTTGGTGAGGTGGATCAGGCCGACCTTGTAGCCGAGCTTGACGAGCCTGGCGACCGTTCCGCCCGAGCCGATCTCGATGTCGTCCGGGTGTGGAGCGGAGAAAACAACGTCAAGGCGATCTTCGGACATAGGAGTTTCCTGTCGGGGTCATGTCATGGTCTGGATTATCATGCGGCGAGTGTAGCGCGGGCGAAAGGCCTGAGCAAGGGAGCCAACAATCGAATCGAACATGGGCGAATCATCGAACGGAGGCTCTGCAAGTCTGCCGACAGAGTAATTCTCATTCATGGACGAGACGGTGAACGGCTGCCGCGAGGATACTGAAAGTCCAAGTCGATGGACTTATTACACGAGGAAACGACGGCGGCGGTTCGGCCATTGGCGTCATGACGCGCTCGTCACCTGACCATCGCACTTTCAATTCACCGATGTATCTCGCGTGCTAGGCTTCCGGATGACTGAGCTTTCGAAAATAGCGGACCTTCAGCGCGTCGCTGTATCCGAGCTTGCGAAACAACGCCGCCGACGGATCGTTTTCGTCCTCAACCAGGGCGGCCACGATGGCGATTCCTTCGGCGCGTATGGCTCGGTCGCACGCCATGACAAGTGACGCGGCGATGCCCTGTCGACGACGATCGGGCCGGACCGCCAGCCGGTTGATCCAGCCCTTTCGCCCGTCGTGCGAGCCGACCACGACTCCGATGATCTGGTCGCCATCGACGGCCACGAGTGTGAGATCGGCAAACCGATCAAGGTGTCGAAGAAACGCTTCTCTCGTTTCTCGCCCGTTCGGCCGGAAACCCGATCCGCTTCCTTTCCACAATTCGACGAGCGCACCGTAATCGTCGCCCAAAGCCGGGCGAACGTGAATGGCGTTTGACTTCTTCCTTATTGCCATTGGTCACCGGCCGCCCATCGAAGTTGCAAAAACATGCCAAAGTTGAAGAGTGCGTGTGCAACGACCGCCGGAACGATGGATCGTCGCCAGATCGTCACGAGACTCAGGATCAAAGACATCACCGTCACGAGGATCAGCGCGGCCGGGACCTGATCGAACAGGTGAAGCGAAGAAAAAACAAGGGTGCTGAGCAGAACCGCGATCGCCCAAGAGCCCGTCGCGCGCCGAAGTCGCGGCATAAGAAACCCCCGAAACACGAGTTCCTCGTATAATCCGATCATCAGCGTCAGTCCGGCGAACGTGGCGGGTGAATAGGGCGGAACGCGATCCATGATTCGCCCGGCATTGGCTTCCAACTGGCGATCGAGCGATGGAAAGCACCACCGAAGCAATAACACCAGGATCACCATGGTCACGGCAATCGCGACCGTCGATCCCACTGCAATCAGCAGATTGGCAGGAAGCTTCTCACTCGTTACGCCCACCGACCCGGCGGTACCGCCGCGTCTTCGCACCACGGCCGCCACGACGACGACCACAACCAGCGTCCGCCAGCCGAGCACGGGAATCAGAACCGCGCGTTCGATTTGCACGCGGGCCGTTTCGCTGAGCTCACCCGTCACGCCCAGAGAATGTCGGTATCCGGTGAACAACCACGTTTCTCCGGCGATGGAAAGTAAGACGACGATCAGTACAAACAGACCGACGTCGGACCACGCCTCCTTTCGCGATTGATTTCGAAGAAGGATTTCATCAAGACGATGAGTCGCCGGCTCGTTGACAATGGGGCGCGCCAGGGGAATGGTCTCATCCGGCCGTTGTTCACGGGCTGAACCCTCGCCGGCGGATTCGATTCCGTTGTCCATGAGCGCCTATTCCATGACCTACAAAACTCCGATGAGCGTGTCAATCAAGGCTCGCTCATCGCCAAGAGCCGTTTCCAAAGCGGCGGCGCGACCGGCATGACGGACAGCCTTGAAATGCGAACCAAGTCGAAGCTGGCGAACGTCGGATCGGCCTTGATCCGCGACAAAGGCACGGGTTTCGACAAGCGCCGCGAAAAGGCAAGATCCACGACGACGCACCTTGGATCCTGAAGGGTCGGATCGGGGTAGGGTCCGCGACTGACCTTCGCCACGCCAACCACGGCCTTGTCGCTGCCGCTGTGGTAGATCAGCACTTCGTCGTCTTTTTTCATTCGTCGAAGATGGATGAGGGCCGTATTGTTGCGGACGCCGTCCCAGACCGTGCGACGGTCGCGCTCGAGATCATCGAAGCTGTACGTCTCCGGGTCGCTCTTGAGCAGCCAGCATGCCATGTCGGGTAGGTTCGAATCAGGCGACTCGAAGCAATTCTGCAACCTTCGCTCCGATCGTCGCCGGCGAGTCGGCTACCACAACGCCGGCGTCCTGGAGCGCTTTGATCTTGGACGATGCCGTCCCCTCGCCGCCGCTGATGATCGCCCCGGCGTGTCCCATACGCTTACCGGGCGGCGCGGTCTGACCGGCGATGAATGCAACCACCGGTTTGGTAATGTTTCGTTCGATGTGTTTGGCCGCCCCTTCCTCGTCACTGCCGCCAATCTCGCCGATCATCACGATCGCATCAGTCCGTTCGTCCTTCTCGAACAAGTCGAGGAGTTCGATGAAGTTCAGTCCTTTCACCGGGTCACCCCCGATGCCGATGCACGTGGACTGTGACATTCCCAGCGATGAACACTGCCACACGGCCTCGTAAGTCAACGTTCCGCTGCGCGAGATGATGCCGACGCTCTTACAGCCTTCCTCGGTGGGCTTGTGAATGTACCCCGGCATGATGCCGATTTTGCATTCACCCGGAGTGATGATACCCGGACAGTTCGGCCCGATGAGGTAAACGCCCTTCTCGTCGAAAAACTGCCGCACTCGAACCATGTCCAGAGTCGGCACGCCCTCGGTGACGAGGACCACCAAAAAGCACCCGGCGTCGGCGGCCTCCATGGCGGCATCGGCCGCGAACGGCGCGGGAACGAAGATCAGAGAAACATCCGCCCCGGTGGCGGCCACGGCGTCATGACAAGTGTCAAACACGGGCAATCCATGTTCGGATTTTGTGCCGCCTTTTCCCGGCGAAACCCCTCCGACCATTTTCGTACCGTATTCGATGCACTGGGCCGTATGAAACGCGCCGGCTTTTCCGGTGATTCCCTGGCAAATGACCAATGTTTCGCGATCAACGAGAATGCTCATGTCTCGCCTGCGTCCTTCCTCAAGACAAACAAATCGATTCCGTTTCTGAGTCGCGCCGTCGATGGTTGGCGGACCCGCCGTCCGTATTGGGACGAACCATCATCGCAAGTATCGCCGCGGAAGTCGGCATTGTCCACGCTGAAATGGCGAAACGTCCTGAAATGCGTTTGGAATTGGGGCCATAAAAGGGAAATCTCGACCGGCGCCTCCCTGTACGGCGGCGTATCGTAGATTCCACTCGGAGGGGGACGAAGCACAGGGGGTCGTGGGGAAGAAGCGGTCGCCACGTCGCAACGACGGCGCATGGGGAGCGACCTGTACCGACCAAATCCTCACCATCCGGATCAACCCTGATCGGTCGACAAATCGACGCAACGCCCGGAAGCGGTCTTGCGCTGCCGTGGCGGAGGGGGAAGCTGTGTACGTCCGCAACGAGGTTTGCGGCAAGGCCTCGCGCCGTGCCGCCATGCTGGTTCTTTGCTTGTTCGCATCCGTTGGCGCCGCGGGGTGTGGCGCGGATGTCACGGGCGGTATCGAAAACCCACGCTCGACACTCGGATTGACCGTTCCACCCGGCAATCTGCCATCGCATGTCGAAAGCGGAAACAACCACGTCCTGGAGCTGGCCCAACTCGTCGATTCCACGCAGTCGGCGCAGGCTATTCAAGGTCGCATCAGCAGTTCCACCGATGTCGATGTATACGACCTGGGTCCGGTCGTGCCCGGAGATCGTGTTTTGGTGGATGTATCCGTCGGCGCGTCGCTGAAAGGCGCGGTGGCTCTCTTCGATGCCGATGGAACTTCGTTGCTGGTCAACGACCACCGCAACGTCTATCTCGGACGGCAGGGGCCGTTCGTCGACGTCGTCATCCGTCGCGAGTCGCCTTCCTGCCTGATTGCGTTTGCCGCCACGCCGGGTTTTGATTCGACCGGTGAGTATGAACTGGTTGCCTCGATGGAACCGGCGACGGCGATTCCGCCGACGCACTCGGATACGTTCATCCTGGACTTCGCGGGTTCCCGCAGCGTTCGCATCGGCAACCGACCGGCAATCGACGTTCCAACCTTCGACGCAGTCTCCATCGACGACACGTTCGCCGGCTTGACGGACGACATGATCGATCAAGTGGTTGCGGCCGTGCGCCGGCATTTCGACGGTTACAACGTCACCATACTGTCGACGAGCGAAGGGGCGGTTCCCGATTCGACGATGAGCCGCGTCTTTTTCGGCACGTTCGACGCCGCCCTGCTCGGCGTCGCCGACGGCGTGGATGAATTCAACGCCATCCAGTCCCAGCACGCCATCGTTTTTACAGACACGTTTGAAGCCTTCGCTTCGCTCAGCCCGGATGTCTCTGAAATGGCCCAGGCGCTGGCCAACGTCGCCAGCCACGAGATCGGTCACTTGCTCGGACTCGTTCACACGCGGGATTCGACCGATATCATGGACGTGACGGCGAGCCTTCGGCAGTTGATGAAGGGCCAGACGTTTCGGCGTGCACCAATCTACAGTGCCGTGTTTCCGCTCGGTGATCAGGATTCGGCGCAATCGCTGCTCGACTCCGTCGGAGGCGACGAGGACAAGGTGCTTGCACGCTCGGAGGCGAATACCGTTCGTCGAGCGCGTGTGCCGGACGAAGTCCACGACGACGAGCATCTCGCCGCGCGCGAAGGATACTTCCTCAGCGGATGTGAGCTGCGATGCAACGCCGCTCGGACGGTAGACCAAACGGTTGATCGGACCCTTGGGTCCCACGTACCATGACGAACTCAAACGCGGCTATGGGGCCGATGCGGCCTCGTCCAACTGATTTCACTACGGATGAACAACTTTGATGTCCAAGCGACTCGATAAAACGACCGGGTTTCACCGCCAAGGCATCGCACAAAGGTTTGGCCGGGCGAGATCGCCGATTCCGGCGATTGTGCTCCTCCTGACAACCGGTTGCCCGCCCGTGATTCCTCCCGTGCCCGATGAACCCTCCGATTTCGTGGACGGAAACACCGACGACTCTGTCACCAGCCCACTCGGCAAGACGACGGGTGAGCCCAACGATAGCTTTGATTTCCCGATTGTCGCGGTATTTGACAGCAGCGGCCTTGCGAAGCTGAAGGGTACCGTGGAGTCACAGAACGACCTCGATGTCTATTTGCTGGGCGACCTCGAAGCCGGTGACCGGGTGATTATTGACGCTTTCGCGGCGGGATCGGCTACGCTGGACGCATCCATCGCACTTTTCGACGACGCACGGAAACTTGTCAGCGAAAACGACGATCGCACCGAAAGCAATCTCGACTCGCGAATTGACGTGATCATTCGCCACGGAGGCGATCCGTATTATCTCGTCGTGACGCGGTCCGCCTTCGCGTCCAGTCGGAAGAAGTCGGGAGCGTACACGGTCGATGTTCAAATCATCAAAGGCAACACCGTTCCGCCGCCGGTCGGCCAGATTCTCCTGCTCGATTTCGACGGGGGACCGGTCGATTCACCGGTGCTCGGACGCATGACCCTGCCGCCGTTCGACGCCCGCGATATCGATCCCATCTATGCCGGCCAGACCGATGTGATCAAGGGGACGATTCGCGAGGTCATGGAGCAGAACTACGAGCGGTTCGACGTGACGATTCTCACCACCGACGACCCATTGCCGGGCGCGGGCGAGAAGTTCACGACGATTTTCTTCGGCGGTTTCAACGACGCCGCGTTCGGCATTGCCGAAAACGTGGACCTCTACAACGCGGACCGTTGTGACGACGCCATCATTTTCACCGAGTCCTTTACCCCGACGGTTTTTTCATTCGATCCGACTGCCGCCGAAATGGGCTTGGCGATCGGCAACGTTGCCGCGCACGAGGCTGGTCACGTGCTCGGCCTGAACCACGTCGATGATGATCTCGATTTGATGGACGATCGCTCGGCCGCCGACGCGTTCCTTTTCGATCAGGAGTTCAAGAACTCTCCGCTGTCCTCGGACATCATGCCCATCGGCACGCAAGACAGCGAGATGCTCCTGGAAGAAATCGTAGGTCTGGTTGCCGCCGGACCGGCGAAACCAATTTGGATTCCGAGGGTCTCCCTGCGTGTGAACTCTGAATCGCCGGGGGGCGCGGTCGTGGTCCGGCGATTGAGTCCGAAACAAGGTTCTCGGTGAACGCTTCGGCAGCAACCGCGCCGCCGGCATCGTATTCCGGTTGGCGCGGGGTGCGGCGGTAATGAAGAATCAATTCCGGGGCACGCGTCGTGCTCCGCCGGCGCCGCCCGGACGGCGCTTCGATAACCATTTGAACATCACTTTGAATGACAAGCCCGCGAGCGCTGCGCGCCGATGGTCCGCACGTTGTGCAGGTTGTTGAGAAAACGCCCTGATCTTGTGGCAACGGGTGCAGCGAGTTTCTCACCAACTGCCCGGCCGACTCGACGCGAACATCCATTCCGTTCGCGCCGTCGCGGGTTCGTTTGGAAAGAGGGGAAGATGAAGGCGTTTTATACTCATTGCCCGCATTGCGGATTTCCCGTGGTGATTCACGCGATGGAGCGGTCGTTTCTGCGCCGTTGCCGACAATGCCGCGAGGAGTACCTGCCTGGAGCGACGCTGCCCGGCGGCGCATCACCTTCCGGACGGTCCAACGGCACGGGGCGCGAGCGGATGGCCCTGCGATCGCGTGTCCACCGCCAGCGGCGGTCTGTCATTTGATCGCCGAGTTCCTCGTGCTCCCGGCGTCGTCGGACCTGAGGCAGTTTAGCCTGCCGATCGAACCGTCGTTTGCCTTGCTTCGAGTCCGGCAAGCAATTCCTCGAAGCTCCGCGCGAAGGCCTTGACGCCGTCGGTCGTCAGTTGATCTGTAACGGCCTTCAGATCGATTCCCACTTCCGCAAGATCGGCGAGGACTTGCCGCGACCGGTCCAGCGTTTCGCCCAGTTTCGTTCCGATTCGCCCGTGATCCAAAGTGGCCGTGATCGTCTCCGGAGGCATCGTATTCACCGTGTCGGGCGCGATGAGATTGTCCACGTAGAGCGTATCGGGATAGGCCGGGTTCTTCGTGCTCGTGCTTGCCCACAATGGCCGCTGTACGCGTGCGCCTTTGCGTTTCAGCGCTCCGAACGGTCCGGCCGGATCAAACACTTCGAGAAACCGGCCATACGCCAGTTCCGCATTGGCAATGGCGGCCTTGCCAGGCAGCTTTTCGATTCCGCCGTCCGATCCGCGCTTTGCTTCAAGCATTTTGTCGACGGCCGAATCGACGCGACTCACGAAGAATGAGGCGACCGACGTCACTTTCGATACGTCGCCGCCGGACGCGTCGAGCTTGCGTAGTCCGCCGAGATAGGCGTCCATCACGCGACGATAGACCGCGACCGAGAAAATCAGCGTCACGTTGACGTTGATCCCCTCGCCGATGAGCGTCTCGATCGCCGGAATCCCTTCGTCCGTCGCGGGAACCTTGATGAGCACGTTGGGGCGGTCCAGCTCCGCGAACAGCCGCCGAGCCTCGGTCACCGTCCCGCGCGTGTCGTACGCCAGCCGAGGGTTCACTTCGAGACTCACGCAACCGTCCACGCCGCTGGTTCGATCGTAGACCGGCCGGAGCAGGTCCGCCGCGTCGGCGATGTCGGGAATCGCCAGCCGCTCGTACAACGCGACCGTGTCGTCCACCCCCTCGTCCAGCGCCGCAGCGATTCGCTCGTCATAGTCGCCGCCGCTGGTGATCGCCTTCATGAAAATCGTGGGGTTGGACGTGACGCCGACGATGCCGAGGTCGATCAGCCGCTGCAACTCACCCGACTCGATGATCCCGCGGCTGAGATTGTCGCACCAGACCGACTGACCGGCTCGATATAATTGCTGGATAGCATTCATGTTTCGTCTCACTGATATCCGTTCTAGGGCGCCATCTTCCTGTATTTCTTTGATCGATCGAGGAAGGTCGACAGAGTGATGCTCAACGCACCGCGCGAAGCTTCCTCTCGCCCGTCAGTATACAGAAACCAGTCGCCATCCGTGAATCGTGAAGTCGTTGGACCGCTGTTTACGACGAAACGAACGTGAATTTTCTCATTGAGCGGGAATCGAAAGTCGATCGGCAATTCAACGACCGGCTTGGCCAGCTCAAACGTAAAGGTCTGGCCGCGGGTGATATTCCCTTCCGACCAGCCGACATGCCCACGAACGGTGCGAGTTGGATAGTCCAACTCCTCCGGAACATCGCAAACAATTCGCAGCAAACTTCCGGAGGTCGCACTGGCCGAACTGTTCTCCGGAACCGTTGACGAAGCTGATTCCGGTTGCTCGATCGACTCGGAGCGCGACCCGCATCCCGGAACGATCCACATCAACCCTAATACGCCCGCTCGAAGTACGATGATGCCGTGATTTCCGCTCACTTACTGCTTCTTCGTCCACTCATCCAGCCAGCCGATCACCGTCTCGTGCCAAAGGATGCTGTTGGCCGGCTTGAGCACCCAGTGGTTTTCATCGGGAAAGTAGAGCAGCTTGCTCGGTATTCCCCGACGCTGCAACGCCGTGAACGTCGAAAGCCCCTGCGTATCCACGACTCGATAGTCCAGCGCTCCGTGGATCACCAGCATCGGCGTCTTCCAGTTTTTGACGAAATTGATCGGATTATGTTTCTGAAAATTTTCGGGATGCGCCCACGGCGTCCCCTGATGGTCCCATTCAGGAAACCACAATTCCTCCGTGTCGTAGTAGGCCATTTGCTCGTCGAGATTTCCGTCGTGGCACACCAGGCATTTGAAGCGGTCCGACCAATTTCCCGCGATCCAGTTGATCATGTATCCGCCGTACGACGCCCCCAGCGCGGCCACTCGATCCCCGTCCATCCAGGGGTATTTCTCCAGCGCCGCCGCAAGCCCCTTCTGTAAGTCCTCCAGCGGCTTGCCGCCCCAGTCACCGCGAATCGAATCGGTGAACGCCTGCCCGTATCCTGTCGATCCGTGAAAATCCACCATCACCGCGGCATACCCCGCCCCGGCGTATGCCTGAGGGTTCCAACGATAATGAAAATGATTGCCGAACGAGCCCTGCGGGCCGCCGTGAATCAGGAACGCGACCGGGTACTTCTTCGAAGCGTCGAAATCGACCGGCTCGACCGCAAATCCATACACCGTCTCGTTGTTCCAGCCTTTGAACGAAAACTGCTCGTAGTCACCCATGCGTGCGGCCGCGAGTTGCGGTGCGTTAATATTCGTAATCTGTTTCAGATCACTGCCATCGGGTTTCACGGAATAGAGTTCGACGGGCGACTTGAGCGTATCCATCGCGAAAACGAGCCGGTCACCCGCGACAACCACGGCGGAAACATTCCCCTCGTTGACGAGTGTCGTGAACGCGGCCGTCGCCAGATTGACTGAAAACAACGAGCGGTGACCGACGTTGTCGGCGATCGCGAAGATCGTGGTTCCGTCCTTCGACCAGGTGATCGATCCCGCCGAGCGGTCCCAGTTCTTGGACAAGTCCACCGGCGTGGCGGTCGGACTAGTCCGAACAATGATCCGAAACTGATCGGCTTCGTAGCCCGGGCGGACCATGGAAAGATAAGCCAAAGCAGCGGTTTCCGGCGCAAACACCGGCGAAGTGTCCCATCCGACGTTGAAGTCCGTGAGATTCTTGGGCGGCAACGACTCATGAACCGGCGCCACGTAAATGTCGAAGTTCGTGGACCAGGCCTCTTCGCGCCCGGCGTTCTTGGCAGTGAACGCGATCGACTCACCGTCATTCGTAAACGTGAACTCCTCGGGCCCGCCGAACGGCCGACTCGGACAATCCGCGTCCATCCCGAACATTACGTCGACAAGATCACCACCGGAAAGACGATACGAAAACACGTGCGAACGGCGGCCGTCCTTCCAGGAGTCCCAGTGCCTCACCAACAACCGGTCATAAACTTTGCCGCTTGGTTTTCGGCTCTCCATCTCATCCAGTCGCTTCTTCGTTTCTTCCGGCGTGAGATCTGGAAAAACATCCATCGCCACGGCCAGCATGAACCCATCTGGCGATACCGCGAACGCGGAGACATCGAGCGGCAACCGGGTGACCTGCTCCGCCTCGCCGCCGTCGACGGCTATTTGCCACACCTGCGAGGAATCCGAACGGGTGGAAAGAAAGTACACTAACTTGCCGTTGCTGGACCATCGCGGGTTGCTTTCGGACGTGGGGTGTGAGGTCAGTCGGCGAAGCCCGGTTCCGTCCGTGCCGACCAGCCAAAGATCAGTGCGACCTTTGTTGGCCTCCAGATCCGTCGTGCGAACCACGAAAACGATGGTCTTTCCATCGGGCGACGCCTGCGGATCGCTGATCCGCTTCATGGCCAGCATGTCGTGGATCGAGAACGGATGAGTGCCATCTGCCGCTACGCCCGTGGAAAACCAACCGATCGCCGCCATTCCGATGATCAACAGGTGCCTCATTCTGTTCGTCCTTTCGATAACTTTTGTCAGCCGCGAGCTTGCCCCTCGTGTGCTGCGTTGAGTGAGCGTCCAACCTACCCGGTGGAACGCGATTTGCAAAGCAAATGAGTCGAAGGGGGCCGCCGTCTACAGTTCGGACGGGTTGTTGTTGGGCACGTTGCGGTACGTTGTGTCGGGAAGCAAGTGAGGCGATCATCCCCCGGGATTTTCCGGAACAATGTCGGGGGGCTTGCGTCCTCCGCCAATCCCCGAAATCATGCCGCAACAGGTTTCCACGAATCCGGAAACTTCGCGAATTCTGTCCGATCGCCCCGCAGGTGGTGGTTATCGAGGGAGGTTTGAATGAGCGAGCCAAAACGATATCCGGCGATTCTGATACTGGGTTGCCCGGGCTCGGGTAAGGGAACACAAGGCATTATCCTGGGGCAAATGGCCAACCTCCGTCATCTCGCCATGGGTGATATCTTTCGCGGACTCGACAAGGCCTCCGAAATCGGTAAGGAATTTCTCTCGTATTCCACCAAGGGTCTACTTGTCCCCGACGAACTGACGATCCGCGTCTTTCGACACCACGTGGAGGGTTTGATCGCGGCCGGCAAGATCGATCCCGCCTACCACACGCTGATTCTCGACGGGATTCCCCGCACCGCCCGGCAAGTCGAGTTGTTGGCCGACGCGATCGAGGTGCGCAAAGTCGTCCACTTGATGATCGACGATCGCGACGCGCTGATCGCCCGACTCGCGGCCCGTGCCAAAAAGTCCAACCGGCCCGACGATGCCGATCGCACCGTTATCGAAAACCGCATCGAAGTTTACGAGCGCGAAACCGCCCCCGTGCTCGACGCCTATCCCAAGCGACTTCAGGCAAAGGTCAACGCCGATCAACATCCCCTCGGCGTCCTCCGCGACATCGCCGACGCTCTGATCGACGTTGTGTCGCCCAACATCTGATGTTTTTCTGGCGTGTGCAGACAACTCCGGAATCCAAATGCGCGTGTAGGTCCTCTTCGAGCACATAATCGCAAGAGGATTCTCGGCATTAATCAACGAATGCTACGGTCTCCTGCGCGCCGTCGAACACAGTAACGCGCCAGCCACCCTTGCCCGGACACTCGGCGCGGTGTAGCCTTTCGCCGTTGGGGCGGTTCGCTTTCAGAATTGACTTGAGAATATGTCCATCACGGATCAGGAGGATCGGATCATGCGCGGAAAGCTGAATGGGTTGATCGTCATCGGAATGTTGGTCGCGGCGGCAGGTTTATCATCCGCATGTCGAAATCGCCCGGGCAACGGTGGCGGTGGCGGCGGGGACACGCTGACGGCCGAACAGAAAGCGGCGGTGGATGCCGTCGTGGAGCAACTCGACGCGGCCTCAAAGGCGGTCGGCGGCGCGGTGGAAGGGTTTTCCAGCGTTGATCTCACCGACGACGGTACCTTCGGAACGTGTCCTGTCGTGAACTTCTCGCTCGACACCAACGTCGCCACGATCGCGCTGACCTTTACCGATGGATGCCAGAACGACTACTACGGCGAGGTTCCCCTTTCGGGCGGTATTGCGGTCGTATTCAACGCCAATACCGGTTCATTTGTAGCCACCTTTGACAACTTTTCCGTCGGTGATGAATCCACCGACGGATCGCTCGGCGTGCAGCGATCGACCGATCCCGCAGAGATTCGCACGTGGACCGGCACGATCGACATTACGACGACCGGCGTCGGGTCGGCCGAAGGCGACCTGGCTCTCAAGATCGATCCCATTCGCCAGACGATCACCATCGAAACCGCCGACCTCACGCTTTCCGAGGAAGGCGGCGCGACGTACAGCGTCGAGACGGATGGCCTGGTGATCAAACCCGTGGCCAATGAGAGTTTTCTGCCGGAGGCGGGCACCATGACGTTCGTCGTGCCCAACGACGCCCCGACCGGCCCCGACAACATCACGATCCTGGTTGAGTTCGATGCCAACACGCCGAAGGACGGCACGGTCAGCGTGACCATCAGCGGCGGCACAAAATCAGACTATCAGCTACCGGGATTTTGACGGAACATGCGTCGTCGTTGGGGGCCCAAAGAACCGTGCCGCCATCAACCGATCGCCCAACGGTGAAACGCGGAACCCGCGCATGGGATGTTTGGCGAGTTGCGATTCTTTGCTCTTCTCGGCGTACGCGAAAGCGTTGGAAATCGCGCAAGCGTTTGCCTTCCACCGGTGAGTTCCTGTGCCCGGACGTGAGCCGCCCGACCTTCTCGAACGGACTCGGCGCGGTTGCGACCCATCGCTTCGTCGCAACCGCGCGCGGGTATCGGCGGCGGGATCCGATGGCTGTTGTTCCCTTTGATCCCTGTCTTTCGACGCTACGGTCTGGAACTGGCCGGTGCGGGATTGACCGCTGGAGTCGCTTCTTCGCCAGGGGTCGTCTGATCCTGGGCATCCACTGACGTTGTATCGTCACCGGAAGAACCAGGTGTCGAGCCGCCGCCATCCACGGGTTCGACGGGTTCCGGCTTGGGTTCGTCGACAACGCCCGGATCGATCCCATCGTCGTAATCGTATGGCAGTCCGAAAAAGAGTTGCGACGATTCAGCGGCCAGGTCGCTCATCGACGCGGCCTTGACGCCCAAATCGGTCACGGCGAACAGGTCCTGTCCGACGAATACGCCGCGAGTGAATGAAGCGCCCCAATAATCAGCTTCGGCGAAGCGCGTGCTGACGCGGCCCAGCTCGGTCAGACCCTCTGTGGTCGAAACACGGAACACGACAACGCCCTCGAAACCCTGTGGCTCGGCCGGCGCGTCCAACACCGCGCCTTCCTGAACTTCGCCGTCCGGCGGTGGTGCGTCGGCGTCAATCTGTGCGACGTCGGGATCGGTGCTCGTAACCGCGCCGATTGATCCATCCGAACCGCCGCCGGCATCCGTAACCAGAATTGTGCCCGGTTCGCTCACCGCGACACCGTCTCCCTCAAAGTAGACGTATTCGTAAATCGACAAGGGCAGTGCCACCACGCCTTCCTCCGCATAATAGGTCAACGCCTTTGGGTCCCACAGGGCCTCGGAGTAGGCCGAGGTGTTCGCCTCCGCGCCCAGCACGACATTGCTCATCTGTGTCGGGTTGGCGAAGTCGGTGACATCGAAAATCGAAAGTTGCACGCCCCAGTTGCCGAACGAGTCGTCCGGCGGAATGTACTGTCCGACCGCGAGGATGTGGTTCTCATCGATCGGCGTGAGGAAGGTCGAGAACCCCGGCACTTTCAACTCACCCACCACGCGCGGCGAAGTCGGATCGCTCATGTCCATCGTAAAAAACGGGTCGATCTGTCGAAACGTCACCACGTATCCCTTGTCGCCGATAAACCGCGCCGACTGAATCGTCTCGCCCGGAGCAATGTTCTCGACCCGCCCAAGGATACCCAAAGAGTTCCCGGACTGGCCAAGTACGTACACAGCGTTCTGCGATTCCGAAACGGTTCCGACTCCGAGGCCGTCGAAGCTGAAGGTTGCGTCGATGGTCGACGCGACGCGAAGGTTGCCATTGTGCTCGCCCATTGAGTATTGGTTGAGGATGCGTCCCGGAACGGTACCCGTGGCCGACGCGATCGCGCTGCGACCCTGATAGGCAAACTTGTAGATATCGGTCGTGGTGCGCGAGTTACCCTGCCAGTCGTAGTTGGTGTCGGTGAGGTAGAGGGCGTCGAGCGAGGAATAGATGAGTCCCGGCTCGGCCACCACGCCCAGTGCCGAAAAGCCCGCATCGTCGTCCACGTCGAGGCTGATGACCGTAACCACGCCGAATCCATCGGGGTCCGTCGGTCGGTAGAGGTTTTCCCACGTGACGACGGTACCGCTGGTCTCGGCGCCGTTCGCGTGTGTTTGGGTGTACTTCGGAAGCAGAGAAGCCGCATCCACCGGGGAAAGGTCAAGCGACGGCGCGCCCAGGCGCGGGAGAACGTCGTAGTAATAATCCTGATAGTTGGCCATCACAAGGTGAAGCAATCCGTCGATCATTCGGCTGCTGGCCACGCTGCCGTCGATTTTGGTTGTTGAAAGGACCTGGGTTGACGAACCTGCGGATACATCGACGACCGTCACAAGCGTGTGTGGACGCTCGTACACGAATTCGCCGATCGGCGGAAGAATAGCGATATCGCTTGAGACCGCGTTATCGCTATCATCCTCAGCCACGGCATCAGCCGCGACGACGTCAGCGACTCCGCCGCCTTCCAGAAACAACGGATACGCGTACCCTCCGCCCGAAGTCAGGGCGACGACCTTGCCGTCGTGCAGATACAGGTCGCGACCGTATCCCTTCAACGTGGTTTCGCTCAAAAGCTGCGATTGTCCGCCCGGGCCGATATCCACGATGCGAAGAACACTGTCGTTGTTGAACATGCTGATGACATAAAGCCGATCACCATCGGTTTTCACCACGTCGGCTTCGTCAACACCGCGTTCCTGCGTCGTTGTTCCGGAGAATCCATCGTCGCCCCCGGAAGTCAGGCTGGCATCGCCGGGAGCGGGACTCGGCAAGGCGCCCGCGTCGGCGCTATCCGCCGAACCGCCGTTGCCACCCTCGGCCGTGGGGGCTTGCGCGCCGTCGTTGTCGACCGCCCCGCGATCGAACACGGCGAACGAGTCGTTTCGTTGCTGGATCTGCGATTTGAAGTAGTCAAGCAGCTCGGCCTCTGAGGCAAAGGGCTTCAATTCGGGGCTGCCGGTCTCGCCTACATCTCGTCCAATCAACCCAAGAATGACGTTGCATCCGGGAAAAGCGACACAGGCCAGCAACGCAAATGCCGCGCACTTCGTGAGACCACGAAACATGGGTTGTTACTCCGTAAACGGAATCAGGTTGGTCGGTTGCGCCGAATCGACAATCGATCGGCAAACCGCTACCCCAAGTATCGGTTACGCAAGTGACCGGTCAAGCAACATCAAACCGCACGGTTTGCCTTAATTTGTAACGGTTTCGAGCGCGTTCGGACATTGAGACTTAAAGCGCAACCGCGTTTTCAGTATTGTCGGACGAGGCACGTCCGATTACTCTTCGGTTGTTCATTTGGCGATAAACCGGCTGTTTTCAAAGAGTTACAACCAATATCGCCAGGGACCCGGAGACTCGAACGTGGACACATTGCTCGAACGCTTTTGTCGTTATGTCGCTGTGGAAACCACGGCCGTTGAACAAACAAACGACTACCCAAGTTCGCCGGGACAGTTGATCCTCGGTCGGATGCTCGCGGACGAGTTGCGAGCACTCAAGCTCTCTGATGTCACGATGGACGAACACGGCATTGTGATGGGCTCCGTGCCGGGCAATGTGGCGGGCGCGCCGACCATCGCGTGGGTGGCGCACATGGACACCTCGCCGGAGTTCACCGGCAAGAACGTCAATCCGACCATTCACAAGAACTACGACGGCAACGACATCGTGCTGCCCGGCGACAAGTCGCGGATCATCAAGGCCTCGGATTCACCGGTGTTGGAGCAGCTCAAGGGCAAGACGATCATCACCTCCGACGGCACGACCCTGCTCGGCGCCGATGACAAATCGGGATTGGCGGTCATCATGACCGCGGCCGAAAAGCTGATGGACGATCCGAAGATCAAACACGGCCCAATCCGAATCGTCTTCACCTGCGACGAAGAAGTCGGTCGCGGAACCGACAAGCTCGACCTCAAGAAAATCAACGCGACCTGCGCCTACACGCTCGACGGCGAGACCATCGGCGAGCTCGACACGGAAACCTTCTCGGCCGACCTCGCGATCGTGACCATCCAAGGTCGCAACATTCACCCCGGCCTCGCCACCGGCGTCATGGTCAACGCGATTCGACTGGCCGGACTGTTCCTTTCTCGCATGCCTTGGCAGACGCTCGCCCCGGAAAACACATCGAAGCGAGAGCCGTTCCTTCACCCCTACGTCCTCGAAGGCGGCGTGGACAAGGCGACGATTCGCATTCTGCTCCGCAGCTTCGAGACCGAGGATTTGGCCGGTCAGGCCGAAGTGTTGCGAACGATCGCCGCGACAGTCACCAACGCCCACCCCCGGTGCAAGATTGACATCGACGTGAAAAAGCAATATCGCAACATGCGCGAGGCCTTGCAGAAAGAACCGCGCGCGGTCGAGCTCGCGGCCAAAGCGATCAAGAACTGCGGCATCGAGCCGAGGTTTCAGGCGATCCGCGGCGGCACCGACGGTTCGCGTCTGAGCGAGATGGGCTTGCCCACGCCGAACCTCGCCGTCGGCATGCACAATTTCCACTCACCGCTCGAATTCGCCTGCCTGGAAGAAATGGAATCTTCGGCGAACATCCTCGTCGAACTCGCGAAGTTGTGGGGCAATGAGCGATGATTGTCGATTGTCGACTGGTGATTGTCGAATGAAATCGAGCCGCGATTGTGACGGGCGGTAGGTCGTGCTTTGCACGCCGCAACATGTTCGAGCAATAGGCCGCCGGCTGGTCGACGTTTCTTCAATTCGGAGGCGATCATGGATTTCATGAGTAGGTCAAATAAGCTCAATCGTATTCCGGTATTGGCATTGGTCGGATGCGTTTGGGGATTCGGTTGCACGGGATGTATTTGCGTTGATTGGGTCACGCGCTACGGCTTGGACGGAACCATGCTCGACCTCGAATCGGGCGAGCCGCTTGCCGGAGTTGCGATTTCAGCAAACTTTTTTCGCGACGGCCAACCTGTCGAGGGCCGGGTGAGCGAGACATCCATTCCCAATGAAAGCCTCGACGGTGGGTTTGGTGTATCGATCGCGCAGGATTCGGGCGGATGGTGCGGTCCGATTGGATACCTGATTCCCAATAATCGTCCGACAGAGCTTGAGATCCCTGACCAGGTCGAGCTTGTCGTTCGGCGCGACGAGTGCGAAGTACGAGTGTTGATCGACCTCAATGCGGAAACGTTGGCGTATGACGGGCCTGGAAATGGCAGAAGATTCCTTTCGAATCCCGTCTTGGTTCCAGGTTGTCCATGACCCGGCGGAAAGCCACAGTCGGCTTTGTTGCCTTGCCTGTCAGCAGCGGCAGCGCATGCCTTGCACGCCTCAACTCATAGGTAAGACCTGCCGGGCGGAGCTTGCCCCTGTCGACCGGGATTCTTGCCGAAGGCGCTCAACACCGGCGTGGGCGCCGAGATTCAACAACCGCTGGCGACGGTCGTGATCGGAGAGCTGATCGTCGATAACACGCTGACGCTTGTGATTCTTTCGGCGCTTTATTCACTGTTCGGCACTCGCCGACCCGAGCGGATTCGCGCGCGGGAACTGGCACAGGAGAGCAGGTTCTGTTGATTTTCCGTTGATCCGCCGCCATTAAGTTAGACAATCCTCGATACAATCCTGAGAATAAACGGCGATGAGTTTGCCGGAGCGATCACAACTAGGGCCTTACGAAATTGTGGCCCCGCTGGGCGCGGGCGGGATGGGCGAAGTCTATCGCGCCCGGGACGCACGGCTGGATCGCGATGTAGCCATTAAGGTCCTGCCCGATCGCATTGCGAACGACCCGGCCATGTCCTTGCGATTCGAGCGTGAGGCGAAGCTTATTGCGGCCCTTTCGCACCCGAACATTCTGGCGGTGTACGACGTGGGTCGGGAGGGTGGTCACGCCTACCTGGTCACGGAATTGCTGGAAGGGCGAACACTTCGCGCTGCGCTCATCGAGGAAAGGCTTCCCACTCGCAAGGCGCTTGAAATCGGCGCGGCCGTCGCTGACGGGCTTGCCGCCGCACACGCCCGCAATATCGTTCACCGAGACCTCAAGCCGGAAAACATCTTTCTCACCAACGACGGCGTCGTGAAGATCCTCGACTTCGGTTTGGCCAGAATGGACTCCGATCTGCCCGCCGCTGCGAGCGCATCGCATACTCCCACGGTCACACTGAACACTTCGCCAGGTACGATCCTGGGCACGATCAACTACATGTCGCCCGAACAGATTCGCGCGCAGAAAACCGACGGACGAAGCGACATTTTCTCCTTCGGTTGCGTGCTTTTCGAGATGCTCACCGGCGAGCGGGCGTTCCAAGGTGAGACGACTGCCGACACCATGACCTCCATTCTTCGTGAAGCGCCGAAGAGCGTGCGTTCGAGCAGCCGGACCGTCGGACCGGAAATTGAGCGACTCATCGATCGCTGTCTGGAAAAGAAACCCGAGGCCAGGTTTCAATCGTCGCAGGACCTTTCCTTTGCGTTGCGAACGGTGCTTGCCGACAGCGCGTCGCGGATCATGGTCGGCCCGCAGAAAACGTCTAGAAAGTGGTTGGCAATCGCTGCCATCGCGGCGACGGCCATTTTCGTCCCCGGGTACTTCATACTTCGAAACGAGCCGCGGAGCCATCGGATCGAGCCGGCCACAGCCACTCATTTGCTCGCAGTCTTGCCGTTTGTCAACGATTCCGGCGACCCGGAACTGGATTATCTTAGCGATGGCATTGCGGAAACGCTCATCAACGGCTTCTCGCGCATCGATAGTCTCAACACCGTTCCGCGAAGCACGGCTTTTCGTCACAAGGGCAAGGACGTCGATCCATTGCAGGCAGGTCGCCATCTTGGCGCGACCGCCGTCCTCAGCGGCCGGGTACTCAAGCGCGGCGAGAACTTGACTGTTCAGGTCGAGCTGGTGGATGTTGAAGCACGTCGCCAGCTCTGGGGTGATCGCTATCAACGGAGAATCGCGGACCTCGTCGAAATCGAACGCAATATATCCAAAGAGATCACCGAGACGTTGCGCTTGCGATTAACGGGCGAAGAACAAGAATCGTTGAGTCGGGGATACACCCAGAATGCGGAAGCATACCGTCACTACCTGCATGGGCGATCCTGGTGGGCCAAACGCACGCGCGAGGGCTTCGATCATGCGCTGGAAATGTTTCGCGAAGCGGTGCGCCTCGATCCAAGCTTCGCTCTCGCCTACACAGGGCTTGCCGACTGTTATTCGCTTTTGCCGCTCTACGGATGGATGACTCCCAAAGAGGCAGAAGCGCAGGGCCGCGCGGCAGCGCTCAGGGCATTGGAACTTGATGACGGCTTGGCCGAAGCTCACACATCGATGGGAATGGTTTGGTTTTATTTGAACTGGGAGTTTGATAAGGCCATCGAGGAGTTCCGCCGCGCCGAACAACTGAATCCGCGCTACGCGACGACACAGCAATGGTGGGGATTGTGCGTCGGGGCTCGTGGACAATTGGCCGAAGCAAAGCGCAGACTTCGCCGCTCAATTGATCTCGATCCGCTCATGCCGATCTTCACACACAACCTGGCGTGGGTGCAATTGTGGGAGCACGACTGGTCATCGGCCAAAGCGACCGGTGAATCGGGATTGGAGTTTGCCCCTGAGTTTTTCCTTTTCAGGCAAATCATCGGATTGGCGCAGGCGGAGTTAGGAAACTCCGAGGAAGCGATTGCGGCGCTGCGGATCGCTCGGGATATGGCCGGTGACGTGTCTTTCGCCAACGCCTACCTGGCCTACGTGCTGGGTCGATCCGGAAACAAGGAAGAGTGTCGGACGATTCTCAAGGAGTGGCTCAAACTTGGCGAGTCACGCTATGTTCCGCCGACGGACTTTGCCATCATGTATGTCGGATTGGGGGATCTCGACAGTGCCCTTGAATGGCTGGAAACAGGCTACGAAGAGCGCGACGAGTGGATGACGTTTCTGGCGGTGCTTCCGTTCTGGGACCCACTTCGTGATGACCCGCGCTTCGTGGCGTTGCTTCATCGAATGGGGTTACCCAATCTGAAAGCGGAAGTCCAGCCCGTCGATTCGTCGAACCACTAGCGGGCATCTTTAATCACGACAAGTGTCAATTGGCGACACTTGTCAATACGTCGCAAAAGCGCCTTTGATCATTGCCCGGTGAAACCAGCCTGGAACTCGGCCGCGTCGAGAAGGTCCACGTCACCATCGCCATCGACATCTAGGCATTGGCATTGAGCGCCGGACGAGGCGTTCGGGCCGGCCATGCAGGAATTCCTGCCGACACTGTCGAACAAGTTGATCGCGCCGTCCTCGGTGCAGTCGCC
Organism: uncultured Phycisphaera sp.; assembly: GCA_964486335.1. Classification (GTDB taxonomy): domain Bacteria; phylum Planctomycetota; class Phycisphaerae; order UBA1845; family UBA1845; genus CAZAMB01. The sequence continues at coordinate 170,922 of CAZAMB010000002.1, read as the reverse complement.
TGGAACAATTTCAAACCAGAAGCCGCCTGTCAAGGTCATCGAACCACCCTCCATTGTCCCCGCATCGGGCTGACCGATCGTTCCCGACAGTTCCAGCGACGCGCTGGTGCTTCGCATGGCGCCGCCGCCGTCGACCGTATACCATTGAAGTGTATGACCGGCGTGGGCGAGCGCTGAAGCAGCGGTAATGATCAGTGCCGAGGGCACGAGCTTGGTTGTGTTCATCGTTTGTTCCTCCTTTTTCTTGCACCACTGTCAACAGGAAAACGGTCCTGCCTTCTAGTTTCCAATCGTGACGATTCCCACTGGAGCCTCAATCGTCATTGCTTTGTTGCCTGAGCCGGCTGTAAGGGTATTGCCGACCGATGCCGGGTAATTGCCCGCGACGATACTGACCACACCCCCGTTGGACACGAAAGCCACACCTTCTGCGACGGTTCTGAAGGGCATGAAAACCGTACCCGAGGCGAACGGCGGCGTGAGATTTCGAGCAGTGTCCACGTAAACTGCGTTATTTCCGCGAAGATCGTTGATGAAAGCGGCCAAAGTTGACTGAGAGAAACTGGTCCCGCCGTTAGTGAATCCCGCCGAGGAACTGCCGCAACCGCCGGCGTCGTGGATTCCGATGGCCAATCCGTTTGATTCCCAGATGATCGGGCTTCCCGAGTTCGCCGGGGTGGTGTCCACCTGATGTCGTATGATGCCGCCGCCAATTTCATCCAGGCGACCGGTGTTCGTTTGAAGGGTGTTGGAAGTTGAATTGCAGTTGAATTCGCAGACATCGTCGTTATTTTCATCGCAACAGGCGGCACCCGTACCCCCGGTTCCCGGAGGCGTGTTGTCCACACCGTATCCGGTGACGCGGAGCGTGGTGTCCACCGCCGGCGAGAGGTTGGTCAGGCGGAAAAAGCCCTGGGCGACATGCGCGGAAAGACCGGTATTGGAGTTCGCGCCAACAAGAAACTGTCCCCAGTCCGCGCCGACTCCGCTATTCTGGAAGGCGAGATAATTGCCGCTGATGGGGTATTGATCCGAAGGATCGGCCGCGACGGTCGCTCCGTTGGATTGGGAAGCGGGAACATTGAACTCAAGGACGCCGCTGAGATTGGGTGTACAGTGACCTGCGGTCAGGACGCCGCCATTGGAGATCAGCCAGCCCGTGCATCCGCCGAAAAACATTCGTCCGACGCGCGAGTCCGTTGACGCGACTCGGTTGTCCGCGCCGCAGAGGCTTGCCACGACCGGCGGGTCGGGAACGTGGAAGATATCGTCGATTTCGGCGTAGACGATTTTTTCGATGGTGACGAAAGCGCCGTCGTCATCGGGGCCGACGTGGAGCACGACTTCGACGGCATCTCCATTGAAGATCGCGGTCCAGTTGTCCCACTCGGCGAGCGTGGCCGCGGTGTGACGCTGCATACCTCCGTCGAACAGGGACGAGATCGTGATGAAACTCCCTTCGCCCAACTGGAAGTCTCCGAGGCGAAAACGCATCCAGTTGGTGCCCATGCGTTCAACGGTTTGCCGGTCGGCGATGCGTGTTGCTAGCCCATCACCCTGGAAAACCAAAGTGCGGAGGTCGACCGATTCCTCCACTATGGCAATATGTTCCGGTGTGCGCGCCGTCGCGGAGCCGCCGCAAAACTCGGAAGCCATGACAATGATCGCTGAAATGACGTATTGATACTTCATGGTTTCACCGATCCTAGTTTCCAATGGTCACGACTCCCGTATTTGTCGTAAGCGTCATGGCCTTGTTACCCGTTCCGGCGGTGAACGTGTTTCCGGCCGCGGCGGTGTAACTGCCGGCGGCAATGAGCACGGTTCCGCCGTTGGGAACAAGCCCAACGCCCATGGCCACGGTCTTGGCGGGGAGCAGCGCTAATCCGAGCGGTAAGTCCGAAACGTTTGCAAAGTCGACGAAAACGGTGTTGCTGCCAAGATAGTCGTTCAGCGCGTTGCCAAGCGGACCATCGCCAAACCACGTGCCGTGGTTTTCATCGCCGGCGAGCGTGTCGCCGCATCCACCGGCGGTGTGGATCCCGACGGCATGACCAGTCGATTCGCGAATGACCGGGCTTCCGGAATTGGCAGGCATGGTATCGACTTCATATTCGAGGGTTTCTCCTGAAAGCTCGTCAAAGCGCCCGGTGGAGGTCTGAAGCGTTCGTGACTGGGCATTGCAATTGTAATCGCACCGCTCGTCGCTGTTGGCATCGCAACAGGGAGTGTCAGAGTCGATAATCGAACCCGGCGGGGTATTGTCGAGCCCGTACCCGGTTACGCGCATGGTGGCGTCAGCGGGCGGTACGCGAGCGGTCATGTGAAAGAACCCCTGCTCGACGTGTGCCCGGCGGCCTGAGCCGTCGCCGGCCGTTCCGACGCGGAAGATACACCAGTCATCACCGGTGCCGTTATCCTGAAACGTCCACTGAGTGATTGGGTATTGGTCGGCCACTGAACCGGCCGTGGGCCAACCGTCGGAGCGAGAGGGTGGAACATTGAATTGCATGACGCCGGTGAGATTCCCGCTGTCATTGGTGCAGTGACCGGCCGTGAGCGCGACGCCGGTCGAGACGAGCCAGCCGGTGCAGCCGTTGATTCGCCCAACGCGGGAATCACCGGACGCAACGCGGTTGTCCGCACCGCAAAGGGTGGCAACGGTTCCGTCGGCCGGCGATGTGATCTGCTCGCGAGAGCCGGGGGCGGTCACGCCGTCTACGGTGATGAATACGTCCCGGTCACCGGGCGCGGCGTAAAGAGTCAGTTCGACCGCGTCGCCCCGTAGCATCGCCGAGGAGTTCGACCATTCGGACAGGGCAGTAGCGTCGAGCGGTTGAATCTCGCCGGTTTCGAGGGACATCAACTCGATATACGACGATTCGCCGAGGTTGCCTTCGCCGAAGTGCACCTGAATCCAGGCCGCGCCGGGAAACTCGATCTGCCGCTGAAAGACTGGTATCGGAACATCGGCGTCGACGATTGTGTAGGCGCCGGAGTTGATCGCCAGCGGGTCACGAATGACTGCTTCGTTCACTTTTCCCGCGTGGCTGTCGGACCAGGCGCAGATTACGGTCGCCGCCATACTCATCGCCAAGATCAATCGACGCTCGTTCCAAGTCATTTTCTGTCTACGTTGCATCGTCGTTCGTCCTTTGCCGCGCGATTTCGGGCGTTGTCCTTCGATCGCCGGTGACTTCAGATTCCCCAAGGCCCACTAGGCATTGATTGGTGTTTTTCCCCTGAAATCAGTTGCATCATTCCGATTCCCGATCCGTAGCTTGTTATTACTGCAAACTGACCAGCACGAGCACGAGACCCTTTTCGCCCTGAGCGAGCTCGGTCATGGCCTTGCCGATGATCGCGCCCTGCGCCCGTGCGTGATCGGTCACTTTCATGGCGTGACCGGGCGTGTCGGAAGTCGTGAGCAGATCGCCCGGTTCGATGGCGGCAGTTGCCGCATCGACGTGGCAGTAGACGCGACCGGTGAGTGCGACGGGATGCGCGCCATTGGCGGTCGTGCCTTCATGGGCCATGGTCATGCCGGTGGCCACACCGCCCGCACCGCTGATGATTCCGGCGACGGTTCGATCATACGCCTGAGTTGCGATTCGCAGCTTTCCGGGATTCGCCGGGTCGATCGCGACGACCATGCCCGGTTCGACTTCGTTGCCTTGTTGCCTCGTTGCCTCATTGCCTTGCACTGCCTCCGTTCCCACACGGTCGCGGCTCGGAATGGAGACATCAGAAATGACGTCGAAGTTTTCCGACAAGTCCGCTCCTCCGGTGATTTGAAGCACGTTGACGCGGGCCGTTCCATTGACGTGAAGGAGCTGGGCCGGCGCGGTGGTGCCGATGCCTACGCGACCGTTGGACTTGCAAGTGAGAACGTCAACCGGGTTGGCACCGGCCTTGGTTCGCAAGCGAAGATCGATGTTGGTAGTGCTCGTGTCATCACGGGCTTGGACATAGGCCGTTCCCGAAGCGCCGTCGCCTTCGAAGGCGTAGAGATAAATGTGTCCGCGGCCGTAATAGTCGCCGTTAACGTGGAGCTTCTGCTTGGGCGAGGCCGTGCCGATGCCGACCCCGGCCGGACTCGCGGCTCCAAGTGCGACAGTACCGTTCTCGTGGTTCAGATACAGCGTCGCGGGCGCGCCGTTGTTGCGCGCCATGATCTCATTGGAGTCCATGGCCAAGTTTCCGCCGGTGGTCGCTCCGACGATCAATTGTCCGCCACCGGCCAGGGATACGTCTGATCCTCCTTTAACCTGGAGAACGCCGTTCGAGGTCACTTCCACCTGGCTGGTAAACGCTCCGCCGGCAAACGCGCTCTCGGTGCCGAGATGCAGCGAGGTTCCTGAGTCACGGACCACGCGATTTCCGCCGGGTCCGGCCGAGAGGTAAAGCCAGCTCAAGCTCGGGGGGTTGCCCGGAAGGGCCGTGATGCTGTGCCGAACGCCCATGGTCGTGGGATCGCCTCCGAGAATCGAGGAACTCTTCCAAGCCTCGACAGTCAGCGAGGGAGAAGATGTGCCGATGCCAAGTCGGCGATCGGTCGTGAGGGTCATCTGTTCGACCGGCAACACGGACACGCCGGAATTCCCGACGCCCGTCTGCGTACTGAAATGAAGATTGGAGGCCGGATCACGGATGATGTAATGGTCGGAGCTGGTCACTCGAAGATAAGCGAAGTGGTCGACGGGATTGCTTATCGTACCCGTATGGACGATTCCGCCCATCGAGACGAGCTGCGGGTCGTTGGGTCCGAACAGCGGGCCACGGTGTGCGCCGATGTCCAAGGGGTAACCCGATTTTTCGAGCTCGACCGTTCCAGTGGAAAGGCCGGCGCCCGTGAACAATCCGTCGGGGCCGTTGATTGTCACGGGGCCGGCATCGGCGTTGATAGTCCGTCCCGCGCCTGCGCCGCCGAAGTCATAGGCCGCGTCAAGCGTTCCACCGCCGCCACCGCCGCTTGGCGCGTTTAGGGCATAGAGGGCGTAGGGCGCGCCGTTGATTTTTTGGCGTGGCGTGAGCGTTTCGTATGGGTTGGCGGAGCCTGCGGGATTGCGGACCTGGATTTCGAGCCATTGGGCAGTGCTGAACATCGAGGCGGCGAAATCCAGCTCCACGGTGAACAGCCCGTTCACGACTTCGACATTCAGTCGATCCTTTGGGACCAGACCCCCGCGAGTTTCCGTTGGACTAGTCCAGAGTTCGAACTTCAGGTCGACGAAACCATTGACCGGTAGTCCGTCCTTTTTCAGTTGTCCCTGAAAAGTGAACTTTTCCTCTGCAGGGGCGGCAAAGGCATTCGCGGTGGCGGCCAGCAGCATGGCGCCCAGCATGAGAGATTTTTTAGAATGATACATGAACGACCTCCACATTGGCATTGACAACAAAGGGCCCTTGACCAGCGGCGATCCGCGCCGACGGGTTGGGCCGGGTTTCTTCCTCGCAACCATGTAAACGCAAGCGGAGGTCACAACCCCTAAGAATCAGCGGTCACCTCTTTTTTTGCGTGGTTTGACGAGGTTGCCACGACGCCAATCATCGTTACCCCGATTCAGGTCCGATAGTGTCGGCCGCTCGCGCTGCGTTTCTGGGTTGGTTTGGGAAGGGTTGGGTCAACGGGTACAATGTCGCGGGGGCGATTCGGCCGGGGTGAGACCATGCTCGATCCGTCACATCATGCCACCCGAGTTCTTTGCGAGCTGGGGAAGGGCGATCCAAGCGCCGCGGAGCGTCTGATGCCGCTGGTATACGGCGAACTGCGCGCGCTGGCTGGAAGTTATTTCGACCGCCAGAACCCGAACCAAACGCTTCAGCCGACGGCACTGGTTCATGAGGCATTCCTGCGAATGGTCGATCAGACGGCCGTTCAATGGCGTGACCGAGCGCACTTTTTCGCGGTTGCGGCGACGGCCATGCGGCAGATTCTCACGGATCACGCTCGGAGGCGGCGCTCTCAAAAACGCGGTGGGGGTTGGGATCGGATCACGCTGGATGCGGCCGTGACGCCGCCGGCGGAAGCCGAAATCGACCTGGACGCGCTGGATGCGGCGCTGACCAAACTTGAGACATTGGATGAGCGCAAACACCGGGTGGTCACGCTACGATTTTTCGGAGGATTGACGGTTGAGGACGTCGCGCTCGTCACGGGCATGTCGCGGTCGACGGCGGAGAATGAATGGCGCGGGGCCAAGGCGTGGTTGAGTCGTGAATTGAGTCGAGGGATCGATCATTGAAGACAGAGCGTTATCGGCAGGTCATGCGGTTGTTCGAGGAGGCGTGCGTTCTTTCGGGGGCGGACCGGGAACGCTTCCTTGGGTCGAATTGCGGTGATGACTCGGAACTTCGCCGGGAAGTAGAGGAACTGCTCGCGCACGACGCGAAGCCGGTCGGGTTGATGGAAACCACGGCCGTGGGGAGCGGCGCTCGGCTCCTGGCATCGGCGCTGGCGGGAGAAGACCGTTCAGCAACGATTCCCGAGCAGATCGGCAGCTATCGCATCATCCGCAAACTGGGCGAAGGCGGGATGGGGACAGTCTACGAGGCGGAACAGCAGCATCCTCGGCGGCGCGTCGCGCTCAAGGTCCTTCGCGCACCATTTTCGTCGGAGCAAATGCGTCGTCGGTTTGAATATGAGGCGCGAGTGCTCGGGCGATTGCAACACCCCGGCATCGCACAGATTATCGAAGCCGGTTTCGCGGAAACGGGTATCGGCGGACCCCAACCCTATTTTGCCATGGAGCTGGTTGATGGGCCTCGGCTCGACGAATACGCGGCGTCGTTCAGCCCTTCGATTCGTCAGCGACTCGAACTGTTCGTCGAGGTGTGCCACGCCGTGCAACATGCCCATCAGAAAGGCGTGATTCATCGCGATCTGAAACCCGCCAATATCCTCGTGGTGGATGTTCGGCCTGATTCGGCCACGAGGTCATCCACAGTTGGGACCAGAACCTGGAGTCGCCCGAAAGTTCTGGATTTCGGACTGGCCAAGCTCACCGACGCCGACATGGCGGCCACGACCGTGGTCACGGAAGTCGGGCGTATCCAAGGGACGTTGGCCTACATGAGTCCGGAACAAGCTCGCGGAAAGTCCGATGAGATCGACTTGCGGACGGACGTGTATTCGCTCGGCGTCATTCTGTACGAACTGCTGACCGACCAATCACCTTACGATGTCAAGAGCTTCGCGGTGCATGAAGCCGTTCGGGTTATCTGTGAGGCGGCTCCGCGCAGACCCGGCTTGATTCGCAATGACCTGCGCGGCGACCTTGAGACCATTGTCCTCAAAGCACTGGAGAAGGATCCCGAGCGGCGTTACGCGAGCGTGGCGGGTCTGGCGGAGGATATCGAACGATATTTTCTTCGACAGCCCATTCTGGCGCGGCGACCGAGCGCGACCTACCAGCTTCGCAAGCTGGTCGAGCGGCACAAGTTTCCCGCAGCAATGGCAGCGCTCGTGTTTTTTGCGACGATCGCATTCGGAGCGTGGATGAGCGTGCTGTATGCAAGGTCCGACGCGAACCTGATCCGGGCGCTTCTCGCGGAGACGGTCTCCCGGAAGGAGGCCGAAACCGCGAGAAAGACCACGGAGTTCCTCGTCAATCTGTTTCGGGTTTCCGATCCGAGTGAGGCCCGAGGCAATGCGGTAACGGCGCGGGAGGTCTTGGAACGAGGCGCGGAACGGGTCCGCGTGGAACTGGTCGAACAGCCGGCCGTGCGGGCTGCATTGATGAACACCATCGGAATGGTCTACGTCAACCTTACATTGTACGAGTCGGGCAGGCCGCTGATCGAGGAGGCGCTTCGATTGCGGCGGGATTTGGCATCCGCTGCCAATGCCGGAGCCGCGGAGCATCTTGATCTTGCGGAAAGCCTTTCGAGCCTGTCGATTCTGGAGGAGCGGACCGGGCATATTGAGCTATGTGAGTCCCCGCTCCGCGAGGCGATCGACCTCCGAAATCGGTTTCGACCTGAGGACGATCTCAAGCTCGCGGACCTTTGGAACAGTGTCTCAACAGTGCTGCTCGCCCGAGGGCAGGTCGGCGAGGCCGAGCGCATTGCTCGTGACGTTCTGGCCAAGCGCCGAAGGCTTACCGAGGAAAACCACCCTGACATCGCCGAGTCGCTACACAACCTGGCCGTGATTCTGCATGAAAGAGGAAAGTTCACCGAAGCGGAAACGCTTTTTCGTGAAGCGATCAACATCGAACGCATGGCGTTTGGGGATCGGCATCCCATGCTGGCGGGCTCGCAGATGATGCTGGCGGAAACACTCCTGGCCAAAGGCGATGTCGCCGCGGCGGAGCCTTTTTATCAGGAAGCACTGCAGCAGCAAACGCTTCTCGTGGGACACAACAGCCCGAAGCTCGTGGACGGCCTCGAAGGAATGGGAAAGGTATGGTATGGGCGTGGCGAATATGCAAAGGCGGAGCAGGCCTTTCGCAGTTCCATTCAATTGCTCGAAAACGCCCATGGTCGGGAGCACCCGCGATTGATCATTGCCCACAATAATCTCTCCGCGGTGCTTCATCGTCATGGTCGAATCGGCGCGGCGGCTGAGCAGTTGCGAATCGCCCTGGCAATTGCTCGAAAGACGATGGGTGATGATCACGAGGACACCGCGTTGGTGCTCTCCAATCTGGCGGAAATGTTGCGAGAGCAAGGTTCGTTCGAAGAGTCGCGGACCATGTACGACGAGGCACTCATCCTCAAGCGCCGCCTTTACGCCGGCGACCATCCGTCGATCGGCTGGACGCTCAATGGACTGGCGGTCACGCTCACTGAGATGGGTGACCCCAAGGCCGCGGAACCCTACGCCCGTGAAGCCCTGGCGATGCGCCTGAGGGTGCTCAAACCCGGGCATGTTGACGTGGGGCAAAGCCGATTCACTCTTGGGGATATCCTCTGTCGCCTCGAAAAATACGAGGAGGCCGAATCGCTGCTGCGCGAAGCGACGGACGTGTTTCGAGCCTCGGGGGGTCCGGACCATCCCTATGTCGCCTATGGTTTGATGGGCATGGGGAACCTGTTGCTCCGAAAAGAGGATGCGCTAGCGGCTGAGCAGTTGTTTCGCGAGGCGGTCGACATTCGAGTCAGAAAGCTCTCGGATGACCATTGGGAAACGGCCGAGGCCAAATGCGATTTGGCGGAGAGCCTGATGCGGCAGGAACAGTACGGCGAAGCGGAAGCGCTGCTGCTGTCGAGCGTGCCGACGATTCAATCAGCAAAAGGTCCGGAACACCCATTGACTGTTCGCGTGACCAGCCAATTCCAAAGGCTATATGAATTGACCGGTCGTCCCGAACTGGCCGCGACATTTCGCAAAGCGACGGCTCCCGCCATCATGCCGCCTCCTTGACCGTATTCGTGCTTGATCGGCGCGCTGTTTCCCATTGGCGTTTCATCGATACGATGACAACCTTGAACACGGAAGTCCAACCCGGGGGAACCGCCGCGCCAGGAGCGTGCCTTGGAATCATTGCGGGTTCCGGTCGCTTTCCTTTTATGGTGGTTGAGGGAGCACGACAGGCCGGTCGGCGCGTATCGGTGGTTGGGTTGCGCGGATTCGCCGACCCCGCATTGGCCAAGAACGCCGATTCGTTTCACTGGGCGGGACTGGCGCGACCGGGTCGATGGATTCGACTTTTGCAACGGCAGGACGCACGCGAAGTGATTCTCGCCGGGGCTGTTCGCAAGTCGGCGATGTATGGGCGGTTTCGACTGTTTCGCTTGCTGCCCGATTGGACAGCGCTGAGAATCTGGTTCGGTGAGCTGAAGGACAAACGCAACGATGCGGTTCTTCGCGCGGTGGCAGACGAGTTCGCAAAGTACGGAATCCACATGAGCGACTGTACGCAATACTCGCAGGAACATTTAGCGCCCGAGGGCGTGCTCACCAGAACGAAGCCGTCTTCAGCCCAAATGCGCGACGCGGAGTTCGGTTGGACGATCGCCAAGGAGATGGGAAGACTGGACATCGGACAATCGGTCGCGGTCAAGGAGACCGAAGTGATTGCGGTGGAGGCCATCGAAGGCACCGATCGAATGATCGAACGTGCCGGACAACTTTGCCCGCGCGGAGGCTGGACACTGGTAAAGACGGCCAAGCCCGATCAGGACATGCGATTCGACGTACCGACGGTCGGTCCGGAAACGATCGCGAATTTGGCCCGGAACGGCGCAAAGATGCTGGTCGTCGAGGCGGGCAAGACGCTGCTCGTTGAAAGAGAAGCCCTGCTAACCGCCGCCGCCGGCGCCGGCATCGTTATTCTGAGTCGTTAGCTCTATCCGTCTGAACCGGTTCTTGTGGGTTCACGTCCTAAAAAACAGCAGAGATTTCTGGACATCCCGCGGTTCCATTCATTCATGTTGCGATTCGGGCGCACAGTCCCTATGATTTTGCTTTGGGGGGCTCCAGTCTCGGAGGGGGATTTCGTAAATGAAACGCATGTGGCGGCCGATGATCGGCCTGATCGCGATTGTGCTGTGCGCCTTCGGATCCGCCGCAACCCGAGTCATCGCAGATTCACCTGATTCGACCGATCCTGTTTCGTATGACGGCGTCGCCAGTTTGGGTCCTGACGTCATCGTTACGGCGATCACGGGCGTCTCAAACTATGACAGCGAGACGCCGTCAGGGTCGAGCGAACCGATCGACGCGTTTTCCATCGGAACCATCGCCTGCAACATGGGCGATGCCACGCTCGTTCTAAACGAAACGAGCAATCAACACGCCGTCCTTCGCCAGGGAATGTTTCGCTTGATGAACGGTCGGTTCGAACAGATCGGTACATCGTGGGTGAAACATGTTTATCCCGGATCGAACGAGCCGGGAACGTGCGGCCCGGTTTGTGCCAATCCGAATGTGGCGGGTCCGGAGCTTCGACCCGGTTGCACCGATGCCAACAGCGCGGGACTCAACGGAGATCGCCTGAATACGAGTCGATCATCCACGGTCAATGCGTTTACCGGGTTCTTTCCCCATCCCATCGGTACGGTCCATGCCGTCGGCACCATTGCCCAGCGAATCCAGGTGCGACATTCAGACCTTGCCCCGGCGCTGAATCCCGGAGCCGTCTATTTCGTTCAGGCGCATTATGTTCACCCCGCCGACGCGGCCGCTGGAAACGGCGAGAACAACGCGACATTTGCCCGCGTCACGCTGCACGATCCGGGAACCGGTACGTACACGATGACGATTACGTCGCCGGCGCTGAATCGCGGTATGACGAAACCGGCCGTTCTCGCCTGGGCGGATTCCGATTCTTCGGTCGACCTTGCGTTCGCGCGCGCGCCGGGCGACGGGTTGTTCTTATTGGCCGCCAAGGCCTTGCCTGCCGGCGGCGGATTCTGGCGATATGAGTACGCCATCGAGAATCTGAATTCCGACCGATCGGGTGGATCATTTCGCGTGCCCATCCCGCAGGGCGCGATCGTGCGCGGCGTCGGCTTTCACGACGTGGATTACCACAGCGGCGAACTGTTCAGCAACGCTGATTGGGTCGGCACCTTACTGCCCGACGCCGTCTCCTGGTCGACGACGAGTTTTTCCGTCGATCGCAATGCCAACGCTCTTCGCTGGAGCACATTGTACAACTTTCGCTTCGAAGCCAACGTCGGCCCCGCTCCGACGACCGCGACGCTGGGACTGTTCAAGCCCGGAACGCCTTCGTCGCTTTCCATCGAAACCATCGGACCGGCGCTGGGTCTGATCGACTGCAATGGAAACGAAGTGCTCGATGCGTGCGATGTAAGCTGCTTCATGCCCCACTGTGTCGCGCCCTGCGGTGAAAGCGCGGACTGCAACGCCAACGGAATCCCCGACGAGTGCGAGACGGACTGCAACGGAAACCACATTCCGGACGCGTGCGATCTTGCGGAAATGACCAGCAGTGACTGCGACTTCAACGGCGTTCCAGACGAGTGCGATCCCGATTGTGACGGCGACGACATTCCCGACGACTGTGAGGCCGTGCGCGATTCCGACGCCGACAGCATTCATGACTGTGCCGATCTGTGTCCGTTGACCACGCCGGTCGGAGCCTGCCTGCCGCTCGATCCGGTGACCTGCCGGTTTCCGACGTCCGGGATCTGCCTTCAGGGATTTCCCCGCTCGCTGTGTCTTGCCAGCGGCGGGTCACCGGTCTGCGGCGATCCCGGCCTGTGCGAGGGAATCTCCTGTCCCGATTCACCCTGCCGCGACGGATGTCTCTACGGCGATTATGACGGCGACGGCGATCGGGACTTGGCCGATGCGGCCGCGTTCGAGCGGTGTTTCAGCGGTAGCCTGGAAGAAGTCGGATTCGCCGCGCCGAGCGAACAGTGTCTGCACCGATTCGATTTCGATCTCGACGGCGACATCGACTTGTCGGATTGGTTCGAGACCGTATTGGCCGGAATGGACCCGCTCCGATAGAGCAGTCAACCCTCACCTTTGGCGAGCCGCGAACTTCAGTTCGCGCGGATGTTCGTTCATTTGATGTCACGCTTGGTTGGGAAGTGCTCTCTAGTACACGCGCGTCAATCGCGAACCGGGAAAATAATAGGCGAGAATCTCAGCCGCGCGGCGGCCTTGCAAAGCTTGTCCCTGCGCGCCCCACTGGCACATTCCCAATCCGTGCCCGAATCCCCTGCCGTTGTCGAAATGGACTTCGCCATTCGTGACGCGAATCGAGCAGTCCGTGCTTCGCATGACCGAGGGACCGACGGCGAGGCGAAACCGCTCGGCCAGAATGTCGCGAGTCTCACCGCGGTCACCGCCGATTCGCAATTCAATGGGCCGTCCGGACGGCGTTTGATCGACGACACTGATGGAGGCGATACGCCCAAGGGCTGCAAGTTCTGGATATCGGGCGGTGAGTCGCGCTAGCGCTTCGTCAACGCCGATTCGATCAGGACCCCAACGGTAGTTTTTTCCCGGCGCAATGCGGCAATAATCACACCGAACGCCGCCGGCAAGCGGTTCAACGTCTCCCTCTGCGCCCAGCCTGGCTGCGGACTGCGACATTCCACCGCATGCCGCGCTGTAGTAAGTGCAGAACAACTGGTCAACCCCGTTGACTCGCCATGTGCTGACGAGTCCGCGCGTATACTCGGCGGCTTCCCGCGAGCGCCGCCCCACGGTGTCGTCGCGCATTCCGCGATAGACCTGCGACCCTTGCGTGGCGACCACGTCGTACACCGCGTTGGGTCGCCGAAGCATGTGATAGAGTACATAGGTTCGCGTTGCGATCGCCTGCGCCTGCAGTGCCTCGACCTCAAAATCGGGCCAGACCTCGTTGGCCGTCACGCAAGCGACGTACGCCTCCACATCCACTTCGTTGATAACCGATAGCGTGCTTCCGCCCTGTTCCTCGACCGACAAGTGCATGCGTCCGGGATAATTCGTGGCAGAGGCGTTTTCGCCGCCGAAGTCGAGACTGATCGGCGCATCACCCGCGGACGCAAGCGTGATGTTGCCCGTTCGAGGCCGGTCGGCAACGTCGATTCGATCGGACGCGGCGACGCGTGCCTCGATCCATTCCCTGCCAGGCAACGAATCGGGCGACTTCTGATCGGATTCAGACAGGATCAATCCGTTTTCACTGCTCGCCCGGACGGCCGTCACGCCTGTCGCAACCAGCACGCGAACCGGACGAACGGAAACCTGCGATGGCAGCGTTCCAAAGGTCGGTGTCGTCGGAGGATTCGGGGTGCATAGACCAATCGTAGTCCCCGCAATCAGGGCTGTCGCGGGCAGAATCCAGATCATTGATCGCTTCATGCTTGACGATCCGGCCCCAGCGATTCTCCCAACCCGCGGCGCACTGCCGACCGAAGCCCCGTAAGGCATTCGCTGCCATGCGCAATTGAGTCGGGGCCCGGAGTCGGGATCGACGGTCAGGTGCTCTGCTCGCGCAGTGAAAGCCCGTGAAGGGCAAGCTGGCGCTTGATTTCCGAAAGCGAGGTCTGACCGAAGTTCTTGATCATCAGCAGTTCCGCTTCCGAACGAGTGGTCATCTCTCCGAGCATCGTGATCCCCAGCCGCTGTAGGCACTTTCGTGAGCGCACGGAAAGTTCCAATTCAGCAATCGGTTTCCGCATGGCGGTCGCGGCGTCGCCCGAGAAGCGCATCAACGACTGCTGGCGCAGCGGCTGGGGTGCTTCGACGGGTTCGGCAAGATGCCCAAGCCGAAATCCTTTTTGCGTCAGCAGCGCTTTGATCTCGTTCAGCGATGTTTCGCCGAAATTCTTATAGGAAAGCAGCTCGGCCTCGGTCGTTCGCAGCAGGTCGCCGAGCGTTCGGATGCTCATCTGCTTGAGGCAGTTGCGGCTTCGCACGCTAAGTTCGAAATCGGTGATGGGCGCGTCAAGGATGGCGTCATGCGACTCGTGGCCACGATGTGACTGATCCTCAAAACGCATCGTTTGCGCGCTGAGGATTGACGCCAGGAATTCGCGCGCCCGCGTGTGATTCGGAAATTCCAGCAACACGTCTCGAACAAGATGCTCGGCATCGGCCAGCCGCCCGCATTCCTCATAGATCACGGCCAGGTTCAGCGCCGCGTTGACATGCATCGGCGGGTGTTCGGTGCAGCGTTCATACAGTTCCAGCGCCGTGTCGTCGTCGCCCGCCTGATCGCACAACAGCGCGAGGCGAAAAGCCGCTTCGGTGTGCTCCTCGTCCTTCTTCAGAACGGCCTCATAATCAGTCGCGGCGCCTTCGCGGTCCAGGCTCAATTCCTTGAGATAACCGCGAAGGAACAAAAGCTCGCAATCGTTGTCCGCCGTTTTCTTGACGGACTCAAACGATTTCTTCGCTGCTTCGTGGTCGCCCGACCGAATCTTCTCGGCGATGGATTCCAACGTTGCGATCATGGTCATTCGATCCGGTGCGCGACTCGAAACTGTGGAGCGTCCTGCAATCGCCGGGTCGGCGGCGGCGGAATTCGGACGACATAACGCAGCCGTCAGGACCGCAAACCGGTTCCGGCGGCGAACCCCATACTCTAATTGCGGCCTTTCGGAAACGCAACTGCCACCCAACAATCCCATCGTGGGTCATCTTTGGTTTGATCGGAGCCGCGACCGCGAGGGAGCGGGCTTTTCGCTCGTTAGTCGCGCTCGCTGTTTGTTAACTCCAGCAGCTCGACTCAAAGTTGACCAGTACCCGATTTCGCGTCTGCCGGGCGACGGCGGATACGACTGCATGAATCCGCAGCGACGGCTGGAGAGGGCGGAGAAAAAGCTGCACGCGCTGATCCGTCAGGGTCGCGTGGGACGACGACAACAGCCTCGCCGAGTGCAGTTATTTCGCCCGTGGCAACGACCGATCGATCGCCGGATCGACAAAGCCGGTGACGAAGTGGAGCGAACCTTCGGCCAAGAGTCAAACGTCGCGGTCCGATTCAAAGGACTGCCGGCCAGGGCCCAGCGAAACTGCCGCGTCTTTCGATGGATGTGGGGCAGATGGCTGCTTCGTAACGCTTGGCTATCGACCAAAATCTCTGCCGTTTGATGCAAACCCTTGTGACGCCCGCGGCTCGCTGGTCTTGGGTTTCCGCAGGGTTTGAAGTTGGTAATGCGAGAGCTTTGAACCGTTCTTGTAAAGAATTACCAACAATGAGTAGCTTTGACCGTCCGCTTTGTTCGGACAGAGGCCCTTGGCGGGGCGATTCGAGTTGAACTGGGTATTGGCCGGGCTACAATGGGATTGGTCGCCTCGTCCGACGGTCTGCAAGCGGGCGGAACCGGACGGTCCGAGGCATCGCCGCCTGTGTTGTGACGGGCCTGCCGGGCGGCTCGAATTGCACTGATTGATTGCGTTTTCGCGTGTTGGTGGGGGATACCGCTTTGTCAGATCTAGGAGAAGGCGCGGCGCGGAAGGAGCCGTCTAGCAGCGCCAACGGTCGGCCCAAGGTCGATCGCTATTTTCGGGCGATGTGCAAGCACGGCGCGTCCGACCTGCACTTCAAGGCCGACACACCCGCCAAGTTTCGTCTGAAGGGTGACATCCGCAACATCGAAGGCCAGCCGCTGAGCAATGACGATATTCAGTCCATGATGATGGAAATCATGGAGGATCGTCAGATCGCCGCTTTTCGTGAACACGGCTCGGTCGATCTCGCGTACCAGCTCGACTCCGGCGACCGGTTTCGCATCAACGTGTTTCGGCAGCGGGGCAGGATGTCGATCGCGGCGCGGCGGATTCCCAAGGAGATCAAAACGTTCAAGGAACTGAACCTGCCCGAATCACTCGGCGAACTCTGCAAGCATCACACGGGACTGATCCTTCTTGCCGGCATCACGGGCAGCGGCAAGAGCACAACGATCGCGGCCATGCTGGAAGAAATCAACCGCAATCGTGCCTGCCACATCATGACCATTGAGGACCCGATTGAGTTTCTGTACGAGGACAAGCAGGCGTTCGTCAATCAGCGCGAGATCGGGCTGGACGTGGACGACTTTCACAACGCGCTGAAGTTCATGATGCGCGAGGATCCGGACGTCGTGCTCATCGGCGAGCTTCGCGATCAGGAGACGTACGGCGCGGCGCTCGCGGCGGCCGAAACGGGGCACCTCGTGTTCGGCACGATTCATGCCTCCAGTGCAACCAGCACGATCGCCCGCATTCTGGAATTGTTCCCGGAGAACGCGCGTGAGTTGATTCGCAGTTCGCTGGTGTTCAATCTTCAGGCGATCGTGGGTCTCAAGCTTTTGCCGGGGCTGCGCCCGGACATTCCGCGCGTTCCCGCCTGCGAGGTTTTGATCGCCAACAGCACGGTTCGCAAGCTGATCGCCGAGGGTCGCGACCACGAACTCGGCTCGGTCATCCGCAACTCTCCGCACGAGGGGATGATCGACTTCACGGAGTCGATTCGACAACTCGTGGATAAGGAGTATATTTCCGCCAAGACGGCCTATGCGGCCGCTCCCAATCCTGACGAGTTGAAGATGCGACTCAAGGGCATCTCCGTCAGCAGCGGGGGAATCATCGGCTGATCGCCGTCGGTTTTCGCGTCGGCGAGCGGGAGCGGCGATCATCGAGGAACGGCGCAGCATCCGTCCGCACGGATTAGGGAATGACTAACGACTTTCTGGCCGCCGCGGCCGACGCCAAACTGTACGTCGATCCCATCAAAGTGGCGGTTTCCGTCGCACTGCTCTATGCGTGGGCATGGGCGGCGCTGTGGGCCGATCGCGATACCGACGTGGTTAAGACTCGCCGAGAGCGGTGGAGTCTCATCGTCCTGTCGGGCGGGTTGGTCGCTTATCTCGTTTATTTTGTGCCTCCTTGGTCGGCGGGGCTGTTTTATCTTGGTGTCACCTTCTGGCTGCTCATCGGCGGCGGGTCGTTGCTGGCGTATATTGTTCATCGCAACGGTCGTGTTGTTCCCGAATTACGCGTTCTTACCGTCAGCCATCTGAAACGTTCTCTTCCTGGAAGTGGCGGCGCGGGAAAGGCACGGTCCGACAAGGGATTGCGCATCCGACTGATCGACCACGAGGGCAAGTTCGTCGAAATGCCCGACACCCCGGACAAACTGAAATCGTTCGAGCTGGTTCAGGATTTTCTTCACGAAGTGTTCTGGCGACGCGTTTCCGATCTGGACATGGCCCCGGACAAAGAAGGCTATCGGGTCGTTTATCGCATCGACGGCGTGGCGGCTGAACGACCCGACACGATCTCTCTGGAAAACGGCGAGCACATTGTCCGGTTTCTCAAGCAACTGGCCGGACTCAACGTGGAGGAAATGCGTCGACCCCAGACCGGACGCATTCAGGCCGGGCTCCTCAGCGCCCAGCGCGACCCTGGATTCACCGAGGTGCGGACGTCAGGCAGCACGGCCGGTGAACGCCTGATGCTCCGTGTGCAGAGCGGTCCGGCGTTGCTTCGACTTCCCGAGATGGGCTTTGCCGCCGCGCGACAGGAAATCGTCAAGGGGTTCCTCGGCAAACACACGGGCTTGCTGTTGATCAGCGCTCCGCCGAAGCACGGACTGACGACCACCGAATACGGCATCCTTCGCAGCCACGACGCGTACATGAACAACATCTACGCATTGGAGCGCAACAAGCTGGTCGATCTCGACAACATCACGCAACAGGTGTACGAGGGGACCAACACCGACGTGAACTTCGCGCGGATGCTCCAGACGGTCCTTCGGCGCGAACCCGATATCGTGCTCGTGGGAGAATGCGAGGATCGCGACACCGCCCGAATCGCCACCCGCGCTGCGGCCGAGGATCGCAAGGTCTACATGGGGCTGCACGCCAAGGATTGCTTCGATGCGCTCAGCAAGTTGCAGGCGTTTCTGGAAGACAACGCCCTCATGGCCAAGGCGCTGGTCGGAGTGATCAATCAGCGACTGATGCGGCTGTTGTGCACGGAATGCCGGGAGGCGTTTCAGCCGGACGCGGAGATGCTCAAGAAACTGAATCTGCCGGCGGACAAGATTGAGCGATTCTATCGTCCGCCGAGCGAGCAGAAGCTAGACCGCAAGGGGCAACCGGTGTTGTGCCCGCAATGCCAGGGCACCGGCTACGTCGGGCGCGTTGGCGTGTATGAAGTGCTGGATGTCAAGCCGGAAGTGAGCGCCCTGATCGCCGAAGGGGCGCCGATCAACCGCATCAAGGCTGAATGCCGCAAGAACAAGATGTACTACCTTCAGGAAGAAGGACTGCTGAAAGTCATCGACGGTTCAACGAGTCTCAACGAAGTGCTGCGCTGCCTCGGCGCGAATGAGAAATGAACGCGGAACGAAACGCATGTTGATTTCCCTGATCTTCGTCGTGCTCATCCTCGCCATCGCCTATTTCCAGGCATCGCAGGGATGGTACAGCGCCATGATCATGGCCGTACTCACCATTTGCTGCGCGGGAGCGGCTTTTGGAACGCACGAGTGGGTCGCCGTCAATCTGTTCGCAAAATGGTGGAAGCCCGATTACGCCCATCCGCTTGCCCTCGCCGCGGTATTCGGCGTGTCGCTCGTCGTGCTGCGCCTCCTGTTTGATCAGTCGCTGCGGCGCACCTGCCTTCTTCCGCTCATGATCGATCGTGTGGGCGGCGGCGTGTGCGGGTTCGTGACGGCCATGACGATGGTCGGCGTCTTCGCGGCCTCCGTACAAATGATTCCGTTTCAAAATGGCGCGGTCCTTGGGTTCGCCCGCGTGCCCGTGAGCGAGGCGGCTTCGGCGGGCGATTCGAGTTCCGGCGAGCGGGACCTGTGGCTTATGCCCGATCGGTTCGCCGTCGGATTGGCCACGTTCTTGTCAAGCGGTGTTTTCGGCGGCGGCGAGAGTCTGTACGTGACCCACCCTGATCTGGTACAGGAAATCGGCTGGACCAACGCCGCGCCCGCCGAGGTGTCCCGGTTCGCGGCCCCCGGATCCGTTTCGGTGGATCAGGTGGAATCGGTTGCACAGGTATTTCGCTTGATTCCCAGCCCCGACGAGCAGAACACGCCGCCGACCTATGAGCCGCTCGAACCAAAACCGGGACATGAGTTTCGATTGGTTCGCGTGCGGCTTGGCCCGGGCGCGCGGGATGAGCGAAAATCTCATGTGTTCACGTTGCGGCAGTTTCGTCTCGTGGGCAGCCCGGCCGACACGAGCGCGCTCACCCAGTTTCATGCGATCGCCATTCAACAGGAAGACGCCGCGGACACGACGAATCGACATATTCGGTTCCGAAAGGTAGGTGCGGGAGACAAACCAGTGGCGGATATCGCTTACTCTCCGCGGAGCGGCGACACGGTCGAGATCGTTTTCGAGACTCCCAAGGGGTTTCAGCCCACGATCCTGGCCTACAAGCGTGGCGCTCAGGCGCCAATGCCGGCGCCGAAGCGAGCGGATGCGTCCTCCTCCGCCCCGGCGGAAACGCCGCCGACTACGACGACTGAATCTGGCACCTCGAATGCCCCTGCCGAGCCTGCGCCGCCCACCGGGCGAACTCGCGAGGGTCGCGGCGACGGGCGGGCGGGAAACATCCGCGGGCTGGCGACCAAGATCGGCGGGTCGTTCTTTGGCGACGCTCTGCCCGTGGAATTGACGAAGTACCGAGCGAGCAATTCGAACATCGAGCGGGGGACGTTGGTAAGCGGTCATCTCGTGGCCGAGGAAGCGGCGCAGTCCGGCGGAACCGACCCGCCGGTTTCGCGTTTCGCGGTTCCGGAAGACAAGCGCTTGCTTCAACTAAACGTCGCCAAGCTCCAGGCTCGCAGCGGACTGGGCCGGGCGATCACGTTCGCGGTCGCCACGGTTCAAAACTATTTCGTGCAGGATGCCAACGGAAATCGCTACGAAGTCGTCGGCAAATACGCCGTGGCCGACGTCAACGGAACGAGCGTGATCGAAGTTCAATACTACAGCGAGCGAGCGGGCACCATCGGTCAACTCGGCAAGTTTGACCGCATTCGGGAAAACGAACTGAAGCAAGAGGACGCTTTCGTTCTGCTTTTTCTGGTCAATCCCGGCGCGCACATCATCGGATTCAGCACCGGCGGCGACGCGACTCGAGCTGATGACCTGACCGCCGAGAATCTCGTCGCGCCGCAATGAGGCATTGATCAACAAGAACTACCCAAACACCGTCCTGCAAGTTTCCCATGTTAACGACGACAAAGCTGCGTCCTTTCGCCGATGGGCGAGTTTCGTTACGATTCCGCGGTTCGGACAGCGGACGGACAATTCGATTTGTCAATCCACGAGTTGTCGGACGATCAGGAAACAGACAGAAACCGCGAACTTGGAACCATCCGGCGCGGGCCTGAAGTCAACGGTGCGGCGGGGGTGCAGTTGATCGACGCGGTCCTATTTGATATCGGCGACACCCTGATCCACTTTTCGACGTGGAGCGCCCGCCCCTACCTCAATGCCCTCGCCCGGCTGGTCCATGGGCGGCTCGTGGAGATGGGCTTTTCGCCGCCGCCGTTTGATCGGTACCGCCGGCTGATCCGTCGCCGGTTCGCCTGCGCGCTGGTGTGGTCGCGGATCATTCGCCGCGAGGCCCAGGTACTGGGCGCGTTTCGACAGTTTCACGCGCGGATGGGGATTCAACTGAGCGAAGCGCAGGTTTTCGAACTGGGATATCTTTGCATTCCCGCGCTGAGGCCGCTGTTTCAGGCGGACGAAGAGGCCGTCAACGTCGTGGAGTCGCTGCACCGCCGGGGCTTCAAACTGGGGATCGTCTCCAACACGTTTTTTCCCTCGTTCGCCATCGATGATGTGATGCGGCAGGACGGATTGCTCGACTTCTTTCCGGTGCGGGTCTATTCGTCGGACGTTCGCTACATGAAGCCGCACCCGCGCATCTTCGAGACGGCGCTGGATCGGATGGGAGTCAGCGCGGCGCGGTCGAT
This sequence comes from uncultured Phycisphaera sp., assembly GCA_964486335.1. Taxonomy (GTDB): domain Bacteria; phylum Planctomycetota; class Phycisphaerae; order UBA1845; family UBA1845; genus CAZAMB01. The sequence continues at coordinate 149,575 of CAZAMB010000002.1, read as the reverse complement.
GTACGTCGGCGACCGGATGGACAAGGACGTTCGCGGATCGGCGCGGATCGGCATGACGACAGTGTTGCTTAACCGCCACGGACGCAAGCGACGCGGACGCCTCCAACCCGATCACATCGTTCGACGACTCTCTGAAATCCCGACCATTCTAAGCGATTGAGCCTCGTTGCGGTTCGGGCATCCGCGCGGGCTGCATTCCGCATTACGCGGGGATTCTTGGGTTCATTCTTGAACCTATCCCAAAACCCTGCGAGCCGCGAACGCTCGCCCTTTACGCGCAGCGTCAAGGGTCAGTTCGCGCGGACCCTCGAATAGCTGGAGTATCTTCACGTTTGACAAACCATCGAAAGCCCTTTGTTCGGTCTTGGGATAGCCTCTACGGTAGTTCGGCGCTTGCGGCCGACCTTCGCTGCGCGAGCACTGCGCCGCAGACCAAAACAACCATCGCCAACAGGACCATTCCAACGGTCGAGAGCGCCGGTATCGGGGGCACCTCGCCGAAGACCCAAAGCCGAACCGAAGCGCCGTCGTTGGTCGTCGGAATCTGCGCGGCGAGCATTTCGTTCATGGAGCGATCGAGATACCGGCGAATCGTGCTGTCGGCATTGTCGGGATCCTGGGCCTGGTAATCTCCGGGCGTGTACCCGTTGGCGATGATCTGCGGAACGAGAATGTTCTTCACCGCCCAGACGTCCAGCGCCACCGGATCAAAACCGGCCAGAAGCTGGTCGCGGCGACTGGCCTGGGCATAGGAAGCGCTGGGGCCCAGTCCCGGCCTGGCCAGCACCCAGATGCAATCGAGAATCGTAAGATCAGGAACTCGAACTTCGGCCAGTACCGAACCGAGACCGCCGCGTCCGACGCCGTTGTGCGAATCGGTGCTCAGGCTTTGAGTCACGACGCCCATGTGGTTCTTCACGGCCGCGGTGACGCCGTAGATGGAATGGGTCTTGAAGACCGGCACGTTGATCACAACAAGTCGATCGTGGTCGTAGGAGGCCCACGCCGCGTTCCAGATGCCGTGCTTGTAGCTCACATACGTCCCCCAGGAGCTCCGGAACTTCGGATAGGAGACGCGGATTTGGGTCTGCGGATCGGTGACCGTCGAAACAACATATCCGTCACTCAGATCACCCGATGAATACTCCGTCACGAGCGACGTTCGGAAACCGTCCCACAACCGAATCGACGCCTTCCAGCCTTCGGCGACGAAGTCATTGACCACGTCTTGCGGCGACTGGCCTTGGTCCTCGGCGTTGCACTCGGTGCGATTCAGGTTGCCCGCCCCCTGCCCGTTATCGGCGACGATGATCTCACCCGCGAATCCATCAGGGTGCTCGACGATCACGCGCATGATTCCACGGAGAACGTCGGTGTTGGTTCCTCCGCGCTGCGGCCATTGGGCGTTGACCTTGATGAGCACGACGGCCTGTCGGTCGATCAGGCCGTTGGGACCCGCCGTCGGTCCGCCAGTCGAGGCGCGGTGCCAAGGCCGGCCCGCACTCTTCATCAAGCTTGCAAGATCGTCGATGCCGCCAAACCGATTGGCCGAAGGACCGCGCGCGTGATTCACCAGGTACAAGTCCGGATGGTAATCGGACGGAGGCGCGAGTAGAGCGATCGGCTGGGTCTGATCCGCAGCGCCGATGACCGCGAGAGCGACCGTCAGCGTGGCGAGTCCGCCGAGAACGATTCTCCCAAACCTGCTTCGAAGAAACTCAGCGAGCTTCGCGCGACCCGACAAAGCCGCCAGGGCGACAGGCCCGCCGAACGCGCCAAAGGCCACGCCCAGCGCGGATTGCTGGCAGGGATAGGAAAGGCGCGTGGGCTTGGACCCCGAACGCAGGAAGAGCCAGACGAGACCGGCCAAACCCCAAACTGTCAACAGAACACGTGAAATGGTGCGGGATTTGCCGCACGGCCGATGTCGAGCTTTTTCATGGTGAACGTGCAAGGGATGGGTCTCCGTGGACGTTGCGGGACGGACCGATGAGATTGCACGTGTCGTGCCAAATCAACGCACATTTCTCAAATGGAGAGGTATTGATTGGTACTGATTCCAGATGTACATTGCATTTTCATTCTTGAGCGGCACGAACGGGTCATTTTCAATGTGCCGATGGAAGAGAGCGAAGCACAATGACATCAAGCCTCTGGATCATGGTTACGGTCGCGGTATGGACTGTTTCCCAGCTGTCATCTGCGCCTGTCCAGGATTCGGCGGATCCGTCCGAGACCGGCCGGTCAGTTGCGGAATCTGACTCGTTTTCCGCTCCCGCGGACGGTACGGTCGCCGGCACCTGTCCGGCGAATGGAGACTGCTGCTCATCGCACGCCACGCCCGGCTGTGACGATTTCCTTTGTTGCGACGTCGTCTGCAATGCCATGCCCTTCTGCTGCGAGGGTCTTTGGTCCAATGCCTGCGCGGAGATCGCCCGCGCGGTTTGCGACGCATGCGAAACGCCGTACGTGTGTCCTCAGCCCGGAGACTGCTGTACGGGTCGATTCTTTTCGACCGGATGCGAACGGTCGGGATGTTGTCGGACCGTTTGCGCGCTCGATGAGTTTTGCTGCATCGGCGAGTGGGATGACGTTTGCGCGCGAAAGGCGCGCGAGAACTGTCTCAACGTCTGCGACTGCGAAGTGTTCGGCGATTTTGACGGCAACGCCTTGATTGATCTTGGGGACGCCGCGCAGATGCAGAATTGTTTTTCGGGCGACGGCTCCACGCTGATTCCTCTCGCCTGCGCGTGCGCCGATTACGACGGCGACGGGGACGCCGACCTGTCCGACGCAACGCACTTCATCAACGCATGGACGACGAAGTAACTGGACGGCGTCTTTTCTGACAACGTGGTTCGGCACCGCCCGCGAATGCGGCGAACCAAGGTCGATCACCATTCACTCGATACGGTGCATCATGCGACCCCGCCGATCCGTGGTTTGATGTCGTGCTTGACCGGGGACGCACCACACGCGATATTGCCCCGGCGCACCCATGAACGATCATCCCATTCGATTGCTGATCCTCGACGTGGACGGCGTGCTGACCGACGGACGGATCACGCTGAGCGCGGACGGCGACGCCGGCAAGGGCTTCTGCGTTCAGGACGGGTTTGCCATCAAGCTATGGCAAAAATCGGGGCGCCAGGTGGCGATCCTTTCCGGTCGAGGGAGTTCCGAGATCACCCGCCGCGCGGCCGAACTCGGAATCCGGCAGGTCCACGTCGGAATCGCCGACAAGGACAAAGGCTATACAGCTATCCTCAAAGAAGCCGGCATGACGGATGCCGAAGTCGCCTATGTCGGTGACGACCTGCCTGATCGCGCTCCTCTTTTGCGATGCGGATTTCCGATCGCGGTGGCCAATGCCGTCCCGACGGTGAAGCGATGGGCGGCCTATGTGACTCGCCGAGCGGGAGGTTTCGGAGCGGTGTCGGAGGTTATTGAAATGCTCCTGCGCCGCCAAGGTGCGTGGTCAATGAAAGCGTTTTTCGATACGTGACCGCCGGGTTCCGATCAACCCCAATGGACGTCCTTCCCCTTATCTTTGAACCGATCTTCAAGCGCCGCGTTTGGGGCGGGCGGCGGCTCGAAACTTGTCTTCAAAAAAAACTACCGTTGGACGATCCGATCGGCGAATCGTGGGAAGTCGCCGACCTGGAGGGCGATCAATCCGTTGTCGCCGTCGGACCGCACGCGGGAAAAACCTTCGCCGAGATGATTCAATGGTGGGGCGCCGACCTGTTGGGCCGCGCCGCGCTGATCGACGGACGATTCCCGCTGCTTCTCAAGTTTCTCGACGCCGCTCAACCGCTCAGCGTGCAGGTGCATCCCAGCGAGGAGCAAGCCCGGCTGGCCGGCGGTACGGTTCGAATGAAAAACGAAGCATGGTATGTCATCGATGCCGCGCCGGAATCCTGGATTCTTCGCGGTCTCAAAGACGGCGTCGATGCCGAAGAACTTCGACGGGCGATCGGCGCAGGCCGGATCGAAACGGTGATGAACCGAATTCCTGCGCGCCGCGGGCACGCCTACTACCTTCCCAGCGGTACGCCGCACGCCCTGGGTCCGGGCGTATTGGTTGCCGAGGTGCAAACGCCATCGGACGTCACTTACCGTTTGTTCGATTGGAACCGGGTCGAACCCGCCACCGGTCAGCCGCGCGATTTGCACGTCGAACTAGCGCTCTCGTCCATGCGATATGAAGCCGTACCGCCGCAAACGGAGCATCCGCAACACCTCGCCAGCGTCTGGACCTCGATCACCAGTCTGGTGCGCTGCGAATCCTTCGTCGTCGAGCGTGTCCGAATGGCCGCCGGAGTCGAACAGCCCATTCCGCACGAAGAATTGGTGATCTGGATGATGCTCGAAGGGTCCGGCCGCGTCACCTGCCGGGGACTCAAGGACCCGATGTCGCTCGGCATTGGAAATACAATAGTGCTCCCGGCCGGATTGAAGGACGCCCGAATCAGCGTCGACGAAACCTCTCTTTTTCTTGAAGTGACGTTGCCAATTGCCAGCTCATTGGAAGGATTTACACGTCCGGACATCGCTCCGTTTGGAATTGGGCCGGACCGGAGCGTTGTTAAACTAGGCCTCCCTCCGGTTCGTTCCCCCTTTTCGCCGGACGCCGAACCACGAAACAAATTAAACTGACAATTTGATTGTTGTGCAAGTTAGGCGCTGAATTGTGGAGAAAGAGAGCCCAAAGAACGCGCTTTTTTTCGGCTTGACTCGGTGATGGGTTCCGCTACACTGCCGGATTCCCCTGGTGGAAAGGGGATTCTGAAACGGCGGTAAGTCTATGCCTGCATGCAAGATACGAAGCTTTTTGGCGAAGACCGGCGAGGTTGATCAGCGCTGGTATCACGTGGACGCGACCGATCAGGTGTTGGGTCGCATGGCGGCACGAATCGCCGTGATTTTGATGGGCAAGCACAAGCCCACGTATACACCCCACGTTGACACCGGCGATTTTGTGGTGGTGACCAATGCTGGGCAAGTGAAGCTGACCGGTAACAAAGCCAATGTGATGGTCTATCCGCGGTACAGCTATCACCCCGGCGGGTACAAGGAAATTCCGTTCAAGACGGTGCAAAAACAGCACCCTGACCGGATCATTCGCGAGGCCGTGCGGAGGATGCTCCCCAAGAACACGATCGGCCATGCCATGCTAGGGAAGCTGAAAATCTACGCCCAGGATTCTCACCCCCATACGGCCCAGCAACCGGTGCCGCTTTCAATTTGACGACTGATTGGAGATTGTTCGACCCATGACCGACGCGCCTCACTCGACGACGGAAACTCCGACCCCTGCGGTCGCCCCGGCGGCCAAGTCGCCGAAAGGCAAAAACCCCTACACGTGGGGAACCGGCCGGCGAAAGACCTCCGTCGCCCGCGTCCGCGTCAAATCGGGAAGCGGCAAGTTTATGGTCAATGATCGCGAAGTGGACGCTTTTTTCTGCGTCGAGCGCGACCGAACCATGGTTCGTAATCCGCTGAAGGTCACCGACACCGGAAAATCCGTCGACGTTTTTGTCAACGTTCGCGGCGGGGGCATTACCGGTCAGGCGGGCGCGGTGACGCTTGGATTGGCCCGCGCTCTGTCGCAATTCAACCCCGACTTCGAACTGAAGCTGCGCGCCGAGAATCTGATGACCCGCGATGCCCGCAAGGTCGAACGAAAGAAATACGGCCGTGCCGGTGCACGACGTCGATTCCAATTCTCCAAGCGATAATGATCCGGGAAGCCGAACGGCGCGGAGTCGGGCCGCAGTGCGATGCGCCTTGAAATCACCGACATCCGAACGCTGACCGACGAACAGCCGTCGGTGCGCGAACTGGAGTTTCGCAAGCCGCCGGTCACGCTCGGTTCGCATTCCGAGAATCTCGTTCAACTGCCCGACATTCAAATCGCTCCACACTATGCGACGTTTGACATTGTGGGCGATCAATGGGTCTTCAAGCCGACTGTTCCGGACGGGTTGGTCAAGAGGGGCGGCGAACCAATTCGTGCGCCGGTCACGCTCCACGACGGCGACGTGCTCGAAATCACTTGGTTTTCCATTCGGTTCACGCTCGACCTGGAAATCGTCGTGGACATTCCGGAGTCCGGCCGGTCGGACGACCTCGCCAGAATCCGCGAGTTCCCGCTTCCACCACGCTCCGAAGTCCGCAAGGTGGATGAATCCGTATCGCTCAATGCGGCGCGGCAGGCATCCTTGGCCGATTTCACCGTCTTACTGCGCGGATGCGCCGATTGGGCCTCGGTTTTGGAAGTCACCATGCGCTTGATGCTGACGGAGTTCAGCGCTCGGGCCGCCTGGATGGGCATTCGCCGCGGTCCCGAAGGTCCGCTGGAGTTCATGGACGGCGCGACCGAAAGCGGCAAGCCTTTCCATCAGCCTTCGCGATTCGAGACCTTTGAGTACCGCTGTTTGTCTCGCCGCCAGTTCATTGGAATCCCGCGGACCGGCGACGCCGAAACGCAGTCGGTCATGGCGGTTCCGATCATTTCCCGCCGCGGCGCGATCGGTCTGCTGTACGTTGATTCAAAAAAACACACGCGAGTCTACGACGGCGCCGACCTGGATTTTCTGACCGCGATTTCGCGCGTGGTCGCCGCAACGCTCGATGTCGTGTTTGATCACCGGGAAGAAGCCAAAAAGGAACAATCGGCGGGCGGACTGAATGTCGTCAAGGAAATGCAGATCCGGCTCGATCCACGCGGCGTACCCGATTGGCCGGGGCTGCAATTCACTGCCTTCACGAAGGGCGGCCTGGATTCCGCCGGTGACATCCATGACATCATGCGACTTCCGAACGGACTCGGCGCGTTGATCGTCGGTCATGTCACGGCCGATCCGATCCGCGCCGCCGTTGCGATGGCCCAGATTCGCGGCTCGTTCCGCATCGCCGGATTGCACGCTGATCCGCCGCGCACCCTGCTCAAGGCCCTCAACTGGCTGCTGTTCGACGACAGCGACCCGCTACGGTTCGATGCCGCTTCGCTCGTGGTCAATCCGAAGACCGGTGTGGCTGAGCTAGCCACCGCAGGCGCCGTGGGCGTGCTTCAGATCGGCATCAAGGGTGATCGCCGGCTTCTTGCCGACGGCAAGTCGCCGCCGGTCGGCAGTTCCAGGAGTTTCGAATACAGCGGCACGACGGTGCGCCTCCAACCGGGTGAAACACTGGCTTTTTTTACTCCGGGCTGTGTTAGGGTTCGAAACGAGGCCGACGATGTCTTGAGCGAAGAACGACTGGTGGAGGCTTTGTGCGACGGCTTTAATCGGCCGGCGTCCGCCGCAATGGAGGAGCTACTCGCCGACCTCGAACCTTTCTTCAAGCGCGGACGGCTGCCGGACGATATCACTGTATTGCTGCTTCATCGGCCTTCATGACGCGGTCCGAGAACAACGGTCGCGCCTGCATCGGCGATGTGCAAACGCAGCAATTCGAATTTCGATTGTGAGAACAAATATTTGGCGGACCAGCGGGATCGTGGTACAATTATCCGTTTGGGATCTTGGAAACTTGCCAAGCAAATGGTTGACGGGATGGGGCTATTCGTGATTCGTACCCTTGGTTTGATCCCGGCGATGGCCTTATTGGTCCTTGCGGGGTGCTTCCCGACCGTCGCAGGACGATCCGAAGGCACCTCGCCCAGCGGCGAGCCATCCGGAAGATGCGTCGTCCCCGATGACGCGGACCGGATGGCCGATCAAGTTTTGCAGTTGGTCAATCTCGAACGCGCTGAGGCCGGTATCGCCCCGGTGGTTCACAATTCCGCGTTGGAAAAAATCGCCGGCGACTACGCCTGTCGAATGGTCACGTCGGGTTTCTTCGGCCACACCGATCCTGACACGGGTCGAGGCCCCGGGGACCGAGCCGTCGTCGGCAAGTATGTGTTTTACGCCATTGGCGAAAACCTCGCCGCCGGTCAGCAGACCCCGGCGGAAGTGATGCGCGTCTGGATGGAGAGTCCGGCCCACCGCGACATCATCCTCGACGAAAAATGGACCGAAGCAGGCATCAGTGTCCGCCACGGCGGCGAATACGCCGTCTACTGGGTTCAGGAATTCGCCGCGCCGGCGGAATACTGACCAACTCGCCGATTCTGAACTTTCAAATCGAAAATAGAGCGCGTTTACGATCAGGTACCCGCAAAGTTTTCCCTTGTTCCAAGCCGCACTCGTAAGCGAGGGAATTTTTCGCCCGGGAATCGCGGCCACCGCAAGTTGACGCGCGCGGCTCGCCACGATTGGATTGGGATTGCTCTAACGATGCCTTGCTCCCGCCCGGCGGCGGAGTTCGGCGTCGATGAACCCCTGAATGTCACCGTCCAGCACCCCTTGCGTGTCGGAGGTCATGTGCCCCGTCCGCCCGTCCTTGACCCGCTGTTCGGGATACAAGAAGTAGCTTCGAATGGCATTGCCCCAGCCGATTTGTCCTTTTTCGCCATAGATTTTGGCGAGCGCGCTGTCGCGCTTGGCCTGCTCCATTTGGTACAGCCGCGCCGCCAGCATGCTCCGCGCCGAGGCCCGGTTCTTGTGTTGCGATCGTTCATTCTGGCATTGAGCCACGACACCGGTGGCGAGATGGGTCAGACGAACCGCCGATTCCGTCTTGTTGACGTGCTGACCGCCCTTGCCGCCCGCGCGATAGGTGTCCTCGCGGACTTCCTTGTCCCAGTCGATTTCAATGGCGATGTCATCAACTTCGGGCTGCACGTCCACCGAGGCGAAACTCGTTTCGCGCTTGCCCTGGCCGCTGAACGGTGAAATGCGCACTAGCCGATGCACGCCGAGTTCGCACGAAAGGTACCCGTAGACGTTGGGTCCCTTGACGAGCAGGCTGCACGACTGAATGCCCGCCTCTTCGCCGTCGCGCATGGCCAGCTCTTCGACCTCGAACTCCTGCCGCTCGCAATAGCGCAGGTACATGCGCAGCAGCATTTGCGCCCAGTCGCACGCGTCCGCGCCGCCCGTACCCGCCTGAATATTGAAATAACAATTGCGCGCGTCGTTTGGACCCGATAGCAGCGTGAGCAGTTCCACCCGATCAATCGACGCTTGTAGCATGCCAAGCCCCGATTCGAGTTCCGCCGCGACCTGTGCGTCGTCGGCTTCGGCCAGAAGCTCCACCATGGCCGACAGGTCCTCGGACTCCCGAAGAATCTTCTGCACCGGATCGACGATCGCCTTCAACGACTTCAACCGCGCAATGACCACCTTGGCCGATTCCTGGTTGTCCCAGAAGTTCGGCGCGGCCATCTGCTGTTCGACTTCGGCGAGCGTGGCAAGCTTGGTCGGAAAGTCAAAGAGAGTCCCGGATCGCAATAATCCGGGCGGAAAGGTCCTTGAGCGTGGCTGCTGGATTCTCGATGGTCATAGGGCCTGATTTCCTTCCTTGGGTGATTTCAGTCGATCCGATCGTTCACGCGTTCTCGCTACTTTCGTGAAGTTTAATCCTCACAAAGGATGCCAGATTACGCCATTTGACACCCAATATCTAGTGGTGCTACGCTCAGCGCGGACAGGGTTGGGAGGAACGACCAAGCGAATTCGAGCGTCAAGTCTTGGTCCTCCGCGCCGCGATTCGGAGTCTTTCGCTTTCCGGCTGGGACCATCGCCATGTTGTGTCCAAGTTGCAAACACACTGAAAACAAGGTGATCGACTCGCGATTGACCGAAGGCGGACTGGCAATTCGACGACGAAGGGTCTGTCAGCAGTGCAATCGACGATTCACGACCAAGGAACGCGTTGAAGAGGAACTTCGTCTGACCGTCGTCAAGGCGGGCGGTCAGCGCGAACCCTACAACAGGGACAATGTCGTCAACGGCGTGCTCCGGGCTTGCGCGAAGCTCAGCGTCACGCCGGACCTGGTGCATGCCATGGTCGACAGGGTCGAGTCGGAAATCTTCAACGGGCACGATCGCGAAGTCACCACCGAGGAGATCGGCGCTTACGTCGGTCGTCATCTGCGCCGCCTCAATCCCGTCGCCTATGTCCGCTTCATGAGCGTCCACCGCAAGTTCGCGACGGTGGATCAATTCGTCGACGAGATCAGCGACGTCCGCGAGCGCGCCGCACAGGACAGCCCCGATCAGCAGTCATTGTTCGAGGCCTAAGAAATGCCCGACGTGCTAACGCGCCTGTCGTCCGCGCTCCGCGCCAGGGGGATCACGTTTCAGCAAACTCAACACGCGCCCGTGTACACCAGCGCCGAAGCCGCCGCCGTCCGGGGCGCGACTCTCCACAGCGGCGCCAAGGCGCTGATCGTCAAGTGCGGCGATGACTTCGTCATGGCCGTGCTGCCCGCCGATTTGGTGCTCGACAGCCCTGCCATGCGCGGCGTGCGTTCAGTCAAGAAACTCCGGTTTGCGACCAAGGAGGAGGTGCTCGACCTGACCCAACTGACGCCCGGCTCCATTCCGCCCTTTGGTTCACTGTTCGGCTTGCCGACCTATTGCGACGTGCGGCTCGCCGACAACGAACGAATCAACTTCAATGCCGGAAGTCACGGCGATTCCATCCAAATGACCTACGCCGATTACATCGCCTTTGAAGCGCCGACCATCGTTCGTCTGGCTCGCCCCGACGAAAAGACCCACAGCGATCAGGATGTCATTTGAACGGCTTGGATGCCATCGTCATCGGAATCGGCGGTATGGGAAGTGCCGCTCTATGGCACCTTGCGCGGCGAGGCCTCAAGGTTCTCGGTCTCGAACAGTTCGGCCTCGCCCACGATCGCGGCAGCTCGCACGGGGAGTCGCGGTTGATCCGCAGGGTCCATTACGAACACCCCGGATACGTTCCGCTGGCCGCCCGCGCCTTTGACCTCTGGGCCGAGGTCGAATGGCTGGCGAAGGCGACATTGTTTGTTCGAACAGGGTTTCTGCTCGCCGGACGCGAGGATCGGCCGATCATCTCTGGGGTCCGTCGAGTGGCGCGGACCGCGAACTTTTCCATCAGCGAACTCTCCATCGACGAATGTGCACGCCAGTTCCCGGGCTTCACGCCGGCCGGCGACATGACCGCGCTGTATGAACCCGAGGCCGGGTATCTGCGGGTCGAGGAATGTATTCGTGCTTTCGTCGGTTTGGCGCAGGCGGATGGCGCAACCGTCCGTTATAACGAGCCGGCAATCGCGTGGGGCCACGAACGCGACTCCGTCTGGGTTCAGACGAACCACGAACGATACCACGCCTCAAAACTTCTTTTCTGCGGCGGAGCGTGGACCGGCCAACTGCTGCACGCGCTTGGACTGCCGCTGAACATCCGGAGAAAGGTCGTGCTCTGGTATGAAGCTCGCGAGGGAGTGTATGCCGACGCTAGCGGGTGTCCCATCGCCGGATTCGACACGGAGGCCGGGTTTCAATTCGCCTTTCCGACGCTCGACGGCGCGACGGTCAAAGTGGTTGAACACTCCGGCGGGATTGACGTGCCGTCCATCGATGAACTCGACCGCTCCCTGAACTCGGACGATCAACGGCCCATGCTTCAATTCATCAGAAATCGGCTTCCCTTTGCCACGGAAAACCTCGTTCGGTATTCTGTTTGTCCGTACACCATGACGCCCGACGAACATTTCATCATCGATCGGCATCCACTCTACAGCAATGTCCTGATTCCCTGCGGCTTCAGCGGCCACGGGTACAAGTTCGCCAGTGTCGTCGGCAAGGCCCTGGCTGACCTCGCCGCTGACGGTCGTACCGACGAACCCATCGGGTTTCTACGGCTTGATCGGTTGCTCCGCTCCCACTGAACCGCGCCGTCGCGCGGAGTCGTTACCGGCCGTTTCGTCGCGGGACCTGAATCACCGGGCCCGTTGCGGCGGTGAGGCTGACCGGTCGACCTCTCAAATCCTCGCACGCGACGTCGATCTGGTCGCTGGTGTAGGCCGGATCACCCTGAATCACGATGGACTTTCCGGTTTCCGACTCAATCTGGGATACGACGCTCCGTTTCTGATTCAGCAGGCGAAACGCGACATTGCTCGAAAGGTTGACGACGATCCGTTGCACCTGTTCATGATGCGCCGCCAGTTGGATCAACCGCATCGCGTCCAACATCACCGATTCGGATTGCTTTACCTGTCCGCTGCCCCGGCAATGCGCGCAGTCCGTGTATAAGTTCCTCCGAACCGACGGACCCTGCCGTTGGCGCGTCATTTCGATCAGTCCAAAGGCGCTCATTCGCAGGATTCTCGCCCGCTCCTTGTGTTTCTTGAGCGCGTCGCGCAACGCCTGTTCCACCCGACGCTTGTTGCGATCGTGACGCATGTCGATGAAATCGCACACGATCAACCCGCCGAGGTCACGTAGTCGCAGTTGCCGCGCGATCTCTTCCGCCGCCTCCACGTTGATGCGAACGGCCGTCTCCTCCGCGTCCGACGGACTGCGGAATCGACCACTGTTCACGTCGATGGCCACCATGGCCTCCGTCGAATCGATCACCAGGGACCCGCCCGACGGCAGCGGGACGTGCCGCATGTTGATGCGCTCCAGTTCCGCCTCGATGCCGAACCGGTGAAAAAGCGGCTCGCGATCGACATAGGTTTCCACGCTGGTCTTCGTTCGCGGCATGGCAATCTGAAGGAACTCCTTCACTTTTTTCCCCACGCCCGCGTCGTCGACGATGATCCTCTCGAAGTCCGCCGCATACACGTCTCGAATCGTTCGCGTCACGAGGTCCGATTCACGATACAGCTCCGCCGGAGCCGGCAGCCTTCGAATCCGCTCAACCACCGTCTTCCAGAGCCGCATCAGGTAATTCAGGTCGCGTTGCAGCTCGCGCTTCCCGCGACCCAGCCCCGCCGTCCGCAGGATGAATCCCATATCTTTCGGCAGTGAGAGTTGGGCCAGGAGATCGCGCATTTCCCGGCGCAGCGAATCGTCCTCGATCTTGCGCGATACACCGTGTCGGCTCATGCCCGGCATCATCACAAGGAACCGTCCCGGAATGGACAGATACGATGTCAGCGTCGGCCCCTTCGTGCCCACGCCTTCTTTGGTAATCTGTACGATGACTTCCTGCCCCCGTCGAAAACATTTTTGAATCGGCGGTCGATGGTGACGGGGAATCTTGCGCCCCACGTCCTCGGGTTCGCCTGTGTGATTCGGAAAATACTGCGGCTGAACATCTGAAATGTGCAGAAACCCGTTCTTCTCAAGTCCGAAATCGACGAACGCGGCCTGAATGCTCGGCTCCACGTTCGTGACGCGACCCTTGTAAATGTTGCCCACGTGGGATTGCGTCGACTCCCGCTCGATGAAAAACTCCTCCAGCCGCCCTTCGTGCAGAATCGCGATGCGACATTCCGTACCCGCCGAAACGTTGATCACCATCTGCCGCGTGCCCGACTCGACCTCGGGCGATTCGCTGTCATCGATCGATTCCTCATCCGCCGCGCCTTCAAGCTCGACGCCCCCCTCGTGATCAAAATCGAGCGGCGCGAGATCGTCGTCGACGGCTTCATCCGGCTCCGCCATGATCGACACTTGCTCAGAAGGCGCTTTGACGGCCGGTGATTCCGCGGTCGTGGCAGCCGTCGCCTCCGTCGATTCTCCACCGCGTCCGCGCCGACCTCGACGTCGGCCTCGACGCGATCGACGACGGCGAGACTCCGTGGCCGCGCTCGATGCATCTACGACCGCCGTTCCCGTGGGCTCCGCTACGACCTCAGGAATGGACGGAGCGGTTCGATCCGGTTCTCTCGACTCCAAAGCAGGCTCTTCGACGACGGCGGCCTTTACTTCAGCCTCGCGTTGGGGCGCGGGCCGTTCCGACAGGATCGGTTCGGCTTCAACCGGTGCCGATTCAGCCTTCTTGGCTTTGGTTGATTTTCCACGCCGAGACGTGGATCGAGCGCGGCGTGCCTTCGTTGTTCCTTTGGCTTCCGTCTTGATGGCGACAGCGCCGTTGGTTGGCGTTTGGGCGACATCGATCTGCTGAGCCTTGGCTGTGGTTCCGCCGCCGCTCGATGTCGTCGCCTTTCGTCGCGTCTTCCTTCGTGGGCTTGCTTTGGTCTTTTTTCCTGCGTCCGATTCCTTGCTCATGTTCTCGATCAATTCCGTTGTTGTTCCGATGACTTCTGTCGCCATTGCACCTCCAGGCGCTCAATCTGATGATTAATGGTTGCCATATCGCATCCAAAGAGCGAGGCCACTTCCGACGGCTTGGCCGATTGACCCGCGATCACGCGGAGCAAAAACTCAATGCATTGCTCACCGGCGATCAGCTCGATCAGGAAAGGCCGTACATCGATCTCTCGAATCACGCTGGTCTTGGGGACCACCCTTTGAATGTGGACGACTTCAGAATCCAGAATGTCGCGCACCCGCGACAAGAGTTCCGCATTGCGCATCGCCGGCAGTTCGAGCCGATACCGCACAAGCTCCGCCTCGAATCGCTCGCCCTGCTCCACCCGGCGCGATGAGATCATGGAAACGCCCTCTGGGGTGTGTGCGTCAAGCCGCTGGAGGGCGTCCTGCGGATCCACCGCCCGATCGGTTTCCACCACGAGCACATCGGCTCGCGATGCGATGCCCACCGGACGGGGAAGGGGGATCGTGATTCGCGGATGGGGATTGTACCCTTCCGAGTAGCGGACCGGCAGGTCCGCCCGTGCCGCCGCGCGCCGAAACATCCGGAGCGTATCATGATGCGAAATGAATCGAAGGTCTCCGCCGATCGCGAAGACGAACTTCCATCGATACTTCTCGCTGGGCGGTGATTTCCCGTGTTCCCTGGAGCCTTCCATGTCGGTCCCGTGCCCACCGTCCGATGAACCGGGACTACCGTTCGCTCAAACCCCTGGCCGCCACGAGAATCCCCGAAGTCGTCCGACTAGATCGGATCCTCGGGCAGCATTTTTCTTGTCTCGTCCCGCAGGTAATTCGTTACCTGCCGGTCTGTGTCGAATGTCAATGCCCGGCGCGCCACGCGCTTGGCCTGCGTCAGCGTCACCAGACGAATCAGCTTCTTCACTTCGGGTATGTTCGCCGGCGCCATCGAAAGCGTCGTCAGTCCCAACCCGATCAGGAACAGCGTATAGATCGGCTGTCCCGCCATCTCTCCGCATAGACTACACTCAATTTCCCCTTGTGTACACGCCCTGGCAACGTCTCGCAGGGCCCGAAGCACCGCCGGGTGGGACGGCGTATAATAGGGCGAAACACGCTCATTCCCTCGGTCCACCGCCAGCAGATACTGCACCAGATCGTTCGTCCCAATGCTGATAAAGTCCACTTCGCGGCAAAACTCGCCCACCTGGATCGCCGCGGCCGGCGTTTCCAGCATCATTCCGACCGCGATATCGCGTCCGCATGGCAGCCCGGCCTCCTCCAGGTCCTCCATGGCGTCGTGAACCGTCATTTTGGCCTGCCGAAACTCCATCAGACTGTTGATCAACGGAAACATCAACCGCACGTCACCCAGTACTGCCGCCCGGAGGATCGCCCGCAATTGCACCTTGAACATGTCCAGGTGCTGCAAACTGTAGCGTATCGAGCGCAGTCCGAGCATGGGGTTCCGCTCCTGCTCGTAGCTTTTGGACTGGGTGTACTTATCCGCGCCCAGATCAAACGTTCGAATGACCACCGGCTTGCCCGCGGCCCCCCGAATCGCTTCGGCGTAGGCTTGATATTGCTCTTCTTCGTTCGGCGTTCCGTCGGCTCGAAGAAACAGAAACTCCGTGCGGTACAACCCGACGCCGTCGGCTCCCTTGGCGACTCCGATCGCCGCTTCATTCGGAAACTCGATGTTCGCGCAAAGGCTGATGCGGCATCCGTCGCGCGTGACCGCCGGCAACGTACGCATCTCATCCAACTCATCCGTCAGGCGGATGAAGGCCGCTTCGCGCACACGATACTCAGCCACCGTGGCCTGACTCGGGTTGGCGATGACCAGTTGATTCGTTCCATCAATGACAAGTGTGTCGCCGCCGCTAACGCGCGTGGAGATATCGTTGAGCCCGATCACCGCCGGCCGGCCCCAGGAGCGCAGCAGGATCGCCGTGTGTGACGTGGCCGCTCCCACGTCCAGCGCGACTCCGATGACTTTCGTTTGGGCGAGGGTCGCCGATTGGGTCGGCGTCAGATCATGGGCCACGAGAATCACCGGCTTGGTCAGGTGGGCAAGGTCCTCGCGGTTTTCCCCAAGGATGTTCCGCAGCAATCGTCGCTCGATATCCTGAACGTCACGGATCCGCTCCACGAGCAGCGGGTCCTGCATTTGGGAGAACCGCTTTTGATAATTCCGCATCACCGTGCTCGCCGCATAGGCCGCCGCGGCGCGCTTCTCGCGAATCTGATTCTCGATGGACTGCCGAAGCCGTTCGTCGCGAAGCACACCGACGTGCCACTCAAAAACATTGGCCGCGTCCCGACCGAGGCTCGAGTGGACCCATTGCGATTGTTTCTTCAGCTCATCGATGGAGGCATGCACCGCCGCGTCCAGCCGGGCCAGCTCCTCGTCGATCTGACGTGCGTCGACGGTCCGGTAGGGAATCCGGTATTCCTCGGCATCAAGGACGACCGCTTCCGCGATCGCGACTCCCGGCGCTACCGAAATCCCTCGAAGGATATCCATCGTCTCAAGTTCGCTCCGCCGGTTGGAAACGCCGCTGATTCATCGTCTGGCTACACGGGCGGAGAAGCGGGGGGATTGGGGCAACCGGCCTCGACGAGCTCGGCCAGCGCATTCGCCGCTTCCTGAGCATCCTCGCCGACAGCCTCAATGCGCAAAATACAACCCTGCGTTGCTTCGAGCAGCATGAGCTGCATCGCGCTCTTCCCGTCGAGTCGTTCGCCCCGTCGCGACACGTTGGCGACGATGATTCGCGATCGATATTTCGACGCCGTGTCCACGAACCGCATCACGGGACGAGCGTGCATTCCCTGCTTGTTCGTGACTTCGACTTCGCGGACTACGGGATTCATCGCCTGCCGCCATCGTCCGTCGTTCTCGGGCCGCCGCATGGGAGGCAGATTCGTACGCTACTCGTTTTGCGATTCATCCGCCTCGCGAAGCAACTCAATGATCCCCTCGCGCGAATCCGACTGCCGAAGAAACCGCCGAAAGTTCTCTCGCTGAAGATAACGGAATATTCGCTCCATCGCGGCAAGATGATCTTCCGGCGCGCTGGCCGGACTCAATAGCATCACGATGGAATAGACCGGCGCGCGGTCCAGCGCCGCGAAATCCACTCCGTGGCTCGATCGCCCGATCGTCGCCGTCATTTTCTTCAGGCACTCGTGCTTGACGTGCGGAACCGCGACGCCCTTGCCGAAACCGGTGCTCCCCTGATTTTCGCGCGCGATCGCCGCACGGGCCACGGTTTCCTGATGCTCCGCCGGAATCGCCCCATGCTTCGCCAGCGATTCCACCAACTCACGAATCACCCCGTTGCGGTCCGTCGCCTGCAATTCCGGGACAATCGACGCCTCGTGAATCAACTCGCTCAGCTTCATGACTTTCTACCGCTCACCCGAATCGACCTCTGATTCATCGCCGCGAACTCGCGCAACCGCGACAATCACGGTAACCATGTCGCGGAAACCGGACCCCGTCTGCAAACCTGACGAAACTCAGGCCCGCTCGTCCGCCGAACTACCGTCAGCCGCGACGCCGCCCTTGTGGCTCCGACGTTTTTCCTTCAGTTTCTTCAATTGACGCTCGAGTTTCTCAGCGATGTGATCGATCAGTACCGAAAATTCGGGGCCCGATTCGCTGGCCACAAACGTCCGCTTGCGGTCCGCCCGCACGATCATTTCGGCCGTCAACTCGCCCGATTCGAGGTCCAGTACCACTTCGATTTCGTGGATTCGATCGTAAAACTTGGCCAGCTTATCGGCCTTCTCGTGGACGTAACCGCGAATCTCGTCCGTAACCTCTACGCGACGCCCTGTTACCGAAATCTGCACCGATAATCTCCGATTTTCACAAGCTGTTTAGTGCACTCAATCTCGATGAAAACTACAACCCCGCCCTGCCTGACGATTCACTCACCAGAATCCACAGGCCAATCTCAGTCCTTTCAGCCGCTGCGGTCGCGCTTTCCTTGCACTTAATCGAACCGACTGAATCTAGGGCCTGCCGACGAAAGCGTCAACGGTTGTCCGCGCTTGTTGCAAAACATATCATCAGGACGATGTCCGTGGACGCCTATTCCGCAGTGAAACCGGCGTCGCCGATTCGAACCTGGCTGATGGCTGCGGCGCTGCTGGGCGTGGCGACCACGCTGGCCGTTTCCATGTCCGCAAGGGGGCTGAAGTCCGGTACCTGGAGTGATCGGATCGAACCCGTGGGTTGGAACGTGTCGTTCCGTTCACCTCCCGCGTTTGTGCCCGCCGATTCTCCTCCTGAGCACTTTGCCTCAACGTACCGGTTCCTTTACCCATCTCCGAATGGCACGTCCCTGGAACTCGTGTTTTGGCGACTCCGCGTGCCTGAGGGCGCCACGACGTTGCAGGTTTGCCGGGAGGTGCTCGATACCGCCGAATCGTGGGTCAACCGATTGCTGGGCCCTCCGCGAACTCGGATCGATTCCCGATTGGGCGGGAAAGAAGCCTTGGAAATCCACAGTCCGTCGGCGGCCATGATCGTCCGCGCGACCTTGTTGAACGACGGTTGGGCTTTCGCCGTCTCGATTCGTGCTGTCGGCGCGCCGGTCGATGAAGTCGTGTATCGCTTGTTCGACATGACGTGCCGATCGGTTCGCGTATTGTCCAACTGAGCGAATGTGCCGGCCCGTCAGAGTCACATTCATCCCCTGCCGGAGTTCTCTCGCCAGAGTTGAATTGTGGATACATCTATGCTCATTTCGGCATTCAACGGAGAAACCCAATCCACTGGAGGCTTGATTCATTCGCCGCTACAATGAATTCGTACAGTCGAATGGGAATTCGCACATGTCGATTTCGAGCGAAAACGAAACTGGCGGCCATCGCGCCGTATCCATGGTTGAAGTGCTGGTCGTCATGTCCGTTTTGGTGCTCCTGACGGCTTTGCTCGTTCCCGGGCTGAGTTCCGCAAAAGAGCGGGCCCGTCGCGTTTTTTGTCAGAACAACCTCCGCCAATGGGGAATCGCCCTTCAGTGTTATCGAGACGAACATAACGACTATCTGCCAATGGAAGGAACTTTCGGCGGTACCGGCGTGAGCGGTGCCCTTTCGCTGCCCGGTCGCTGGTTCAATGTCCTGCCTCCCTACATCGGCGCTCCCGCCTATAAGGACATCGAGGGCGCCAATGTGTCGATCAAGGAGTTTCCCAACATTCACGTGTGGATTTGCCCGTCGAAACAACTCACCGACTCTTACAAGAGCGACTCCGGCATGAATCAGTTTCACTATGGAATGAACCAGGTGCTCGATGGCATGGGGTCGGCGTCCACCAACGGATCGGCCGACACGCCGGGGTTTCCCGACCCACCCAAAGCACGACCTCAGCCCGCAAAACTATTCAAAAAGAAGCCGTTTACCGTGTTCCTGTTTGATATTGCGCCCAATTTACCGCGCGGCTCGCCTCGCGATGTGGCCACCAGCTACGCCAGAAACTTTTCTGGAAAACTCTACGGAAAGTTTCACGGCGATTACGCCAATTTTCTTTACGTCAATGGCGGCGTCGGCAACTGCACCACGGATGATCTGGTGGCGAACAAGGATTTGCGCCGGGGCAAGATTCGCTGGGACCATCCTCAACTGTTCTGGGGGTACCCTCCGCCGACGCAGTGAGGCGATGAAATCTGAGGCATATCGGTGCGAGCCGCGGGCTACTGCCCGCGCGACCCGGCAACACTCAGCGAACGCCACGCACTTGACTTCGCCGCCGGGTGTCGTATTTCGGTTTCAAAACAGGCTTCATCGTGTGATCACGCGAGCAATGCCATGCTGATCGGCATCATGTCGGATAGTCACGACCGGGCTAACGCGGTGAGTTTGGCTCTGGCCGTGTTCGATCGACTTGGTGCGGAACACATCATTCACTGCGGAGATGTCGGTGGAACAGACGTCTTCGATTTGTTTGTCGGTCGGCCTTTTTCATTCGTCTGGGGCAATACCGATTTCGCCGACAACGGACTTGTGGCGTACCTGCATTCGGTCGGTCTGCCGCCGCCCGCGAGCGTTCCGCTTCGACTCGAACTCGACGGAGCGAGATTCGCCGTTTTTCACGGGCATGAACGGGAATTCGATTCGTTGCGAAGGCTCGAGGTCGATTACGTTCTCCACGGCCACACCCACGTCGCCCGCAACGAGAAGATCGGGCATTTGCGCGTCATCAATCCGGGAGCGCTCCACCGCGCTGCGCGAAAAACCGTCGCGACCATTGACACATCCGACGGAGCGATCCGTTTCCACGAAATCGCGTGCCGCTGAATCAACCTCTTGCGCCGAACTGCTGACTTTCCGTTCGAAAAGATATAGTTGGATATTAACGGGCGCTTCGTGGACAGGTTGAAGGTCGAATGCCGCGATGATCTCATCCGGCGGCGCAATCCAATGGCTTCGCCATTTATTGTCAATGTCGAGAACGAACAATACGCGCGGATTCGTGACGTTTCGTGCAATAGAGATGCGGGAAACCCAATTCGTCAGCGCCGCGCTGTCGGGCGGAATGGGGATGGCCGGAATGCCGGTTTCAAGTGCGACGTATTCGTGGAAGTTACTAGCGAGAATCAACTCCGGCTTGTCTTGCTTTCGAAGCCATTCGTAGAGTTGCGACGCACCGGGTTCCAAACACCGCGACCATGCCCCCGACGGCGTGACGGAACGGTCTGCCGACATCCAGCGCCGATACGTCCTGATCCAATCCTGTTGCACGATCCATGATCCGGCCAGCAAGAGCACCACGCACATTGCGGCGCGCACGGCTCGACGCGGAATCAACATCAGCGGCGAGAGTAGGAGCAGAACGTACAGCGGCTTGATGGGGAGGTAATAGCGATCCAATCCGACGTAGTCGAACTTCGCGCCGAACACCGCCGTGGCCGTGACGAGCATTCCGAGCAGGGTTACGACTAGAGATGCACCCAACCGAACGGCAGAACTTACCCAAAGTGATCGCAGACCTTGGCGAAATGAATTGCTGATAATCGCGCCAGTGACAATCGCGATGGGCCATGCGGCAAGCAACTGATGAACAGTGGGGCGATGATCGTACCAGCCCAGATCGGTGAACATCCACCACGCCTGCCAGAGCTTCGCCCACGAAAAATCAAAGCCGACGCGCGAGCCCAAATTGAGTTGTTCCGCGGCGGATGAGGAAATGCCGAGAACGCGATTGACGATCAAAAGAGCTGCGATCGGTACGGCGGCCGCACCGAGAAACGCGACCAGTCCGCGAAATCCGCCCGGCGATCGGCGCAGCCATTCCAGAGCGTAAAACAAGCCGATCGCCAACGGCACGAATGCGCTCGCGTAGCGGAACCAGAACATGGCACCCGCGATCAATCCGGCCGCAATCGCCCAAACCTCAGTCGTGAGAAAGGAATCGAACCGCGCCAAGAGCATTTCCCATGATCGCCTTCCGGAAGTCCGCGCGAACTGAAGTTCGCGGCTCGCCCCGGTTTTTGAGATGGTTTTTGAGGCCAGTTCCGTTGATTCTCGGTGCTGAGAAGCGCACAATAAGACATACGGAATCGCGGCGATCAGGATCGCGTCGGTGGAGGGGTTGGTCAGCGATCCGACGGTGACGGCGCAGGCCGCTCCGACGGCGGCCAAGAGAACTCCCGTGAGGCCGCGCGGGACGCTGCGACGAAGCCACGCGAACCAGCCGGTCAACGCCAGAGCGCAAGACGCGACGCCGACCCAGCGACAGGCGTCAAGCGTGGAACCGCCGAAGAGGCGGCGAACAAATGCGATGAGCAGCGGATAACCGGCGGGCCACTGCGTCAGAAACCCCCAATCATAACGCCATTGCCACGACACAAACGGCGCGACGGGTTGCGTGGCGGTCAGACCGTGACCGGCGGCGAAACGCTCGGACGCGGTGAGCAGGTAACAATAGTCGGACTCTACGAGCGGAGCGATGGTCGTTCGCCCGGGGAGCAGCGACAAAATTAGTGCCAACATTGTGGCACTGATAAATAGAGCGCCCCAACGGATTCGGGGTCGGACGGCGAACAGTCCTTCGATGGGGTGAGGTTGGTCGGCGGGCGCAGCAGGAGTATCGGGGGCCATGTCGCCCCATCCGCCGACCACGATTCCACCGCGACAGATCACGTTCACGAAACTCCAAGCCAACGTCGGAGAGTGAACCGAAATGCGACTCTCCCTGTCTACCCTGAATAACATCCGCTGCGCGCGCTTCGGAGCAGCGCCGGGAGGATCACCCTTTGACGGCGCGAGCCAAGCGGAGGTTATCGGTCCATCGACTGAATGGAGGCAAGAGTTAAGGCTGAAATACCGTGTATCGGCTTCGTGAAACGTGCGATTCAACCGGCCTGAGCGGGATTCCGACATGGTTATAGGAACGTGCCATGAAATTGACCATCGTCATCCCGGCATTGAATGAAGAAGCGGCGATCGGTTCGATCATTGAGCGGACGTTGGCCGCGCGGCGCGAAATCGCCGCACATTCTCCGGTTCGCGAGGTCGAGATCATCGTGGTGAGCGACGGCTCGACGGATCGGACGGCCGAGATCGCATCGGGATACGACGCGGTTCGGGTCATTGTGTTTGAACACAACCGCGGATACGGCGCGGCGATCAAGAGAGGATTCTCGGAAGCAACCGGAGAGCTTGTCGGGTTTCTCGACGCCGACGGGACTTGTGATCCGCGATTTTTCGCCGACTTGTGCGAAGCTCTGATGGCCGAGCGGGCGGACGTCGCCATCGGCACGCGGATGGGTCCGCAAAGCCGCATGCCGAAGATTCGCCGGCTGGGCAATCGGATTTATGCGCTGGTGCTTTCGGTCCTGAGCAATCGGGTGGTTTCCGATACGGCCAGCGGCATGCGAGTGATTCGGAGGGCGACGCTGCCGCACCTTTATCCATTGCCCGACGGGTTGCACTTCACACCGGCGATGAGTGCTCGAGTGTTGATGGATGAACGGCTCACGATCGTCGAGCGACCGATGGCCTACGAGGAGCGGATCGGCGAGTCGAAGCTGCACGTGGTTCGCGATGGTGTTCGGTTTTTTCAGACGATTCTGCACATGTCGATGATGTGGCGGCCGGCGAAGTTTTTCATGCTGGCGAGCGTTTGCTGCCTTGGGTTGATGACCCTGCTGGGCGTCTATCCGGTGGAGTCGTGGCTTCGGGCCGGGCATCTTCAGGAAGACATGATCTACCGATTGCTGTTCTGCTCGCTAATGGGCACGATCGGAGCGACGCTGCTTTCGTCGGGGGTGGTTTGCGGGTTGTTGCAGCGATTCTGGGAAGAACGGACTTCGCCGCGCACGTTTCTGTGGGCGATGGTTGAACGAGTGTATACGATTCGATCGTCGATGGTTGTGCTGTGCGCAAGCGCGCCCGTCCTGTTCTGGCTGGTGGGGCGAGGATTGTGGACTCGACTGACGGCGGGGTATGTTGATTTGCATTGGTCGCGGGTCGTGCTGGCCGGGCTGATCGTCGCGGCGCTCGCGCAGATGTTCGTGACCGTTCTGATCGCCAACCTCATTCGCTTTCACGTCGGGCGCAGGAGCTATCGCGGGAGTGTGTCGACGGCTCGGCTGCTGACTGAAACGCGCATGACACCGGAAGTCGTAGCGCTTCGCGAGGCTGATCGATCGGGCGCCGTCGATCCGATGGCGACGTCGTAGGGTGCGTGGCCGTTTCGGCGAAGAACATTGCGAACCCGGAGCGCAAACGACGGGCGGTCCGTGGCGCGGCAATCGCGTCACGGGCGACAGTTGGCAACACCCCTGTCGATGCAGTGCGCCCGCCCCGCGCTAGCGCTTGGGGTTCGGATGGGCAATGCGCGCCGGCCGCCGAACGTGCCACGGACCCGACACCGTAGCCTCCGTCGTTGACCTTTTCGAGTACGCGACTATAGTTTCGAGGGCACGAGTCCCCGTGGCACAATTGGACAGCGCGTCGGTTTCCGGAGCCGAAGGTTGCAGGTTCGAATCCTGCCGGGGACGTTCGATGCAAGTCTGCAATGTAGCCCTTCATCTTTCCCAGCGAATTGTCTTCGGCGCGCGACAGTCGATGGTCCGTGAAGACTTTGAATGGACTGTTTTCAGACTCCTTAGCAGTGATTGGAGGCATGGAGCACGGCGATGTTGCGAAGCATCGTGGTGATTTCGATCAAGGTTTTCGTCGGCGCATTCGTTTACCTTGTGTTGTTTCTACTGGCGTTATTCGGCACGTTTTCCCTGCTGACCGCGGTCAAGATGCAAACAGGCGTAACCCTTCTGCCGGGCGATTTTTGGCTGGCTGCGTGGCTCGCGATTATTTTTGGATTTCCCTATGCAGCAACGAGGTGGATTCTCGCAACCGTCGGTCGATCACGCGTCGCCTTCGACCCCGATCATTGTACTTCATGCGGATACAACTTGACCGGAAACCTATCCGGCGTTTGTCCGGAATGCGGAACACCGATCCCACCGGCCGCGATCGGGACGACGGACGACGGCACAGTCGTCGGATCTTGATCGATTCCCGCATCGCAAGAATACGACCAAGAATAGTCGAGCGCGAATCACCGCGTGATCGGTATTATCGCACGCTCTGATCGGGCTTGATTGCCGGGCAAGGCGTGTCGATGGGTGTGGTGAGCCGACGCCATTCGCCGAGAGAGAGGTTACTTTTCCGATGCCCAGCACCGCCGCCGCAAACACCGTTAAACCATCGATCCGCGCGCCGCAAGCGACCGAGAAGAGCGCGCACGTCGATTTCAACCGCATCACCGACGAACAGTTTCAGATCGCGGCCGACCACATGAAGCTTGAACCGGAGATTCAGCTTCTGCTTCGTACGCCGTACCGCGAGATGATCGTGCAGGTTCCGTTGCGCCGCGACGATGGCCGGCTGGAGATGTTCCACGGATACCGCGTGCAGCACAACGGGGTGCGCGGTCCGTACAAGGGCGGCATTCGCTATCACCACCACGTCGACCTCAACGAAGTTCGTTCACTGGCGGCGCTGATGACGTGGAAGACAGCGCTAGTGGACGTTCCGTTCGGCGGGGCCAAGGGCGGGGTGACGTGTGATCCGACGAGGATGAGCCGCGGCGAACTGCAGGGGCTGACGCGCGGATTCACGCAGAAGATCGACATGTCGCTGGGCGTGTACCGCGACATCCCCGCGCCGGACGTGGGAACGAACGCGCAGGTGATGGCGTGGATCATGGACGAATATGGCAAGAAGCACGGATACACGCCCGCGATCGTCACGGGCAAGCCGGTGGACCTAGGGGGATCGCTCGGTCGGGAAGAGGCGACGGGTCGGGGCGTGACGATCATCACGGCGGAGGCGTGCAAGGCGTACGGCATCGATTTGAAGAAGGCCCGCGTGGCGATTCAGGGGTTCGGCAACGTCGGCTCGTGGACGGCGCGGCTCTTGGCCGAGCGGGGCGCGAAGATCGTCGCTGTGTCGGACGTGAACGGCGGCATCTTTGCTGAAGCGGGTCTGGATATCGCCCGCGTGGTCGAGCACGTTCGGAGCACGGGCAGCGTGGCCGGATTCGCCGGAGCAAAGGCGATCGACAACGAGGAGCTGTTGATCCTCGACGTGGACGTACTGATTCCCGCGGCGCTGGGCGGCGCGATCACGGAAAAGAACGTAGCGAATGTGAAGGCGAAGTTGATCATCGAGGCGGCCAATTCGCCGATCACGCCGAAAGCGGATGAAGCGTTGCGAAGTCGGAACGTGACAGTGATTCCGGATATTCTCGCCAATGCGGGCGGCGTGACGGTGTCGTACTTTGAGTGGGTGCAGAATCTGCAACAATTCCATTGGAGCGTAGACAAGGTGAATCAGGAACTCGAGGCGCGGATGCAGCGCGCGTGGCAGTCGGTTCACCGTCGGTGCGTGGAAGGTCGGATTCCGCCGCGCATTGCCGCGTACGCGGAAGCCCTGCAGAAGGTGGGGCAGGCGACGCGGCAGCGGTTCTAGACAATCTCCCGGATGATCCCGCGCGACGTTGAACGCGCCGTGGCGACCCCTACGTGGCAAGGAGCACGTCGAGGATGCCGGCGGTTTCTCCCTTTTTCTTCACGACGAACAGCGGAATTGGAGAACTGTGTACAACGATCTCCGTCGTGTTGCCGACGAGCGCGGCAGTCAGCCTGGACATTCCGCGGCTGCCCATCATGATCATGTCGAGGTTTCGAGCGGACGCCAAATCGAACGCAGCTGCGGAAAGAAAATGTGAGCAGGAATACACGACGTCGAATGCAACGCCGGCGGTGTCAATTCCTTCCAGGAATGAGGTCATGCTCTGGCGCCAGACGTCTTCGCGCTGTTTGGCGGCCTGCTGAAACGTCTGCCCGGTGTATCGGTAGCCATAGTTGATTTCATAGACGGCGTGCGCGATGACCTGGGGGTTTTTCTCGTTGGAGGCGCGAGCGACGGCGCATGCGGTTTCCAGCGCCATGCGCGAGTGCTCGGACCCGTCAATGAGAACTTCAATCCGGCCGAAGTGCGCAACCGAATTGTTCGGAACCACGAGGACGCTGCAAGGCGACTTGCGTACCAGGCGGGTGAACGCCGAGCCCGCGGCTCGTTGATCATGCGGCAGTCGGCGCCCGACGACGATCAGATCAAGCGATTCATCGAGGGCGCTTCGCAGAATTTCTCGAATGCCGGTGCCGGCATGCGCCTCGACGCGGGTTCGCGCCGCGACAGTTTCCGGAAGTTTGGCGAGCACCTGGCGGCGTAACTCGGTTTCGTCCGGCATGGGAATCGGTGAACGATCCTCTACGCCGCGAACATGGACGCACAGAATGGATTCGCAATCCGCCAGCCGGGCAAACTGTCCGGCGAAGGCGATCGCCTCTTCGTCTCCGGGTTCTTCATTGAGAAAAATGCCAAGCCGTCGAAATCGTTCCATCGCAACACCTCTCTCGGCGCGTGCGTCCGAAAAGCAACTTGCCAAACCTTCGAGGCACCAAGCATTCTAGCATTTTTCGTGCCTTTGTGAACGGTAGCGCGATCGATCGCAGTGTAGCAAATCGCGTCAGTCCGCAGCACGCGACCGACCAACGAAACAGACGCGCAACTACGGTTTCGTTCGAGCGGATTTCACTGCCCTTTGGTTGACAATGGTCGTTGCGGAGGTCACCTTGCGAGCTCCGTTTCGGTACCGTTGTTCTATGATCCAGCCGCAACGCGGAAGCTCGCAATAGTGTGATTATCGGTTCTTCCACCAGAGGTTTTTTGAGCGGAGCAGGGGATTCGCGAGGACTGAGTGAATCATGTTTGTATGGCTTGAGTTTGGCGTGTGCGTGGCGGTCATCCTGGTGACGGGTACCAACCTTGCCCGGCTGGGCGACGTCCTGGCGGAGAAAACGCAACTCGGCCGAACCTGGGTCGGCGTGGTGCTGCTGGCCTCGGTGACGTCGCTGGCGGAACTTGTCACCGGCATCAGTTCCGTGGCGATCTTCGATCTTCCGGATATCGCCGCCGGCGACGTGCTCGGAAGCTGCATGTTTAATATTCTCATTCTGGCATTGGCGGATGCCTTGTACGGATCAAAGCCACTGACCGCCAACGCCCATTCGGGCCACGTACTCAGTGCGACCTTCGGCGTCGTTCTGCTTGGCTTGGTTGCCATGAGCATTTTGGCCGGTCCGCGAATGCCCCAGGTGGGCTGGGTCGGCGCGACCAGCCTTCTCCTCATCGCACTTTACCTTCTGGGCATGTATCTGATATTTCGCCACGAGCGCAATCGCGGCATCACCGCCGAGGAAGTACAGGCAACCGGCCAATATGTGCATCTTTCGACGCGTCGCGCGGTCGGGCTTTTCTGCATCAACGCACTGTTCATTGTCGGCGCCGCGACCTGGCTGCCGCATCTGGCCGAACAGATCGCGAAGATGACCGGGCTGGGACAGACATTCGTCGGCAACCTCTTCGTGGCCGCCTCCACATCCTTGCCGGAAGTGGTCGTGACGCTGGCCGCCGCGCGGATGGGCGCGTTCGAGATGGTGTTGGGAAACCTGTTCGGAAGCAATCTGTTCAACATCGGCATCCTGGCTGTCGATGATGTTTTCTTTCTTCCGGGTCCGCTGCTCGCACACGTTTCGCCGACTCAGATTGTTCCGACCGTAGCGGCGATGACGATGACGGCGATCGCCATGATCGGACTCACCTACCGCAGTCAACGCGCGGTATTTCGGCTGGGCTGGGATTCACTTGGCATCATCGGCGTGTTCGCCGGAGCAACCACCCTGTTGTATTGGTTGACACGTTGAATTCCGATGCCCGCGGCTTCCGACGCGGTGGGTTGTCCGCGCTGATATTGCCGGCATGAGAAGCTCGCGACAAACGCTGTCGCCCAAACCGTGAGCGCGTCGGCTTTACACAGTTGAAGGGTTGTTCCCAGCGGCGGATCGATGACGACTGACCAGAATGCGTGGACTGTGGCCGAGACTCCGTTCGAGGCAAAGGCATCTTACTCGGGAAAGGCCCGTGCCATGGCGTCGAGGTAGCGCCATTGACGTTGGACCTGCTCGTCCAGCATTCCGACATCGAGTCCGGATCGCGTGTAGCGTTTTTGATGCCCGGCGTAATTCTCCAGCGCCGTACCATCGGGTCGGGCGTTGATCCGGTACCGCGAGCCTTCGAACACTTCATAAAGCGGAAACACGCCGCTGGCGACGGCCACGCGAATCAACTCCACGCTTTCGTCGGGTTCGGACTTCCACCCGGTCGGGCATGGTGACAACATGAGCAAAAAGCGAAATCCGCGGGTGTGCCGGGCCGTCCTGATCTTTCGGAGAAAGTCCTCGCGGTGGGCGACGGAAAGCGTGGCGGCGTAGGGGATGCGGTGCGCGGCCATAATGGCCATGATGTCCTTCTTGGGTTCAGTCTTTCCGCCCGGGCTGGTGGTGGTGGAAACGCCCTCGGGCGTCGCGCTGCTGCGCTGCCCGCCGGTGTTGCCGTAGATTTCGTTGTCGTAGCAAACGTAGATCAGGTTTTCGTTTCGCTCGGCGGCGGCAGAGAGCGTGGCCAGTCCGATGTCGTAGGTTCCGCCGTCGCCCGCCCAGCAAACTACGGGATGATCCTCGCCGGTGAAGTCGGCAACCGAGGCGAGTCCGGTCGCCACGGCGGGCGAACTGGCGAATGTCGAGGCGGCGGTGGGCACACCATAGGCGCTGGTCGGAAAGGCCCCTGCGGTGACGATTCCGCAGCAGGCGGGAATCACCAAGGTAAGCGGTTCGTGTTCGAGTGCCTGGGCGAGAAGCTGAAATCCGATGGACATCCCGCAGCCGGCGCAATTGGTATTGCCCGGTCGGAGCACCGAATCGGTGCAGGCGCCGTCGTTTTGAACACAGGTCGCGGTCATGTCAGCGCTTCCTCCCAGATCGGCGGGGCGGCGGAGTCGCGAGCGGCAAGATCGTCGATGATGTCACCGATGCGCTCGGGCGTGACATCGCCGCCGCCGAGTCCAATCACGTAGTCCTGCAAGATCACGTCCGGGCGCCCCTGGAGCGTCGCCGCGATTTCCTGCCAGAAGACGCCGCCCGATCCCGGCGAATGATTTCGATCGAGCACGCCGATGCGCTTTGCCGATCGAGTCGCCGCGACGAATTCGCTACGAGGGAACGGACGGAATAACTTCGCTCGGACCATTCCCACTTTTTGGCCGCGTTCCCGACGCGTGTGCACGGCTCGACGCAAGGTTCGAGCCATCGTGTTGCAGGCGACCAATATGGTTTCCGCGTCCTCCGTGAGCTCCGCCTCCAGCGAAGCCACCGGACGCCGACCAAAGATATTCTCAAACTCATCGATCGCTTCGTTCAACACACCGTGGACCCGCTCCATGGCACTCTGGATTTCCCGGCGATGGTGAGCCGTTTCACGCGGCCAGGTCAGCCCGCCCACCGTGGCCGGGCGGTCGTGGCGAAGTCGATGAGGCACGTCGCATGGTGGAAGGTACCGATCGACCTGCTCCTGTTTGGGCAGTTCGACAACCATTTGCGTGTGCGAGGTGACGAATCCGTCCATGGCCACGACGACCGGCAGGAGAATTCGTTTGTCCTCCGCCACCCGGAACGCCAACAGGATCGTGTCCACGAGGTCCTGGTGAGAATCGGTGTAGAACTGAATCCACGCGGCGTCGCGGAACATCAGGCTGTCGCCCTGATCGACCCAGATGTTCCAGGGAGGTCCGAGCGTGCGATTGACGGCGATCATCACGATGGGAAGGCGGTAATAGCCGGCGGCAAAGATGTTTTCGACCATGTACGCCAGTCCGTTTGAAGAACTGGCCGTGAACGCGCGAGCGCCGCCCAGCGACGCGCCGATGCAGACGCCCATGGCGCTGTGCTCGGATTCCACGGGAACGACGCGACCCTTCGTGAACTGAAACGCCCGGAGGTATTCGATGATCTCGGTCTGTGGCGTGATGGGATAGGCCCCGCTGCAACAGCCACGGGCGGTGCGATTGGCCTCGCCGGCAAGAGCCAGCGTGCAACCCGCCGCGTAGTTTCCAGTTGCCAGCGATCTACCCACTGTTCATCTCCTGTCGCGCTAGAGTTCCGTCATGTAGATCACGCCGCGCGGGCACTGCGCCGCGCAGACGCCGCATCCCTTGCAATAGTCATAGTCGAATCGATAGCCGGTTTCGTCGCGCGTGAGGATTCCCTCGGGACAGTATTGCCGGCAGCGATCGCACGAGTTGCAGACGCCGCAACTGAAGCAGCGCGACGCCTCCTCGGCCGCCAGGTCTCGATCTTCGGTCGGGGAAAAACCGGTGTGAACTTCGGCAAACGTGCGACGGCGCATTTCGGGGGCGATGGATTGACTCCGATGACTCGGCGCATGGGCAAACACATGGGTCCTGACGGCCTCCGGTCCCGCGACGGGTTCCGGATGGGGCGGGAACAGATCTTCTCCCGTCAGGGTACGATGAATGTGCAGTGCCGCGCGTCGTCCGCTCCCGATGGCCGCCGAGACGGTTCCCTCGTTGGCCGCCAGGTCGCCTCCACAGAAAACAGGCGACCCCGTCAGGCCCAGAAGCGCTCCGTTGTCCCGGATTCCCGCGCCCTCCGGGATGATGGAAAGATCGGGCGACTGACCCAGCGCGAGGATGACCCGATCGCAGGGCATGTCGAAGAATGCATCGTCCGTGGTTTCGGGAACGGGGCGGGCGCGGCCAGACTCGTCCGGATCGCCGAGACGCATGCGCTGACATGTCAAATACAACGACGACGCGTTCTCCCTCAATCGAACGGGCGACACGAGTTCCTGGATCGAAATCCCCTCTTCAATGGCCGCTTCGGTTTCCTCGGTGATCGCGGGCATTTCCTGTCGCGTGCGCCGATAAACGATGGTGACGCGAGCCGCCCCCAGTCGCCGGGCACTACGGGCTGCATCGATCGCCGTGTTGCCGCCGCCCACCACGACGACGCGTTCTCCGCGCACCTGGGCCGATCCGCCCCGCGCGCGGTCGAGAAACGCTATTCCTTGTTCGATGCGGTCGGTCGAGCCACCGAGATCGATGCCGAGTTCCAGGGATCGGGCCTCCTGCAATCCCGTTGCGACAAACACCGCTGCGAAGCGACGCGACAAATCCACAAGCTCTTTTCGGGTCACTCGTTGCCCCGTGCGTGTCTGCACGCCGTACCCGAGGATGAACTCGATTTCGTGATCCAGTACACTTCGCGGGAGCCGGTACGCGGGAATGCCGGTTCGCATAACCCCGCCAAGTTCTTCCTGCGCTTCCAACACCGTGACCTGATACCCGAGGCGGGCAAGGTGGTAGGCCGCGCTGAGTCCCGCCGGACCGGACCCGACGACGGCCACCGCTTCTTCGCGTCGCTTCACGGAACGCCGCTCGCGCCCACCGAGGTCGGCCACGTAGCGTTCCAGTTCGCGCACGTTGACGGATTCATCAAAGCCGCCGCGGTTGCAGGCCAGCATGCACGGCGCAGGGCAGACACGACCGCATACGCCGGGAAATGGCGAGGTTTCCAGCAGGATCTCCAGAGCTTCGCCGTAATCTTCCGCAGCCGCAGCGGCGACAAAGGCCTGTACGTCGTTACCCGCGGGACAAGCGTTGTTGCAGGGCGGCGTGAGATGTCGACGGTGGGGACGTCGCGAAGCCCAGCTTCCGGTTCGCAGCGCCGGGGCCGCCCCGACGGTCGAATCCAAAAGGCTCGCAATGCAATTCCCTGGAAGTGAGACAGGTGTTTCGCTGACTTCTCCGGGGAGTTTTCCCGTCAAAACGGCTTCAAAGGCCTGCCGGGCCGAGACGAGGTTGGGACCGGTGAATTTCAATTCGGCGAGGGCGGACTCGATGTCGGCGAGCGATACACCCAGAACCCTGCCGACCGCGCCGAACATGGTCGTGTTGACGATCGGAACGGTTCGCGTGCCGAGTCCGTTTTCGACGGCAATCGCCGTCGCATCGATCGTGGCCACCTGCCTGCCGGGGAACAAATCCTGGAAAGCGGAGGGGATCTGCGGGGAATTGAGAATCAGCCAGCCACCGGTTTTGTGTCCGATGACGATGCGCGGGGCAATCAGGGTTCGGTCGAGGACCACGACATGGTCGGGATAACGTATTTCGTTGTGATTGGTGATTTCACGCTCATCGATGCGGACATAGGCCTGCACGGGGGCGCCCGACCGCTCGGCCGCGTAGACGCCGAAGGCCTGGGCATGGAATCCGCGTAGAAAATAGGTTTCGGCCACCAGTTTCGCCAAGGTGACCCCACCTTGCCCCCCGCGCCCGAATATAGTCAGCTCGGTCATTTCAGCCCAAGGCACGCTCTAACCGGTTTTCTCTGGCATGAGGCGAGACAACTTCCCACGCGAGAACGAAACCAGTACCGGAATTTTCGCCAACGGTTTCTTCTGGCAAGCTCCATGCCGACGCCCCCCTGCCGGTAACGATCAACGGCGGATTTTGCCGTTTCCTGCCCTATTCGGCGATGTCGCTGATTTGAGCCGCCTCGAAATGATTGATCCAGGACGTTTCTGCGCTTGAGCAAGGTGCCCACACCCGGCATGTAAATTGCAAGAGAGCCGTTCGGTCTTCAAGCAGCCCGGCATCAAGAGAGCGTTGGCGCGATGGTATTTGTCGCTTGGTCACTCATTCCACCGTTCGTGCGGGAGTGGACGACCCACGGCATTCCAGAAGGGAGTAATTCAACATGATTCGATTCGGCCCGGGTAACCTGCGAATACCGAAATTCGAGCGTCCGGTCTATGTCGTGGCGGGCGGCATCACCGACTTCCGAAAGCGCTATCCTGAAAAGAACAGTTGCGAACTGTGCATGGACGCCCTGCGCATGGCCGTCGAGGAGAACGACCTGAAAGTCTCGCCCGAAGAACTGCGCCGCACGGTCAATTGGTGCGTGTATTCCCAATTCGCGGATCATTTCGGCGACCAGCTTCTTGCCGCCGCAAAAGTCCATGATTACCTCGGGTTCGACCCACTGGGCAACATTGAGGTCAAAACGGGCGGGGCAACCGGCGGATCGGCGGTGCTCGCGGCGGCTCAGGCGGTGGCATCGGGGTACGCGAGCTGCGTGCCGGTTGTCGGGTGGGAGCGGATGGACGAGGTTTCGACGAAGGTCGGGAATTCGTACATCGCCAGCGCGGCGTGCAAGGACTTCGAGAGTGAGCTGGGCTGGATGTATGCGAGCTACTATGCGCTCATGGCTCAGCGTTATCAACATGAGAACGAGGTGCCGCGAAAGTCGCTGGCGAAGATCGCCTGCAAGAATCACGATTACGCCCGGTTTTCGCCCTATTCGCAGAATCCCGGCAAGTACACGGTCGCGGACATCTTGAAGAACGACATTGTCTCCGATCCACTTTCGTTTCTCGAATGCTGCGCGATGAGCGTCGGCGCCGCGGTGCTGATCCTGGCCGACGAGCAAACCGCGAAAAAGCTGACCGACCAACCGGTCCTCCTCAAAGCCATCTGCGGCGGAACGCACACGCTTCGTACCGCCGATCGGCGAAACATGCCCATTCTATTGCTCCCGAACGAAACCGAGGCGACCTACAAAAACTATTTTAACGGGCGGCGCAACGAGTGGCCTGGGTTCAGCTCCTTTCTGGCCGCACGAATGGCGGCGTATCTGGCGTACCACATGGCGGGCATCAAAGATCCGGTGGAAGACTTCGATCTTCTCGAAACGCACGATGCGTTCACGATTAGCGACATCCAGACGTATGAAGACATCGGGTTGCGACCCTATGGTCGCGGTCGCGAGTTCATTGACTCCGGCGACGCCTACTATGAAGGGCGATTGCCCACGAATCTTTCCGGCGGACTGATCGGAACGATGCATGCCGTCGGCGCGACGGGGATCTTCCAGATGGTGGAGGTGATGTGGCAGTTGCAGAACAAATGGGAGAAGTTTCACGCCGACCCGGAACGCTGGACGCGATATGGAAAAACGAAACCCAAGGACTTTCGGAATCTGCAAGTTCCCAATGCCCGGCGGGGTTGCGCCGTGTCCCATGCGGGCACCGGCAGTCACGTGACCGTGTCCATAATGGAGAGGGCCTGACCATGACAGTTGAATTGAACGGCACGACGGCGGAAGTCGTTTCCGACGAGCCGCTGGTCATCAAGAATGCCAAGAGCTGGTTTCACTCTCATTCCTACGGTGGATGGGGGCGGTTTTTCAAGGGGCTTCGTGAAGGCAAGTTGCTGGCGACGCGGTGTCCGAATCCTTCATGCGCGGAAAAACAACTGTGGCTTCCGCCGAGGTGCGATTGTCCGGATTGCTGGTCCCCCATGGAATGGGTTCCGGCGCCGACCGTGGGCGAGGTCTTCACGCACACGACCGTCGAATATCCCGGAGCACTCTTTCGAGCGAACGCGCCGTGTCCGCTGATCAGCGTTTCGATCGAAGGAGTGTGCACGAAACTGATGGGCTACCTCAAGGAAGGCAAACCGCACATCGGCCTGCCCGTTCGCGCGGTCTTTAACACGAAAAAGCCGACGAATACGATTCTCGACCTGGCCTGGGTGCCGAAATGAACGACGGGTTCGGCCATGACCCACTGCGACATGCGACGAATGTGTCGTACTGGCCCACGTTCGTAGACGAATGGCCTGAGGCGAAAATGGAAGTCCCCGGCCTGACCGGGCGCATCCTCAAGGGCGAGCAAGGCTGGGTCATCTTCATGGTGGCCGACCGAGATGTTCTGATTCCGATGCACCATCACGGCGCCCAATGGGGCATTGTGCTGGACGGCGAGATGACACTGACCATCGGCGACCGGACGACGAGCTATGGACGCGGCGAATCGCACTACATCCCCGCGGGCGTCGACCATGAAGCCTTCCTGTTGGCCGGCTGGCGAGGGATGTATGTTTTCATGCGACCCAGGGGCCAAGGACTTCATGCCGGAGTTGATTGATGCGGGAGTTCATCACCGGCAATCAGGCCGTGGTTCGAGGGGCGCTTCGGGCGAGGTGCAATTACTTCGCCGGGTACCCTATCACGCCGGCAAGCTCAATCCTGAGCGATATGATCGACGCTTTTTCCGACGGGAGGGGGACGGCGATTCAGGCCGAAGATGAAATCGCCGCGATCGGTCAGTGCATTGGGGCGGCGATGGTCGGCGCCAAACCGCTCACGGCGACGTCCGGACCGGGACTGAGCCTGTACAGCGAAAACATCGGACTCGCCCAAATGGGCGAGGTTCCGCTGGTGATCGTGAATTGCCAGCGGATGGGCCCCGCGACGGGCGGAGCCACAGCTACGGGCGAGGGCGATGTGCTCTTCGCCCGGCATGTCACCGCGGGAGGCTACCCGATTCCGGTGTTGGCGGCCGCCGATCCGGCGTCGGCCTTCTGGTTGACGCATGAGGCGTTCAATATCGCCGAGCGGCTGCGAACGCCGGTGATCGTGCTGCTCTCCAAGGACATTTCGCTGACGCGACAGACGGCTGACCTCGACGCCATTTCGCTATCGCCGAGTGTCGAACGGAAGCTCGCGACGGGAAACGGGAACTTTCTTCCTTACCGATTCGAAAACGTGGCCGATACGCCGAGCTTTGCGCCGATCGGCGGGGAGCAACTCGTTCGATTCACGGGGTCGATTCATGATGAATGCGGGCTATTGACCACGAATCGGACCAAGATCGATCGCAAACTCTCTCACTTGCGCGACAAGATCAACCTTCAACGCGCAACCCTCGAATACGTTTCTTTTGACGGTGTTTCAGAAGCAACGACGCTGATCGTCTCCTACGGCCTGTCGGATGGAGCGGCTCGCGACGCGGTGTGCATGTTGCGCGCCGCCGGCCATACCGTGTCGCAACTGACCTTGTACAGTCTTTGGCCCGTGCCCGAGCGCGCCATTTCCCGCGCGTTGTCGCCGGGCGTACGACGCGTGATCGTCCCTGAACTCAACATCGGACTTTATGCCGAGGAACTGCGTCGAGTCATTCGCCGTCTTCCGGTCGAGTCCGTCGTGCGCTTCGACGGCGGCGTAATTTCACCGAAGATGATTGTTGAGCAGGTGACGCGGGCGGGCGCTAATGAGCCTGATCTTGCGGGGTGCAGCCCATGTCCATGCTGACTGCCACGCGGGCCGACATGTGTTATTGTCCGGGCTGTTCCCACGGGGTGGTCCTCGAACAGTTGGGTCATGCCCTCGATCACATCGGCGTTCCTCGATCGCGGGTGTGCATTGTCTCGGATATCGGTTGCATCGGGACGGCCGACCGCTATTTCGACTGCCATACGTTTCACGGACTTCACGGTCGATCGATCGCCTACGCCGAAGGCATCAAGCGAGCGAATCCTGAATTGCTGGTCGTCGTGCTGATTGGCGACGGCGGGTGCGGGATCGGGACGGCCCATCTCGTCCATGCCGCGCGGCGGCGCGCCGATATCAAGGTGATTGTCTGCAACAACTTCAATTTCGGCATGACCGGGGGTCAACACTCCTCCACAACGCCGACCGATACACGAACGACGACCACTCCGGGCGGAGCGACGGACGAGCCTTTCGATGTGTGTCGAACGGTTTCGGTGAACGGCGCGGGGTTTGTCGCGCGGTACGACGCTTTTGATCCGCAGCTGAAAAACAAAATCCAACAGGCGCTGGGCGAGCCGGGTTTCGTTCTGCTCGATGTTTGGGAACTATGCACGGCGTACTTTGTTCCGGCCAATAAACTCAATCGTGGAAGCATCGAAACGCTCTCGTCGGAACTCGGCATGCCGTTCGGTGTCGTGGACGAGTGCCGCGGACGAAAGCAGAGTCGCCCGGTTCAGCCGCCGCGAACGAGTCGCGTCGAACCTCCGTCGATCGATTCATCGCACCAACCAACAAGCCGGCAAATGATCGCACCAATTCAGTGGCTTGGTCGCCGAGAGATTTGCGTTGCCGGGTCGGCGGGTCAGCGCGTGCGATCGGCCGTCGGAATCCTCGGTGAAATCGCCGTCGCCGGTGGGTTGTTTGCCGCGCAACAGGACGATTTTCCGATTACCGTGCGTCGCGGGTTTTCCATTTCCAACCTGATCATTTCTCACGAGCCGATTCGTTACACGGCAACGGACGCGCCCGATGTGGTCGTGATTCTCTCTCTCGATGGACTCGCTCGATTGGGATCGGTTCCCGGATGGCAGGCCGCGAAATGGGTCGTCGCGCCGGACGATCTGGCGATGGACGCCGGCCCAGCGAATCTGGTTCGATTCGACCTCAGGAAACTGGAAAAACAAGTGGGAAGAGAGTCCGTTTCGCTGGCGGCGCTGGTTTTTTCCATCGTCCAGGCCAACCTCATCGCTGCGGAGACACTTGCCTCGGTGGCCGCTGCGCTTCTTGTGGGGCGTTTTCGTCAATCCAACCTAG
Source organism: uncultured Phycisphaera sp. (assembly GCA_964486335.1). Lineage (GTDB taxonomy): Bacteria > Planctomycetota > Phycisphaerae > UBA1845 > UBA1845 > CAZAMB01. The sequence goes on along the minus strand of CAZAMB010000002.1, from coordinate 111,633 downwards.
ACGCCATCGCGGGCGGGATCGCGTTGATTCCCAAAAACGCCGGGGTGAGCTGAACGATCTCGGTTTTTGTAAAGCGAGCCGCGAGCTTCAGCTCGCGCGGACTTGCGCGTAAGAAGGCTGGTCGCAATCCGGTCAAACCGCTGCGCGAGACTGTTTTTGCTCTGACCCGTTCCGCGTGACGACGACTCGGTCGGTGGTTCGTATCGAGGGCCGTTCCAGCCCGATTCGAACCAACTTTCCTTCGAGCGATCGAAACGGAATAAACTGACCGATCCGTCAAGGATAAAACTTGCCCATCATGCGCGGATAGGGAATCGTCTCGCGGATGTGCTTGAGGCCGCAGATCCACGCGACCGTCCGTTCCACGCCGAGACCGAACCCGCCGTGAGGTACGCTGCCGTAGCGTCGCAGGTCGAGATACCACTCGTAATCCGCCTGCGGCAGACCTTCGTGGTGAATGCGGGCCAGCAATCGCTCGTAGTCTTCCTCGCGGGCGGAACCGCCGATGATCTCGCCCACGCCCTGCGGCGCGAGCAGGTCGAAGTTTTCGACGACGCGCGGATCATCGCGATCCTCGCGCATGTAGAACGCCTTGCACGTTTTCGGATAGTGCGTGACGAACACGGGGCGATCGTGCAAGCGAGAAATGATCGTCTCGTCCGAACCGCCGAGGTCGCCTCCCCACTCAAAGTTCGCTGCTAGTTCCATGTGGTGCGGAATGTGGCGAATCTGCTCCTCGAGTTCAGCCTTTTCCTCGCGGGCGTCGATGATCTCGGCGGCGGCCTTGTCCTTTTGCCACTGCTTGGCGCCCGCATTCTTGCCGACGGCTTCCAACTCGTCGATTTTCTTGGTGATCTGCTCCAGCGCCGACTGCTTGTCCTTCAGGTCGTTTTCGAGCAACGTCCTGGCCTGCGGACCGCGAAGCAACTCCGACGCCTGCGTGTAAGTCAACCGATAAAACGGCTTCTTGATCGCCTCCAGATCTTCAATCTTGCGACCCAACTCGATCAATTCCTCCCGATGATCGCGCAGCACGCGCTCGACGATCGAGCAAACGAAATCCTCCGCGACCGCGATGACGTCGTCGAGCGAGGCATAGGCGATCTCCGGCTCGACCATCCAGAACTCGGTGAGGTGTCGCCGCGTCTTGCTCTTTTCGGCCCGAAACGTCGGCCCGAAGCAGTAGACATTTCGATGGGCCATGCACGCGGCTTCGAGATAAAGCTGCCCGGTCTGGGCGAGGTAGACCTGTTCGCCGAAGTAGTCGACCTTGAAGAGCGTCTGCGAACCCTCGCCGGCGGCCGGTGCGAAAATCGGCGTATCGATGAGCACGTAGCCGCGATCGTTGTAGAACCGCCGAATCTGATCGACCACCGTCGCGCGAATCCGCAGCACGTGCCACGGCCGGTTCGATCGAAACCACAGGTGCCGGTGCTTCATCAGGAACTCGATGCCGTGCGGCTTGGGGGTGATCGGATAGTCCTGCGACTGTCCGACGACTTTCAGGCCGGTTGCCGCCAGTTCATGCCCGCCGACGGAGCGTTCCTCGCGGCGGACCAAGCCGGTGATTTCGACCGACGATTCCTGACTGAGCTTGCGGGCGTCGTCGAAGAACGACTCGGTCGTTTCGTTTTTTTCGATCACGCACTGGCACTGGCCGGTGCCGTCGCGGAGGATGACGAAGGCGATCTTGCCGCTGGAACGCGTGTTGTAGACCCATCCGCGCAGCCGCACGGCGTGGCCGACGTGCTGCCCGAGGTCGCGTATGACGCTGGTTCGAATCTCCATGAGGCAAGTGTAGCAACCGCCGCGCTAGCTGCAACGTAAGATTGAGTTCGGAAAGATGTTGCGGTCCGCCCCAACTCGACCGCTACCACTCGGTTCAATCCACAAGAAATCGCGAAAATAGCTTCATTTTCGATTGTTTTCTTGATACACTTTCTGTTTGTGAATCATCGATCCGATTACATCCTCACGATAAGACCACGACGTTCGGCGGCGTCCTTAAGGATTGCCCGATGGTGGGACTGCGCGGGATTGGTATTCGCAGCCACTCTGATCGCAACGCCCGGGGTACACGCCAACGAGCCTATTGCTCGGCACGACCCGACGGCCTTGCTTAGCCTGGTCAACAAGACTCGACAGAAAGCGAGCTGGGACCTGACCGTCAAGCTTCGGCACGTCGAGCACGGAGAGGAAACGAATCGCACGTTAAACGTCCAATGGGCGACATGGGGTGACGAACAAGCGTCACTGATGACCGTATTGGCGCCGGACACGCTGGCCGGAACAACGCTGTTGACTCACAACAACTTTGATGCATCTGGAGGTGGCAAGACCTGGGTCGTGTTTCCCATTGCAAAACCGGTCGCGTTGGCGATTCCGGATGATGCCCTTGGTCAACGAGTTCTCGGTTCGCTGTTTACGCACAGAGACCTTCAAAGGCGCATTGCTCCGAACGAACTCGATTTGGTGATTGTCGCGGCAAAGTCATCAAACGAGATTGTCATTCAAGGCACGCCCAAGCCTTCAGCGCCGACCGAAACACAAATAACCCGGGTCCGCTGGCACGTCGACGTTTCCAAGTCGGACATCTCGAAAACCGAGTATTTCGATGACAGAGAAACCACTTTGAAAACAGTGGCCGTTCTCGGATGGCATGAGGACGGCGGCGATCGGATTCCGAGTCGCATCCTCGTGACGGATGTTCGTTCGGGCGCGACTTCCGAAATGCTCTTGCAAGAAGCAAAAAAAATTCCCGGTTTTTCGAAGGAATTGTTTGAAGTCGACGCGGTATGCCTGCGGGTCGGGCGGCAACGCGGCACCCCGTGAGCGAGATATGAAAAAAGAGGGAGAGGAGAAACCATGATTCTGGAAACGATGATCTTTTCGATCGCGGCAATCTACGGTGTTGAGCCCGTGGCATCGCAGCAGGTTCGCGGCAGGTACTATTGCCCCGGTGGTGAGGGTTGCGCCCGCGGCGACTTCATGGACGTTACCATCGAAGGTCTTGGGGAATTGACCGCGATCCTCGGCGGTTTCACGGACTCATTCTACGGAATCATTCCAGAGCCGCCGCTCGTGGCCTCGGGCGTCGTGACTGATTCCGAAACAAGTTGCTCGCAGCCGGGATACTTGACCGATCGGCGATTCGAATTCGCCGGCGACGTCCCCGGATTGGGGCCCGCCCGGCTCTTTCTCGACCCCACGCGCCTTTCGCGCGGAACGGTCAAGCCGATCAACATGCCGCAATCGTTCGAGGAACTGACGCCAAACACCAGCGTTTACCCCGCTGTCAATGAGTTTCGATTCTATTTGCGCCTGAACTTTCCTGAGTTCGGTGATAACGGGTTGCAATTGGTGAACCGAAATCCTCTCACTGTTCGCGGCCAGTTCGACGAGTGGCCCCCGCCGCTCGGAACGGTGTACCACCTTGTTGAACCGGTCCAGTTCTCGGAACGGAATCCCAACACCGGCGAACCGGTCGGACCGGTACTGGCCACGCTCGAAATGCCGTCACATGCCTGCTTCTACGGCGCCGAAGCGGGTGCGATTACCACGAGCATCGCGCAAATCGGATTGAACGGTGCTCATGCACTGCTCGAAGCAACGGTGGTGTCGACCGTCAACACCGCGGCCATCTGGCACGCCTATTCGGCGGGCACGATTCTGACGCTCAACCCCACTCCGCCGCCGCTTGGAGCTCCTGAGTTCGGACCGCAGGCGGGGCGGTTGAACCTGGTCGCCGGTGTACCGAAACAAGTGCAGTTTTCCGCCACGTTCGGCCAGGCCGGCAGCGAGTTCGTCCGCTTCATGGTCCATGCCGACACCGGCGCGGGCAATGACTGCATGACACGCCTTTCCGGGTCGCAAAATGTCGTCCGCGTTGTTCGCCCCAATGTCGGCCTGTCCGTGGATGGTGTCGCCGAACTATCCTATGCCTTGCTGGCCGGTACGACGACCGAGGTCACCTTTACGGGAACCGGCTTTCAGCAACCCGTAGCCATCGAGTTTTCGGGCACGGGAGTCACCGCGCAGGAAGTGAATATCATCTCGCCTCAGGAAATCCGCGCGACAATTCAGGTCAGTACCAGCGCCGAGCCCACGACGCGAAACGCCCGTTTCACGAGCAACGGACGCCAGTTTCTTCTGGCCAAATCGAACGACGTGATTTGGCCGCCGCCCGAAGTGATCTCCGTCGATCCACCGGTGCTCTTCACCTCGGTGCCCACGGAGCTCAATATCACCGGAAAATATTTCCTGCCATTGTCGTTTGTATCGCTTGGGCCCAATGTCGATGTCATCGATGTGTCGCGCATATCGCCGACTCTGTTGCGAGCGCGTGTTGTTCCACGTTCACCGAACACCGCGACCGCAGCCGGCCCCGCCGACGTCGTGGTCGTCGCAGCCAATGGCGCGAGCGGCATCAACAACGCCGTTTCGCTGGAAACCTGCGGCAATCGTCTTTGTGACATCGCACTGGGTGAAGGAATCGAAATTTGCCCCATGGACTGCATATACGATTCCGACGGCGACGGCGATATCGACCTTTCGGATGTGCAGAGAATTCTCAATAGCCTGACCGGTCCGCGGCCGTAAGGTACCGATACTTCGATCCGAAATTGCTTGCCGCCGGACGATCGCATGCTCGATCGAGTCGGATGTTGGGTGCTCTAATTGCAGGCCGCTACGACCGTGACGGACGTGGCAATGGACCTACTACGCTTACGCGATACAGTGAATGATGAGTCGCTCAGAATCGCCGGCAGTTCGGAGAGGCGTCGGACGACGTGGTCGAGTTGGTGTCGGCCGCGGCGCGCCCGGCCGTGGCGGTTGAGCAGCACCGACGTCATGCCGATCGGCGCCGCACCGCGAACTTCTTTGTCCATCTGTTCGCTGACGTCTTCCGCGAGGTTGCGAATGACGCTGGTCTGAATCTCCATGCGGCAAGAAGGACAACCGCCGCGCCGGTGGCAGCGCAGGAGAGTTGTTGGCCAACGGCAATGATTCGGGTCGATGGCATTGGCCACCCAACGTTTCCCCGCCCTCCACCCCAGATCGACTCGCTTTGCGATAGCCTGCGAGGTTTGACCCAATTCTGTCCTTTATCCATTGCAAACGAGCGAGCGATTTGTAATTGAATGGCGTTGTCCATTTCATTATGATTCCCTTGTGTGGGAATAGTTGCGCGGAGGTCACTGATGGCTATGCTCGGTGGGGTTTCGTCGTCGGGTAGATCAATTGCCAGTCGGCTACTGCTCATTATCGCTGCGGCTGCATTCGGCAATCCGGCGCACGCCGCCGTGCAATGGCCGGATGCCCAGGCGTCGGAGGTTGCACCCACTCCGAATGCGTCATCATTGCATCGAGAAGTGCTGAAGGACCCATGGATGCCGCGACCCGAAATTCCGCCGGCGCGCTCGCTGCCTCATTGCGGTCCGTGGATGCGGGGACCGTTTGCCAGCATTCAGGTCAACACGGACGCCAACGGCTGCAACATTCTCGGCGATGCGGCCAACGAACCCTCCATTGCCGTTGATCCGACCAACGCCGACAGGTTCGTCATCGGATGGCGGCAGTTCGACAGCGTGCAATCGGATTTTCGACAGGCGGGTTACGCCTATAGCCACGACGGCGGCGGGTCGTGGACGTTTCCGGGCTCGCTGGCGCCGGGAGTGTTTGGTTCCGATCCCGTACTCGCGGCCGATCCGGACGGAGCGTTTTATTACTTGAGCGTCCACACTGGCGAACTCCTGCTTTTCAAGTCCCTGGACGGTGGCGTGTCATGGGGTGCACCCACACAAGTGACCGACGGCTTTCGAGATAAACCGTGGATGGCGATCGATCAAACGGCGGGGCCCGGTCGCGGCTACATTTACGTTACGTGGCGACCGCATTGGGGAGGAGTAGTCCGGCGCTCAATGGATCGCGGTGCGACCTTTGCTACGAGTGGTTTGAGCAACATTGGAAGTTCGGAGTGCGGCACCCTGGCGATCGGCGCCGGGGGCGAACTCTACGCTTCCGAAACCCCTTTCAATACCTGCCGTGACGTAGACCCTTACCTCCCATCGAATCTCGATGTCGACAGGACGCGCTTCCTGGACCGGTGTGCCCGGGGCCCGGCGGGCTCTTGCGTATGGGGAGGAATACAAAACCCCGACGGACTGGCCGGCCAAACATGGATCGCCGCCGACCACTCCAACGGCCCCCTCCGCGGAAACGTCTACACACTGTTTGGAACGATCTTCCAACGGAGCGGGAACCGCGCGGGCACATGGAGTCCACCGATTCGCGTGGACAACGACCCGCGAGGCGTCAAATGGTTCGGGACTCTGTCCGTCGCGCCAAACGGGCGAATTGACGTGGTCTGGAACGACACGAGAAACGCCGGGACGGCGACGATTTCAGAAGTATATCATGCATCGTCTCGGGACGGTGGTTTGACCTGGTCGCGCAACGTGCCCGTGTCGCCCGCCTTCGACAGCACGCTGGGTTGGCCCGGAGGTCAGCGGAAGATCGGCGATTATTATCACATGGTTTCGCTGAATGACGCCGCTTATCTCGCCTACGCCGCGACGTTTAACGGTGAGCAGGATATCTATTTTCTTCGCATCCCCGCGAACGATTGTGACGACAGCATACCCGCCGGCGTTATCGCGTCGGCCTCGGCTTTGCTGCCGATTTCGGACTGTGCGACAAATGGAACGCTCGACAGCTGCAAACGGGACTGCAACGCCAATGGGAAGGCGGACCGGTGCGACATTGCCCTCGGCGGCAGTGCCGACTGCACGTCCAACGGCATTCCCGATGAATGCGAAGCCGACTGCAACGGCAACGACGTCGCGGACAGTTGCGAGATCGCCTCGGGCGCCGTCTCCGATTGCAACCGGAACGGCAGCCCGGACGATTGCGACGTGGAATCCGGCCTCGATGCCGATTGCAACGGCAACGGGCGCCCGGATTCCTGTGACCTCGACGATCGCACGGCCCGCGATTGCGGTCCTCGCAATACTGTGCCCGACAGTTGTGACGGTTCCTTTTATTCGGATTGCAATCACAACTGTGTTTCCGACCGATTTGAGATCCGCAATCCCGCTGCCGTCACGATATTTGCAACCGGGTTCGAGATACCCGAAGAAATCGTGGCATCACAGGGCGATTTTCCACCGGGGTTTTTCGTGCCGGAAGCGTACACCGGCGCGGTTCGTCATGTTTCGCCAGACGGGAAGACGGTGACGACGTTCGTCGATGGATTTTCCGACCTTCTCACTTCGGCGACTTTCGTACCCGACGAATTTGGCGGGAAGGGAATACGCCTTGCCGTGGGCGGCTCCTCGACGATCTTTATGATCCAATCGGACCGCACCGTAACGATGCTTCAAGAGCCGTATCGTTCCGCATGTGGAACTTTCGCCGGACTCATTTATCTTGCCACGAGCGGTGATCCGTTGCTGCGCAATCGACTGGTCTCCGGATGTTATACCGCCAGTCCTTCGATTTCGGTCATAGCTCCCGACGGCAGCGATGAATTGATCGCCAATACGTATGCCTACCAATCAGCATCGCCCTTTGCGGTGGCTCGCGCGCCCGCGGCCTTTGGCGCCCGCGCTTGGCAGATCCTACTGAGCCATGGAAGCGGACCGATCATTTATCAACTCGAAAGACCCTGGCTCAAGCCCTTCATTCGCGTGCCGTATGTTGACACCGCGCACTACGCGGGACTCAGGCACATGGCCTTCTCGCCGCCCGGATGGGCTTATTTCTTCGATCCGCAGCTGCGCGACGAATCCGTGCTGGTTGTGTCTCGTTCGGGTAATTCCTACGGCGGCTTAGGAGGAGGCGGTGTTCAGATCTGGGACTCGCGCGGCCGTATGGTAGCCGAACTGACCAAGGGACCGGATGGTCTGACGATTGATCCTCGGGGGCTGCTTTTCGTAGGCAACGACTTGCTTATCAGCGATTCCAAGAGCGGAAGCGTCCTGAAGGCTTCGCTGTCGAGTTTTCCATTGCTGGACTGCAATTTTGACGGAGCCCCGGACGCCTGCGAAACGGGGAACGGCGCGGTCCCAGACTGCAACGGCAACGGCATTCCCGATTCCTGCGAACTGACCGGCGATGGGAAATACGACTGCAATTCCAACGGGATGATCGACTCTTGCGAAGTCGCGACCGGAGCGGCGGTCGATTGCAACCTCGATCTCATATTGGATGAATGCACCTTGCGCGACTACGGTCAATTTGCGGATTGCAATCGAAACGGGCGACTGGACCCATGCGACGCGCTATTCGGCCCCAGCGAAGATTGCGACCACAATATTCGTCCCGACGAATGCGATCCCGATTTTGATGGCGACCTCATCAACGACGGGTGTGATGATGACATCGACAACGACGGCGTGCCGAATCCGCTGGATATGTGCGACCGAACGCCCCTCGGCATACGTGTCGACACCGCCGGTCGTCCACTCGGCGATATCGACGGGAATTGCCAAACGAATGTGCGAGACTTTCGAGTTTTCCTGAATGACTATTGGAGCCGCTACGGCCCCGGCGGCGGCGTGGAGAGCGGCGACGAAATCGCTGATTTTGACGGCGATGGGGAAATCGATCTCCAGGACTTCGCCCTGTTTTCAACATACCTCAAGCCGCCTTGACGTTGTTGGGCACGCTGCCGACGCGAGTCTCACGACCTGCTTCTGCGACTTTCGATTGAATCAATAAACCAATCAGTTGCAACTGGTCTGAGTTTCAGTTGTATCACGATCGGATACTGAGTGTGGAGCCAAGCTGCACGATTCGGAATTGGGACTTCGACGCAACGTCGGCTACCATACCCGTCATCGCACGCATCTCGAGGAGGAGGAAGTCGACATGTTCGCTAATGCGGCGATTCGTTCTGCGAGCGAAAAGTCGGCTCACGTGCGCCTATGGATGCCGGCGCGACCATTACCGCGGCCGGATCGACAAAGGCTGGAAACCATGGAACGCGGCATTCAATCCATCGTTCGCGGTCATTGCATGTTACTCGCTGTGTTGCCGCTGCTGGCGGCCATGCAGGACGCACCGAAACCGCTGCCGCTTTCCGCTTGCAATTGTTCGACCGCGAAGATTTCCGGCGGATGGTGCGTCAAGTGCGGGTTTGGATTCATCGCGGGCGTGCGAATTGAATCGCTAGATCTATTTGAAGCATTGGACGCCCACGGCCACGATATCGACCCGCAGTCGATTCGCTGCCCGTCGTGCAAGGCCGCGATGGACACGGACGGCTACTGTGAGAAGTGCCATTTCGGCTTCGTTCGGAAACAGGCCTACCTATCGCGCCTGACCTACCTTGTGGCCAAGGGAAAGCCGCTCGACCTCGAACAAATTCAATGTGTTGACTGTCGAAAACACGCCGAGCGCCACGGCTGGTGCGAGCGCTGCTCGGTGGGCATGGTGGGCAACGTCGCCTTTCACGATCGCGGCCTCCATCGGTTGGCGACGAAGGAGTACGATCGACTTCTTGAAGCGGTGAACATGCTGAAGACGTGCCCGTGGTGCGCGATCGCGATGATGACGGACGGGCGCTGCCCCGATTGCAAGATTTCGTTTCAAGATGGAAAGAAGTTGGAGCCTCCATCGCCTTGATGGATTCATCGGAGAATTCGGCGTCGCGGCTTTTCCGCCCAGCGCGTCGTGCAACGCGCAGTCCGCAATGTCTCTACACTTCTTCGTTTGGTTAAGAAAGGTTTGCCAAAGAAGAGTCTTTACGGCCGACGAGCACGATCGTGGCCGAGATGAGCATCAACAGCGTCAGCGCCACGACGCCCCAGGTGGATACCGCAGGTGTCGGCGGACCGGCAACGACGCTTCCGCTTTGGCCGGCGTAGTTGGTTGGTGAATTCGTTCCCGTCGTTCCGTTTTGGTTGAGGGAGAGGACGCCATTGGTCGGAATCAAACCACCCGGGATTGGAAGTATGGCGTCGCCGTACATCCAATATCGCAGCGTATCGGGAGCACCATTGGTGGGCAGAAAGTTCGACGGAATAATAAAATCGGGAGTTGGAGCGCCGGGCAGGGCGGCGAAGGCAGCCGTGCCGAGGAGAAGGTACTTGTTGGCCGTCCCGGTGGGGATGTTGTTCGGGAAGATGTAGGTTGATCCGGTGGCGTCGCTGCTGACCCACTTGCCCTGCAAGACCGTTTCGATGTTCGACCCGCAACACTCTTTCATCTCGACGAATTGAATCGTACCGTCGGCGTTGGTGAACATCTCGTTGAAGCGCCAAAGGTGCGACCCGGCCCACGCCGTCGACGAACTGACCCCCACCGCGACGAACATCGCCAACGCTTTCGTTCGCATCGTTGTCATCAAAGGCACTCCAAGAATCTGATGATTTCCACAAGAAGCGTGAGACGCATTGTATCCAAATCACCGGTCCAAAAAAAGGGGCCGCCAACGGTTCATTTTCAGCTTTTCAACGTGGTCGACCCACGTTAGCGAGGCACTGTTCGACTGATCGTCGGCGTCGAAAAAACGTTCGACGCTCAAGCGACGCCGCCGGCGGTCCAGGGGAGGCTTTGGCCGACCGGGCAGGCGTGAACCCTGGAGCGCAGCGACGTTGGCAGAGCGGCGAGGAAGGCGTCGGCGGACGGCGCGAGGATCGGAAACGTCGCGTAGTGACAGGGAATGATTGCCGCGGGATTCAGCAACTCGGCGGCGATGGCCGCACCCTTGGCGCCCATGGTGAAACGGTCGCCGATGGGAAGGATGCAGACCTTCGGCTCGAAGAGACGGGCGATGAGCGTCATGTCACTGAAGACATCGGTATCGCCCGCGTGATAGAGCGTGGCGACGCCCGGCGCGGCGATAACCACCCCGTTGGGCATTCCTCCATAGACCGGCCCGTTGGGAGAATCGACACCGGAGGAGTGGTACGCGCGGGTGAGCGAGAATCGAACGCCATCGACCTCGATCGTGCCGCCCGTGTTCATCCCCTCGAACCGCCCGCCGCCGGACCGTTTCTGCATCACCGCGCACAAATCGTAATTCCCGATCACGACGGGGTCGTGTTTTTTTACCAGCGCGGGCACGTCGCCGACGTGGTCGAAATGACCGTGGGTCATCACCACGAAATCGCATCGACCGAACTCCTTATGCGGGGCCGGGCAGGCCGGATTCTCCGTCAGCCAGGGGTCGATCAGCACAACCCTCCCATCGGGCGGAACGAGTCGAAATGTCGAATGGCCTAGCCAGGTGATGGTGGCGGACATGGTTTGCTTCCTTTCCTTGAAACGACGACGGGAAGGCCGACGGAAACGTCCGATTCGCCCTGTATTACAGGCCTTATCCGAGGATTGCTTGATACGACCTTCCCGCTCGCCGATGAACAACGAGCGCCATTTTCTTTGACCGTCTCGGCCAAAGGATTATAGTCGATTGCGGTGCAACCGCATTCCCGCGGCTTTTCCCGAACCGGTGTACACGGAGTCAGCAGGCATGTCCACGACAATGACCAGGAAGAACCCCGAAGCAACCAAAACGATCGAATCTCGCATGGGCAAGGTGCGGATTCACAGCCTGCCCGCGCTGGAGGCCAAAGGTCTGAGCGGAGTGGATCGACTGCCATTCAGCATCAAGGTGTTGCTCGAAAGCGTCCTGCGCAATGTGGACGGGTTCGCGGTGAAAGAGGAGGACGTTCGGACCGTCGCGGGGTGGAAACCGACAGGGAGCGGACAGCGCGAAATTCCGTTCATTCCCGCGCGCGTGTTGTTGCAGGACTTCACGGGCGTTCCGTGCGTCGTCGACCTCGCGGCCATGCGCGACGCGATCAAGAAGCTCGGCAAGAATCCGACAAAGATCAATCCGCTCGTGCCGGTGGACCTGGTCATCGACCACTCTGTGCAGGTGGATGCGTTCGGGTCGGCCGGAGCGCTGGGCATCAATTCCGACCTGGAGTTTTCCCGAAATCTGGAGCGCTACCAGTTCCTTCGTTGGGGGCAAAACGCGTTCGCGAATTTCCGCGTCGTGCCGCCCGCGACGGGAATCGTTCATCAGGTCAACCTCGAATATCTGGCAACGGTTGTGGCGACGCGCGACATCGGCGGCGTGCTGACGGCGTTTCCCGATAGCCTCGTCGGCACGGACAGCCACACCACGATGATCAACGGACTCGGCGTGGTCGGCTGGGGCGTGGGCGGCATCGAGGCCGAAGCGGTCATGCTCGGTCAGCCGTACTACATGCTTTTGCCGGAAGTGGTCGGATTCCGCATGTCCGGACGGTTGCGCGAAGGCGCGACGGCAACTGATCTTGTGCTCACCGTGACGGAAATGCTGCGGAAGAAGGGCGTGGTCAACAAGTTCGTCGAGTTTTGTGGCGACGGCATCGCCAGCCTGAGCCTCGCCGACCGAGCGACGATCGCCAACATGGCCCCTGAGTATGGCGCGACCATCGGCATTTTCCCCATCGACGATGAGACGCTGAACTACATGCGACGCACGGCGAGGAATGACGAACTGGTTGATTTGGTGGAGCGCTATGCAAAGGAACAAGGGATGTTTCGACGCGAAGGCGACGCCGAACCGGAGTTCAGCGACTTGCTCACGCTCGACCTTTCGACAGTGCAGCCGAGTCTGGCCGGCCCGAAACGCCCGCAGGATCGCGTGCTGCTCAGCAAGATGAAATCGTCGTTTGCGTCGGCACTTCGCGCGCCGGTGAAGGAACGCGGATTCGCGCTGGACGACGCAGCAATGAAGAAGTCCGGAACCGTAAAAAGCAACGGGCATTCGGATCAGATCACGCACGGAGCGGTGGTGATCGCGGCCATCACGAGTTGCACCAATACGTCGAATCCTTCGGTGATGGTGGCGGCGGGGCTGCTGGCGAAAAAGGCGGTCGAAAAGGGACTCGGCGTGCGGAAGTTCGTGAAGACGAGCCTCGCGCCGGGTTCGCGAGTGGTGACGGAATACCTCAATGATGCGGGATTGACAAAGTACCTCGATCAACTCGGTTTCCACACCGTCGGCTACGGCTGCACGACGTGCATTGGCAACAGCGGTCCGTTGCCAGAACCGGTCGCGGAGGCGGTGACGAAGAACGATCTCGTCGCAGCGGCCGTGCTCAGCGGCAATCGCAACTTCGAGGGTCGCGTGCATCCGCAGGTGAAGGCCAACTACCTCGCCTCGCCGCCGCTCGTGGTGGCCTACGCGCTCGCGGGGACGACCGACATCGACCTGACCACCGAACCGCTCGGCAACGGCAAGGACGGCAATCCCGTTTATCTGCGAGATATCTGGCCGACGCAGGCGGAAGTCGCCGCGGCGGTGTCAAAGTCGGTGACGGCGGACAAGTTCCGCGAGCAGTATGGCCACGTTTTCGACGGCAACGAGAAATGGAACAAGATCAGCGGCGGGGCAAGCGAGACCTATCCGTGGGATGCGAAGAGCACCTATGTGCAGAATCCGCCCTACTTCGACGGACTCAAGGCCGAGGTCACGCCGCCGCCGACCATCAAGGGAGCGCGCGTCCTGGTCATGGTCGGCGACTCGGTGACGACGGATCACATTTCGCCGGCGGGTTCGATCAAGGCCGATTCGCCCGCCGGAAAGTTCTTGCAGGGTAGCGGCGTCGCACCAAAGGACTTCAACAGCTACGGCTCGCGGCGCGGCAACGATCGCGTGATGACACGCGGGACGTTTGCCAACATTCGCTTGCGAAACCTGCTCGCGCCGGGCACCGAAGGCGGCGTGACGATCCACCTGCCCACCGGCGAACAAATGTCGATTTTCGACGCGGCCGAGCGGTACAAGAAGGACAACACGCCGCTGCTCGTCATCGCGGGCAAGGAATACGGAACGGGCTCGTCGCGCGACTGGGCGGCCAAGGGGACGTTGCTGCTCGGCGTTCGGGCGGCGATTGCGGAGAGCTACGAGCGGATTCACCGCAGCAACCTCGTCGGCATGGGCGTGTGGCCGCTGGAGTTTCGACCCGGCGAAAACCGCGAATCGCTGGGAATTACCGGACAGGAGACGTTTGAGTTTCCCGACGTGTCGAAGGAGCTGAAACCCCGGCAGGAAGTCGTCGTGAAGGTGACCGACGCGAAAGGCGGCTCGCGGACGATCACACTGGTGTCACGCATCGACACGGCCGTCGAAGTGAGCTACTACCGCAACGGCGGGATTCTGCCCTACGTTTTGCGAAAGCTCGCGGCCGAATGACAAACGCTCCCACGAATTCCAAGGCCTTTGAAATGAAAGCCAAGCGACACCAACGCGACAAGAAAAGCTACCGTGAGCTGACGTACAAAGTGCGAGTTCAATCGTTCAACGCTACTTGTCGCAACCTGTCGGATTACGTTCGAGTTCAACTTGATGAAGACGCGGAAGCACCGAAGAGCCGCGAGTCAACAAAGTGAGCGCGCTCGGCCACTTTGGATAAGTTATTCCAAGACATTCGTCGAATGCCATGAGACTGGCGAGATCGCCGAGAAAAGGGCAAACTGCGTTGCACCACCGAACCAAACGGTGGTCCTTTATGTCCCTTCGATTCGTGAACGGGGCAGGTGACGAAAGTCAGAAAAAAGGATGGCGAGATAATTCATGGCAAACGACAGATTGCTAGACCGCATCAGTGTGGACCCCACCGTGTGCGCGGGAAAGCCGTGCATCAAGGGAACACGGATTTACGTGGCCATCATTCTTGACGCGCTGGCCGAAGGGCTGACGCCGGAGCAAGTGATTGACCACTTTCCTTCCTTGACGCTCGACGACATTCACGCGGCACTCGCTTACGGGGCGGCGCTGGCGCAGGAAAACACATGGAAACTCGCCGTGTAGCCTTCAAGCTCGACGAAAACCTGTCCCGCCATCTCAAGGCCGAGTTGCAGGCGATCGGGTTCGATGCGAGAACGGTGGAGGAGGAAGGTCTTCTGTCGCGTCCGGATCAGGAAGTCGCGGCGGCGGCAAAGCAGGAGGACCGAATCTTACTATCACTGGATTTGGATTTCGCCAACGTGGTCAGATTTCCGCCGGGAACGCATCCGGGGATTGTCCTCTTTCGTCCAGCGGGATTTGGACCGGGAACAGTGAATCGCCTCATTACGGCATTCGTTCGTGAATATGCGCTGAGCAATCTGTTCGGTTGTCTTGTGGTTGTTGAGCCGGGGCGAGTGCGAGTCCGTCGTCCGCCGACGGATTGAATTGGAGATTCTCATTCTCCCAATCAGGTCCTCGCTACGCCACCGTCGAATCGGTGGCGCATCAATCACTTGTCATCATGAATCACTATGAATCACAACGAGTATACGCGGCATGTTGCCGTGCGTACTGCGGAAACTAGGGCAAAGCTGAAATCGGATCGCTGCGCGTTAGCTGGGAGTCTCGTGCTGCGTTTGCGGGGTTCAGTCGATTACGCGAAGTGAAACCGCCGTCACGTCGTCGGCGCGCCATTGCGTCGCATCCAATTCATCGAGGCGGCAACGAAGCGTCTCAAACGACTGGGCTGGACCCAGACGACGCATCCGATCAAACCATTCACGCTGTCGCGGGCCGATGCCCGACGAAACGACCTCGTTTTCAGCAAGCGCGGCGTCCAGCCCGTCGGTGTGAAATACAATGGTCTCGCCCGGCGCCAGCGTAATACGCGAGGTTTCAAACTGCACTTGCTCCTCGACACCCAATGTCATTCCGCCGCTTGCAAAAACTTCCACGGCGCCGCCCGTTCGGAGCAGGACCGGATAGGGCGCCCCGCCCCGCGACCAGGTCAGTTCACGGGTCAATTCGTCATACACTGCGTACACGGCCGTCACGAACTCGCAATCGTGCAGCGAACACTCGAGCAGGTCACGATTCAGCGCCGACATGACTTCAACTGGATTGCTCGCCCAATGAGTTGCGCCAGTCCGGCGACGACCGCCCAACGCCCCCTTGATGAGCGTCGAAAGCATTCCGGCCGCAAGACCGTGACCCGTCGCGTCGCCGATCATGATGGCCACGCGCCGATCGTCGATCCGCGCCAGCTCATGAAAATCACCCGCCACAGTTTCCGCTGCTCGGCTGAAAGCAAACAGCTCAGCACCCTTGATCGTCGGAACTTGGGAGTCCAGCAGTCGCCTTTGCATTCGCCCGGCTTGTTCGACCTGCTCGGCGAGCCGCGCGAGAGCTGCCGTTTGCAACTTCTCGCGCAGTCGAAGCGCCTCGAGTTCGAGTCGCATGGAGGCCAGAACGTTAAAAACGTCTCTAGATTCGGCGTGTTCGTGACCCGGAGCAACAACGTGCGAAAGAACCGCGCTCATGGCTGAAAGTCATCTTCGCCTGAAACCATCCGGTCGGGGGGATCGCTCGATCTCCTCCAGCGAGTTTCTTTCGGCGGCCTGAGGGAAGTTCTGAAGTTGTCGCGCTTCGCGTGACCTATCGTGAAAAGCCTCCGCGCACAACGTGAGATGGAAAGGCTAGAGCAATCCCAATTCAACCGTTGCGAGCCGCGAACTTCGGTTCGCGCGGATTCCCGGTGAATTCGCCGAGTCATCCGCTTCGTTTGCACTGGAAACGCGGTGGTCAGTTGTTGGTCGAGGAACTTGGAAGAGCCGGCACCGCGCCTGCAATGCTGCCAATGAGCTTTTTGTGTTTGCAAAAAACCTGCGGCCGTAGTCCGTATCGCCCGTCGTCGCGGCCGGTAACTCCCCCAAGGTTGCTTTACTGACTCGTGGCCGGAACGACCGAGAACTCGCTTCGATACCCGTTGTCGTCCATCGCTCGAATGACGATGTCAGCCCCGGGAAGCGCGGATTCCGACGAATAAAGGGCGGCGGGTCCCTCTCCGGCAATGGGAACTCTCATACCCGCCGCGCGACCGATGGCCGCCGCCAACGCCGCCGCGGCGTCCGCTCCCAATGTCCGCCCGATCCAGGTTTCAATGAAAACAGCTCCCGGCTCGCGGACCCCAGCCGTGGAGACCAATGAACGCTTCGATTGCGCGGTGTTTTTCACGCCCAACATGGCGCCCAGCGGCTTTTTTCCTCGTTTGGCCGCGTGATCCGCCCGTTCCAAAATGAACAGGCACGCACCGTCCGCGAAAACCACGGCGCGATCGTACAACCCTTCAACGAGTTTCGCCGAAAGCTTTTCCGATCCTCCGGCGATCACCAGATCGGCCGTCCCGCTCGTCAACAGGGCGGTGCCTTCCACGAGGGCATCGAGGCTCGATGCGCTGCCTCGTGCCAAGGTCGAAGCCGGACCTCGCAGGTCATTCGCCCGCGCTAGTGCGCCGGATATGTAATTGCCGACCGTTTGCGGAAATCGGATCGGACTCACGAACCGCGCCGATTGCTCGCGCACGTCGTTCGCGAAATCGATCATGCCGGATTGTCCGGCCAGCGCGCAGCCCAGCACGAGTCCGATTCGATCCGATGCAACGGCATGGCGATCGACTCCAGCATCCGCCATCGCGATTTCCAGCGCCGCCCCCGCCATCCAGAGCGCTTCCTCTCGACGCACCTCCGCCGAGTGGGCGCCAAACGGCGCGAGAATGTCCGGTCGAACTGAAACGTAATTGGAAACACCGGCTGACGGTGCCGGCCCTGCGGAAACCTCGGCGAGAACATGGGAGATGTTTCCAGCCGCCGATGACGTGACCCAGCCGCATCCGGTTAGCACGATGGACTGGTCCGCTCCGCTGCTCACCGTGGTCCTTCCATCGAGCTCGCCGCTTTCCCAAAATCGAGAAACTCGTTCGGCACCATTTGATCCCCGCGAGTGACCATTGGCGTTGCCCAAGCGCCGAACTATGCTACCGCGCTATCGTCATTTGGTCAGTTTCCAAAACTTTTTTTCAAGGAGGTTTCGCCATGAGCCTTTCCGCAATAACCCGACGCTCGCTGCTCGCGGTTCCGCTTCTTTTCCTGGCGTTTTCAGGTTGCGCGGCTGTCAAGGTCGATTTTGCGAAGATCACGCGGCCGGAACGTCCCGCCCAACTCTCCGCCTATGACGTATTCGTGGGCTCATGGGATTGGAAGGCCGAAATGCTCAACGCCGAAGGTGCTGATCGCAATTGGACCGGCACAGCGGAATGGAAATGGTCGCTCGATCAGCGTTGTCTCGTCGGCCACATGAAATCGACCAATGCGAAGGCCACTTTTGAGGCTGACGGCGTCTGGACCTGGCATCCCATCAGCAAGGGTTATCAGTGGTGGATGTTCAACGATTGGGGCTATCCGCAGCATGGCAATGCAAGCTACGACGCGAAGTCCAAGACCTGGCGCATGAAATATCGCAGCGTTGGACTGGACGGAACGACGAGCCACGGCGAATACCGAATGACCGCTGTGGACAAGGACAAGCTCGACTGGTCGTGCGACGAATGGGCCGATGCGCTGCACACGATCAAGAAGCTGGAAATGAAAGGAACGTATACACGGAAAAAATAGGCTTGCGCAAAACTTGCGGGGAAAGGGGGACGGAAGCCCGTTTTCGGTTTGAAGTCCCATACCCCGAGGTTCGGGTTATCCGTCTTGTCCGTGCAAATGGAGATGAAAACGCGTGTATTATCGGGCGTATATTGAGTCTTTTGCGGTTTCCAATCCCTTTTTGAGGATTGCGGATGATCGCTCAAAAAAAGCGCGCCGATGATTGTTTTTTTGTTGAATTGAGTTGGGAATTCTGTTAATCTGAAGGGTGGTCGGGCGATTGCCCATCTTGCAAAGCCCGAATTCAGGATACCACGTGCGCCGGGAAAATCCGGCCTGCGTGCCAGCACTGAAAGGCCTTGACTGCGTAATGCGAGCCGTCCAGCGTCAATCCAAAAGTCGACCATCCGAGGACGTGAGTTCGGCGCAGCAGGTTGCGCTGTTCGCGTCGTTGGCGATAAGTGCCATCCTTATGGCATTCGCCGTCGGTTCGCCGCGACACTGGTGGCTTGGTTGGATCACGCTGCTGCCGCTACTTCAATCCGTTCGATCGCTGGCTCCGCTGCATGCATCGGTTGCAGGGGCGTTCTGGGGCGCATCTCTGTATTTCGCTTCCGTTGCCTTGTCCTTCACAGGCATCGTGCCGGGATTCGTTTCCCTGCTCGTGTTGATGCTCGTTCCCGGTCTGTATGCCGGATTGGGTGCGGCGCTGACGCGGCGGATCGGATTCAGTCCGTACTTGCTGGCGCTGGGGTGGGTCGGTGTTGAGTTTTGTCTCCGCCCCGCGGGGTTTGCGCATGGCCTTCTCTCGGGCACGCAAGGTAGCGGCGTTCTGGTGTACGCCCTTGGATTTGCGGGTTATGTGGTCGTGGCGTTTCTCGTTGCCTATATCAACGCCTCGTTGTTGGAGGTGTTGCACGAAGTCAAACAGTGTCTTGTGATCCCACGCCTAATACCGTCGGCGGCGGGCGGCGGACCCAGTGTGGTCCTCGCCGAGACGTCGGCCGTCAGTTCCCCTTGGTTCAGCCTTTCTCAGCCACGCGCTCCTCCCGCCTGAGTTTACCCATTTCGGTGAACTTTCGCGGGCGACGTTTGAGCGGTCTTGCGAGTCATCCCGGTGAATCTCCGGGGCAATCGCTACAGTAGGATGCACCAAACCAGGCCGTAACGAACGCGGGATTGTCGGGCGTCGCCTATCACAACGTTAATCGATCGTGGTCGCCAAAAGCCTTGCGAAGTGCCGGGCTGGCGACAAAACAGAAGACATCGCAGGGGAGGCGAAAGCAGCGTCCTTTGCTTAGTTTTTGAAATCTTTGGAGGAAATGGAACATGAGAAGTTTTAAGCAACTACTTACGATCGGCAGCACCTCGCTCGTTCTGGGCGCGGCTGCACTGCTGGTCAGCGGCACGGTGGAGTTTGCCGTCGGCGGGCCGAACAGCAAGGTCGCCCGCGATGATGGCACCACCAATCCGCCGTCGGTTCATCAGGATTTGTCGACGGTTGCCGGTCCGGCCGGATTCTTCAACCACTCATCGGGTTTTGAATCCACCGAACCCGCCCCGTTCGCATTGGGCGCCATCAACGGTCAGCCGGTCACGCAGGCCGACCCGACCCTGAAGTGGGGCAAGTCCGGCGCCAACCTGAGTATTCTTCAGGCGTCGGTTTCGGATCTTCACCCGGCGACGGGGGCGCAGCACTTCCGCATCGCCTATGACCCGGCTCGTCCCTCGGGCGCGGGATTCACGACCGTCACGGACGGCCGCATGATGAGCAATGCCACGGCCGGCGCGAATCCGACTCCGGGCTTGGGTATTTACACTTTCGACATGGATTATGCGATCACGAACATCGCGTCGGACTTCCGGGTCATCGCCCAGAACTTCAACGGCCCGCCGTTCCGCGCGTGGCAATTGTCGTTCGACAGCGGTAACTTCAGCTCGGGCGAAGTGTTCCACTCGTTCGGAAACTTCACGAACACGACGTACGGCCCGTTCACCCCGTCGCTCTTCTATGACGATTTCGGCAACTATCATCACTTCCGCGTGGTGTATGATATGTGCAACCAGTTCCAGAACGGCGGCGTGAAGACGACCTATTTCCATGACGGCAGCGAGGTCGGCTCCTACACCGAACCCGCGTCGACGGACTGGGCGAACGGTTACAATCAGATTATCGTCCTGTCGAACAACGTGAACCACCCGAACGGGAACTTCTGGGACATGGACAACATGTCGGTGGCCTATCAGCCGTGCCCGCCGGCGGTTTGCGGCAACGGCACTCCGGAAGCCGGTGAAACGTGCGGCGAACCGCAACTCCCCGGTTGCCATCCGGGTCACACCTGCGATGCCAACACGTGCACTTGCAACAGCATCTGCACGCTGGCTGAGCCGTGCATCCTGGAGAACGGCCCCAACGGTCCGTTCTATCCGCCGTTCGATGCACTGTATGGCGGTATCTTCCTGTATAATGCGGGAACGATCGAGTCGGTTCTGGTCGACACCTGCGGCACACCCGACGTAGGCGGCAACGATTCGCGGATCTTCTTCTGGGGCAGCGCCGGCGACGGCGTGTGCAGCATCACGGGCGTTCCGTGCGGCTCTGGTTGCCCGTCGGGCGAGACCTGCCTCTACGATCCGGGTAACAACAATGACGACTGCGGCAGCGACCCCCAATTCGGCCCTGGAAGTTCGACCAACGCTTCGTGCTATGATGCTCCGGGCGGCGGCGCCTCTCCTCCGTGGAACTCCTGTACGTGCTATGACATTCCGGAAGAGTACGACCCACTGTTCCTCCTTCAGACGCGAGAAGCGGGTCCCGGCGGCTTGATCGTCAACATCACCAAGAAGGCCGTTTGCGATGGCGATATCCTCGGCTCGTGCTGCGACACGAACGGCGCCGGCGCCGGCGATTGCGTTGACGACGTTCTTCAATCGTCGTGCACGGGTCCGGGTCAATCGTTCTCGACCGCGAAGTGCGCCAGCTTGACCTGTGCGTGCATTCCGGATTGCACCGGTCGCGTTTGCGGCGACGACGGCTGCGGCGGTAGCTGCGGCACGTGCGACGACGGCAACCGTTGCAACGGCGACGAGACCTGCGACCAGAGCGGTCAGTGCGTCCCGGGCACCCCGGTCGTCTGCGACGACGGCAACGTCTGCAACGGTCTTGAGACCTGCAACCCGGCCGACGGCTCGTGCGTCGCCGGTACGCCGCTCACGTGCGATGACGGCAACGTTTGCAACGGCGTCGAGACCTGCGACCCGCAGTCGGGTTGTGTGGCCGGCACGCCGCTGGTTTGCAATGACAACAACGCCTGCAACGGCGTTGAAACCTGCAATCCGTCTTCGGGCTGCGTCCCGGGCACGCCACCGGTGTGCGACAACGGCCAGTTCTGCGACGGCGTCGAGACCTGCAACCCGTCCTCGGGTTGCGTCGCCGGCACCGCGCCGAACTGCGACGACGGCAGGGACTGCAGCGTGGATTCGTGCGACGAAGTCAATGACGTTTGCGTCAATGACGACGCGGACTGCGCGATTCCGACGGTCAGCGAATGGGGTCTGGTGATCCTGGCGCTGCTCCTCCTGACGGGTGCGAAGGTGTACTTCGGCCGTCGTCAGGCGATCGCGTAACGTGATGATTGAAGCCTCCGCGGGCGGAGTTGATCTCCGCCCGCAGTCGGCCTCGTGACGTTTCGACCGCGTTACGTTCGGTCCATTGAATTGGTGCTCATGAAGGAGGCGGGTCCGCAAGGGCTCGCCTCTTTTTTTGGATTGAAGCGATTTCAAGTTAGGGTGAGTCTGGGCATTCTTAGAACCCCGACCGGTCAAGTGTAGCGTTCCGATCCTGACCGGGCGTCGTGAATCCAGTGCGTCCGCGGGCTGAAGCCCGCGGCTCGCTACGCCTGAGCGTTAGCCGCTCTAGTTGATGATCGTTGAAACCATTCGGCCATCCGCGCGGACTGAAGCCTGCAGTTCGCCACAACCGGATTGAGACTGCTCCAAGGCGGGTTCCACGCGATCGCGGCGCTGGGATGTCCAAGTCATTCGGCCATCTGTGCGGACGCAAAGGCCTATGAGCGATGACGATTTCACGTCGAGAACGACAAGCCTGTGTGCCGTGCGTTGCACTGTGCCATTGTCGAGACTAGTCGTCGCCTTCTTCCGCGCCGAGAACAGGGCCGAACGCCAGCAAGAATCCCTCGAGCACTAGGATGGTCTTGTCGCGCAAGAGATCGGTTTCGAGGTCCGTCGGACCGTCGTAGGGAAGCGTGGTTGCAAAGAAGGCGGCGTCGCCCTCGCGACCGTGTTCGACGGGCGGTTCGGGCCAGTCGAGCCCAATTTCAGCGAAAGCGTCGCCGACGAAACGACCGGCCGTCGCGCCGGACTCGGCAATCGCCTGTTCGCAGTCGTCGTTGATGCTTGGATCGGTGGAGAAAAACCCAACGCGGATTCGGTTTTCGGCCGCGCGAATCGATACCTCAAACCAGCACTTGCGCCCTTCCATGAAGCGCGTGGTCAAGATAGAACGATCCGACCCGTCGGGACGCTGGACCGGTCCGTAGCGATCGTCCGAGGCAACCGAATCCTCGATGTACGCGATGAAGGCGTCCATTTGTTCCCGATCCGAATCCGTCAACGTCATGTCAGACTCCTTCCATCATACATTTTCAGGGGCGAGGCCGCGCTCTCCACGGCCGCGCTGGGGATCCACGCGACGCAAAATGCGCCGGCGAAGGCGCGTGAAGGGCCTCGTCACCAGATTGTGCAGCCGAACATACCACGGTTTTTGATAGGATGCAGCCAGGGCTTCTGGAGAAAGCTGGTCGGGTCGCGAACGTCGTTGGAGCTTGACGAGATGATAGAGGTCACCCTTTTGAAGCCGCTTGCAGATAGCGCGGGCGGGGAACAGCTCGCCGCCCCATCGCTTGGGCCAGTACCAGGAGATTTGAAAATCGAAGAGATAGGGGAGGCCGTCGGAACCGACGAGGACGTTGCCCGGCTTTTCGAGATCAACATAGGCCATTCCGCGGGAGTGAATCGCGTCGATGAGTGCCCGAAGCCGGGGGTGAAAATCGTCGCCGACCCGTTCGGCTTCGGCCAGCGTAGACCCTTCGACAAACTCGCGGATCAGGCCGGTCGGTCCGAAGTCGGCCAGAAGTCGAGGCACGCCGGGAAGGCCGGCCAAGCGTCGGAAGGCGGCACGCTCACGCGCGGCGAGGATTCGACCGACCCATCCAAGGGGCACGAGCAGAAACGAGGCCTGCCGCTGAAGCTTGAGGATTACGCGATGTTGGTCGCGTTCGTATAGAGCGGTGGCCGCGAAGAAATCGTGCTTGAAGACGCGGGCGAGCCGATAGCGACGACCTTCAACCTCGATGGTCGGTGGAAGGGGCTTGCGCCCTAGCGCCTTCAAAGATATCGGCGGTTGACTGGACAAAACAGAGGGACTCCGAGGATTCATGGATTGGATACGCGAATTCGTGACGGCGATTGTAGTAGCACACAGGGGCGTGTCCAATGGGGCTGTCGAATGCGAATGAGGATGACCGGGCGTTCGCATCGGCGGTGGTTCGGAGTTTCGACGACCGGCGAGAGCGATGCCATTGCGGGCGGACTGAAGAATGGCTCGTAGAGCATTTGAGTCACTATGTTTCTTCGTGCTGGTCGGCGTGACGGCGCTGCGTCCGCTGGTGGCGGAAAGCTATGATTCGGCCGGCAGTTCGGTTGCGCGCGCGGTAGAGGAGATTGGCGACCCGTCGCCCGCGCGAACGCTCACGTTTGATCTGCTGATTCTGGCGGCGGGGTGCGGGTGGCTGGGGTTGTTCGCGGCCGATCGCATGCGGCGATATCGCGTCACGGGGCTGGAAATCGGGGCAGCGCTCGTTGTCGTCGCGGGGATCGTGTCGTGCGCGCTGGCAGGGAATCGACGACTGGCGATTGTTGCAACGGTGGATTGGCTTTGTCTGCCGGTGCTGGTCATCGTGCTCGTGCAACTGCTGAAAGAGCGCTGGCGAAGAGACGTTCTTGTTGCCGCGTTGCTTGCGGGAGGGTGCGCGCAGGCGGCGCAATGCTACGAGCAATACTTCCTTTCCTTCGATGAAACCTGGTCGAATTACGAGAATCGGCGGGAGGAATTCTGGGCGAAGCAGGGCGTGGCATTGGACTCTTCCACGGTGGAGTCGTTTGAACGGCGAATCAAGGCTCGCGAGGCGACGGGCTTCTTTTCGCACGCCAATGCCGCGGCTTCATATCTGATGTTGTGTGGATTCGCCGGAGTCGGATGGGTGGTCGAGCGGCTTCGGCGCGGCGTTTCCGCTGGGGCGAATCGCCTGGTCACGTTTGCCGGAATGCTTTTCGTATGTGCGATGTTCGGCGCAATGGTTTTGACGAAGAGCCTTGGGGCGATGGTCGCAACCGGGGGGGGAGCGGCGATTTGGTTTGGGCGGATCGTCTTCGGGCGGTGGATCGAAGCGCATCCTCGGCGCGCCTTGCTGATCGGATGGGCATGCGCTGTCGCGGGAGGCGTCGCGGTGATCGGGCACGGGCTGTACCACGACGCCTTGCCGGGTTGGTCACTGACGTTTCGATGGCAATATTGGAAGGCCTCTGCGGAGTTGATCGCGGATCATGCGTGGACCGGCGTGGGGCGCGAAAACTTCGGACGGCATTACCTCCAATACAAGTCCATCGAAAGCCCGGAAGAAGTGGCGAATCCGCACAATCTTCTGGTGCAAGCGGGCGCGGACTGGGGGGTCGTCGGCCTGGCGGGCGTGGTGGCGATGCTCGTGGGGGGATCGCTTATCGGATGGCGCCGGCCGCGCGCGGAACGGGATGAATCCGAACGAACCGGTTTTACGTTGGGAAAGGGTGGTACAGCATGGGTCGTCGGTCTGCTGCTTGTGGTGACATTGGTTCGAGCGACGATGTTGGGGTCCAGCGAACCGAACTTTGTCTATTATTCAACAACAACGGTCGGTCTCGCGTGGTTGATCGGAATGGTGGCGTTCTGTTGGGGTGCCGCGCGGAACGCAAACACCGACCTAGAGTCACTTCGTCGTGACCGTGCCAATGATGGAGCGGATTACCGCGATATCGTAGTGGACAAGGTGCGAAACACGGCGATCGGAGTGGGATTGCTGGCCTTCCTGTTGCACGAAATGATAAACTTCGCGCTTTTCGTTCCAGCGTCGGCGACGGCTTTCTTCGCGTTCGCGGCCGTTTGGTTGTCGAGTCGCGCTTTTCGCACAAACTTGCCATTACCAGAGAAGCCCGGGCGGGTTCTCCCCCGTTGGATCGTTTGGGTCGCGGCCGCGGCGGTCATTGTTGGCGTCGCCTTCAACATATTCATGCCGGTCAACCGAGCGGGTCATTACCTTGCTCAGGCCCGTACCGCATGGGACCGACCGGTCCGCGGAGATATCCTTGCACACCCCACAGTCCGTTTTCTCGACTCAGCGGCGGCCGCGGATTCGCTTGATCCGACACCGCACCACGAACGGGCGAAGTGGCTCGCCGGTCAGTCCGCCGATAAGAGAAATCGGGAATCGACCATTCGAGAGAGCATCAGTTCCCTTGAACAGGCCATTGAGCGCGATCCCATCAACTTGGGCCTCTGGCAGGCCAAGGCGCGGATGGAAACGGAATTGGCCGGCATGACGCATCAACAATACGACTTCGCGTTCGCGGCCGACTCGGCGAGAAAAGCGCTGGAGCTTTACCCGCAAAACCCGTCGGGCTTGAAGTTGCTCGGAGACACGTTGCTTGCCGAAGGACTCGGCGTGGAATCGGTGAATCGACTGGAGGAGGCCGTCGTCAGGTACGGGGAAGCGATTGAAATGGACAACCGACGACTCGCGTGGGAGCGAATCAGGCGTCTGGGGGTTCGAGAGGTTCAAGAGATCAACGAACGGATCGAGATTGCGCGGCGGGCGATCCACCGAATCGTGCAAGAATGAGTTCCGCGGTTTCAAATGCGGGACTCGGATCATCCTGACACGAGGTCAACGTACTTCGTGGTCCACGAATGGTTTCTTCTCCAGAGCAGGTTTCGCCGAGCGGTGACCTATCGCCGAGTCTGGGCGGCAGCGGCCTCGAAATGGTGTTTTCAACATCGCTGCTCGCGGAGATGGCGTTGTTTTGCCGATAGATTTGACCGATGGGGCGATCTTTTCTTCGTCCCGCTGCCGGGCTTATTGCGTCGTCCGGCGCGGTCTTGACCCGGTCGAAGCGGAAGCAGTCAGCGGCTCGCTACGACTGAATTCAGTTTTCTTTATCGAGCAAGACCAATCAGCGAGAAAGACCCATGAGCACGGTCGTCGTTTTGTCCGGCGGAGGGATCAAGGGAACGGTGGCCGCGGCGCGCTGTGCAAAAGAGCACGAGCTGATTCTTCTGCACATCGATCACGGCCAGGAATCTTCGCTGGCTGAAATCCGGGCGCTGACGACGGCGGCTTCATCCTGGCCGGGCGCGCAGGTGCTGACTTGCGCCATGCCGAAACAGGACTATGCGGCGACCATTGCCCGCGCGTCGATCGGCGCGATTTCGGGGAAACCGGACCAGGGTGCGGGAGACGCGGAACGTATTGCATCGGTGCTGACGAGAAAAGCTCTCACTCCGCTGTTCCTGACCCTGGGTGCACGGACGGCATTGCGTTACGGCGCCGGGTCGGTTGTATTCGGCGTCAGCGGGCATGCGTCGGGCGTTCCACAGATGTTGCCGGGCGCGGAGGCCGGACCCGACGCGCTTCGCGAGGCGGTTCACGGTTTTGGCATCATGCTCGACGCGTTGCTTCGGCCTCGAACGCGGATTCGTGTGGAGACGCCGCTGATCGACCTGACCTACGGCGAGATCATCAAGTTGGGACGACGGCTTTCCGTGCCGTTCGCTCGAACGTGGAGTTGTGAGACTCGGGCGGCGACGCCATGCGAATCCTGCCCATCCTGCATGTCTCGCAGGAACGCCTTTGCGGAAGCGGGATTCGTTGATCCTCAAATGGAGCCGGTTGCCGCCTCCGGTCAGCGAAGCCAGACTTCGTAAGAGCCGATCGGCGCGGACGGCACAAATCCCTTAAGGATGTCTTGAAACCGCTGCCGACATGATTCGTCGCAAAAAGCGGCGAACTCCGGCGATCGCCGGGGAACGAGAATCATACTCCCGCGTTTTTCTTCCAGGCATCGCAGGATATCATCCATTTGCTCGCTCGACCGTGGATACGTGAAGCGCGCGGCCGCCGAGCGATCGGCATGGACATAGACTCCGGCGTGGAACGCCCAGACATAGATCAAATCGCCGGGGTCGGTCATCTCCGCGATTGCTCTGCCGACTTCGACAAGGCGGTCGCGTTCATTCGGGCGTTCGTCGAATTGCACATACGAGGCCGCCAACGATGCCCGGACTTCATAGAGCATCGGTCTCATCAAGAGAATGAGGGCCGTCGTCGAGACGACGATGAACGCGAAACGATGGTGACGATCGAGACGCTCCTGGACCTCCTGGACATGGTGGACGCCCAATCCCGCGAGCCAGATCATCGGCGGAAAGGTCGCCTGCCAGTAGCGCATCGAGCCGCTGGGACCGATCAGCGCGAACGCACAGGCGGCAAGCCACCAAAGCAACATGGTCGGCACGACAGCGGAAGAAGACCGGCGTGGCCGTTCGGCGAACACGCCGACGGCAATTCCGACAACTCCGAGCCAAAGAAACGCCGCCAGCGGCGCGAGGTCGGCGCGAAGGCGTCCGCTGCCGTGAAGGACTTGGCGGAGGGAATCCCATCCGGCAAGTTCCCGGTTGAACGTGAACACCGCCGCCGACGCCTCGTCAAGCACGCCCTGGGACGCCAGAACGCTCGCGACCACGGCCAGCCCGACAAGAAACCCTGCCCACGCAACGACGATCCCGCGCAGGCATCGCGTTCGAAAATCGGAACGCAACACCGCATGAATTCCGGTCGCAATGGTTGCGGTCAGCAGTCCCACGCAGCCAACCTGTTTGACGGTTGCGGCGGCCGCCCAAAGGAGTCCGGATACAAGCATCCAGAGTGTTGCTCTCCGACTCGCCGATACGACTTTTTTCTCGCCCCCGAACAGCGCCAGAAGCCATGCCGCGGAAGCGGCCAGCTCCAGAATCGACGAATAGAAGTCGGGATTGATCGAGGGTGCGTCGTAGATTCGCAGTGAATACACCAGCGCAGCGATGAGCACCGATCGACGCCCTGTGCGATTTCCAAACAGTCGCGAGGCTGAATACCAGACCAACCCCAGCACGACAACGGCCACGGCGCCCGGCATGAGCCACGGCCCCATTGGATGGTCGCCGGACATAGCGAGGGCGGCCGCGTTGATCCAGGCGATGCCGGGGGGCTTGTTTTCCCAAGCGTCCACATACATGAGGCCGCCGCGACGAACCGTCTGGCCGAGGTGAATAAGCTGATACTGGTCGTTGCGCAGCGCCGCGAACCAGGTGGCCCAGGTACCCAGTGAAAGAAAAGTCAGGCCGATCAGAACGGTTGCGATGTTGAGCGCGCGGGTACGACCGTTGGTCGCTGATTCGGTGCTTTCCGGCATCTCGGTCATTCAGTGAGGCTCTTGAAAAGCACGCAGGTACTGGGGGTCCGAGACGACGTTCTGATGGCAGGTTGCGATTCAATTGTCATCATCGGCGTTTAGTATACCATGCGTTTGGGGCCGCGCCTGAGCCTATCAATGGCGCGGAGATCGGAACAGACGATATGACAAGTGGGACGACCAGCCAAGCATTGGAGGAGCATCTGTCGACGTTGCTCAATTCGCGGTTTCGCGGACTTTGCGTGAGCATTGAGCACAGCAAACGTTGGAACAGACCTTGCGTGACGTTTCGCTGGTCGGGGTTCGCCGGATTGTTGCCCGAGGAGCGTTACCGTCGACTGGTCGCGGCGCTGCCGGCCGAGGTTCGAGAGCAGCGTCTCGCGGGATTCGTCTGGCTGGAACTGGCCGATGGCGAGGACGTCGAGGCATTTCTCAAACAGCCGCGAAGCGAGGATATCGCCGACCGCGAAGAACCGGTCTATCAAAGCCTGATGAAGATTGATTTATTCGCCTCGCTGACGGAAGCGATGGGCAAATCGCCCGAAAAGAAATGCGACGGCGAGTTTGGGGAATTGTCGAGGATTCTCCGATCGGCGAAGTTCTCCGGCAAACAAGTCACTGACGCGAAGCTCCTCATGATCCGCCATCATGCCTATTGCGATTGCCAAGTCCTGCAAACGGCAAAACCCGAGTTGGAAGCCAAGTATTGCGGTACCAGGTTGCCGGGTGCCAAGCCGCGGAATCAAAAGGCTCACCGCTAATCTCGCAAACTTACGGCCGGCGTTCGTCGCGCCAGATGTTTCTCGCGCGGGTCAGATCATCGGGCGTGTCGATTTCGATCGCGCGAAGGCGACCGAGAGGCACGGCGGTCGCGGGACATTCTCGGAGGATCGCGTCGATCGCCGATTCAAAGAAGAGTTCCCGTCGCCCATGATTCTCAACGAATCGTCGAAGCGAAGCTACCAACGCCGCGCAGAACGGGCGATCGAACTTCGCGACACCAACGAATTCACCAAAGCTCGATTCCGCGGACAAGTCCTTGCCGATGCGAGTGATTCGGCGGTCGGCATCGGCGACGACTTTCACGGCTTCGGCGTCATGCGACGTGGTATCGACGGCGAGAGCCGTCGCCGGACTCTCTTTCAACAGGCGTATGACTTCGACATCAAACCAGACATCGGCATTGAGGCAGAATGCGCCGTCAGTCAGATGCTCGCGGGCCAGCCAAAGCGAGTGAATCGTGTTGGTCGCCGCGAAAGCCGCATTCTCGACGAAACGTATGAGCGGGGCATGACGCTCGGCCGCCTCTCGCACCAATTCCTGCCTGAACCCGACGACGATGATCGTTTGCGTCACGCCTTGATCGGCCAGCACGGACAGCGCGCGGTCCAGCAATGTTCCGCCCGGACAGGGCAGCAAGCACTTGGGTTTGTCCCAGCCGATCGAGGCAAGGCGTGTGCCCGCACCCGCGGCGAGGATGACGGCTTTGCTGGGCATTGCATTTTCAAACGGCGCGGCGCGTCAATGGATCCATCCGCCCCACGTCGTTGCGTGCGGTCGATGCGATCATCGTTCCTTGCCGATCAGCGCCGTAATCTCGGCCCGCGCGTCGCGCGTTTCCCCGCGAAGCATAGCGTTGACCAGATGAAACAACGGGATCGACACATCGAGCGACCAAAGTGTCTCGATTGTTCGCGACATGGCCACGCCTTCGACAGTCATGCCGACCTCGTCGAGAGCCTCGCGCAGCGTCCGACCGCGAGCAAGCAGCGTTCCGAGCTGCCGATTTCGGCTGTCGGGACTGATGCACGTCGTAAACAAATCCCCTGCGCCGGAAACGCCGTAGGCCACCGATTCGGGAATTCCGAAGAACGACGCAACGACCGCAAGCTCCCGCAGCCCCTCGGTCAGCAGCACTCCCTGGACATTCGCCCCGAGTTCCAGGCCGTCGGCCAGTCCGGCGGCAATGGCAACGATACCCTTCAGAGCCGCACAGATTTCGTGGTGCGTCGGATAGCGGCTGACCTCGAAGGAAATCAGGTTGTTTCGAAGGGCCTGTTTGACCATCGCAAGGTGTATGAGATTGTCACCGGCGAGCACGGCCCGCGTCGGCTTGCCACGAGCGATTTCGTTGGCGATGGTCGGACCGGTCAGGACGACCACGGAGGCGCCGGGGATTTCCTGCCGGATAACCTCGCTCATCGTGCATTGGCGTTCCGCGTCGAAACCCTTGGATACACAAAGGATCAGAGGATCGCGCGCGTGCCGGCCCAGTTCGCACGCGACGGCGCGAACCTGGCTCGACGGCACGGCCATCACGATGAGGCATCGCCGGGGATCGATGTCCGTGGCGAATTTTTCCTCAATTACGACGGAATCAGGAAGGAAGCCGCGAAACCGAAGTTCGTCCTTGGTGCACAAGTTGCGAAGACGATCGGCGGAGACCCGGTCTATCGTCCAAACGCGAACGGCCATTCGGGGCGCGAAGACCGAGGCAAGCGTCAACCCCCAGTTGCCCGCGCCGATGACGATCATGGATTCAATCGATTGCACGTGAATCATGGTATGCGTGTTTGACCGGCACGCAATCGGCACACCGTGCGAACCGCGCCCGGCAAGGGTACAATTTCGGCGGGAGAACGTCGATGAACGCCGATCGGCCATTGCCTCAGCACCAGCATCATCCGCGCCACTGGCGCGAAAATGCCTATGTTTACCCGGTGATTTCGCGGCGCAGCGGCGGCCTGTCCATCGGCGTGAATCTGAATCCCGAAACGGCCTGCAACTTCGATTGCGTCTATTGCCAGGTCGATCGCAGCGGCGTGCCGCGCGTTCGCGAGGTTGTCCTTGCGCGATTCGAGGAAGAACTGCGGTCGATGATCGCCGTGGCCGGCGACGGGTCACTCTTTGATGATGCTCTGCTTCGCGACGTGCCGACCGAGTTGCGGCGGATTCGCGACATTGCCTTTTCCGGCGACGGCGAACCGACGACCTGTCCGGCATTCGCTGAGTGCGTCGCGACGACTGTTCGGTTGAAGCGAGAAGCCGGGCTCGACGACGTCAAGATCGTCCTCATCACTGACGCGTGCTACCTGACGCGCACGAAGGTCGTCGAAGGGCTGACTTTACTCGACGCGAATCAAGGCGAAATCTGGGCCAAGCTCGACGCCGGAACCGAGGAATATTACCAGCGCGTGAACCGTCCGAACTACCCAATGCGGCACGTCATCGACAACATTATTGCGGCCTCAACGGTTCGCCCGGTTGTCATCCAGTCACTCTTCATGCGACTCGACGGCATCGGTCCGAGCGAGTCGGAAATCGCGGCCTATGTGGATCGGCTGAACGAAATCACCCGCGCGGGCGGACGCATCAGCCTCGTGCAGGTTTACACGGTTGCCCGCCGACCGGCGGAGAGCTTCGTCTCGCCTCTGAACAACGCCGAAGTGGATCACATCGCCACTCGCGTCCGACATTCCACGGGATTGCCTGCTGAATGCTATTACGGTACTCCGACGTAACCGGAATCATCGCTGATCCTACCTTGGCGGACCGTCGTGAAACCCTCCCGTCCAAAGTGATTGTAGCGTCACCCCTTGTGGGTGACGCATTGCCCGATTCGTCGTAGACAAGCCCCGGCGCTACACTTGCTACATGCTCTAACGGGTAGATTCGGACGGGATCAACTCGAAATCTACACGAAACGGGCGTTGGCCCCCGTCATTGATTTCGAGCCGGAAGATGAGCAGCGCGTTGCATGGAAAATCAACGCCGAGCAGCGCCTCGAACGGGGCGGCCGTCCCCTCGCTGACGGGATCGGCGTCGGGATTGTCGGGATCGACGCTGAAAAACTCCACGCCCTCGATCAAAGCTTCGTCAGAGGTGTCTGCGTCGGGAAGATTGGCGGCGATCAGCGCGAGCAACCTTGGCCCGCCGAGGCTGAACACGCGACCACATTCAAATGCCAGAATGCCTTCGGCTTCATCACCTTCCAGCACGAGACCGCGATCGTTGAGATCGTACTGATCAAAATCGGGCCGCGAATCGGGATCGGTCTGGTCGTAGCTGCCCAGCGTGAAGACGGCGCGATGCGGCGTATTGTTGATGATGACGACGCCCACGTTTCCGCGCTGTCCGGCGGTCGGTGCGCCGAATGACGCGGTCAGATTGAGCAGCGCCTCGCCGCATCCGCAGAAGGCCATCGTTGCCGATATCGAAAAGGCAATTAATCGTGTCATTCGACCGCGCATGGTCGAGAATCCTACCCGGTGAGTCCGTCATCGTCGATACCTTGGCATGGTTCGAAAGCTCGCGCCGGGGGTTTCCTTACTCACCAGCCTTGCTCAAGGAGGAATCGATACGTACCCCATGAGTTGATGACAACGGCCAGAGCGGTCAACGTCACAAAGACTCCGGTTGGTCTTCCACGCATGCTGAATCCGACGAGCACCAACAAGAAAGGCAAGACGTCGAGCAGGTAGCGCTGACCGAATTGATACCAGCCGGTTCCATGAAAAAGCATCAGTGCTATCGTTCCGGGGAGCGCGCCCGCCAGCATCGCGAACAACAACCAACGATTTCGTTGCCGCCCGCTCATGAACAGGTACACCATCGGCGGCGAAACAAGAAAGAGACTGTTGCCCATCGGATCAAATGTCCAGCCTGCCTGCGTCGGGTCGTAGGCCGGAAACTCCCGAATCGCAGGATTAAGAAAGTAGTACCAGAGGTTTCTCGGCAGATAGTGCAAACTGAAGCGACCGTGGGTTTTGAACTCCTCGGCAAAAACATCGTTGCCGCCCTCGTCAGCCAGCCGACCCTGCCCGAAGTCCAAGGGATCGCCGAAGCGGGCATGGTTGATCGCCAGTTGTCCCATCGCCGCGATGCCGAGGATGAGTCCGAACGCGCTGCCCCAGCCCAGGAAACGAACGCCGGACCTCGGAGATTTTCGAAGTCCGATCCAAAGCAAAGTCAGAAAAAACGGAAAGGCCAGGATGATCGTGTTACGAGAGAGAAAACCGAGCCCCAGCGCCACGCCCGAACCGAGGAACAGGTCCGATCGAAATCGCGGAGACTCGGCGGATTCTTCAGTGAAAGGACCAATTGAACGCAATGCCAACGCCATCGCGGCAATGAGGAACATCGTCGCACAAAGCTGCGTGATCAGCCAAACCTGGCCTGCGCAAGCCTGATACATGTGGCACGTTCCGAGACCATAAAGGAGCGTCAGCGTGGCGATGCCCCCGCGCGTCAATGACGGCCAGTGGCGTCGCAATCGTGTCAACATTGAATGAACGAGTAGAACCGTGAACGCACCGAGACCGTTTGCAACGACGACGTCACTGATGTTTGGGCCGAAGATCGCCACAAGCGGAACGAACAGAACAGTCGGCACGGGCGGCCAATAGGCGTAGTAGCGGTCATCGATGCGCACCCAATCGATGTATGCCCGACGAATGGAACCGGCGATTTCCTCGTCGATTGACTCTTCGGAAACTCCGATGGCGAGAAGGTACTCGCGCTTCCATCGCCCATAGGCTTCGCGAAGTTCCGGGTCCGTCCACGAGTTTTCGCACACTCGGCCCGCGCGCAGCAATGCACCGCACATGTACTGTCGTTCAATCTCTTCCGCCGTAACGTGCAGTCGCCCCTTCAGCCACGCCTGTGCGGTCAGTGAATGATGTACGAATGCGGAAGGAAACGGTCGAAAGGTCCCTCCCGTCCCAAAGGCAAAATAGATCGATCCACAAAGGATGGAAACGGCAAGCCCAACCCATAGCGCAGGCGTTTCTTGACCGCCTTCTTCCTCGTGGGTTGCCAACGGGCCTTGTCTCGAACGCACGCTGAATTCCCTTGGAATGGCGCCCTCGTTTTGATACAATGCCGCATTGCATTGCCGGCTGTTTACAGTGAGCGACCGTTCGCGGTTCGTCACGGCGTATAACGGGGTTTCGGGCAACAATCAAGGCAATTCGTCCGCCGGGTCGGAGAGGGGGCAATCGTGCGAGGATCAAACAGCGTTTGCAAGTGGGCTTTGCCGGCGATCGCGGCAATGGCAACGATCGGCCAGGCGGGAACGCTGACGGTTATGTCGGTCAGTCCCGCGCGCCATTCGCTCACCAATCCGCTCGCAGTGCCCATCGTCGTTCAATTTGATCGCCCCGTGAATCCCGCAACGGTTGTTTCATCCCATTTCTGGGCATTCGGGCGTTGGAGCGGCGCGGTCGGCGGCACGTTCAGTTTTGCCAACGGGAATCAAACCGTGATTCTCACGCCCTCCCGACCGTTTATTTCGGGGGATCTCGTCACTGTGTTTCTGTCACACGATCTCGCCGCCGCCGATGGATCGCCCATGCGTTCAGCAGGTTACGTCTGGCAGTTCTATACGCGAACTCGCCTTGCTCCACTGGTCTTCAACACCGTCGATGTCATTTCCAATCGTACCAATGGAGCGCAGACGCGCATTTATGGCGCCGCCGCGGCTGACCTCAATGCCGACGGCCGACTCGACCTGACCACAGTCAATGAAGTCAGCTCCGACATTCGGGTCTTCCTCAACACCGGCAACACGGCTGCACCTTTCACGTCGTTTCTCACGCCGCACCCCATTAGCTTCGAAGCCAGTCCGAATGACCCGTCCGACTTCAATCTCGACGGCCATGCCGATATCGCCGCCGCCGCCGCAGGAACCAGCACCGTGTGGATCCTGATGGGACAGGGAGATGGGACGTTCGTTTCGCCGGGTCAGGAGATCGCGGTGGCCGATGCACCGCACGGCATCGCCATTCTCGATTTCGACGGCGACGGCGACACCGACATCGCCACGTCCAACACCGGCGGCAACAACGTCTCACTGCTGATCAACAACAATGGGGTTTTTTCGGCGGGTACGACGTTTGAGGGCGGCGGCGACGGCGAGTACGCCATCGGCGCGGGCGACATGAACAACGACGGAATTACCGACCTCGTCGTGGGCGCTATCAGCAGTCAGCGGATCATCGTTCACCTTGGCAACGGCAATGGAATATTTACGCAAGCCGGTTTGCGAAGCGCTTTGGGCACCGTATGGATGTTGTCGCTCGGCGACGTCAATGGCGATGGAAACCTCGACGTGAGCACTGCCAACAGTTTCAGCAACAGCGGTTCCATTCTCCTTGGTGACGGTGCGGGCGGATTGGCGACGGCTGCGGTCACGCCCACCGGCAATCACACGGTGGCGACCGATCTCGGCGACCTCGACGGCGACGGTGATCTCGACTGGGTGCTGTCCTCTTTCAGCGGCGGCATCTGGCGAGTCTATGAGAACAACGGCGCGGGCATCTTTTCCTTCGATCAGGAGTTCACCGCCCCGGCGAATCCTTCTTGCGCCATCATTCTCGATTTCGACAATGATCGCGATCTGGACCTCGTTCTCACCGACGAAATCGCCGACATCATGGTGATTGAACGAAATGGCGCGGTTGCCCCGCTTGGCGATTTCAACGGTGATTCACAAGTCAATGCGACGGATTTCGCGTCGATGGAATCTTGCTTCGGCGGCCCCGGCGCGCCGATTCAACAGAGCTGCGTGCACGGCGATTTTGACGCCGACGGCGACGTGGATTGCGCGGACGGCACGGCGTTTCAAGCCGCCTGGACCGGACCGGGCTCGCCCCCGGAATTGTCCGCCTGTGCCCAGGTCGTGCCGACGGTCTCCCAGTGGGGCCTCGCGATGCTCGCGCTGGCGATTGGAATCGCGGGGACGGTCGTCATGCGGCGGAACGCATTGGCCCGCCGACTGGGAGGATCCTTGCATTAGCGCACTAGCTGCACCGGCCGGAACACAAACGCACTTTGCCCGGAGCTGTCGCTGACAATCGCCGCGTCGTCCACGACGTAGGCCGGCTGAATGATGACCTTCTTGCCGCTCATCGATCCGGTCAGTTTCACGTACATGATCCGAACGCCGACAAACCCCACCACAGTGAACATGGCGTTGTTGCCCGGACCCGCCACCGTGCTGAAAATCGGAATTACCCGCGGCTGACCGATGATCGACTCCAAATCGTCCTTGATGCCCGCGCTAAGCCCGGTATCGCCATTGAGCAAGAGCGTTCCGTCTGATCCCAGCACGAGTTCGCCGCCGAAATACGCCAAGTCTGATTCGTTGACGCCGTAACGAATCTGCCGCGTCAGGTCGGCCGTACTGTTGCTTGGTGAGCCGATGTCTACCGTACCGAAATTTCCCGGCGGCAACTGACCCGTTCCTGAGCCCGGATACAAGTTGAGTTCGAGAATCCCGTCCGAGCCGCTCGTCACTGCGCCGGTCGCCGAATTGTAGGAATAGGCGTCCCCTGTCGTCTGCGTTCCTGCGATGAGCGCGTTCCACGCGGTGTCCTTCAGGGCGAGCGGAAGGAGCCCGGCGTTGCCGGTCTGCGCCGTGACGCGCCATCCGATCACTCCGTCATAAAACGCGGCGGTGGCCGACGCTGTAACATCCGCCGTCGAGCGCCCGAAAAGGCCTGCAAAAAACAGATCGACGGGCCCATTTCGAACATCGTCACGTCGAACCAAAACCTGGACGGCATTGTATTGCGCTGTGCTGCCGAACGACAACGATTCGCCGCCGTCGTCGGGCTTGGTGAGGCGTCCGATCACGATGTCACCCGCGGAATCGTTTCCGGCGTTGGCGTCCACCGCCGGCGACGAGTTGGCGATCATGTTCATGGCCGCATAGGAAATGCCCGCCTGCCGCGCCGCGGTTTCGGCTGCGGAAGCATAACTTGATCCTTTCAGACGCGACTCGTCCATCAGACGCCAGGCGGCGGCCATCGCCGCCGAGTCCGCGGACGCCTGGGCTTCATTCCTCGCCCGATACATCATGCCCACGTCAATCGTGATCGAGGCCATTCCCAGGAGCAACAGCATCGACACGGCCACCAATGCAATCGTCGCTCCGCGCCGGCGGTGTCTTTCGCCGTGGATCGGATGAGTCAATGTCTGCATTTTCCCCTTCTTTCTGTTTCTTGCATCCGATCGCACCGCGAAGGCGACCGGCTCTTTCTCTGATTCTGGCTTGCAACCTCACCCCTTCCCAGACCTCAGTATCGCGAAACTAACGGACCATCGATTGTCCGCTTCTCTCCGACAAAGTACTCCGAATTGGGTGATGCCTATTCGCACGCCGGGCGCGGTGTGTTATCCACGGCCAACAACCCGTCCGCGCTGTAATAACGAACCCGCACCAGCGTAAGGCTCTCGACGCGATTTGCGCCGTACGTGACGCACGAATCCGCCGCCGATGCGTCCGCGCTATATTGGTTGAGTTCGGGCAGATTGGCCGTGCTCGAGATGTTCATGTCTCGCCCGAATTCCCCCCACGTCGTCGACACCCCGTTGGCAACGGAAAACGTCAACGTGGTTCCGTCCGTCTCCAAGGACTGGGTCCAGGTGATGGTCTCGGCGGTCGTGCTGAGCGGACGATGTTCCACGCTTCGCGTTCGGAGAAGTTCCTCACCGTTATAGCTCTGCAATTGGACGCCTCCGGCCGCAAAATCCGGCGTCTCCCGGTAATTCCAAAGCGTCTGCGCGAAATACCCGTCCACCGTCCCATCGGGCGACATTACCGTATGGAACTGCGGCGATTGGGTTCCGTCGTTGGGCTCATTCACGACCAGCTCCCAATCCTCTTCGACACGGATAACGGGCTCGGCCGTCGGCGCGGAGGCCAGGGCCGGCAGAATGGAAATTCCGGCTAAAACAATCAACACCGACCGTGACGTGCCTTTCGGCAAACGACTCGCCAAAACAAGATTTGACATGTCCCCCCCCTTTTTTTGAACGTGCGGCTGCGGGGCTGAGAGTTGATCAGCCCCGATGGCCATTGGTCTCGCCGCGTTGATGGCGCCTCTTGGGCAATGGCGAGAAGCCACGTTGGTTAGATGCTACGATTTGGGGCGCAGCCCATGCAAACGGAATACTTTGACGACCGGCCAAATCCCTTCCGATAATCGGTCAAGCCGCCATCGAATGGCGTGAGTACAACAAGTTTGTGAAATAACGCTCCCGATAACTTCGCCTCTTTGCGAGAGGATTTCGCACAACGAAAGGATCTACTCCACAAACGTCTTCCCCGTCGGCGAAAAACTCCGCTATTGCTGATGGCGTCCGGTGGCTTCCCTTATCGGCTCTTCAGATGACGGTCAAAAAACTTCGCCATTTCCTGATAATAGAGCAATCGGTTGTCCTCCTTGGCGAAACCGTGCCCCTCATCGGGAAAGTAAAGCTCCGCAACGTCGGTTCCCCGCTTCTTCAGCGCCACCGCGACCTGCATCGCCTCACCCACGGGAACGCGCGGATCGTTGAGACCGTGCGCGATCATCAGCGGTGTCGTGATTCGATCAACCTTGTAGATTGGTGAGATGGACTTGAGGAACTCGCGATCCGTCAGCGGTCCATATTCGACCTCGCGCAGCGCCCGACGGTAATCTTTGGTCTGTTCGAGAAAGGTCTCGAAGTTGACGATCCCCACGACGTTGCACGCTGCCCCGAACAATTCCGGCGCCTCGGTGATGACCGCCATGGTCATGAAACCGCCGTAACTGCCGCCCCACGCCGCCACCATCCGCGGTTCCGTATATCCCTGTTCAATGACATACTTGGCTGCCCAGATACCGTCCTTGACGCTCTTGTCCCGGTTCTTGTAGTTGTCGGCCTCGATGTACGCCTTGCCGTAGCCGCTGCTGCCGCGCACATTCGGAGCAATCACTCCGTAACCCCGCGACACGAAATACTGGAATGCCCGGTTAAAGGACGGCCGATATTGCCCCTCCGGTCCGCCGTGATACTGAACAAGAAACGGAATCTTTTTGCCCTTTTCGTAATCCGCCGGCACATAGACAAACGCCGGAATCTTCGCTCCGTCAAACGAAGGGTATTGCACCAGTTCCGGCAGCCGAAACTTCGACACGTCGATTCCCTGCGTATCCGCCTCGGTGAGCGCAGCCCCTTTCGTTCCGGGCTTATCCATCTCCCATTTGTAGATCAATCCCGGCGTGTTCGCATTGTCCAGCGAATAGAGCATGTTCTTGCCGCGAAACGCGATGTTTCCCACGATGCCCCTCGCGAGTTCCGGTCCCGCCATCGGCGAATAGTCCGTTGCCCGGCGAAGATGAAGCGTGCGATAGCCGTCCTCATTGACTCCGACCGCCATCACGCTGCGATCTTCGTTAAACACGCCGAAGTCGACTTCCTTGCCCGACAAGTCGGACAGCAGCGGCTTGATTTCGCCGCTCCGCAAATCAATCGTGTGGATTCCCATCAAGTCGCTCTTGTAATTCGTGTTGACCAGAAACGTCTTTTCGTCCGCCGAGTATCCGACCGACTCAAAAGACCACTCCTCTCCCTTGGGCGTGATTTCTCGTGATTCGCCGGTGGTCAGGTCCACCTCGAACAACTGTGAAAACGAGGCGGAGTTGTACTTGCTGACGACGAGTTTTGTTCCTTCGCGGTTGAAGTCCGCTGGAGCATACGAACCCTCCGCCGCCAACACCTTCTTCCCTTGTCGAGCGGCCACGTCGAAAACGTAGATGTGAAAATCCTTGGATGAGGTCTCATTGGATCGATAGGCGAACGCTTTCGAATCCCGCCGCCACAACGTGCTTTGGTAGACAACCTTGGGATTGACGAAGAGCGCGTCGATCTTGCCCGTGGCCGAGTCCATGAGATACAGATCGGACTGTTCGCTTCCGCCCACGGCGGCCGTGATCGCGATCCACTGGCCGTTCTCGCTCAGGTCGTACCCGCCGATCCCGTCGGGAAACGTCGTTAGCTTTACCGCATCCTTTTGCGTTTTTCCCGGTGCGACTTTGTAAAGCTGGCTGATTCCATCGGGATTGAAGACAAAATATAGTGTTCCGTCCGGGGCGAGACTCGCGCCGCCCGGCCAGCGCATCTTGATGAACGGTTCGATTCCCGCTCCATCGCTCGCAAGCGCGGCGACCGTCGCCCATTGCGATGCCCCGGCAACGGCCGCAAACATGAAAAACGCCCGTCTGATCAACTTGTGAGATTGCATGGTTCGCGTCTCCAATTCAAGGAATTCTTTGCCGATGACGTGGAAAAGTATAGCGAATGGGTCCATTTGCAGCTACGGGAGGCCGTGCGGCCTCCGCAGCAAGGGTCCGTGACAGTTCCGGCGAGGAATCAATCCGAACCCGGAGCGCGAGCGACGGGCCTTGGTTCTCGCGACCTATCATCAGTCAAGGCCCCGCGCTGGCGCTTGGGGTTCGGATGGGCGAAGCGCGCCGCCCGCCGAAAGTGTCACGGACCTCCGCAGCAAAGAAGGGCGGCCCCGGAATCACGCAACCGCCAATGGATTGTGGGTCTTAATCGACGATGCTTCAGAAGTGGTGGAAGGTTTCCTCGAAGACCACGCGGAAAGAACCTGCCCGATCGTTCCAAACGAGAATTCGCCGAGCAGGCGACCGATTTTTCCTGGAATGCCCGATCGGCCAAGGGACTGGTGCAGCCGCCGACGATGGGAAATTCGAACGCCCAGCTCAGAAACCTCATTCGGAGCGAACTCATACGGATGAATGTAAAGCACTGCCGCTTTGCCCTCCGCATTCATCTGTCGGACGGCTGCACTCGTGACACTGTACGGCCACAACCGCAGGTAACCCCCCCCGCCCGCCGGTATGCGAATACCCGCCACCCGCAGGCAACAAACCGGTACTTCAATGAGCGTGCGCCCGCTCGACGTCGTGACGACGTGCGGCTCGCGCGGCGTTCCCGAAATGCCGTACCTTGGCATCGCTATGGGGAAGATCGACGAATCGTAGCGAAACCCCTCCTCCGCCAGAATGTCGAGCGACCATCGGGTCCGCTCGGTGATTGAGAATGCGGGACCGCGATATCCCGTGATCGGCACCCCGAGCAAGTCTTCGAGCAACCGCTTCGACCGCGTGACGTCCTCCCGAAACTCCGCCGGCGACTGCGTATGGATGAGCCGATGCCCGTATCCGTGGCTTTGCACCTCGTGGCCTGCATCGTGAATCTCACGCACAAGCGTCGGTGACTTTTCCGCAGCCAATCCGAGCACGAAAAACGTCGCCGAGACCCCGCGTTCCGCCAATAGCCCCAGCACCTTGTGTGTATTTCGAACGAATCGATCCGTCAGCGCAGCCGTCACGTCGTGGACGGACTGAATCCAGTCTTCCACGTCCACCGTAAGCGCATTGTTGATTATTGCACCGGCGGTCATCGCGCTCCTTGCCGCGAGTTGCGATGAACTCGCTAGGAATTCATCGTCACACGCCTGCTCATGCTGAATAAGGAGCGTCGGAAATGCCCCATCAACGTTTGCCCGCGCGTTCGAGCACCTCCACAAACCGCGCACCAAGCACGTCGCGAGAAAACTCCCTTTCGGCCAGTTGCCTCGCCATCAAACCCATTGACTTCAAAGTCTCGCGTTCCTCCCGCATCCGAATCACCGCATCGGCAAACGCCCTGGGGTCGTCCGGCGGCACGGCCGCTCCGCAACCGTGTTCCTCGATCATCCCCGCCAGCCACCCCGGATAGTTGTTCAGCACCGGAAGCCCGCAAGAAATGTAGTCAAAAAACTTGTTCGGCGACGTGCCGAAATAGAACGACGGCACGTTCTTCAAAATCATCAGCCCGACATCCATCCGCGG
Organism: uncultured Phycisphaera sp.; assembly: GCA_964486335.1. Taxonomy (GTDB): domain Bacteria; phylum Planctomycetota; class Phycisphaerae; order UBA1845; family UBA1845; genus CAZAMB01. The sequence continues at coordinate 69,025 of CAZAMB010000002.1, read as the reverse complement.
CAGAATCCGTGCCAATTCCTCCTTCGGCATCGACTTCACCCAGCGCGTCAGTTCGTCCAGTCCCTCGCGCCGACTCCGCTCGATCAATCGCTCGCGGTGTCCGCCCTCGCCGATGAACACGAACCGCACGCCCGTGACGCCGCGACGCTTCAGCACCGCGGCCGCGTCCAACACCGCGTCCAGCCCGTTGGCTCGTCCATGCGCTCCGGTGAACACAAGCCGAAAGTCATCGTGATTCCCGAAACGTTCGTCGATCAGCGGCTCGTTGCTCAGTCGAAACAGATCGAGGTCGCAACTGTTCGGGATCATCGTGATGCGATCCGCCGGATAGCCCGTTCGCGCGATGCCCTCGGCGATCCCCGGCGCAAGCGCGATGATGTGCTTCGCCGCGAAGTAAATCCGCCGCTCCATCCGGCGCAGATACCACTTAAGTAGCGGGTTCCGGACGACCCCCATCGCGATCGCCAGCTCAGGCCACAGGTCCCGCACCTCGAACACGAACGGCACGCCAAGTCGCCGCGAACCCTTCTTTCCGGGCAAACCGACGGTAAGCGGCGTCGACGTTGCAAAGACCAGATCGGCGTCGAGTCGTGAGACCAGTTTCTCCGCCGCTCGCGCGAATCGCCCGAACGCCATCACCCGCCGCGCGAATCCCATCTTGTTCGCATACGGTTCATTCACCCGCAGCACGCGAATGCCGTCCACGTTGCTTTCCGTTACGCGCTCGACGTTCGTGCTCGACGATCCCGTGTCGCCCAGTTCGAACGCGCCGCAGATCATCGTCACCCGATGCCCCGCAGCGATCAGCCGCCGACTCATCTCATAGGAACGAGTCCCCGTCGCTCCGCGCTTGGTCGAGAAATGCTGATGAATGTACGCGACGTGCATGAATTGAATGTTCTATCGATTGGTAACGAACACCATTTCTGCCAGTTGAAGATCCCCTCTGCCCGGTGTCACCGGTTTCCAACCGCTGAAAAATAGCCACCCAACTGGTGGCACCGGCTTCCAACCGGTGCAAACACGAGTTGACAGGCCATCCCGCCTGCTTTTCAGGAATCTGTCATGAAGCTACAAGAATCCGATCCTGCCCACGTCGGCTTGTCGCGGTTCGGTTTTTTTGGAACCACTCCACGAACCGCGAAAGTCCGACTTCCATCCCCGTTTTCGGTTCGAAGCCGAGTGCCCGTCGCGCCAGCGTCACATCCGCGAACGTCCGTCGCACGTCGCCCGGCTGAAGTGGTAATCTTTCGATGTCAGCCTTTGTGCCCATCGCTCGTTCCAGCGCCGCGATCAGTTCGTTCACCGACACCGGCTTCGACTCGCCGAGATTGTACGTCGCAAATCCCCGGCATCGCTCAATCGCTCGCATCACGCCGTCGACAATGTCATCGATGTATGTGAAGTCGCGGCTCATGCTCCCGTCACCGAACACCGGAATCGGCCGGCCCGCCTCCATCAGCCGCGCAAACTTGTGTATCGCCAGGTCAGGCCGCTGCCGAGGTCCGTACACCGTGAAAAACCGAAGACAGTTGATCGGCATTCCGTAAAGATGGTGATACGTCCGACAGAGCAGCTCTCCCGCCCGCTTCGTCGCCGCATACGGCGAGATCGGCGCGTCAACGCTGTCGGACTCCGCGAACGGCACTTTCTCGTTATTTCCGTAGACGCTCGAACTGCTGCCGAAGATGAACCGGCACCCGCGGATTTCACGACACGTCTCCAGCAACACGTTCGTCCCGCGAACGTTGACTTCCTCATAGAGCAACGGCTGCTCAATCGAAGGCCGCACGCCCGCCCGCGCCGCAAGATGAACCACGACATCCGCCCCTTCGCCCAGCACTTCTCGAACATCCCCGACTCGTCGAATGTCACCCTCAATCAACTCGAATCGTTCGTGCCGAAGCGAATCCTCGAGATTCGCCCGCTTCACCGCCGGATCGTAGAAATCGTCGAAGTTGTCGAACGCGACCACCCGGTGCCCGGCGCGCAGCAGCGCCTCGCACAGGTGCGACCCGATAAACCCCGCTCCGCCCGTCACCACGATTCTGCTCAATCAACCACCTTTACCTGGCAATTCGGTCGTTCGTCCGCTTCGCCGAACTTGGTGCTTGGTGCCACTGCTCTCTGAGCAGTGGTTTCTAGGTTCGCACCACCTAACGCCGTCCCCCTTACCAAAGGGGACCATAGGGGGTGAAAATCACGACATCACCAAATCGCCACATCATTTCGCTGCCCTCGTCGGTCTCCCGATGCAGTGATACGCAAATCCTCGCCGCGCCATCGCTCCGGGATCGTAAAGATTCCTTCCGTCGAAGATCACCTTCCCGCGCATCTTCGACGCCATCATCTCAAAGTCCGGCGTCCGAAACTGTGGCCAATCCGTGAAAATCACCAGCGCGTCCGCGCCCTCAATCGCCTTGTACGCGTCGTCACACATCTCCACGCCGTTTCCCAGCAGTTCGCCCGCGTTGCTCATCGCCTCTGGATCATGCGCCCGAATCTTTATCCCCCGCTCCGCGAACATCTTGATCCCCGCGATCGCCGGAGACTCCCGCACGTCGTCCGTCCACGCCTTGAAAGCAAGCCCCCACACCGCGATCGTCGTCTTGTTGCACGCCGACCCAAAGTGATCAATCACCCGCTGGGCAAACCGCTTCCGCTGCCGCGCGTTCACGTCGCGAGCCGCTGCGGCCAGCGTCGCCGGAAAGTCCACGGCCGCCCCCATGGCCACCAGCGCGCTCACGTCCTTGGGAAAACACGACCCGCCGTACCCGACTCCCGGATACAGAAAAGCACTCCCGATCCGCGAGTCCGAACCCACGCCGCGCCGCACGCTTTCGATGTCCGCACCATATTTCTCGCAAAGCCCCGACATTTCATTGATGAACGATATTCGCAGCGCCAACATCGCATTGGCCGCATACTTCGTCATCTCCGCGCTCGCCGGGTCCATCATTAGGATTCGCTCATCTCGTCGCATGAACGGCGCGTACATTTCGCGCATGATCTCCGCCGCCGCCGGGTTCGTCGTCCCGATCACCACCCGGTCAGGACGCATGAAATCCTCGATCGCCGCCCCTTCCTTCAAGAACTCCGGATTGCTCACATAATCAAACGGATGATCCGTCTCCGCTGCGATCGCCGCCGACACCCGCTTGTGCGTTCCTACCGGGACCGTGCTCTTCATCACCACCACGCGGTAGCCGTCCATCAACTTCCCGATCGTCGTCGCCACGCCGAGGATCGCCGACAGGTCGGCCTCTCCGTTGACCCCCTCCGGCGTTCCCACCGCGATAAAGATCATCCGCCCGTGCTTGATCGACGCGTCAAGGTCGGTCGAAAACACCAGCCGGCCCGCCCGCTTGTTCCGCTCCACGATCTCCGCAAGCCCCGGCTCGAAGATCGGAATCTCTCCCGCGTTGAGCCGTCGAATCTTCGACGCATCCTTATCCACGCAAACCACCCGATGCCCGCTGTCCGAAAAGCACGCGCCCGCCACGAGTCCGACGTAGCCTGTACCCACGACCGAAATGTTCATCCGCCCGCTCCCGTCATCACCGCCACGATTCGCTCCGCGGCCCGTCCATCCCAAAGTTCCGGACGCTTGCCCGACGGCGGATTCCGCCGCGCATCCTCATACGCCTTGAGAATCCCCGCCGTAGTATTACCCACCAGTCGATTCGTCCCCTGCGAAATCGTCACCGGACGTTCCGTATTATCGCGAAGCGTCAGGCACGGCACGCCGAGAATCGTCGTTTCCTCCTGAATGCCCCCCGAATCCGTCAACACCACCGCCGCCTCGGCCGTCAGCTTCATGAAGTCCAGATACCCCAGCGGTTCCACCAGCTTGAGCGCCTTGACCGCATTCATGCGGCCCTCCAGCCCCAACGCGCCGAGATTCTTCCTTGTGCGCGGATGAACCGGAAACACGATATCCATGTCCTTCGCGATGCGCTCCAATGCCGCCAGAATCGCCGAGAAGTTCTCGACATTATCTACGTTGCTCGGCCGGTGCAGGGTCACCACCGCGTACGTCTTCGCGGTAAGGTTCAGTTCCTTCAGAATCTTCGATTGATCCGCCTTCGCCCGGCTCCGCAGCAATGAATCGATCATCACGTTCCCGACAAAGTGAATCTTCTCTTCCGCGACTCCCTCGCGGCGGAGGTTCTCCACCCCGCTCGGTTCTGTCACGAAAAGCAGGTCGCTGATCGCGTCAGTCAATACGCGGTTGACCTCCTCCGGCATCGCGCGGTCGAAGCTCCGTAGTCCCGCTTCCACGTGCGCTACCCGAATGCCCAGCTTCACCGCCACCAACGCACACGCGATCGTGCTGTTCACGTCGCCGACCACCACCACCCAGTCAGGTCTATGCTCGATGCACACCGGCTCAAACCGCTTCATGACCTCGGCCGTCTGCACCGCGTGCGATCCACTTCCCACCTCAAGGTTGACATCCGGCTTGGGTATCCCGAGGTCGCCGAAGAATAGCTTGCTCATCCGCTCGTCGTAGTGTTGGCCAGTATGAACCAAAAGGGGTTGAACACCTGCCGCCTTCGACAGTTCCTCCATCAATGGCGCGATCTTCATGAAGTTCGGCCGCGCCCCACAAACACAAAGAACCTTCAACATTCGTCCATCCCGTCGAGTTTCCCCTGCCATCCCAGGTCCTCGTAGTAACGAAAGAGCAATACGATGATCCGAACCGCGAACTTCACTAACCAGCGGGCTGGCCGGCAGTTCGCTCGACTCCAGCGCCGTTTCGTAGCGAGCCGCGGCTTTAGTCCGCGCGGCCTATCGCCGTTCCCCTTGCCAAGTGAGACCACTGGGGTCCGTCATTCCGAGCCCGAAGAGCCCGTCCTTGACGAGAATCGTCAAGGATGAGGGAGCGGGCCTGCGCCAGACGACCCTTGTCGCCCTTTCGATCAACCCGCCCGGCGCGCGGTTTTCCAAGGGTATTATCGACCCTCTCGGTTTCCGACTGCAACAGCCTGCCGTTCTTGGCATGAGCCTTGGGGTAGCGAATGAGTGAGTTTCGGAGTCAGCGGTAACCGTGCGGTGGCGGCCGGGAATTGACCTGCTGGAGTATTTGTGATCGCGTGGCGCTCAACGGTCTGACGTTTTAGCGTTCCGATAAAAAGACGAACGGAAGATGCCGCCGTGGCGTGCAGCATCTTCCGTATCGTCCAAGTTTCGCCGTGCCCGTCGTTCGCTCGCTCTGAACCTTGTCGACTGCCGTGGCGTGAGCCGACGTGCGGTCCGGCGTGAATCACGCCGACAGGCCGTGCATCACGGTACTACTTCTTCTTTGCGGCCTTCTTGGCTTTCTTCTTCGAAGCCTTGGCTGCTTTGCGTTTCTTCGCCATAAACGTCACCTCCTTTCTTGAACAAAATCCTACACGCGCCTTTCACGCTGTCAAAAGAAATTTTGTCAAAACAACGATCTGACGCGCCTTCCGTCGTCGAACGAATGGGTACGCCCAAGACCGCCGAACACTCCGCATCAGGACTTCAACGCCATCCAATGCGTCGATACCGACAGCGCACGATCGTTCAACTCTTCATCAAGCGGTTTTGGGTGCGCGTGCGGCGACATGGCCGATCTTAAGTCATTGTCGAACGAACATTCAGCCGTCGTCGATCGCCGTCGCTGCCGCCGCGCAGCGGCCGCAAGCGAAATGGCCGAAAGTGTGAAATCATCGGAAAATCAAGGGAAAAATGCGCGTCAGGCGTCGTCAACTCGCTTTCCTGCCGTCGTATAAAGGAATGCTGAGTGCGCTGCCGAAATTCAAAACCGAAACGATGCGCAGCGAACAACGAATGCGCGTCGCCGACAAACGGATCAGGCATTGATTGACGATCTGAAGCGCCGCTCGTTGTTCATCTGGGGCATGTCAACGTCATGCCTGCGCATGCGCTCGTGCGTCGTTTTCGACGTCGATGAAGTCGGGAAAGCGTTCAGAAAAAATTTTTTGAAAATTTTTGTTTTTGGACTTGCCAACGCGCCGCGAAACGCGCCGTTTGAAGGAATTGAACGAAACGCGTACGATCGTCACGAAGCAATTTGTTCATCGAATTGAACGACGAGTTTGTCATCAGCGCGCGATGATCGCACGTCGAATGCGCGCCGTTCGATGTTACGGAAGTCGCGCGCCGTTGAACGCCGTCGAGCCAATGGCTCCCGTCAGGAGATCAATCAACTCAAGGATGTCCGCAGGCGTTGTCTCGCCCGATCGATCGATGTCCGTTGACCAGATCGATCGAACGGGAGGCAGACCATTGAGCGAATCAATCAAATCGAGAATGTCCGAAGGTACGCTCGTCTTGTCGGCATTCACATCTCCTGGAAGGTACCCAAGGCGCACTTGTGTTCCGCTCGCTTCGTGCCGAATTGTGGTCCACGCCAGCGGAGAAATCGGTCGATCCAGACGCATCCGCAGCCGACTCGGGCCGATCGCCTCCAGGCCGACCAGGCTGGGGGCCTCCCCCGATCCGCCCTCTTGTACAACCGTGAATTCATCCGCCAAAAGACAGCCCGCGGGTCCGTCAAACCCGATCGACACCTCGCGCCATCCCTCCGCGCTGTTCCCGTCGGCCGCGGTCGGGGTCCGGGCGTCAATCGCCCCGCCCGGCGGATCGGAGTCCACGATCCGTGTGGCCGTCCCGCCGACTGGAACAATCTTGAACACCTCGCCGTTGCCGCGATCGCATAGGTAGATTTCCCCCTGCGCGTCCGTTCCGAACGAGGAAATGAGCCGAAGGTCCAGCGGTGCGATCGGAGCCAATTCTTCGGTGCGATCTACCACCGTCACGACCTCACCATCGCGTCGCAGGCTCCAGATCTGCCCGCTGCAATAGTCCGCGAAGAAATACGTGCCCGCCAATTCCGGTATCGCGCAGCCTCGATACACTTCTCCGCCGGTGATCGAGCATCGGTTCGGCGTCCCGCCGTGCGAGTATTCGTGAATCGGCGAAACGCCGCTCAGCGCTGTGCAATCGCACCCGCCGAACGACATGCAGTGGTTGCCTTCAAAGCACGACCACCCGTAGTTTTCCCCGCCACGGCTTGTACTCGGTTGCACGTTGATTTCTTCCCAGTCGGCCTGTCCCACGTCCGCGATCCAAAGATCACCCGTGACCGAGTCGAACGCACATCGCCATGGATTGCGAAGTCCATAGGCCCAAATCTCATCCTCGCCCGGAAGACCGACGAAGGGATTGTCCGGCGGAATCGCATAGTCCCGATTGGCATCCGCTGGGAAATCGTCCCCGTTCACATCGATGCGCAGAATGCATCCAAGCAAATCGCCGACGATGGACTGGCCGTTTCCGAATGGATCTTCTCGATCGCCGCCATCTCCCGAAGCGATATAGAGATAGCCGTCCGGGCCGAATCCCATCCAACCGCCATTGTGGTTGGAAAACGGTTGTCCGAAGGTCAGAATCACGTCGCCGTTGGGATTGGCCAGGTCAGGATCGGCGGATGCGGTGTACATCGCCACCACGGTATTCCCCGCACTATTCGTGTAATTGATGTAAAACTGCCTGTTGTTTTCGTAATCAGGGTGGAAAGCCAAGCCGAGAAGCCCCTGCTCTGACCCTCCGCTCACCAGCGTACCGATGTCTAGAAACGCCGTGGGCAGGACGGTTCCATTGCGTAAAATCCGAATGCGCGCCCGTTGTTCGATGATGAAAAGCCGTTCCAGATCACCCGGCGCGTGGGTCACGAAGACCGGATTGGAAAGCCCGGACGCGACCCGAATGGTGGTCAGTTTCGTCGGACCGGTCTCGGCCAGCGCGCAGGGTGCGGAGGACGCGCAGCCCATCGCCATCAACAGCGCCCCAATGCGTTTGAACACGATTGGTCCCCCTTTTCCGCCACGGACCGAAGGCTCGTCCGCTCCCCGACATTTATCGTAGCACATCCCGACGGCCTTGGGTATTTGTCTCGCCATGCGGACCGATAACGTCCCTGCTACCTACCCGAATAACATCAGAGGTGATCTGCGAATGATCCAGAAGTGTAAATCACCCCGAGCTTGTGGTGATATTCCGTAAGAAACCACTCCAAATGGGACCTGGTGCATCCGCGAACGGCTCGGAGCATATCAATTCACAGCCCAACAGGCCGTCATGGCGACTTGGAATAGGCATCGGTCGGCGATTGACGGGTTGGCCCGGACAGGGAGAATTGGTGACGCTGGTTTGCTAAACGCGGCGAGCGGATGATCGTTTGAAAATGCGTCCCGATCCGGCAGATTCCTTCCGAGATTGCCGCCGCCCATGATGGAATGCGGCGCACCTGCTGTCGTTCATTAGTATGCGACCGGAACTTCATATCCTCTTGATCGTGCTTGCGGCTGCCGGAAGTGCGCCGATCGTCGCGTTGACTCCGCCGCTCGGCGCTGAAATCCTCGCGACGGAGCATCGCCAAGTAGAGGACGTAAGCAGACCCGTGGAATGGCCCGCGACCCGCTTGGCCGTGCGTTCAATCGTCGGTCCCTATTGGGCGACGGGGCCGTTTGTTGAAGAAGCTCGGGCGCTCATGGTATCGCTCGGCGAACGCGGCCCAGTGGTCGTTCGCTACCTTGACGACCCCTTGGCCACTTCTCCGGACCGCCTTCGGGTTGAAGTCGGCTTCGCCATGTCGGAGGAGGCGCCGCTTCCACAATCGTATGCGATCGTCGATCAAGGCCCTCAAATGGTTCTCCGCAAGTCGATCGAAACAGGGGGACGGTTTGGATCGCGCGCTTATCTCGCTTTGCGATCGGACGCGAGCCGGCAAGGGCTGCGACCGGTGGGTCCGGTTTGGGAGTGGATCGACGTGGCGACGGATGGGACGAACGTTCGCCAAGGCCGGGTCGAGGTCCTCATGCCCGTGTGCGAGCCGGATACCGAAGCAGCGCCCTCGGAATCGATGGGCGCATTAGACGAAACACAGGAAGTGCCGGAGACGCTTGCGATTGACGCGTCGGATGAGCAAGAAGTAGAGGCGGAAGCGATCGACCCAGCGGGCGGTCAAGGAGAGGCGTATCCATCCGATCCCCACGCGAACGCTCTTGATACCGCGGACGATCGTGCGGCAGCGGACCACGTTGATTCAGCGGTTGCCGACGTGTTGACCGATCGCGAGCTACCAGTACCGCTTCCTGACTTGATCCGGGATGGCTTGTTTTCCGAAGCGGCCGGTCGCCTCTTGCCGGACAACGTGAATTTGAACTATCGATCGGACCGGGTTCGCGCGTGGGAAAACCAGTTTGTGCTTCGCGTCGCGGGATTGGCGCGCGGGATGGAAAAGCTACATCCGACCGACGCCGGCTGGATCACAGGATTGGCCAAAGCGCTGATCGTGCGGGCGGAGGAACTCTCTCGCAGCGCTTCGCAGATGCCCATTGCTTTCGCTCGTTCCAATGTTGATTCCGAATCGGAAGATCGGTGGACGCAGCGCCGGGAAGTCATCCGAAAGCTGGATATGCTGATGGGCCGTTTGGCCGTCAAGTCCCACCCTCCGAATGAGATCCTCGAATTCGCATTGGAGCTGCTTGTCGAGATTGCGGAAATCGTCAGGGATCAATGAATCGAATCGTAGAATCATTGTAAATTACTGTTGTTGAACATCTTATGCCTCTTATTCGATTCGTTTTGCGAAGCGATTTTTAGGGCCGATAACTAGATTGGGTAAGCTTTGAGCTTGTTTTGTGCCGAGAAACAGTTAACATTCCGGTCTTTTAGGCGAGGGGCCCGGCGCGGGAAACCTCAGCCGAAAGGACGTCAGAGAACGGATTCATGAGCGACACGCTAATCAGCGCTTCGGCGCTGCCGACCGCCTCCACGGGTTCATCCGGGTTGGGCGGGTTTCTTGAGTTTGAAAAACCGTTGCAGCGCATTCAGCACGACATCGAAGAGATGGAGCGCGAACAGCAGGCCCACGGGCGGGACCTTTCCGCCGACATCAAGCAGCAACGGGCTCGGTTTAAGACCACGCTTCGACGGCTCTACAGCGGATTGACGCCCTGGGAGACGGTGCTGGTGGCTCGGCATCCGAAACGCCCGCTGTCCACCGATTATCTCAAGCTCATGTTCCGCGATTTCTGCGAACTCCATGGCGATCGCACCTTCAGCGACGACCGGGCGATTCTCACGGGTTTCGCACGGGTCGGCGGTCATAAGGTGATGTTCATCGGGCACAACAAGGGCAAAGATATCAAGGAACGCATGGCATGCAATTTCGGATGTGCCCACCCGGAAGGGTACCGCAAGGCGCTTCAGAAAATGCGACTTGCGGAAAAGTTCGGGTTGCCGGTCGTCTGCTTCATTGATACACAAGGCGCGTATCCGGGCATCGGGGCGGAAGAGCGCGGCATTGCCTATGCCATCGCCGTGAACCTGATGGAGATGTCTCGGTTGCGGACCCCGATCGTCAGCGTGGTGATCGGCGAGGGCGGCAGCGGCGGCGCACTGGGCGTCGGCGTGGCCGACCGCGTGGCGATGTTCCAGCATTCGTTTTATTCGGTGATTTCACCCGAAGGCTGCGCGGCGATTCTGTGGAAGACCGCGGAACAACGCAAACATGCGGCCGAGGCGCTTCGCCTGACGGCCAAGGACTTGCTCAAGCTGGACCTCATCGACCACGTGATCCCGGAACCGATCGGAGGGGCGCATCGCGAGCCGGAATCGGCGGCGGCAAGCCTCGAACGGTATCTGGTGACGACACTGGATGATCTCAAACGATTCACCAGCGACGCGCTAGTTGCGCGACGGCAGGATCGGCTGCGTCAGCTCGGCAATTTCTTTGAGTCGCCCAGTGAAATCAAGCAGGTCGAGGAAAAGCAGGCCGCTCGCCGATCGACGCCCCGTTCGTCGCGCATCAACCGGTTTTCGCCGATCAAGACAGTTCGCGTCTGATTTTTGACGGATTGACCGCGTTTCGATCATTCGTGCCGATGACTCATGAAAGTTTTTGGCCGATCGGCCGTGTCCCCGTTCATTATGCATCGCCAACCGACGTTTCGTTTCGTTCGTCGAATCGCGGGGCGATCCGTCGAGCGGAGGCCGATTAACGTCCTCGTCGTTGAAGGCCTTCCCGGCAGGACCAACCTGATCTTCGGCGGATTCCACGGCGACGAACCCAAGAGCGTCTTTGTCGCCGAGCGTCTGATCGAGCTTCTTGGAACCACTCGGGAAGGGACGCTCCGCGGTCGCTGGGTCATTGTTCCGCTGGTCAACCCCGACGGGTACACACGACGCAAGCGGCGAAATGCGCGCGGCGTGGACCTCAACCGCAATTTTCCGACGCGAGACCACAAACCTGGTTCCCGCCGCAGCCGCATGTACGGCGGCCCGTCGCCGGCCAGCGAACCAGAAACGCGGGCTGTCATTCGAATCGTAGCGCGTTACCGCCCGGATCGAATCGTGACGATTCACTCGATCGGACGCGAACGCTTCTGCAACAACTTTGACGGACCGGCTCGAACCCTCGCTCAAAGGATGAGCCGAATGAACGGTTATCCCGTGGCGGCGACGATCGGCTACCCGACGCCCGGAAGCTTTGGCGCCTGGGCGGGCATCGAACTCGGCATTCCTGTGATCACGCTGGAATTACCGTCGCACGATTCGCCGAAACGGTGCTGGGAGGACAACCGAGAGGCCTTGCTCAACCTGGGAGACTGACCGCTCGACTCTTCAACTTAGTATGCACATGGAAATGCGTCTCCAGCGATAAAACATGGTTGGAGGATCAAACCGTTCGGAAATCCGCGCGGACTGACCCTTGACGCTACGCGTAAAGGGGAGCAGTCCGCGGCTCACGACGATAGACGCATGATCGTCCGTTACGACGGCAAGTGTGCGATCACCTTAAGTTCGATGGCGATCGGCGTGGGCAGGGCGGTCACTTCAACGGTCGTGCGTGTGGGGTTCGGCTTGCCGGGTCCGGCGAAGGCTTCGGCATAGAGTTTGTTAAAGACCGAAAAGTCTTCCTTCATGTGAGTGAGAAATACCGTCACATCGACAATGTCGTTCCACGTCGCCCCTGCATCTTCGAGAACAACACGAACATTTTCAAAGACGCTCCGGCATTGGGCGGCAATGTCGCGCGAAAGAACCCGTCCATCGGGTCCGAGCGTGACGCCGGGGATTTCGGCAGCGCCGCGCTTTCGCGGACCGATTCCGGACAGGAACAAGAAGTCGCCGACCCGACGAGCATGGGGATAGGCGCCCACAGGTTCGGGCGCCCGCCGGCTGGTCATTGGCTGGGTCATTGAATCGATTCCGTCACGAGCCAGGCTTCCGTTCCTAATGCTCGAAGTTGGAGGATACCGTCCGCCGCATGGAAACGACAGTTCCGGCAATCAACGTCAGAAGCGCCATGGCGGTAAGCCCCCACTGCGACGCAGCCGGGACCGGCCCGCCCGCAGCGCACTGCGCAAGCTGCGGAGGATCGCCTCCCGAAGGCCACTCGCCTTTAAAGCCTTCAAAATCGAGACAATCGATGTCACCGTCGCCGTCGAAGTCGGCGTTTTCGCAACCCGCAACCAACGTTCCACCGCTTCCCGTGTAACAACCGCCGAAAGCGGTCAGGTCGGCGTCATTGATGGTGAGATCGCCGTTGAGGTCGCCGACTTTCAACGTGGTGGTGGCAAGGGACGTGCGAAGAATCCACTGGTTGGGATCGAACTGCACGAGGGTCGGATTCCCCGACACCGGCAACACAAACCGCTGCGTACGCTGATTATTCTGCACCGTGAGAGTCTGCGGCGATCCGCCGATCGTCGCCACGAGGTCGATCGGCATCGTGAAGACATTGGGGTAACCAAGTGCCTGAAGCTGGGCAACGGTGACGTGCAGATAATCCTGATCGAGCACCTTGACGGCGTCCCACCCGAATCGATAGGAGGGCGCGCCGATCTGGTAGACCCATTGATTGAAAAACCCGGTCAGGTCCTGGCCGAAAGTCGCCGACGCTGAAGCTCGAAAATCATCGGTGGTCGCAGCCTTGCCCTGAAACGCGGTGCGATAGTCCTGAAGAATCTCAAAAAATGTCGCGTCGCCGACCACGCGGCGGAGCATGTGCAACACCCAGGCGCCTTTTCGATAGCTATAGTTTGAGCTGAAAATGCGGTTGGCATCGGAGGTGGCGGCCGCAGGAATATAGACCGAATCGCCGAAGCTGGAGGGCTTTCTGGCCAGGATCGCCGAGAAATAGGCCGTCGGATTCTGCGTACCGGTCTTGAACTCCTCCCAAAGGCATTCACCGTAGGTTGCGAACCCCTCGTTCAGCCAGATGTCACTCCATGTCTTGCACGTCACGTCGTCGCCCCACCATTGATGGGCCAGCTCGTGCGCGGTCAGACTCTGGCCGAAACTGCTTTGACCGGTCATCGTCTGATGTTCCATGCCGCCGCCGAAGGGAAAATTGTAGAGGCCGTATTTTTCATTGATGAACGGATACTCGCCGTAGAGCGGTCGAAACGCTGTCATCATGCTGGTCACGAGCTCCCAACCCGCCCGATTGGTCGGATTGTCATTCTCTGGATAGATGAAGTACTCGACCGGCATCGAGCCGCCGGGATGGTTGTAAGTCGTTGACCATGTGGTGTAGTTGGTAGCGGCGAAGCTTACCAGATAGGTGGCGATGGGGTAATCGCTCGCCCAGTGGTAAGTCTTCCGATTACCGGAGAGCGTCTGGACGCTTTGCAGAAGCCCATTGGAGGCGACGCTGTAGTTGTTGGGCGCGGTCACCCTGATATCCAGCAGAGCCTTGTCGGAATTGTCGCCGGGGACGCCGACATCGCCGTCCTTCACCGGCCACCAACTGTACGAGTAATAGGGTTCGCTGAGCGTGGACACGACGGGCGTTCCCGCGTGACTGGACACCTGGAACGAACCGAGTCCGACGGAAGTCGTGGTGCCGGTGTAAGCGATAGTGAGTGTAAAGACTTCGTCCATGGCGTAGGCGCGGTCGAGCGTGACGGTTCGCGTGGTCGTCGAATTGATGACGACCGATACCGGTGTGGTGTCATTGATCAATGCACTGGTGATCGAATACTGGCTGCGCAGGCGAATGGTGAATTGGGTCAGTGAGGGCGATTTGCTCTGAACGGTCATCCTGTTCGAACCAGTGATCGTGCACGAGTTTGCGCCCGTGTTCAGGTTGGACACCTCGATGTTGAGGTCGTAGTGCAGGACATCCGTCTCTCCCATGGCCTCGGCGACGCCGCCTTCGCCATCGCCGCGCTCCAGATCGGGACGAAAGCCGGCGATCATCGCATGGGCTTTTCCACATCCGACGACGGAGGGTTCATCCGAGTCGGCCGGTCCGTCAGGGATCGCCACCTCCGCCGCGTCGGAATCGACGATCCGTTCCGGCGTCTGCGCAAGCGATGATGAGGCGACCCATACTGGTGCAATAGTAATCAAGCATCGAAAAAAACAGGTGCCGCTACCGTGTTGTTTCACTTCGGTTGTCATCTTGTTTCCCCAAGGCAAGAATTCGCAAGTCCCCTTTCCCCTGTCGACGAGCGTGATGCCTGCTTGGCGAGGGATTCCGCCCCCATCAAGGCATTCTAGCAAAAACGAGGTGGCGATTCGATGCCTCGTCTGTGCCGGCACGACGATTTCCAACGGCGCGGAACATCCCTTTTCATCGACTTGGACGGCGAGGCGGTGGAACGCCGTTTCAGGCGTGCTCCAAGGCCGCCTCCAGGTCGGCAATGATGTCCTGCCAGTCCTCCAGGCCCACGCTCAGCCGAATCCCGCCGGGCAAGAGTCCGCGTTCACGTTTTTCGTTCTCGGGCATGGCCGCGTGGGTCATTGTGTATGGCGCCTCGATAAGCGTCTTGATCTGCCCAAGCGACACGGCGAGCGTGAGCGTATAGGCGTTGGCGGCGGCCCAGTCGATGACGCGTTCGGCGGGTGCCCCTTTTCCCTTGGCATCCCGAACCACGAAGTAAATCATCGATCCGGGGGCGAATTCACCGCGATCGTCGCGCATCTGCCGTTGGGCGAGTTCGTACTGCGGAAACGATGCCAGCCCCGGATATTGGACGGATTCAACCTTGGGATGGGCCTCGAGAAACTGGGCCACGCGCATCGCGGATTTCTGGTAATTCACCATTCGCGCGGCCAGGGTCGGCAAACCGTACACCAGCGGCGGCCAGGCGCTTTTCGGCGATAGCGCCCCGCCGAAATCCTTGCGATAGAGAATCAGATCGTGGTACATCGACCGCGGTCCGATGACCGCGCCGCCGATATCGGTGCCGAAGCCGCCGATGGCCTTGGTCAGTGATTCGCACGCGAGGTCGGCGCCGATTTCCAAAGGTCGCTGGCAGTAGGGCGTCGCGAAGGTGTTGTCCACGATGACGCGGATCTTCGTCGCCTCGTCGCGTCCGGCGTTGGCCTGATCGACGATTCGCCGAATCGCCGCGATGTCGATGAGTTTCATGTCCGGGTTGACGGGCGTTTCAAAATAAACCACGCGCGTGCTCGGGCGAATCGCCGGGCGAAGCATCGCGACGTCGGACAGGTCCAGGAGCGTCGCGTCGATTTGAATCCTCGGCAACCAATTGCGGATGAGCGAATAAGTGCAGCCGTAAAGCACTTTGTGTGCAATAACGTGGTCGCCGGACTTCGCCAGCGTGCAGATGGCCGCCGAGATCGCAGCCATGCCCGATGCGAAACAAAGCGCCATTTCGCCGCGATGGGCCGCCGCGAGGTTGTCTTCGAGCATGTCGCCGTTGGGTTCGCCCAACCGCTCATAAATGTATATCGGCGCGTGGGTTTTTACGTCCAGCTCGGCCTGGGCGAAGGCTTCGAACCCCTGCGCTCCGCGCCGCGCCGAATCGAGTCGAAACGTGGCGCTGGCTGTCATCGGCGGGACGACGTGGTGCGTGTAATCCCACCGCGGGCTTTCACTGACCCCGTGAATCAAACGGCTGCGAATGCGGTATTTCTTTTCTTTGCCGGGCGTCCGGTCGTCGGGTTGCTTCATCGGTCGAACCTCTTTCTCCATTCGCGACGCCGTAGGGGCCGATCGCCCGACCCCGCGCGCATGGCAACCGCATCGCGCTCTACCGCTCGCGATTATCCCTGCAAACGGCGTGCCCGGATAGGCGGATTGCTCATGAGAATAGGAATGGGGCGGTTCAGCCCGCCCAAGCACTGAAGAGCCAACTGACAAGGGCCGATTGCCCGAAACTCGCCCAGACCGGCGCGACACCGCTGAGGCATCCCGCCAAAAGAAACATGGAGCCGCCCGAAGCGAGCAGTGCGAACGAACGCACGACTCGAATCCCGCGTCGGCGCGCTGGAAATTCGTTGTCAGTCTTGTGCAAGGGAATCCGGCAAGTGTCACTCATGGTCATCATCCGGTGTGCAGGTTGTCCCGTCGAAGTCATGCCGGCGGAGTCTCTTCCGGTCCGGGCGTTCGCCGATGGAAAAGCAATACCGCGGCGGCAATCAATGCAACCGACATAATCATCACGATCGGCCGCGTGCGATCGTCGCAGAAGACCGCGTCGTAATCCAGATCGGGAATCCACGCCGTCGCTCGACTGAACCAGGCCGGCGGCAAGACCGGCCGAGCGACAAACGGCGGTTCCGCCTCTTCGACCGCAACCGCGCTGGCGACGGGCACTTGCACGGCCTTTTCATCCGCCCGACGGAACCCGAGATCACGCTCGGCCATTCGCGCGACGACCGTCGGATCGTTTTGCATCGCCTCCAGTTGCCGACGCGTTTGCTCCACCGTGCGTTTCAGTTGATCGAGCCGATGCTGCTCGCGCTGTTGGGCGACTTGAGCGGCCTGATACTCGCGCCACTCGGGAAGGAGGATGCACGGCGCGAAGGCGCCGACACCCATCAATGCCAGCATCCAAAACACGGGTCCGCCCGCCGCGCGAGTGGGTCGAACCGGCTCGTACTCAACAGTTTGGTCGGGTGCCTGGGTCATGCCGCGTGTTGACTTCGCATTACTTGTTCCAAAGCGTTCCACCGTAGTTCGCCGATCCGCCGAGGTGATCCTCGATCCGCAACAGCCGGTTGTACTTCGCGATGCGGTCGCTTCGACAGGCACTGCCGGTCTTGATCTGGCCGGCGTTCGTCGCCACCGCGAGATCGGCGATCGTCGTATCTTCCGTTTCGCCGCTGCGATGGCTGATGATCGCGTTCCAGCCGTTGCGCATCGCCAGATCGATCGCCTGAAAGGTTTCCGTCAGCGTGCCGATCTGATTGACCTTGATGAGGATCGCATTGCCTGCGTCGAGTTCGAGCCCCTTGCGAAGCCGTGCGGTGTTGGTCACGAACAGATCATCGCCCACGAGCTGTACCTTGTCGCCAACCGTCCGCGTGAGTTCTTGCCAGCCTTCCCAGTCGTCTTCGGCCAACCCATCCTCGATGCTGCGGATCGGGTACTTCCTGCACCAGTCGGCCCAGAAGCTGACGAGTTCCTCGGCCGGCACGCTGCGCTTCGGATCAGACTTGAAAAACGCGTAGCGCCCGGTTTTGGCGTCAAACATTTCCGAGGTCGCCGGATCGAGCGCGATGTGAATGTCCTTGCCCAGCGTGTAGCCGGTCTGCTCCACCGCCTCCACGATCACCTCGAGCGCCTGTTCGTTGGTTTTCAGATTCGGAGCAAACCCGCCCTCGTCGCCGACGTTGGTGTTGAGTCCGCGTTTTTGCAGAACTTTTTTGAGTGCGTGAAAGCACTCCGTCCCCATCCGCAGCGCCTCGCGAAACGTGGGCGCGCCCCACGGCTGGATCATGAACTCCTGAAAATCCACGTTGTTGTCGGCGTGCTTGCCGCCATTGAGAATGTTCATCATCGGTACGGGCAGGACGTTGGCCTTGGGCCCCCCAAGGTACCGAAACAACGGCAGTCGGCAAGATTCTGACGCCGCCTTGGCAGCAGCCAATGAAACCGACAGAATCGCGTTGGCACCCAGGCGGGACTTGTTCTCCGTTCCGTCGAGGTCGATCATCGTCTGGTCCACGTCCTCCTGATCCGCGGCATCCAGGCCGACAACGGCCGAGGCGATCTCGTTGTTGACAAACTCGACCGCCCGAAGCGTGCCCTTGCCGCCGTACCGCTTGGCGTCACCGTCGCGCAGCTCGACCGCCTCGAACTCGCCCACCGACGCCCCGGACGGTACGGCCGCCTCGCCGACGCTTTCGTCTTCAAGCACGACTGTGGCTTCGACCGTCGGGAACCCCCGTGAATCGAGAATCTCGCGTGCTTCGACGTGAACGATCGTGGTGGACATTTCGCCTGCTCCGCTTTCCCGGTTGCGTACCCTTAACCGTTATCGACGTTGTGAAACGGATTCCTGCACAAGCCGCGCTCGGCTATTGAAACAGGCCCCTTCCCTTCAAGCAAGTCGGCAGCAGCGCGCCCCCGAATTCGCCGGGAACGAGTCGAAAGGCCAGGTTCGGAGCGCGGAAAGCTCGAGACTTGGCGGGGCGGCCGATGTTGACTTCCCGCCGTCGTCGACGCCGTTCTCATCGATGGAGTAGATAACGATGCCGTCCGCCGTGGTCTTGAACCGAAGCGATGGGCCGGCAAACGGATCGGTCGGGAACAGAAGAAGATTGATCCCTCGGGGGCGGATCGGAAAACGCGTTTTCCATGAGTTGATCGAAAAGCTTCCAATAGCCGAGAAAATCCAGCGCGTCGGGCGGAAATCGCCACGACCATCGGATGTGCGCGCGATGCCGCATCCGCTGACGCTGCGCGTCGCGTAATCGCGCCCAAAGACCCGCGATGCCGCCGGCGTCGGACTGGTCAACCTTGGACGGTCGCTCGGGGAACGAACGATCCACCGAGAGCGGCGAGAAATGGTCGGCGATCAGTTTCGGGCGCGTCCGCCGATCGGACGCGACGGTGACAAAACTCTTGCGTGAATCGGAAACGGCCTGGAATCCCTTCCATATTTTTTGCGCTCCGCGATCGCCCACCACCGTATCCGCATCGCCGGTGACCATCAAGAAGAGCATGTCGCTCGGTAGGTCGGACGCATCGGCGAGCGGCAGGCGCTTTCCAAGTCGAGGCATTCGACCATCGCCGTCGCCCGGTTCAACCACCATCAGCGCTCGCGGCGGCGGCAGACCCTCGCGCGCAGCCATAGCCGCCAGGTTCGCTGCAATGAATCCGCCCATCGAATGGCCGACCAGGGCAAATCGTTGGGTGTCGGGACGAACCGGCCCGTCTTGTTCAAGTCTGCCCAGTGCCGACTGAACGGCGCGAAGGGCGTTGGGCGTCATCTCGTCCAGTCGCGTCCGCAGATTTCTCTGATATCGCGGGTAGATGACGATGTTGCCGCGCCGAACGAGATGGCCGATCCAGCCGCCGTAAAGATATGGGTCGACGGCGCTCCAGCCGTGGACGAACACGACAACAGGCACTTCGGTCGGTCGCGGATTGTCGGGCGTGAAGACCCAACACTCGTCGTCGCCATGTCCGAATCGACCGGCGAGAATCGTCCGGTGATCGTAGTCCTTGCCGCCCGGGCCGACGCTCGGTTGCGACGGCGGCCGCATCCACGCCGACGAACGGCAGGCCAAACCGGCCAGCAAAACCGATGAACTCGCCAAGGCGAGCGCAACGGTGCGAATGCGTCGGCTGGTCAAGAGTGGTCACCCAAAAGGATCATCGCGGTGTCATCCAGGATGTGGCATCACTCGGGCGCGGTATAGACCACCTTGCCGCCGATGATCGTCTGCGCGACTCGGACTTTATCGAGCTTGTCGGGCGACATCGCAAAAGGATCATCCTTGAGAATCACTAGGTCGGCCATCTTCGGCACCTCGATCGTCCCCAGCATCGCATCGCGGAAAATCGCTTTCGGAGGCAGCGCGGTATACGCACGCATTGCTTCCAGCGTGGTCAACGAGTGCGATGCCAGCCAGACTTCGCCCGCGAGCGTTTTGGCGTTGACCGCCGCCGCGACGCCGTCGAACGGGTTCATCGACACCACCGGCCAGTCGCTTCCAAAAATGAGGATCGCATCGGCATCGACCAGTTGCCGAAACGCGTAGGAACCTTTGAGGCGGTCGGAACCGAGCGCCTTCTCGGCGTACCGTCCATCGTCAGCCTTGTGATATGGCTGCATGGAGGCGACGACACCGAGCTTTCCGAAACGAGCGATATCCTCGACCGTCAAATGCTGGGCGTGCTCGATGCGGTGCCGTGGGTTCTTCGTTTCATTCTTTTTCATCGCCGATTCGTACGCATCCAGCAGCAGGTGGTTGGCCTGATCTCCGATCGCGTGAACCGCCAGTTGCAAGCCCTTTGCGTCGGCGTCGTTGACCTGCTGCTGAAACAAACCGGCCGAAGCTGCGAACGCCGTCAATTGTCCGCGCGGATGAAGCATCGTCGGCTCGGCGTCGGAGTAAGGTTCAAACATGTACGCCGTGCGGCTTCCAAGAGATCCATCCATGTAGCCCTTGAACCCGGCCAGAAAGAGCATCTGGCTGTTCATCCCCATGTGCGTCTTGGCAATGTCGTCGGTGTATTTCGACCAGTCATCCACACTGAGATACGAAGTGATTCGCAGCGTCAGCTCGCCCTTTGCTTCCGCTTTCTTGAATGCTTCGAGGTCGTCAAGTTGCGACAAGTCGTGAACGGAGGTAATCCCCAGCGAGTTGGCGTGGCGCATCGCCCGCAGAAGAGCGTTGTATCGGTCTTCCGGTGAATGCCTGGGAATCAGCTTTTGCACCAGCTCCATCGCGGATTCCTTGAGAAATCCCGTCGGCTCGCGCGTCGTCGGGTCTCGCTCGATTTCGCCGCCGACGGGATCCGCCGGCCCTGACTTGTCGATACCGGCAAGCTTCAGGGCAGCGGAATTGACCAGTGCCGCGTGTCCGTCCATCCGCGAGAGAAACACCGGCGTATCGCCGGTGGCTTCGTCGAGCCAGGCGGCCCGCGGTGATTCGGGGTTCTTCCAGCTCTCCACCGACCAGCGTCCGCCAACGACCCATTGTCCTTTTTCGACGCCCTTGGCGGCCTTGCCGACCGCCTTAACGAATTCCTCACGACTGGTCACGTCGCGAAGGTTGAGCTGCACGAGCTGGAATCCGCCGGAAATCAGGTGTGTATGACTGTCCGTCATGCCGGGGATGATTCGGCGTCCGTTGGCGTCGAGCACATGTGTTCGGCCTGTCTGGCGGCGGCGAACGTCCATGTCCGCGCCGATTTCGACAATCGTACCGCGAACAATGGCGATCGCCGTGGGCTCGGCACCTCCAGGCTGCGTCGTCCCCGTCCAGATTTTTCCGTTCACCACGATCACGTCGGCCAGACGCAGGTCGTCTCCATGCTGATCCTGAGCAAGCGTCCCGCTCGACAAAACGGAAACGACCAGCATCGCTAGCCGTGCGACGCTGGCCGCGTGCAAGAACCGATACCGATTCACTGGGCAAAATAGGTTCATTCTCAGTCTGCTCCTTTGGGTTGATGGTTCGCGGCACGGCGTGACGCTCGCTGGTCGTCGAGCCGGGGTCGGCATTATACTGACCGCCGCGATGGAATGAAACGATGGTGGAACCTATCCCTTGGCCTTGCGAGCCGCGAACTTTAGTTCGCGCGGAGCCTCGAACGCCCTGAACGGGCTCCAGTCAACTCCCTCGCGGGGTCCTTGGTTCGGTTTAGAATAGGTTCAACCGTCTTGTGTTGGAAGGAGCCGACGCCATGATCTTCGAGGAACCACGGGATGGGATCGACGCCGATGCGAAATCGCCAAGACTCTGTCCGCTTTGTGAGACCGGCCGGTTGATCGCCCGGCACTGCAAGCTGGTCTGCGATTCGTGCGGATACGTCGAAAGCTGCGAGGATAACTTCATCCCGAACTTCGCCAATCCGCGAGAGTCGGCAGCGAACGAATGACATCCGATGAAAAGCTTGTCGCAAAAAGGGGGCGAGCCGCGAACTTCAGTTCGCGCGGACTTCCAAAGTTCGATAACGGAATCGACTCTATGTCGCGTAGGGCGAGTGTGACGTTCTTTCGCAGACGGTGGAAGCGCCGAGGCAGTCCCAGACTTCGCGATCCGCGAGCTTGGCCAACCGGCTGGCCCCGAGCCTGCGCGACCCCAATGTGGCACCGGTTTTTAACCGGTGTAAACCGTTGTTCCCCCGCGAATTAGAGCCGCGACGGCGACGGTGCGGACAAGACACGACCCGCGAACTCAGCCAACCGGCTGCCCGGCAGCCTGCGTGACCCGCGCGCCGTCCCCCTTCACAAAGGGGACCACAGGAGGTCCGATTCTCTTGCCAAAGGACTTCAAACTCCGCGATCAGCACTAACAATCGCGCAAGACGCGGCCTCTGGCCCCGAAAGGGGCCATGGGATGTAGCCACGGTTGAAGCGAAGCGCAACCCGTGGTCGGCGACGAAGGACACCTCCCGCCCCGAAACGGGCGGTGGAATTCACTAGATTCGTACCCAATGCAATTCGCAGTTCAGCCCGCGCGGCTCGATGCCGGTATCGCGTTACGCGTTCGCCACGCGTCTAAGCTGAACAAACTTTGGTGAGATCATTGACGGAGCATTACAATACCCAGGCCTTTCGCGTTCTCACGCTGTCGGCGAAAATGAGGAATAGATGAGCCACATGGCTTCCGAACCGCAGACAGCGTCCGCCGAAGCAATTGCGACGAACAACCCTCCTCCCGACTGGAACCTCGTTCATTTCAATGTTCACTGCGCACGTTGCGGGCATGATTTGAAGGGCCGGGATGATCCTCGTTGTCCGGCGTGCGGATTGGAGTTCCTCTGGTCGCAAGCTGCTCCCCTCGATCAACTTACCTGTCCAAGTTGCGACTATCACCTGTACGGCCTGTTCACGAACCGTTGCCCGGAGTGCGGGACGGAGTTCGACTGGGACGAGGCGTTGTTGCGTTTTCGGAGGATGCAAAAGCCCCTCTTTGAATACCGCTGGCGTGCCGAACCAGTTCGATCGATGCTGCGTACCTGGTTGCTTTCACTTCGCCCAAGCAAACTGTGGCGCACAATGGACATCCACGATTCGCCGCAAATCGGCCCGCTGGTGGCTTGGTGCATCCTCTGGCTCGTGATCATGGGGTGGACCTTTGGATTCGGCATGGGTGTCGCATCGTGGGTCTCCAATACGTGGAATCCTCGATGGTTCGGCCCAATCGGAGCAGTGGTGGCTCGGTCATTCGGAACAGCCGCCTCTGAACTGGCGAACGAAATATGGTCGGCGTTGATTGATCCGGCGCTGCTTCGAGCGACCGGCATCTTTGGAATCTGGTGGATATTAAGTTTTTCGGCGTTGATGGTCTTTCGGCAATCGATGCGACTCTGCAACGTCAAGACCGTTCACGTCTTCCGCGTCAGCGCTTATGCCATGACCGCCGTAACGCCATTGGCCTTGGTTTCTTGGATCAGCCTGCTTTGTTTGTCCGAGTTGATTTATGGAGCGGGTATTCACGCCGGTCGCGCTGCGGCGAACTCGTTTTACGCATGCCTGATCGGCTGTATTCTTTTTATCGTACGTTCAATCGCCATCGCCTACTCGCAATACATTCGAATGCGCCATGGCTTCGGAGTGGCCGTGGCATCCCAATTGATTGCTCTTCTGGCTCTCCTTGTTACGCTTGTGCTCTGGTCGATCACATAAGTAGGTCCTTGGGCGCGGAGCGGTGGACTTGAAAACTACCGAGTGATTCCGTAGCTGAGTTTTCGTGATTCAATCCGTTGAACATTCCAGCGTCTTAATCCGCGGCGGGCGGGTGATCGACCCGTTTCACTCGCGCGATGAGATCGCCGACGTCGCCATCGCCGACGGCCTTGTCGTCGATCGCGCCCCGCCGGGAGCGTTCGTCATTGATGCGACCAGCTGGATCGTCTGTCCCGGCCTGATGGACATTCACGTCCACCTTCGCGAGCCGGGCCAGTCGCACAAGGAGACAATCGAAACCGGCTCCGCCGCCGCCGCCGCGGGCGGTTTCACTTATGTCGCCTGCATGCCCAACACCGCGCCGCCGCTCGACCAGCCCGAGCGAATCCGCTGGGTGATCGGCCGGGCGCGCGAGGTCGGACTCTGCGAGGTCGCCCCGGTGGCGTGCATCACGCTCGGCCGCGAGGGCAGGAAAGTCGCCGACTTCGCCGCGCTGCTCGAAGCCGGCGCGGTGGCGTTCAGCGACGACGGAACCGGCGTCGAAGATGATGATGTGATGCGCGAGGCCTTCCGCGCCGCCGCGCGACTCGACGCGCTGATCATCCAGCATTGCGAGTACCGCTCGATCTCGGCCGGCGGCGTGATGCACCTCGGCGAAGTTTCCGCCCGACTCGGCCTGAAGGGTCTCGACCCGCGATCCGAAGAGGCCATGATCGAACGCGACATCGCCCTTTGCCGCGAAACCGGGGCTCGCTACCACGTTGCCCATATTTCCACGGCCAAGGCCATCGAGGCCGTTCGGCAAGCCAAGGCAGAGGGTTTGCCCGTCACTACTGAAGTCTGCACGCACCATCTGATTCTCACCGATGAGAATTGCGCGCAGGCTGATCCGAACACCAAAATGCACCCTCCGTTGCGCCCGAAGGCAGACGTGGAAGCATGCCGGAAGGGACTGCTCGACGGCACGATCGATTGCATTGTGACTGATCACGCGCCGCATGCGGAACAAGAAAAGAACGCCGGATTCAACGCGGCTCCGGCAGGCATTATCGGACTAGAAACTGCCGTCGGCGTCGCCGCGAAGGCGATGATCGAGTCCGGCCTCGCCGGTTGGCCGCAGCTCGTGGATTGGTTCACGCGAAGACCGGCCGCCATCTTGCGACAAGAAAGCAACGGATTAATGGTTGGAATACCGGCGAACTTGACGTTGATCGATCCCAAACAGAAATGGATCGTTGAGCCGGAGAAACTCTTGTCGAAGAGCCACAACACGCCCTTTGTTGGTTGGTCCCTGACCGGTCGACCGGTGGGAACCATGCGCGGGCGTCGCGTTGCGCTCAGGTTGAACGATGGACCACAATCTTGAAGAACCCGACATTTCCGCGACGGTTGTGGAACAACCAATTTCGCCAGTATTGCCGAGTGTGACGCGGGCCGTTGTCAGGGCTGGGAATCGCGCTGCAAACGGAACTTTTGGTTAAGTTTCTCAATGCTGGCATCCGATGTTTTCGACACGAGAGGTCGCGTTTTGGTCTTGATGGAGGCGATTGGTTCCTGCTTGGATGGCGGAATCACGCTGCAAAGTTGAGCCGGGTTTAGCGCACCTCCACAGGAAAGTCACCGTTCGACGGGCGGCAGGAGGCGGCTCGTCGAATCGGATCTTGAACCACGCCTCCAACGAGATTCCCGAGTCCGAAAGACGTTGAGACAGCGCTCCGATTCCGCGGGCATTTTTTCTTGGCGATTTCGGTGATTCGAGAAAGGTTTATCCGTGCGCACGATCACAGTAGCGAATCAGAAGGGCGGATGCGGCAAGACGACCGTGGCGATCAACCTGTCGGCGACGATGGCTCGTGAAGGTCGCCGGGTGCTGCTGGTGGACCTCGATCCGCAGGGTCATTGCGCGCTGGGGATGGCCGTGCCGGAGGATCAAATTGACCTGTCCATTCTGGACTGCCTGATGCAGCAAATGAACGGCGAGCCGCTCGAGGTGTCGCGGATTACCTGGCAGATCGCACCCAACCTGGACCTGGCGCCCGCGCGCTCCAATCTCGCCACGTTGGAGCCGACGGTCGGCGACCGCCGTGATGCCGACGGGATGTTGCGTAGCCTTTTGACGGGCGTTGCGGATCGATATGACTTCTGCGTCGTGGATTGTCCGCCACACCTGGGCCTATTGATGCGCAACGGCCTGCTGGCGGCGGACGAAGTGATGATTCCGGTAGACACCGGGTATTTTTCGCTTCACGGACTCACGAAGCAGCTTGCGACGGTGCAGCAGATCGCGGATCGGAACGGGACGAAGCCGACGGTTCGCATTCTGCCGAACCAGTATGACGTTCGGACTAAGCTGGCCCGAGAGATTCTTTCGGAGCTTCGCAACCGATTCAAAGGACTCATCTACGACACGGTGGTTAACTTCAACACGAAGCTCAAGGAAGGCGCGAGCTTCGGGCAGCCGATCACGGAGTTCGCGCCGTCGAGCATGGGAGCGAAGGACTTTGAAACGCTGGCTCGCGAGGTGATGGCCGGTGAGCCGGCGCGAACGCCAACCGCCGATATTCTGCGACACGTCGAACGGCTGGCGGCCGATGCCGAGCGACTGCTGGCGACGACAACGACGCTGATTGGACCCGATCGGGCGGCCATGAGCGCTGCTCCGTCCCCATCAAACCGTCCGATGACCATCCCCGGCGGTCTGACTCCGCCGGCCGATACGCCCGCGCTGCCCAAGAAAACTGTCGCCGCGCCGTCCGCACCCGCGCGGTCGGCTTCAACATCGGTGGGGGCGGAAGTGCGCGAGCGCGGCTGGACGGCTGATCGCAACGTGGAGCGTCCCGCCGCGATGCGAGCCTCGACGCCGGAGGAAACGGACGCGAAGATCGCGGCGATCTATGGCGTGCGCCAGGAAGGTGAGATCGTTATTTTCCGCACGCGGTGCGAGGACGCGACGGAAGTGCAACTGGCCGGGGACTTCAACGACTGGATGCCGCACACAACGCCGATGCGACGAATGGACAACGGCGACTTCGAGACCCGGCTGCGATTGCCGCGCGGGCGATATCGCTACCGATTGGTCGTCGACGGTCGCTGGACGCATGACTCGTTCAATCCCGGCGTGGATATGAACCAATACGGTGAGATCAACTCGGTCGTGGAAGTCGCCCGGTAGACGCCGCCGTCGAGTTCCCACCCTTTTTTCTAGGCCAACCACGGGTTGCGCTTCGCTTCACCCTCGGCTACACTCTATCGTCCTTGTCGGGGCCTGAGGGACACGCTTCGTGCGATTTGTTGTGAAGTCCGCGGCTCGGGTTCGTGGGGAACAGTGTTTTCCACCAGCGCGATGTTCTATTCGTCAGGGACGAGCTGCGACGCTACTCTGGATTGTCGCGTACTTCAGCGCACTGCAATGAGGCCTACTGACTGTTTCGTCACTCATCTGGAATCCGCGATCGACGGATCGCGTCATCAGGCCGATTGTTTGCAGACCGTGCACAACGGGCGACCGTTGTGGGTTCGGTATGATCTTGACACGATTCGCGGTCGAGTGTCACCAACTGACATCGCGGTGCGCCCGGCGACGATGTGGCGATACCGGGAGTTGCTTCCGGTTGCTTCCGGCGCACAACCCGTGAGTCTCGATGAGACGATAACGCCGTTGATCGGGACGCCCCGATTGGGTTCGTCGCTTGGTCTAACCAATCTATGGATCAAGGATGAATCGCGGCTGCCGACGGGGTCGTTCAAGAGCCGAGGGCTGGCGATGGCGGTGACGATGGCGCGGCGGTTCGGCGTGCGCCGGCTGGCGATTCCGACGGCGGGCAACGCGGGCGGGGCGATGGCCGCGTATGCAGCGCGGGCGGGAATGGAAGCGTTCGTCTTCATGCCGAAGGACACTCCTGTCGTCAATCAAATGGAGTGCGTGCTCGCGGGGGCGCATACATTTCTGGTCAACGGCTTGATCAATGACTGCGGGGCGATCGTTCGCAACGGCGCGGCGGACATGGGATGGTTCGACTGCTCGACGCTCAAGGAACCCTATCGGCTCGAAGGCAAGAAAACGATGGGGCTGGAGCTGGCCGAGCAACTCGAGTGGACCTTGCCGGACGTGATCGTGTATCCGACGGGGGGAGGCACGGGTTTGATCGGAATGTGGAAGGCGTTTGGCGAGCTTCGCGCGCTGGGATGGCTGCGAAGCGAGAAGATGCCTCGGATGATCGCGGTGCAAAGCGACGGATGCGCGCCGATTCCTCGGGCGTTCGCCGCGGGGGAGCGGTTCGCGAAACCGTGGGAAAATGCCGCCACTTGCGCAAGCGGTTTGCGCGTTCCTGCGGCCGTCGGGGATTTCATGATTCTCGATGCCATACGCGCAAGCGGCGGTTGCGCCGTGGCTGTTCCGGAATCGCGCATCGTCGAAGCGATGAAGCGAAGCATCGCGTCGGAGGGACTTTCGCTCTGTCCGGAATCGGCGGCGTGCATCATTGCGCTGGAGTCGCTCGTTCGCGACGGGACAATCAGAGCCGACGAGAAGATTGTGCTTTTTAACACCGGCTCGTCGGCCAAGTATGTCGAAGCGGTTCCGCTAACTCTGCCGACCATCGAGAATCCCCACGACGTGAACTACTCGCAATTGGTGCGATAATCCACCGCCGCAGTGCGCTGAATCACGATGCCGTATATCTGCGCCCCCAACGCCAAAAAACCTATCGGTCCATTAACGGTTTCAACTCACGAACTTCATCGCTCACTTGCCACACCGTCGCGGCCGACCAGCCGATGATGCCATGGGATTTCATCCAGTCGATCGTCGGCAGCGATCGACATCACATTCAACAAAAGGGGTCGGAAATATGATGCGTGGTTTGATGATGCGGGTTCGCGGCTTGTCCATCGGTATGACGGCGGTACTTCTTTCGGGATGCGGAATCACCCCGGGCGGCGGAGGGAGCATTCCCAACTCGGTTTCCGTCACGCTTCCCGACGGAACGTCAACGACAGCGACGTTGGGGGCGGGCGTCGCGTCGCTGGCGAATTCCTCGTGGGAGTTTTACATCACGGGCGAACTCAGCGCGGCGGCTGGGCAATCGGTTCCCTTCGTCGTCATCAACTTCGGCCCGAAGGGCGAACTGACGCGGTTTGACAGCAGCACCATCGCGCCCGAGATCTTCGGAGATACGATCCATTTTGACGGAAAGCGTCACAGCACCAATCAAACCGGTGTTTCATACAGCGCGGGCACGTACGGCGCCGAGGCCGCCGACGCGAGCGGTTTCACGTTTGAGGGTCGGATCGCCGCGTTTGTCGCGGGAATCAACGCGGCCAACGCGACGGTGACGGCATCCGGGGCATTCTCTGCGGATGATCCGGACGAGATGTCCGGTGAGTTCGCGTTTTCCGTGCGAGTGACGGTAGCCTCCATTCCGCAGGGCAACGTGGATCAGGCCTATTCGTTCGTCGCGTTTCGCGTTACTGAGTAATCGGAACTCGACCATCGAAGGAAGGCGAAGTCACCAGTGTCCATTGGCGTGCCGGGCAAGAGATGACTGCGCGCGACCTCCAGCGGTAATCCGAAACATTACTGACCGTCGAAGGTGAGCTTCCTTCAGGCCATCAGGCTACAAATCTGCGTTCACGCTGCCCTCTACGAAATGGAGGACCAGCACCTGCCGATCGGCCAGAATTCGTTGTATCATGTCCACCATCGGGATCATGAACCATTCCGATTGCCTTGCGTGCGGTGCTGGTGCGGCAATCCAGCGCCTCACGGTTCATCCTGTTGAGGATCGAGCAACACGATGGCCTTGGATGACGCCCTGATTTTCGCCTATGTCTTTGGCGGGCCGGATCGCGCCAAGGCCGTGAATGACCGGGAAGTCGATTCGTGGACTTCCGGTTCCGGGTGGATTTGGGTTCATCTCGAGCGAACCAACGAAAAGACCGAGACTTGGCTGCGTGAGATTGCAGGTTTGGATCCCCTGGCCGTCGAGGCGCTGCTCGCCGAGGAAACACGGCCTAGGTCCGTGTCCATCGGCGACGGACTGCTGGTGATTCTCCGCGGCGTGAATCTCAATGTCGGCGCCGAACCCGAGGACATGATTGCGATCAGGATTTGGATCGACGCCACGCGGATCATCACGTTGCGTGCTCGTCGATTGATGGCCGCTCAAGATGTTCGGGAGAACATCGACCGGGGCGACGTTCCCGCCGCGCCGGGCGCTTTGCTCGTGGAGTTGTCCAACTTCCTGATCGATCGCATGGCGCCGGTGCTTGACGAGTTGAACGACGCCGTCGATCAGGTCGAGCAGGACGTGCTCGAAGCGCCGAGCCAGGAATTGCGTTCAAAGCTCAGCCATTTGCGGCGACAGTCGATCAGCCTTCGTCGCTTTTTGGCTCCGCAGCGCGAAGTGCTCGCCCGACTGCACGGCGAACGAACCCCACTTTTCAGTGACCTCGACCGCAGCCGCCTGCGTGAAGTCCAGGATCGATTGACTCGCTATATCGAGGAACTCGACTCCGCCCGCGACCGGGCTGCTGTCACGCAGGAGGAACTCAGCGGCCGCATCTCCGATCAGATGAACAAGAACATGTACGTCCTGTCGCTGGTAGCGGGCATTTTTCTGCCGCTCGGGCTTCTCACCGGACTGCTGGGGATCAACGTCGGCGGCATGCCTGGGGCACAGGACAATTCAGCCTTCGCCATCGTGTGTATCATTCTGGTCGTCATGGCCGGGGCGGTCTTGTGGCTGTTCCGGCGGATGCGAATGCTGTAGGACTCACGCGACTCGCCGCGCGGGATTCGTTCTACAATCCAACGATGTTGTACCCGCAATCGACGAAGATGTTCTCGCCCGTCACGCCGCCGGAGAGGTCGCTCAGAAGGTAGACGGCCGTCTTGCCGACTTCCTCCGCCGTTACGTTGCGGTGGAGCGGCGCTTTCTTTTCGACCCAGCCGAAGATCTCGTCGATCCCGCCGACGGCCATGGATGACAGCGTCTTGATCGGGCCGGCGGAAATCGTGTTTACACGAATGCCCGACTCGCCCAGTTCCAGCGACAGGTAGCGCATGCTCGCCTCGAGCGCGGCCTTGGCGACGCCCATGACGTTGTAGCCCGGCACGGCCTTCTCGCTGCCGTAGTAGGTCATCGCCACGATCGATCCGCCGCGAGGCATCAGTTCCTTGGCCCGCTTGGCCATCGCGACCAGGGAAAAGGCCGAAATGTCCAAAGCCTGCGCAAACGCTTCGCGCGGCGTCTGGTGGAAGATGCCGTGTTTGAGCCAGGCTCGGTCGGCGAACGCCAAAGAGTGAACCACGAAGTCGATTGTGTCGAAGCGCTCGCGCACGGCCGCGAAGGTCGCGTCGAGATCGGCATCCTTGGACACGTCACAGGGCAGCAGCCAGCCGTCGCGGACGCCATTCTCTTCGAGCGCCTTGCTCACGCGGCGTTCGTTTTTCTCGCCGGGCAGATAGGGAAATCCGCATTGCGCTCCCTCGCCGAGTGCGGCCTTGGCGATGTGACATGCGATGCTGCGATCGTTGGCGATCCCGAACACCAGTCCCTTACGACCTTCGAGCAAACCCATGGCGACTCCTCTCTGATGTTGGCTAGAAATCCAACGGGATTCTGCTCGAAAACGACTCCCAGGACAAGCAAAACGCCTGGCAATCCAACCCAAGGCGCGGCCAAGCCTGTTTGAGTGGTTCGGGCGGTGTTTGCGGACCTTGTCGTCGAAACATGCCGTTACCGCCCCCGTTGAAGAATTGATCCGCGTTCAGTGGCGATGGATGAAACGAACATCCGCACTAACGAATCGGAATTGCCGATAGGCAGGACATTGCATCGCGTCGTGTGGATCCGAGAGCACCGCGCATTCGATGGAATTACGGCAGGAATTTTCACGTTCGGTCGGATCATTATTGGAGCTACCTTTATGGCGAACAGAACTCATTCAGTTCACGATCATTGGTATTGGCGGCGGTGCGGTTGGCTGCTCATTCTCGCAGCGGCCATTGAGACCGCTTGCGTGCCCGGCACGTCACCGGGAACGAACACCGACAACATTACGACAGACTCAACAAGCGACTCGACCTCCGACGATGCCAATACTAGCTCGGCGAAGACATACGGAAGCGCCGGCGGCACCGCTGGGTTGAACATTGGATCAACCGAGACCGGCGTTGCGGCATTAGCGACGTTTGATCCCGGCGCCTTTGTCTTGAATGTGGCCGAGTCGGAATCTGCTGACGATTCGGTCGCGCCGGCTCAAGTCGAAGGAGGCGGAGACCCGCCTCCGCCGCCGCCACCTCCGCCCCCGCCTCCGGACGGAGGAAGTCCGCCGCCTCCACCGCCTGACGGAGGCACACCGCCCCCGCCTCCACCACCGCCGTCGGACGGTTCGCAGCCTCCGCCGTCGGGTGGAACTCAACCTCCGCCTCCTCCGCCAGACGGATCGCAGCCACCGCCACCGGACGGGTCCGTGCCGCCACCAGCGGGTTCGCTTCCGCCGCCTCCACCGCCGGATGGTTCCGCGCCCCCTCCTCCGCCGGGAACTCAACCCCCGCCGCCAGGGTCGCTGCCTCCTCCACCGCCGATTCCGGGAATTGCTCCCCCTCCCGGTGGAACGCCTCCTCCTCCGCCGCCGCCGGGGTTTGAACAATTCGGCACATTGAACTTTGGATCACCCGAGTTTCAGAACTTCGTCAATCAGACTGCGGCACCGCCCGGCGATCCGAACGCGCCCCCGCCGCCGGGTGGAGCGCCTCCGCCGCCGACCTTTGCGACCTTCCCGTTTAGCGCGTTTCTACAATCAAACCCTATAGAGTCGATCATTCCGACTGCTCCGCCGCCGTTTCCACCGGGGGCCTCATTCGGCCAGTTCGCATTTGGAACGGTTCCGCCGCCGCCTCCGGGATTCCCGCCCTTCCCGCCGCCGCCTCCGCCCGGCACGGCTGGTTTCGGAGCGTTCCCGCCACCGCCCCCGGGTACCCCCGGCCTCCCTCCGCCTCCGGGGACGCTGCCGCCGGGAACACCGCCTCCCGGTCCGTTACCTCCGGGCGTTCCGCCTCCTCCGCCGCCGGCGGGGTTCCAGGTTGGTGCGCCGCCGCCGCTTCCGCCCGGATTGCCGGAAGGCTTTTATGCGTTTCACGATTCGCTTTCGGCGATGCATGATTTTCTCGGGGCGCTACCGCCGCCTCTACCTCCCGGCACACCTCCCGTGCCCGGTGAAGCTCCACCACCCGGCGTTCCCGGCGTCCCGTTCAACGTCGTCGAGTTCGACGCCATCGCCGAATTCCTGCCACCGGGATTCCTGTTGCCGGAACAGATCGTCGGCGCTTTCGACAGTTTCGGAGTCGGCCATCCGCTCATTGGTGAAGGTGGTGAGGTGAATCCAGAGCTGGAGACCGCGCTGGCCGAGCGCCCCCCGGTGCCGGTGGGATTTGACGGTTTCGATTTCGTCGGCGACGCCGGGCAGTTTGACGACATGTTCAGCGTGTACGACGCCACCGGCGTCGGCGAGACCAAGCAGGGTCAAGTCAACGCGACCTTCACTTCGCCGCTGGGCGACGGGAGCACCGCGTTCTGCGCGGAGACCACCGTGATCGAGGCGATACCGGGTCAGGCGACGCCGTTGATTCTGATGGAACCCGGCGTCTACCAGACACAGTGGGTTGTAGACATCCACCAGTTTACGTCGTCCCACGTCGTGATTGAGCATCCCGACGATCCTGACAATCCGACGGAGTTCGACATGACGCGCGAAGCGTTCAGTCAAATGACATGGACGATGCTGATCAAGGAAGTCGATGAGGATGGCGACGGCGTGGTCGACAAGTTGGAAACCACCGGCGCCAACGCAACCACCGTGCTCGACGAAATCATGGACGGCGGACCGCCCGAGGGATTCCCGCCGTTGCCTCCTTCACCCGAACTGCTGCTGCCCATGCAGTTTCAAGGCGTAATGCAAACGGTCGTGTCCGAGCCGACGGACGCCGGGCCGAGCGACAGCACGGATTCTTCCGATGCCGACGCCACGACGACGGACGGCCCGTCGACAACGCCGTGACGTTCGAGCCTCGCGGCAGGATTGAACCCGGCGCTCACTTCCGTCATCGGCGGGGGTGAGCGCCGGTTGCTTTCGGCGAATCGGCGCCCCTCAACGCTTGGAATCGCAAGTGCAGACGAGTTTGCCGCAGCCCGGGCAGCCCGTGCCGTATTTGGCATGCAGCGCTTCGGTTAAGTTCACGCCGCTGATGTTCGCCAGCGTCACCAGCCACGCGACCGCGTCGGCGAACTCGCCAAGCCGTTCCTCGTGCGTTCCCTCACGAAGCGCCGTCGCCAGTTCGCCGATTTCCTCGACGAACCAGAGAAACGTCGCGGCCGTTCCGCGTTCGCGGTCCTTAGCCGAGTACATCTTTTCGATCAGTGCCTGCAAGTCGTCGAGCGTCATGCGGAACCGGCCGATCGGCGATAAAAGTCAATCGCCCGACGAAGGCCCTCCTCGAAGCCGATCTTTGGTCGAAAGCCAAGAACGCGCTCGGCCAGGCGAATGTCGGCGCACGAGTGCTTCACGTCGCCGAGTCTGGCGGCCACATGGTTCGGCTTCACGTTCTTGCCCAGCGCCTTGTTGATCGCGGCGATGACCTGGTTCACGCTGATCTGTCCCCCGCAGGCGACGTTGATTGACTCGCCGCACGTCTTGGCGGCTTTCATGGCCAGCACGTTGCCATCGACGACGTTGTCGATGAAGGTGAAATCGCGGGTCTGCTCGCCGTCGCCGTAGATCGTGGGCGGTTCGTTGCGAAGGATGGCCGTCACGAAAGCAGGAATCGCGGCGGCATACTGACTCTTCGGATCTTGCCGCTCACCAAACACGTTGAAATACCGAAGGGTAATGGTCTCCAATCCGTAGCATTCAAAGAAGGCCCGACAATACTGCTCGCCCGTCAGCTTCTGCACGGCGTAGGGACTCAGCGGCTGCGGGACGATCTCCTCGTGCTTGGGTGACTCCCTGGTATCGCCGTAGGCCGAACTGCTGCCCGCGTAAATGAACCGTCGAACCTTGGCCTCGACCGCCGCGCGGAGGATGTTAAAGGTGCCGTTGATGTTGACTTCGTGGCTGGCCTGGGGCTCGTCGACCGACTTGGGCACCGAACCGAGAGCCGCTTCATGGAAGACGAATTCGATGTCCGCGCAGGCGCGGCGGCACGCCTCGGCGTCTCGTAAGTCGGCCTCGACGATGTCCACACGCCCCGACAGATGCGATAGATTCTCGCGCTTGCCGGAAGAAAAATTGTCAAACACGCGGACGCGACAGCCCATGTCCACGAAGCGAGTCGCGAGGTGCGACCCGATAAAGCCCGCGCCGCCGGTCACCAGAATGTTTGTCATCGATGCCCTCGAAGGAACTTTCCGCACCACTCAAGATCAATATCATCGCCACGTTGGCGAGCGAGGCAACACTCAGGGTTAGGCATTGGACTGTCAAAACGCTTCGAACAGTGCCGCGTCACCGGGTCGAAGGTTCAGCGGAAGGACGATGGTCACCGACCGCTGCGCGAAGAACACTCGACCGGCCGCCGCCTCCGTCGACGCCGGTATCTCGACGAGCCGCCCGATAGCGATGCCGTCAATCGTGGCCGGAATGACAACCTCGCCCCGAAGATATCGATCGGTCGAGGCATTGCGCGCCATGACGTAGCGCCGGCGATCTCCGACAAAAGCAGTCAGCAACGCGCCCTCGGTTTCGGCCTGCGCGCCGTTGAGCGGCATTCTTCCAAGTCCATGTAGTCGAGGACCCCATTGTCGCGCCCGTTGGATCAACCCGCGCAGCGCGGCCAGTTTGGCCTCGGCCCGCTCTTCGTCAACGACGTTCACTCCCGGCAAATCACCGGGCGCGCGCGCGAACTGATCGACGAGGAGTCCGCCGGTTCGGCCGGCCTCCAGGCCTTCGTGGAACCGTGCGAGCATTCGCTCCAGCGGTGATGACTCGGGATCGTGGGCGAGCTCGGCGGAATCGACGACGGTGACCAACGGAGTTTCTGTTTCAACTTCGCTATCCGGTGAAACCCAGAAGCAGGGTACGCCCCACTGACCGGCCGCGCGCATCACGATGAGTGCACGGTCGTGCGCGGCGGGCGTCGCCGGAAAAGGACCCAACCCCAGTCCGATTACACCGTGTGGGGCTGCCATGCAACGAGACGCCTCGCGCGTCAGGTCGTCCACCGATTCGCAATCTCGGGGTAAACGTCCCGTCAGGATGTACCAGTCCACGTCGCGATCGGGCAGGATGACGGCCAGCCCACACTGCCCCGCGACCGTGGCAAACTCCGTGCGATCGGCATTCTCAAGATGGCTGAACGCCACCGTGTCAAAACCGAGTTCAGCCGCACGCGTGAAATCGCGACGAAGGTGGTCGAAACGCCGATCGGATTCCAGCCCGGCCAAGGCCGATTCGACGCCGTACCGCACGGCGATCACGTAATTCGGCGTCGCGGATTGGAAAGGAGACGCGCAGCCGGAAGCACACAGCAAGCCCCACACCGCGATGGCGACGCAGCACAGCCCGCGAGCCGTGATCCGATCGACTCGCTTGACGAGGA
This sequence comes from uncultured Phycisphaera sp., assembly GCA_964486335.1. GTDB lineage: Bacteria > Planctomycetota > Phycisphaerae > UBA1845 > UBA1845 > CAZAMB01. The sequence goes on along the minus strand of CAZAMB010000002.1, from coordinate 32,800 downwards.
TCGACGCCCGCCAATAAACTCTGCCTTCGGCGGCGGTTGCAACCGAACGGATCCGACTCTGGTGAAACCAAAACGACTCCATCCGAGATCCTTGGCGATTGCCGCGTTGGTCGGCGTCTTCGCCGCCGGGTGTCAGTCGCCCAACCGTCTGAGCAACGACGACGCCCAGCGAAAAATGCTCGCGTTGCTCTTGCCCAGCCGAATCGAGATCGTCAAGCCGTTCACACGTGTGCGAAGTTTCGACCGCGATTCCACGCCGGATGGTATCGAACTATTGCTGCGGGCTGTCAATTCCCTGGACAATCCGGGGTTGATGGTGGTCGGCCATGTCCGCGTGGAGTTGTTCGAGTTTGTCAGTGCCAGCGCCGATCCGCGTGGCCGGCGGATCGACCATTGGAACATCGACTTGTCGTCGGCGGAGCGTCAAAAGGATTTCTGGAATCAGTTAACTCAAATGTACGAGTTTCGCCTGAGCGTGGACCCCGCGGCACTGCCTCGCGACAAAGCGTTCGTGCTGGCAGTGACGTACAATTCGCCGCTAGGCGAACATCTGACCGATCAATACGTCTTGGAATACAGCGGCACGGTGGACCCGTTGCGGACCAGCCGCCGCGGATAGTTTTTGAGCCTTTTCGCCTGTTTGGGAGATGTCATCATGAAATCATCCATGTTGAGAAGCTACGGACTCGCAGTTGGATGTTTTTTGGGTTTCGCAATGGCCGGCTGTGCCGCACCGGACCGCCTCGTTAAAGCCAATTACGATCAAATTCAGCGAAGCTCATCAACCAAGGACGATGTGACGCGCCTAATCGGCGAGCCTGACAACAAGCTGGGCGACACCTGGATTTACCAGCGGCCTGACGGTCACCTAACCGTTATGATCGATTTTGAGGCCAAAGGCACGGTTGAGCGGAAACAGTGGATCGATGGACTTGGCGAGTCGTGGGAAGACACGAAGGATGCTGAGAAGTCCAAGAACCAGCCATAAACTATTCAAGAACAATAAGTTGCATTGTTGTTACCGGGGAATCGTCAATTCGGCCGATAAAACCGGCATTCGCCGATTCGGGCGATCAAGATATTTGACTTGATTGCACGGTTAGGATTTGATATGCTTCTCCGCTTGCGGTGTTTTTGGCCGCAAAGGGGATTCGTAAGCCCGTTCCGTAACTACTTCCGGATTAAGAGCTTCAACGAAGCCACCGGCATTCCGGTTGGACGCCGGAATTGCGAGTCGGTGGTTGTTTTTTGGCACGCCCTTGGTGCAAACGCAAAAATGCGCCAAAAAGGGTCGGTTGGTTTTGGCAGTGATGGTGAAGTGAATCCATGGAACAGCTCGGCAATATTCGAAACATCGGCATCTCGGCCCACATCGACTCCGGCAAGACGACGTTGACGGAGCGGATTCTCTTTTATGCCGGGCGCATCCACCGCATGCACGAAGTGAAGGGCAAAGACGGTGGGGCCACCATGGACTACATGGAACTCGAAAAGGAGCGCGGCATCACGATCACGTCGGCCGCGACCACCGTCGAGTGGGAAGACAAGCAGATCAACATCATCGATACGCCGGGTCACGTCGATTTCACGGTGGAGGTCGAGCGTTCGCTTCGAGTATTGGATGGCGCGGTGCTCGTGCTTTGCGCGGTGGGCGGCGTTCAGTCGCAATCGATCACCGTGGATCGGCAGATGCGTCGCTATCGCGTGCCGCGCATTGCGTTCATCAACAAGATGGACCGCACGGGGGCCGATCCCGCGCGGGTGGTCGGTGAACTGGAATCAAAGCTCGGCCACGTCGCCGTACCGATGCAGATTCCGATGGGCGAGGGCGGAACGTTTGAAGGCGTCATCGATCTGATCCGGATGAAGGCCGTCTATTTTGACGGACCGAGCGGCGAGGACATTCGCTTCGAATCGATTCCGGAAAAGTTTGCCGAAGAGGCTGATCGCGCGCGACACGGCATGCTCGATACGCTGAACCTGTACGACGACGATCTGATGGGCGTCATGCTGGAAGGTCATGAGCCGACGGAAGATCAGATTCACGGAGCCATTCGCCGCGCGACGCTTCGGCGGGATATCACGCCGGTTTTCCTGGGCAGCGCGTTTCGCAACAAGGGCGTTCAGTTGCTGCTCGACGCGGTGAGCGCGTATCTTCCGTCTCCGATCGACCGCATCGCCTATGCCTGTGACAACGCGAACGACGGGGCGGAGATCACGATTTCCGCCGATCCGGACGGTCCGCTGGTGGCGATGGCGTTCAAGATCGTGGACGAGCCGTTCGGGCAGGTGACCTACGTCCGTGTATATCAGGGCAAGTTTCAGAAAGGCAAACAGTACAAGATCGCCCGCAACGGATCGATGCAGCGCGTCGGGCGCGTTTATCGGCTGCACGCGAACAAGCGTGAAGATCTCGACGCCGCCGCCGCGGGCGACATCATCGGCGTGATGGGGATTGACTGCGTATCGGGCGATACGCTGACCGACGCGGAGCTCAGCATTTCGTTGGAATCGATGCACGTGCCCGAGCCGGTGATGTCGATCTCGATCGCTCCGGAGCGGATGCCCGATCGCGAGCCGATGTCCAAGGCGCTCAACCGATTCTGCAAGGAAGACCCGACGTTTCACACGCACTTCGATGAGGAAGCGGGCGAGACGATCATCTCGGGCATGGGCGAGCTGCACCTCGACGTCTACGTCGAGCGGATGCGCCGCGAGTACAAGTGCAACGTGGTGGTCGGCCGGCCCCGCGTGCAATACAAGGAAGCGCCGACGCAGGTCACGCCGTACAACTATAAGCACAAAAAGCAGACGGGCGGATCGGGGCAATATGCTCACGTGGTCGGCACGCTGGTGCCGCTGGAGCTTAACGGTGAGACGGACTACGAATTCGAGAACAAGGTGACCGGCGGCCGCGTGCCTACCGAATACATTCCGTCTGTGGACAAGGGATTCCAGATGGCCCGGGCCAAGGGGCCGCTGGCGGGTTACGAAGTCGTCGGCGTGAAGATGGTGCTGGAGGACGGATCGTCGCACGCGGTGGACTCGTCGGATTTGGCGTTTCAACTCTGCGCGCGCGCGGCGTTTCGCGAGGTGGTTCGTGAATCCAAGCCGTGCCTGCTGGAACCGATCATGAAGGTCGAGGTCGAAGTGCCGACGGAGTTTCAGGGCGGCGTGTCGGGCGATCTGGCCAGCCGTCGCGGACTCATCAGCGGGACGGAGATCAAGGGCGGGGCGGTGATGATCCTTGCGGAAGTTCCGCTGGCGAACATGTTCGGCTATTCGACGGACCTTCGCTCGCTGACGCAGGGCCGCGGGAATTTTTCGATGGAGTTCGCCTGCTATCGGCGGACGCCGGGAGCGATTCAGGAAGAGATCATCGCCAAAGCGGCCAAGGAAAAGGAAAAGTCGTCGGCGAAGAAGTAGTCCGTCCGCGGTGACGCCGGTTTGGAATCAAGGCGCGATTGACAGCGCGACGCAAGCCCGGACCGGCCGCCTGGAATGCGCACGTTCCAAGGCGCGAAACCGGCGAATTGCAGGGCGGGAATCATTGATCATCGGGAAGCGGCGGACCGATTTCGACGACCGTCAGCGCGAAATCGTCTCCTTCGACGCGAACACCGGAATCCATCCTGACGCTTAGGACCTCACCGGCCTCGTCTCCCAATCGAAACAAATACTCGCGTCCCGAAACGCGATCTTCCAGGCGAATCGGGTCCAGCCTGAGCCATACCAGCAACCCTCCGCGCATCACCGAAATCGGAACTTGAAACGCGGCGTGTCCGTCGGCATCGGTGACTGTTGATGCCTTGCTGAATTGCGAAATGGGGGCTTCCGCGGCGCGGCATCGTGATCGACGGTGCGCAAACTTTTCTTTTGACACGAATGCCACTGACACGTTCTGCATTGCCAGATCAGACTGAGGATGAGACACGCGGATTTTGATCTGCTGGTGACCTCTCCTTACGGCGTCGCACCCGACCATCAAGAGAAGTTGGGCGGCAATTCCCGAAATGAACAGCAAACGGCGAAATGAATCCATTGTCATCATGGGAGCGATTCAAATGGCCGGTCCAAGGAGATTGCGGCCGAGAACGCCTGTGAAGCCTACCATCACGAGACCTACAGGGACAGCCGCGTTCGTCGCCGCGCGACGACCAGAACGCCCGCGCTCAACAGCAACAACGTCGTAGGGTCGGGTACGAAAACTAGACGCGTGATGTCGCCGTTGACCCCAAAAGATTCGCTGCTCGTGCCGATGTTAAAAAACGCTCCGTCGATATCGATTTGGTCGAGTGACGGTGGAAGAAACGGAAGCGAGATTGACTGGAAGGCGTCTCCGGTGCTGTCTGCCAACGAGATTTGCAGGAACGCCGTCGTCTGGGCGATCGAGATACTCGATGTCATCAAAAACGAGTCGGCATCGGATGTGAAACTACCGTCCCAGATAACAATGCGGTTTGGGGCTCCGGCTGGACCCGCGAACGGAATGCTGCCCAGAATCCCGAACACATCAGTCACCGCGTCTTTGTAGAAACCTGGCCCCGGAACGGTCGTCGGGGTGCTTGATTCGAATGTAAAGGAGCCCGATAGATGGGAGCCGACTTTCACCTTTTGCTCGAGAATGTCGAGTGGATCGGAAATGAGGGTTACTTCGCCTTCGAACGCCCAAGTGACTGGGTCGGCTTGTGCGGATGCAGTAAAAGCGGAAACAACATAAATGACGCCGAAAACCCGGTTTGACCTTGTGAACATGACTCTTCCTTTACCGAAAGAACCGTCAAATGGCGCACCGGTTCTGCCATGATCACCGCAGCCTCTGATAGTAATAATCCTAAAATCCCCGTTTTGACGGAACAAAATCCGAAAAGTTTTGCACTTTTTTTCGTTCCCCCGCCCGGAAGGCGTCGATTTCGTGGTACGTCACCACTCCGGCGCTGGCCGATCCCGCATAGCAGACGATCCAACCCAAGCCGATGGTCAACATTGTACGAGTCATCTTGGCACTCCCATCGAACCGACCCCGCTTTGCATGCGGAGGTCCCGCCCTTTGTGTTGATTCCGGCAAACGGCATGCCGCCGAAGATAGGTCGGTTGAGTCCCCGGTTTTCTTGCGCGCCTACTCAAGGAAATCACTGTTTTTTTCGATCAGGCGGCCCGAAGAGTGGCGTCCAACGGGAGGTCAGGGCTTCAAATCGAGGACGGCGGACCACCATTGATCGGCAAACGCCGGCTTGAAAGCTCCGTGACCGACTTCGACGGTGGGGATGCGCGGCGACTGTTTCGGATGGGTCAGGCCGAAAAGCAGGGCGTCTTCGGTTTCGCGGATCAAGCGGCGACGCCACTCGTCGAGAGATTTGTCTTGACGAGACCGGCGGAGCATCAGCGCGGGTCTTGACCAACGCTTGCGGATGGTCCCGCGTGGTCATCCTCATGTCCGACGTCGCGATGACGCAGCATGGAGCCGTAGGCCATGATGAGTCCGGCGCTGCCTAGAGCGACGAACTGAATCGGCAGGGCGCGCAGAATGCTTGCGCTGGGGATGCCCGAGGGGAGGCCGGGATCGACACCGCGGAAACCGGCGACCATGTAGGCGACGAAGGCCGCCAGCGGAACCGACAGTAGCGTCCAGAAAATGCCGCGGACGTGAACGAATCGATGGGCGAAGTAGCAGCCGATCCAAAACGAAGCGGCGGTGACGAAACAGACCTGCCCGTGCTGGATGGCGCGTTTTTCGGCTCCGGTGGAAAGCACGGTGTATGCCAGAAGGGCAATGGCCGCGGTGGCGGACATGTGCAGCAGTCCGCTTCTTACGCTTGAAGGAGCGCCTTCAACGTTCGGATCGGGGGAACTTCCGAAGCACCAGCGCATGACCAATCCCGATGCGCCGAACGTCGCCAGGATGACCAGGAACCAGGCGAGCGATTCGAAGGCCAGGCTGACGGCCAGCGTTCGCAGAGCGGTCGGAGCGGACTGGGCTGACAACAGCAAGAGGTACTCGGCGGTTTCGGCACGCAGCGACACGACGACCAGACCGAGAGCGGCTGCGAAGGGGCCGGCATTGGCGATCTTGCGACCGGAAAGGACGACGGCCACGACAGCCGCCACAACGGCGAGTCCGCCGGCCTGGAGCAACATGGCGGTGGGGTTCGAGCGGGCCAGCAAGCTGACCGCGCCGAGAGGGTCATGAGGCGCCATGGCCATCCAGCCGAGGGTGTGGAAGATGGCGCCGGCGGCGAACCAGCCCGCCCATACCGAGAGCTTCTCGAACAAGGTGAGGTGGTGGTGATGATCGTGGGCGTGGCTCACGGCGTCGGTCATGGTCCCTTGCACTTTCCGATTTCATGCCGCCGAAGCAATCGCTCGATCGCGCTTCGGGCTTCGCCGTCGAGCGGACAAAGCGGCAGGCGGAACTCCTCGCGGATCATACCGCAGAGGGCCATGGCCGTCTTGATGGGAAGGGGATTGGGGCCGAATCGAGCCAATGCCACGGCGAGGTCGTTGACCTTGCGATGAAGGGTCCGCGAGGCAATTTGGTCGGCGGCGGAGACGGCGTCGACGAGGGATTTCATCACCGAAGGAACGAGATTGGACAGGACGCTGACGACGCCTACCGCGCCGAGGTGCATCATCGGCAGCGTCATCACGTCGTCTCCGGAGAGTACGGTGATGTCGCAACGGGCGAGCAGGTCGGTGACGTGATCGACACTTCCCGACGCGTCCTTGATCGCCGCGATGTTGGGATACTTTTCTCGAAGGCGGACGATCGTGTCGTTGTGCAAATGGACGCCGGTGCGGACAGGCACATTGTAGAGGACGATCGGCAAGTCAACTGATTCCGCAACGGCGGCGTAGTGTCGGAACAAGCCTTCCTGAGTCGGACGATTGTAATAGGGGGTGACGATCAGTGCGGCCGACGCTCCGAGTTGCGCGGCGTGTCGCGTGTTCTGAATCGTCGTGGCCGTGTTGTTCGTTCCTGTTCCAGCCATGACCGGACGGCGGCCGGCGACGCGAGTAATGACGGTTTTCAGCACTTCCTGATGTTCCGATTCGCTCAACGTAGGTGATTCGCCGGTCGTGCCGCAGGGGACGAGCCAGTCCACGCCCGCGGCGATTTGGGCTTCGATCAGCCTTTGCATCGCGGCGAAATCGACGTCACCGTTTTGAAAGGGCGTGACCAGCGCGGTCATCACTCCGCGTAACGAGCCCTTGGTTGAACGGGCGTTTTTCATTGGGCATACCTCCGTGTGTTGCGCAGCGCGACAATCCATTGTATAGGCTTTTGATCGACCATCACCTGCCGCGCGGGCGAGTCGATCCGCCAAAGACCATGAGTACGGTGGCGATCGGCCAGATCAACGCGACCGTGCCGCCCATGGCTCCGCAGGGTGATCGCGGTCGCGTCGCCGTCGCCCGGTCGGGCTGCAACGACTTTTGCCTTTGCGGATTGACAGTGAATCGACTGACGACCGTGGGCTGGCGAGCAAGGATATCCTGTGGGTCGGCCAGCATTTCGGCCTCGTCGTACCACTCGATGCCGTAGGTTGTGATGGTGAGTCGCTGGGTGGCGGCGTCGATGTCGAACTCGGTCCATCCGTACGAGTGTACGGCCATGTAGCTGCCTTCGAGGAGCCGGGCATTGACTGGTGATCCCCGAAGTCCGACGGCGGGGTAGCCATAGAGTCGAAGCAGGACGTTGGCGACGGAACGAACAAGTGCATCGCGAGCCTCGCCCTTCAGGCCCATGTAGATCGTGCGCAGCAGCGGCGGGGCGAATTCCAGCGTGGTCGGCCCGAACGGAGCGGCGAAGGCCGTTGATCCGGTGGTGATCTCTAAATAGGGAGTTCGGCGCTGGCGACCTTCCGCGGACGACTGATACGTGATGTTGTTGACGACGGTGCCGTGTATGTCGGCGGAGATGAAGACGACGTTTTCAACCGCGTGGTCTTCCAGAAAAGCGAGAATGCGCGTGCGTTCGTAGGCGTATCCCTCGAAACGATCGGACGAAAGAATTGGTCCAAGATTCTGAATGGGTTCTGGGACGAGGATGAACTTCCAGGTTACGCCGAGCGCTTCCGCCTCGAGAACATCGGCGAAGAGGTCGTCGAGTTGAACCTGGCCGAGCATGGTGCGCGACGGGTCGAAGGAGGAGCGAACGTACTCGCGAAACTCTCGTGGACCGGGTGGGGTCAGCAGTTCCTCCAATCCTGCGTCGCGGAAGGAACGAGCGTCGAGCATGAAGAACGCCGCATCGGCGCCAAAGGTGCGAAAGCGGTAGAGCTTGCGTTTTTCAGCAGTCCGAGGATCGCCGGTTTCGCCGTACACTTCGTCGCGTATGGGGTTGAACTCCTGAAAGGCCTGGAGTCCGTTGTTGAACAGCTGCGATTCGTTCAGAAAATCGCCGGTTGAATCGAAGCGGGGATCGGAACCGGCTGGCGCTCCGCCCGCGAAGTCGTTGGTTACTTCGTGGTCGTCGATCGTCGCAAACCAGGCCGTGCTCGCGCGGACTTCGCTCCATGAGTTGACGCCAAAGCGAGATGAGTAACCTTCATTGTGCTTGATGCGGAACTCTGCCAGTGTTCGCGCCTGATCGAGCGGTAGTTCATCTGAAGGGAAATCGGCATAGATCGTGTCGCCGAGAGCGATGAGAAAGTCGAGATCACGCTGGGCGACGTTTGAAATGGCGGGATAGGGGCGCAGCTCGGCGCGCCAGTCACCCGTCACGCCGAAGCGGAGGCCGTGAAGTCCATCGACGTGGGCGGTTCGAAATGTCCCATCCGCCACTTCGGCGGCCGAGTTGGTTACGCGATAGTAGTATTGCGTGCCTGGACGAAGGCCCGTCACTTCGACTTTCACGGGAACCATCGGATCGAGCACGACGGATTCGACGCGCGCCGTCAACGCCAGGTCCGGTTGAACGGAGTAGTCGAAGATCACCGGGCCGAGCACCGTGCTCCGCGTCCACAGCACGGCCGATGTCTGATCGACATCACCGGCGGCGACGCCGTTGGGAAGCGCTTGTGCGAAAGACGTAGCGGCCAGAGCCGCCTGGATCACGACGAGGACCGCCAATAATCTCGTTGGGGTGGAATCGTTCACTGGATGACTCGCTTTCCGTTTCGTCCGTTGGATTATCGGATCATACGCGGAAACAGGGGAAACCGCACGCTGGAATCGTGAATTAGCGATGTCTTTCCGAAAGCGCGATGCCTTATCGCTTGAGGCGAATCGGGCGAATCCCTATACTGCCCGCTTCGTTTGATTCCGCCTGAGATTGGGGGAGCCTGCCGGGGCGACGCCGGCGAAGAACAGAGTTGGAGTTTCCGCGTGACGACCATCAAAGCGACGAACATCACCTGGCACGAAGGACACGTGAGCCGGGCCGAACGGGAAAAGATGCTCAACCAGAAAGGCGTTCTGATCTGGTTCACCGGGCTGAGCGCGTCGGGCAAGAGCACGATTGCGTACACGCTGGAGCACGCGCTCGTGCAGCGCGGGCATCTGGCCTATGTGCTCGACGGAGACAACATTCGTCACGGGCTGAACAAAAACCTAGGGTTTTCGGCGGCGGATCGCGCGGAAAACATCCGTCGCATCGGCGAAGTCGGCAAGTTGTTCGTCGATGCGGGAATCGTGACGATGACCTCGTTCATCAGTCCGTACCGGGCCGACCGCGACGCGGCACGGGCGACGCTGGGTGAGGGCAACTTCTTCGAGGTGTTCTGCGACACGCCGATCGACGTTTGCGAGCAGCGCGACCCGAAGGGGCTTTACAAGAAGGCTCGCGCCGGCGAACTCAAGGGGTTCACCGGCATCGATGATCCGTATGAACCGCCTCTTAAGCCGGAATTGTTGATCGACAACTCCAAATGCACGCCGCAGGAAGCCGCCGTGCTGCTCGTCGACATGCTGCAAAAGGCGGGAAAGATTCCCGCGCTGAAAGATTGAGCCGGCGCTCTCATTCAGGGCAGCGTTCTACCTTTGACGTCTGCCGAGAGCGGGTACCTCAGCGCGCGTGCATTGCAGGATTGGTCGTCGGCTGGTGCGATGTCTGCGCCGACGCTGATTGAATCTCGTCGAACCGTCGCCTGCCCGGTCCGTTTTGATATAGTACGACCTCAATGACGAACGAAGGGAAACCCGGCCGCAATCCCGACACCGAGCTTAAGCCCGGCCGGTACGACTTCGCCGCGGTTGAGACGAAGTGGCAGCGGTATTGGGAAGAACAGCAGACCTTCCGAACGCTCAATCCCGGCGACGCGGGGTTTGATTCGTCTCGACCGAAGTTTTACGTATTGGACATGTTTCCGTACCCCAGCGGGGCCGGGCTGCACGTCGGCCATCCTCTGGGTTACTGTGCCACCGATATCATCGCGCGCTACAAGCGAATGCGCGGATTCAACGTCCTTCATCCGATGGGGTTCGACGCGTTCGGGCTGCCGGCGGAGCAATACGCCATCGAGACCAATGTTCACCCGGCCGTCACGACCAGGAAGAACATCGAAGGGTATCGGCGACAGCTACGGATGTTCGGCTTCTCCTACGACTGGAGCCGCGAGGTCGCGACGTGCGATTCGTCCTACTACCAATGGACCCAGTGGATGTTCGCGCGGATGTTTGAGAGTTGGTACGATGCTGAGTGCCAGTGGACGGCACTGGACGGAACGACGGTAACGGGTCGGGCGAGACCGATCTGCGAACTGGTCGCGGAATTGGAGTCGGGACGGTGGGGGGTCGAGGTCAACGGTGCGATCGCGCGATCGAAAGACGCCGGCCGAAGAGATTGGCAAGATCTCTCTTGTTCTGAACAGCGCCAAGTCATCGATGGGCAACGATTGGCCTATCTGGACGAGATCCCGGTGAACTGGTGCCCTGCATTGGGAACCGTGCTCGCCAACGAGGAGGTGGACAACGACGGTCGGAGCGAACGCGGCGGGCATCCGGTTTTTCGGCGGCCGCTCAGGCAATGGATGCTGCGCATCACGAAATACGCCGAGCGACTGCTGACCGATCTCGATGACCTTGACTGGCCGGAGCCGATCAAGCTCATGCAGCGCAACTGGGTCGGTCGCAGCACCGGCGCGGAGGTCGTGTTTCCGCTGGCAGATCGATGGACGATCAAGAGCGGTGAGTGGTGCCACGGTCCGAATCAAACTTCCAACGCGATGTCGGGGCGGAGTTCACTCGATTGGGTGGACTCGATTCGGGTATTCACTACTCGGCCCGACACGTTGTTTGGCGCGACTTACATGGTGCTTGCGCCGGAGCATCCGCTCGTGGAGTCGATCACGACCGCGGAGCGTCGGGCGGCGGTGGATCAATACGTCGAGGCCGCAAGGCGAAAGAGTGACCTTTCGCGCACCGCGGACAGCAAGGAAAAGACCGGCGTCTTTACAGGTGCGCATGCGATCAATCCGGTGAACGGCGAGCGCATCCCGATCTGGATCGCCGATTACGTGCTCATGGGTTACGGGACCGGGGCGATCATGGCCGTGCCGGGCAGCGACACGCGCGACTTCGAATTCGCGCGTGCATTTGATCTGCCGATCGTCGCGGTGGTGAAGCCGACGGCCGAATGGATCGAGGATCGGATCGCCGGCATGGCCACGGGAATCGAGTCCGCCGCCGCGGAAGGATTCAAGATCGCTCTCCGCGATCACCCGGAGTTGCGAGTAGAAATCGAAGCGTCGCAAGCGAAGGCTTGCGGACTGAGCGCGCGAACGATCGCGGTTCTTCGAGAAAAGGTCGGTGCCGGGAAACTGATCGAGCATTACGTTCGTTATCCCAAAGCATGGGGAGCGGCCTTTGTCGATCCGGGAAACGCCGTGAATTCGCCGGGTGAGGGCGAATCCGCAACGGTGCCGGGCGGAACGTGTGACTTGAACGGCCTGTCAACCGCTGAGGCGAAAACCAGGATCACGCGCTGGCTGGAGCAAACGGGCGTAGGCCGCGCGACGGTGAATTACAAGCTTCGCGATTGGTTGTTCAGTCGACAGCGGTATTGGGGCGAGCCGTTTCCCGTGCTGCACGGTGAGGATGGCGAGACGATCGTCGTCGACGACTCGGACTTGCCCGTCGAACTTCCGGAGATGGAGGATTTTCGACCGACGCCGTCGCCGGACGATGCGGAATCGCTTCCCGCGCCACCGCTGGCACGAGCGAAAGAATGGATCAATGTTTCACGAGGCGGTGAAACCTTTCGTCGCGACGTCAATACCATGCCGCAGTGGGCGGGAAGCTGCTGGTACTATCTGCGATTCATTGATCCGCGGAATGGCGCGGCGTTTTGCGATTCACAGGCAGAGAAGTATTGGATGCCGGTGGATTTGTACGTCGGCGGGGCCGAGCATGCGGTGCTGCACCTTCTCTATGCCAGGTTCTGGCACAAAGTGTTGTTTGACCTGGGCTGCGTTTCCACGCGCGAACCGTTCGGCAAATTGTTCAATCAGGGGATGATCCAGGGATTCGCTTTCCGCGATCAGCGCGGCGTGACCGTGGGGCCCGACGCGGTCGAGGAGCGGGGCGAAGATCGATATTCGCTCAAAGCGACGGGCGAACCCGTCGAGCGCATCGTTGCCAAAATGAGCAAGTCCCTCAAAAACGTGGTGAACCCGGATGAGATCATCGGGCAGTACGGGGCGGATACGTTTCGACTCTACGAAATGTACATGGGGCCGCTGGATGCCTCGAAACCGTGGAACACGCGCGATGTGCCGGGTTTGTTCAAACTGTGCCAGCGCATCTGGCGCCTGTTCGTCGATGAATCGACCGGGGCGCTGAGCACGGCGTTGTCCGACGACGCTCCGGATGAGGCAACGCAGCGAATCCTGCACAAAACGATCAAACGCGTGATGTCCGAATTGGAGCAACTAAAGCTCAACACGGCCATCGCGGCCATTTTTGATTTTGTGAATGCGATGACGCCGATGGCGAAGCGATCGCGAGCGCTGCTGGAGCCGTTTGTCCTGTTGCTCGCGCCGTTCGTTCCGCATCTGGCCGAGGAGTTGTGGGCGCGACTGGGACACGCAGAATCGCTGGCGCATGCACGTTGGCCGGAGCATGACGAACGATGGGCACGCGATGAGGTTGTCGAAGTCCCCGTGCAAGTCTGTGGAAAGGTCAAGTCGCGCGTGATGATTGCGCCCGATGCGGACGAGAAGACGATGGAAGCCGCCGCGCTGGGCGACGAGAAAATAAGGTCCATCATCGGGGAAAAGCCCATCCGAAAAGTGATTGTGGTCAAGGGCCGATTGGTCAACGTTATCGTATGACGAGACGGCGGCTCGGTTCGACGATGGACGCGGTGTCCAAATGTCGGTGGAAATCGAATTGAAGGTTCGAGTCGAGTCGCATGATCCCGTGCGAGAGCGGTTGCGCGCGGAGGGGGCCGAGTTTGTCGCGACGATGCTGGAAACCAACCGAATCTATGATCGCCCCGACGGTTCGCTGCGCAGCGCGCGCTGTGGCTTGCGCGTGCGCTCGACTGCCATTCTCGCCGGAACAGGGGGCGGTGCGAAGATGACATTTAAGGGACCCGCCCGGCCGGGTGCCTTTAAGACGAGGGAAGAAGTCGAGGTCAAAATCGACGACGCTGAAGCTGCCGATTCATTGCTGAAACGGCTTGGATTCGTGACGCGGCTGATCTACGAAAAAAAGCGCGAACGGTGGCGGCTCGGAGAATGCGTCGTCGAACTTGATGCGCCTGCGAGACTCGGATTCTTCGTGGAAATCGAAGGTCCCGACGATGATGCCATCCGTGGGGTTCAATCTCGACTGTCGCTGGAGAGTCATTCGCATATTTCCAAATCGTATGTTGAAATGGTCTCGAACTATTGCGATGAACGAGGAATCAAGGATTATCATCTGACGATGGAGTAAGCTGGCGCAATTGTGGTGTCACTATCAGGGTAGGTCGATTGACGACAGCGGGATCCACAACGAAACTCGGTGCCGAAAGCTCTACTTCGGAGTGGTGAGTGTCTGTACAAGAATGGGAGAACGAGATGTTTCGAAGAGTGCCGAAGACGGTTTTGTTGTTGGGCGTTAGCGTTTTGGGTCTGGTTTGGGTGGCCCGCGCTGGTGGCGACGAACCCAAGAAGGTTGCGGCGGGTTCATTCAAGCCGGTGGCGTCGGTGCATACGCTGATGGAAGGACAGGGGTTGTTTTTCAAGAAGCTTGGCGCGGCGGTCGGCAATCCGCAGGCGCCGAAGCGAGCGGGTGAAATCGCGTTCAGCGCGGAGATGCTCGCCGAACTCGGCAACGTGAACACGCACAACAGCGACAAGTCCGATTACGTCCAATGGGCGGGGCAAGTGCGCGACACCGCCATGGAACTCGCCGGCGTCGCCAAATCGGAGGGCGACCTGAACGAAGACAAAGTCAAGGCGCTCTTTGGCCGGCTGGAGTCGACGTGCAAGGCCTGCCACGAAAAGTACCAATAGGTTCATTATTGAATCGAGAAGCGGGCAAAGTCGGGGCGAAACAAAACGCGAGCCGTCGAGTCAATCCGCGGATTCGGCATCGCCGTTTTCGGCGTCGGCTACGCGGTCCGTCTGCCCGATCCGGTAGAGCTGGTCAAAAGCTTCCGGAAAGTTGAAAACGTCTTTGAAGTCCTCAAGGGCGTCCTCGGGTTGTTTGCGCATCAGATCGAACTCGATAAACCCGAACACAATGCGCCCGAAGTCTTCGGTCGAGCGGACGCGCCATGATTCGAGCACGACTCGCGCCAGCAAACCCCATCGTTCGAGGGCAAAGTCGCGAAGCCCCCAGCAAAGGTCGCGCCCGCTGACATGACGGTTCAGCTTTTCACTCCCGCCCAGTGAATCCATCGCCTCAACGACCGGCTGGGGAAGTTCGCCGGCGTGGTAGCGCGCAATCAGATCGGAGGGTTCCCAGTCGTTGGCGGCCATGTATTGCTGAATGAGCCGATGCGCATCGGTCTCCGGTCCATGCACGCGATCGGCCGTGTAGGTCAATGCGTCGCGGACGAAAAGAAACGCGTCCTCGGAAAATCGACCGACATGGCGGACAAGGTCCTGCAATGATCTGGAGGGTTGATCAACCATATTCGTAGCCATGTGTATCGACAAAAAGTCTGCAGCGCAATCACTCCTGCGGAGGTCGCGGGTTCGGATCGCCACCCCCCGTATTGCCCGGACGACCTTGGCCGCCGCCCTTGCCTCCTCGCCGGCGGCGATTTCGTCGTCGACCACCGGCAGCCCGAGCAGGTCCACTGGCACCGCCCGTTTCGGAACCAGACGGCGGCGCGGCATCTGAACTGTTTACGGCAGGGGCGGCCGGTCCTTGCGGTTCTTTTTGCGGATCAACGGGTCGCGATGGTCCGCCGGCGGGTTTGGCTTCGCCGGGCCTTCCGCGTCCCGGCGCCGGGCGACTCGTTGAGGTTCGATCCGGGCCGCGTCCGCGCGGGCCGCCGGATACTCGGCGAGGACCGCTCGGTTCGGCTCCAGGCAACGCCGACGGCGGAGGCGCAGGCACGCCGATTTCGGTGATGTCCTCTGCGACAACAGTCACAAGACTGCCGTCGTCCTTGCGAATCTGAACCAGCTGCGTAAGCACCTGACGATTAACAATCACGCCCTCGCCGTGGTTCGTTCGAATGCGAAGTCCCGTTCGCGGAAGTTGCTTCTCGAGTTCCTCGTAGGCAACGTGTTCGTAGCGCAGACAGCACTTCAGCCGCCCGCACCGACCCGACACCTGGCTCGGGTCGAGCGTCGCCTTCTGCACCTTGGCCATTCGCATCGTGATGGGACGGAGCGTTTTCAGGAAGACCTTACAGCAAACTTCGCGCCCGCAGGTCTCGTAATCGGCCAGAAGTCGAGCCTCGTCCCGCGCTCCGACCTGTCGCATGTCGATGCGCGTGCGGTATTCGCGGGTCAGGTCCTGGACCATGGCGCGAAAGTCGATGCGATCTTCGGAAAGAAAGAAGAAGAGGATCCGCTCGCCGCCGAACAGGTGCTCGCAATCGACGACGCGCAGCGGCAGCTTGTACTGATCGGCCGCGCGCTGGGCAAATCCGCGCTTTTCCCGGCATCCCGCCTGGATGTGGGCGTATTCGGCGAGGTCGGCGGCGGTGGCTTCGCGTAGGATGCGACCGGCGTCGAAGATAAAAGAGTCCTCGCCGCTGCTTCGAACCCAGTCCTTCATTTGATCGCGCGTGACGGACTTGTCGCAGCCGCCGCAGGTCAGCGAAACCTGCTCGCCCATTTCAATGCCGCGACGCGTCTGAATGATGACTTTCGCGCCGCAGGTGAACTTCATGTCGGGTGCGTGCGTGAACTCGCCGATGTAGCGAAGGTAGCCGAATCGAACCGCCGTGGTCGGATAGATTTTCTCCAGCCCGTTACCGCAACGCTCACCATTGCCGCTGCCGCAACTGCCGCAACCGCCGTGAGACCGGCCGCCCGGCTTGGGAGTATCGAACACCTCAAGATTGAACGTTCCTTCGACCATGGGGAGTCATCGTGAATGTAGAAAAACAGTGTTTTGTTCTGGCAACGCGTCGACACGTTGGCCGAGCGGTTATTCAGCCATTCAAATCACGAGGCGGTTTATCGCACTATCGCGTCATGTTCGCAGTCGATCACTTCGCGCCGCCGACAAGCTTGTCCAGCGCCGCCGCAAACACCTTCTTGCCCTGTAGTCCGACGAATTTCTCGACGATCTGCCCTTTGTTGAACAGCATCACCGTCGGAATGGCGCTGACCGAAAACTGCACCGAAATCTGGCGATTGGCGTCGGTATCGACCTTGCCCACTTTCGCCCTGCCGTGATAATCCTTGGCCAGCTCGTCGATCACCGGCGTCAGGGCTTTGCACGGACCGCACCATTCGGCCCAGAAGTCCACCAGCACCGGCTGATCCGATTGCAGCACCGTATCGTCAAAATTGGCATCCGTGAATTCGAGCGTATTCTGCCCGGCCATGACATCTCCTTCGGTTAGAGCCCCCTTGGCAAACCAGCAATTCTAAAACCGTGGAAAGGAAGGGTCAACCCAGCTTTCCCATGCCCGCGCAAGTCATGATTCTTTGAGAGACCTTGACCCAACGCTCCGTCATCGACAGTCGCGTCCTGCTCAATCTGGCCCTTGACGAGGCGAACAGCGTACCGACACGTCCATTCGTCAAACCATTCGATCGGAGGATCGACTCCTGTGGCCGCAAACTGCTGATGTCCGGCGCGGGTGTTGTGGCCGTGAAATTGGCAGCGAATGTCTCGCGTCCGAGGCCGCCAAACAACCGTGCCAGTCAGTTACACTTTGCTTCGTTCAGACTTCGACGCGCCCCGTCAATTGAACGTGAGTTACGCAAAATACTCTTGAAGGCAGCGTACTTCGAGCGGCATTGGATCATCGCCTTCTTCCGATTTCGAAAGCGCGCGAATGGCCTGGACGGCAGCGCGGGCCCCCGCAATCGTAGTGATAAGCGGAATCCTTCGCGCGGTGGCGGCGGCGCGCCAGCGACCTTCGGCCGACGCGGAACCGGTTCGAATTGGTGTATTGATCAGCAGATTAAGCGTTCCGTCGAGGATCAAGTCGAGGAGAAACGGCGCGCCGTGCGTGTCCTGCGACTTGGAGACGAGTGTCGCGGGAATGCCGGCCTCATTCAGCACGTCGCGGGTTCCGAGCGTCGAGTAAATGTGAAATCCAAGGTCGAGCAGTTCGCGGGCAATGGATACGATTCGCGGCTTGTCGGGATCGCACACGCTGACGAGGACATTGCCGGAGGTCGGCAGTGACAATCCGACGGCAATCTGGGCCTTGGCAAACGACTGTCCGAAACTCGGCGCGATGGCCATCGCCTCACCGGTGCTGCGCATCTCCGGACCGAGAATAACATCCACACCGGGAAACTTATGAAACGGAAACACTGGCGCTTTGACGGCCGTGTGGTCCGGCCAGGGTGTCTTGTCCACGCCGAGTTCGTCGAGCACGCACCGAAGCGGCTCGCCGAGCATCGCGCGCGTCGCCACTTCGGCCCATGGGACGCCCGTGGCTTTGGCGACAAAGGGAAGCGTCCGCGACGCTCGCGGATTCACCTCGAGCACATAGACGGTGCGATTGAGAATGGCATATTGAATATTCATCGCTCCGCAGACACGCAGTCGCTTCGCCAGTCGCTTCGTCGATCGGAAGAGTTCCTCGATGACCACCCTTCCCAGTGAAAACGGTGGAATGACCGTTGTGCTGTCGCCGGAATGAATGCCGGCTTCTTCGATGTGTTCCATGATGCCCGCGACCATGCACGTCGGCGGTTGTGTTTCGGCGTCGTCGCCGTCGCGACCGAAGTCGGCCACGGCATCGACGTCGACTTCAATCGCGTCAACGAGGAACTTGTCGATGAGAATCGGGTTGTCGAGTCCCGCGCCGCGACGGTCGGTGGCAGCCATCGCTGCGTCAAGAAAATCATCCAAATCCTTTTGATTGTTGCATACCTTCATTCCCCGCCCGCCCAGCACGTAGCTCGGACGAACAAGCACCGGATAACCGATTCGCTCGGCGACCGTTTGCGCATCCGCCCGCGAACGAGCGATGCCGCTGGGAGGCTGAAGCAAGCTGAGTTCGCGAAGTACGCGCTGAAAAGCCTCGCGATCTTCGGCTAGGTGAATCATCTCCGGTTGTGTGCCAAGGATCGGCACTCCGGAGTCCTTCAGCCCTTGCGCGAGATTGAGCGGCGTCTGTCCGCCGAACTGCACGATGACGCCGCGAACGCCGCTCGAGCGCTCCTCGCCGAACGATTGTTGATCGTCGATGGTCGATCGAACGTTGCCTCCTTGCCTTGTTGCCTCTTTGCCTTCTCTGCAAAGCGACCCACCATTCAGCCGCTCAACAATGTTGAGCACATCCTCGTGCGTGAGCGGCTCGAAGAAAAGTAGATCGCTGGTGTCGAAGTCCGTACTGACGGTCTCCGGATTGGAATTGACCATGACCGACTCAAACCCGGCCTTGCGAGCGGCGAACGAAGCATGGCAGCAACAATAATCGAACTCGATCCCCTGTCCGATCCGATTCGGCCCGCCGCCAAGGATGACGACCTTGGGTTTCTCCGTCGCGCGAATCTCATCGCTAGTCTCCGAACGGTCGATTGTCGATCGCAGATTGTCGATCGATGCGCTGACGACGCCCGGATTTGCTTCGTGCGTTGAGTAATAATACGGCGTGATCGCCTCGAACTCGGCCGCACATGTATCGACCAGCGCGTAGGAGGGCCGAACCGCGGAGCCGCGACCACCACCGAATCCGGCGTTTTCGGCGCCAGACGCGAGCTGTCGGTCGGCATATCCGAGCGACTTGATGCGCCGCAACTCAGCGTCGGCTTTGCTGAAATCCCGCGCAGAATGCGAAGGAACCGAACCGGCACGATCCGCATTCGACGAAGAGTCGCGCGAACAGAAGTGCGCGGCGCCGAGCAGTCGATCCTCTTCTTCGACAAGCTGGGCCATCTGATCCAGAAACCAGGGATCGATGCCCGTCAGTTCGTGCACGACGTTCAGCGGCCAGCCCATTTTGAACGCATATCGAATGTAGTACGGCCTGCCTTGGCTCGGCCTCGCCAACTTGTCGCGCAACACATCTTCCGGAATCGGCCAGGATTTGGCGTGTTCTTCCTCAGTGTCCGGCGGAGCTTCCGTCGCGGTCACGCCGCCAATGGCGGAAGTGGAATGGTCGATTGTCGACGGTCGCTTGTCGATTGCAGACTTTCGATTGTCGATCGCATGCCCTTCACTCTTGCCCTGTTGCCCTGTTGCCTCGTTGCCTTGTTGCCTCGTTGCCTCGTTGCCCTGCTGCCCTGTTGCCTCGCTGCCTTGTTGTCTCCCGACTTCCGTCGCTTCGTGGCTTCGTGGCTTCGTGGCTTCGTGCCTCTTCTTCCTCGCCTTCAACCACGCGTCATTGTCATCCAATCCGAAACCAAACCGCTGAATCTCCATCGACCGGATGCACTTCTGAAACGCCTCCTTGAACGTGCGCCCGATGGCCATCGCCTCGCCGACCGATTTCATCTGCGTCGTCAGGGTTTCATCGCTGTCCGGAAACTTCTCAAATGTCCAGCGCGGAATCTTCACAACCACGTAGTCGATCGTCGGCTCGAAGCTCGCCGGCGTCGTCTTTGTGATGTCGTTCGGCAGTTCGTCGAGCGTATATCCGACCGCCAGCTTGGCCGCGATGCGCGCGATCGGGTACCCTGTCGCCTTGCTCGCCAGCGCCGACGACCTCGACACCCGCGGGTTCATCTCGACCACGCACTGCCTGCCCGTCGCCGGATCGACCGCGAACTGAATGTTGCACCCACCGGTCTCGACACCGATCGCCCGAATGATGGCGATCGAGCTGTCGCGCATCAACTGATACTCTTTGTCGGTGAGCGTCTGAATCGGCGCGACGGTGATCGAGTCGCCGGTATGCACGCCCATCGGGTCAATGTTTTCGATGCCGCAGATAATGACCACGTTGTCGGCCCGGTCGCGCATCACCTCCAGCTCGAATTCCTTCCAGCCGTACAAACTCTCCTCGATGAGGATTTCGCTCACCCGCGAAGCCGCCAGCCCCCGCCGCGCGATCGTCTCAAACTCCGAGTCCGTTCGGCAGAATCCGCCGCCCTCTCCGCCAAGCGTATACGCCGGTCGGATGCAGCAAGGGAGCTTGATCGATTCGAGAATCGCCTTCGCGTCGTCCCAGGTGTGCGCCACGCCGGACCGGGGCACGTCAAGGCCGATCTCGATCATCGTCTGCTTAAAGGCCGTGCGATCCTCGGCTTTGTGAATCGCTTCGGGCGTCGCGCCGATCATCTCCACGCCGTGCCGGGCGAGAATCCCGCGCTCGTGACACTCCATCGCGCAGTTGAGTCCCGTCTGCCCGCCGAGCGTCGGCAGCAGCGCATGAACGGGTCGGCCGTCTTCCCGCTCACGGATCAATATCTTTTCGATGAACTCCGGCGTGATCGGTTCGATGTAGGTGCGGTCGGCCATGCCGGGGTCGGTCATGATCGTCGCGGGGTTGGAGTTGATGAGGACGACGCTGTAGCCTTCCTCGCGCAGCGCCTTGCACGCCTGCGTGCCGGAATAGTCGAACTCCGCGCCCTGACCGATCACGATCGGTCCCGAGCCGATGATGAGGATGTTCCTGATGTCGCTTCGCTTCGGCACGAGGGTGTTATATCCAGAAATCTCCCGCCCGGCGACACAGCATCGGTTGTCCTGGAGCGTTGTTTGGCGTAGAATCCGCTTTCGCGGAGGATCAAATGCGATACCAGGAGTTGTACGACGTTCTTCACAAATCGCCCTTTCAACCGTTTCGGATTCAATTGAGCAACGGCCAAACACACGTGATCCGCCACCCGGATTTCGCTTGGCTCATGAGAACCAGCGTCTTCATCGGCCTGCCTTCCGGCGACGACGACGTGCCCGATCGAGCGATTCAATGTGATCTGTTACACGTCGTTGCCATTGAACCAGCCAACGGGTCCGGGCCGAACGGTCGAGGTAAACAACGCCGCAAGCGAAAGTAACCGCCGCCGAATCGGGTCAACGACAAAGCGGGTGTTGGGCGGGCTCCGCACGCCATTTGAAAATTACTTTTTGCGGCTACAACTACGGCCCGAAGATGTCAAGTTGCATAATCGCAAAATCAGCAAGGTCCACCTTGCAATCGTGATTCAAATCCGCGCGGGGACGACCCTCAGAGTCAATCGAAACACCAAGCGGTGTGTAGTCGCAATCGTCCGCTGAATTAACAATTCCGTCGCCGTCGATATCGAAATCTCGAAAATCTGGAATTCCATCCTTGTCAAAATCGGGCCATTCGTTTTGTTGCGTACCCTGAGACTCGAATGCTCCGAGGTCTACAGCGACGCCCACAATCCGCAACCCACCGTCGAGATCATCAATTGGATTCTCAGGGTTCAATCCGTAGGCTGAATCACCGGCGTCGATACACGGTGAATCTGACCCCAAACGTAGATTTCCTAAGTCGTCGTCGCTACCACCCCAAGCCCCGTCGGGGCCGGGCCCTGGCGGCCGCACGAAGCTCGGGTCAACAAAAATGTTGCCGCCGGCGTTTACCGCGCCAAGGGGAAACCCGCCTCGAATACAACAGAACTTTACGTCAAGTGCATTCGAATCCGGTGTAGCCTCGTTTGGGAAGTCGCCCCAAAAGATGCAGTTTTCGAGCATTCCGCCACCATACACGCCTCCGCCACCTGGAACGCTACGAGTCCCTTCCGCCTTATTCGCAGCAAGCGTACAACTCGTTAACGCCGGGCGCGACACATAGTTTCTGACGCCCCCTCCCCATAAACTAGCTGCATTCGCTACGAAACTGCAGTTAACAATTCTTATGGCTTGATTGCCATTGTATTGCTGGCGATTGTAAATGCCGCCGCCTTCGCTTGCCCGATTTGCCTGAAACACACATTGAGTAATCGTCGCGTCGCTATCGTCATTTGATATACCACCACCAACGTGCGCAGTGTTTCCGCTGAACGTGCATCGAGTAATTGTCGCTATCACATACCGCCCATTAAATATTCCACCGCCACTGCCCGTCGGGAGCTCGGCTGAGTTTTCGGAAAACGTGCAATTGCTTACCTGCCGGTTCCCGGAACCGATATTTGACATACCGGTGCCTGAATTACGCATGAAAATGGAGTCGGAAATCATGACGTCGCTGTATGATGTAGCCAGCCCAGCTCCAGAGTTGTCCCTAAATGCGCAGCCCGTGATATGGGCGCTTCCACTTGTAACACTCACACCGATCGCATTAAACTCGAAAAGGCAACTATTCAGGATAAGCTCACCCCCGCCAATTAGCCCGGCTGGAGCATTCCTTGTAAAAGTGCAATCGCGTATAACCGGGCGAGCTGTCGGTAAATACCCATTCGGGGAAAAGGTAAACACTCCACTGCCAGATTCATTCTGATCAAAGAGGCAATCGGTTATGGCCGGACTGCATAGCCTGTTATAAAGGCCGCCTCCCTCAGAGGCTGAATTGGAAAAAAACTTACAATTAATCATTCTGGTATCGGCTTTATAGTTGGCCACACCGCCTCCACGTGTTGCGCCGTTGTTTAGAAAGTTGCAATTCAATACGGTCGGATTGCTAAAATAATTGAGCATCCCGCCGCCGTATCGCGTTCCGCTGATTAACGACCCGGAGCCACCAGTAATCGTAAACCCATCTAGCAACGTATCTGGCCCCTCGCCGCTCGCGCAAGTGATTACGCTTCCGAGTTGCCCGGTACCATCTATTGTCGTGACGTCTGGGCCCCCGACGCTTCGGACGGTAATTGCCTTGCCCAGAAAGTTTATCGACTCAGCGTAAGTTCCGGGAGCCACTAGGATTGAATCCTGCGGTTGGGCCATTTCGATTGCCATCTGAATCGTTGGAGCGTCGCTCGGAACGCGGATTGTCGCGGCGACAACGAATGAGTTGAACACGCACAATGCTGGGAATGCAAGCAGGCAAGGTTTCATCAGCTCCCCTTCCACGTTGAAGAATTGACTGCCGTCGGTCCAAGCGCCCAAGCGACGGAACCCTAGAATACACGGCGCTGGACAGCGCAATTTACGCAACTACATTGTCTCTAATTCGGCGACAAATCACAAGGCTGATTTTGCTCTTACGAATCACGCGAAAAACCAGAGATTTCCGGGTTGCGGCCGACGGCCCGCGTTCGGACCGGGTTGAGCTGACGGACCGCACCTACACTGAAAGTCAGGTAGGTCGGGCTTTGCCCGACGATACTTTGAAACAGCCGGCGTCCATCTGTCGGAGCGCACCTTCAATTATTCTTGCCGACGGGCAAGAACAGGGCATCCGGACACAGTCAGGTAGATCGGGCTCTGCCCGACGACACTTTGCTGAATCAAGTTTCGATGAGCAAGTCAACGTTGACCTGTCACCCATGTTCCCGCCGGGCCGATGACGATCGCAGTGGCCATTTCAAAGTTCCCTGTTGCCCGTACTCCGCTCCTGGCCGAAAATAAGACCGGAAGAAATTGTTGAGACGGAGAATATGTCATGGACGGCAGGGGTCTCGCCACGTTGCTCAACGAAACCGATCGTTCGGAAGGCCGGTCCGCCGACGCGGGCAGCCGCGCCATCATCCTCTTCGCCGTCGCGCTGATGGCCGTCGGACTCGTCATGGTCGGGTCCGCCACCGTGTCGCTCGATCGCCCGCTGTTCAGCCAAACCATGTGGTCTTCACCGCTCGGTCGCCAGATGGTCTTTGTTTTGTGCGGCCTGGGCATTTGTCTATTCACCGCGTGGCTCGCCGGGCTTTCGCTCCGCTCATCCTTCGCCCGCCGTTGGATACCAGGATTGCTTCTCGCCGCCGCCATAGGACTCCTGATCCTCGTCCTGATTCCGGGGATGTCGGATGCCAAGCACGGCTCGCAGCGCTGGCTGCGATTCAGCCCGGGCGGCATCGGACTGGGCATTCAGCCTTCCGAAATCGCCAAACTCGGATTGATCGCGTTTCTTGCCTATCTTCTGGGCGAAAGCAATCGCGACGCGAAATCGTTTCTTCGAGGGTTTGTGCCGGCCTGTCTCGCCATTGGGGTCTGCGTCGGACTCGTCGGTAAGGAAAACTTCGGAACGGCCGCGGTGCTGGGTTGCGTCGCGGCGGCGATTCTCGTTGCCGCCGGGTCACGCATTCACCACCTGTTGGTGGTTGGTGGGTTGGGGATCAGCGGTATGGTGGTTCTTTTGTTTGCCGAGAAGTACCGGCTTGAGCGCCTGACCGCCTATCAAAACATCTGGGATCATGCGCAGGATGCCGGCTATCAGCCGCTTCAATCCTTGACCACGATCGCGTCCGGCGGCTGGTACGGCGTCGGGCTTGGTTCGGGCCTGCAGAAATTCGGCTATCTCCCAGAAAGCCATACCGACTTTGTATTCGCGATTCTGTGCGAGGAACTTGGAGCGCTCGGCGCGGGTCTGGTCATCCTGCTCTTTTGCGGTCTCGTGTGGACGGGAATGCGAATCGCGCTTCGCGCGCGGACCACGTTCGAGTTTTTGCTTGCCTTCGGACTCACAACGTTGCTGGGGCTTCAGGCCGCGCTGAATATCGCGGTCGTTACCGTTGTCACCCCGACCACGGGCGTGCCGTTGCCGTTCATTTCCGCTGGAGGCAGCGGACTTTTCACTGCGTGCGCGGCGATCGGCGTTCTGGCCGCGATTGCCGCGCGGGGTGTTCCCCAGGGAGCAGCGCTGACTTCGCCAAACCAACCGTTTCTTGCAACAAATCCCGCGTTGGCGTCGGGGAACATCGGATGAACGCCACACCGGCATCGCGCGGGCGCGGCCCCTTGTTCGTGTTTGCCGGCGGCGGAACGGGTGGACATCTTTACCCCGCCCTTGCGGTCGCCGACGCCATTTTTCGCCAGCGATCCGACGCCCGATTTGCGTTTTGGGGTACGCAACGTCCCATCGATCAGCGGATTCTCGGTCGAGTTCAGGCTGAGTTTGTTGCGCAGTCTCTTCCATCATTCTCAGTACTGCCGTGGCGGTTGGTTGGCGCGCTGATGCAACTTCGGACGGCACGGCGCGTCTGTCGAAATCGGTTTCAGGATGAGCGTCCAGCGGTTGTGATGGGAACCGGGGGAATGGCTTCGGTGCCGCCGATACGCGAGGCCGCTCGATTGGGTGTGCCGACCGCGTTGTTCAATCCCGATGCCATCCCCGGTCGGGCCAATCGGCATTTGGCGCGGTTTGCGCACCGAGTTTTCGTCCAATTCCCGGAATCAAGAGGTCATTTTGGGCCAAAAACTGACGTCGAAGTGAGCGGTTGTCCAGTTCGTGCTGATTTTTTTAACGTCACACGCGAGGCCGGCCGAGAGCGTTTTGGTCTGGATCGGAATCGAAAGACGCTTCTGGTCACCGGCGCGTCGCTGGGCGCGCGAAGCGTAAACCAAGCGGTCGTGGCTATTGCGGCATTCCTGGCTGAAAAGGCCGATTGGCAAGTCCTTCACCTGACCGGCACGGCGGACCATGACATGGTACTGGCGGGCTATCGGGGCGTTGGGAATGCGGTCAAAGTCGTCGCCTACACCGACGACATGGCGCATGCCATGGCGGCGGCGGACTTGATTGTGTCACGTGCGGGAGCGTCCACGCTGGCGGAGATTCTGGCCGTTCGTCGTCCCGCGATTCTCATGCCCTATCCGCATCACAAGGATCAACATCAACTGGCGAACGCTCGATGCGCGTCCAAGAGTGCTCCGATTCGCATCGTTACGGATGCCGTTGACTCCGCCGCAAACGCGCCGGCATTGCGGGCGGCGCTAGAGGAAATGATGAAATCTGTCCCTCGCGGAAGCGCCCCCGATTCCGCCCCGCGAGACTCCGAATCCGCGACCAACGCCGCGGAGCACATTGCCCGGCGGTTGATTCTGATGTCGGAAGGCGGCGAACAACGCCCCATAGCGTCGCGGAGCGGCGTTCGGCTTGAATCGGTGAAGACGACGTAGCACGAAACCCGATATCCTGTTACAACGACCGCATTGGGCGCGCGTACATTCGTTGGATTTCGTGCCTCTTTAAAGGGCATGAGCGACCGTCGCTCGGCGGTTGCGCGAGGGATCGCCATGGTTACCCTGGATCAACCAAGAATGGGGCATCGGCCGCGAGGCGCCGGAGTTGTTTTCGCGGACACCAACGGGCTGCGCGTTCACCTGATCGGCATCGGCGGCGCGGGGATGTGCGGGGCGGCTTCGCTGCTGCGCGACATGGGTTCGCGGGTGAGCGGATCGGACATGAACGTGTTCGACGGGCTTGGCGCGCTGGTGCAAAGCGGTGTTCGCGTGGCGATCGGACACGGCGAGGATCATCTTGACTCCGATGTGGAACTCGTTGTGGCCAGCGCGGCGGTTCCCGAGACGAATCCCGAATTGTGCGCAGCGAGGAAGAAGGGCGTTCCGGTATTGATGTACGCGGAGTTGCTCGGCGCGCTGATGGCCCTTCGCGAGGGGGTCGCGATCGCGGGCACGCATGGAAAAAGCACGACGACGGCGCTGACAACGCATTTATTCAAGGAAGCCGGTCTTTCGCCGTCGTTCGTGGTCGGAGCGCGATCGGCGCAACTTGGCGGCGGAAGCGGACTGGGGAAAGGCCCGCATTTCATCGTGGAGTCGTGCGAATTCAACCGATCTTTTTTGAATTTTCGACCGAGGCTCGCGGCGGTGCTCAACATTGAATCGGACCATCTGGACTGTTATCGCGATCTCGATGACATCGTCGACGCCTTTTCGCGGTTCTGCCAGAACGTGCATCCGGGCGGACTGCTGATCGTCAATGCGGATGATCCACTGGCCATGCGCGCGGCGAGCGCGGCGCAAGCGGAAGTGCAGACCTTTGGGTTTGGATCCAGTTGCGACTGGACCGTTGATGATCTTCAGCGCGACGGCGGCCGTTTTGGGTTTGACGTGCTCTTTCGCGGCAGTCCGTTGTGTCGCGGAAGGTTATCGATCGCGGGACGGCATAATGTGGCCAACGCGCTGGCGGCGATCGCCCTCGCGCATCGTGCGGGCGCGAAACCGAACGACATCGCGAACGCGTTGCCCACGTTTTCGGGCATTGACCGCCGCATGACCCTGCGTGGCGAGGGTCGCGGCGTGACCATTCTTGATGACTACGCGCACCATCCGACCGAGATTCGCGTGACGATCGAGGCCGCCAGAAATCAATTTGCGCCCAAGCGAACCTGGATCGTCTTTCAACCGCATCAGGTTTCGCGGACGCGGCATCTGATGAACGATTTTGCACAGTCATTCACACAGGCGGACGAGATCATCGTGCCGGATGTGTATTGCGCGAGAGAGTCGGATGCGGAATACGGTTCGGCAGGCTCCCGGGAACTGGTTGACCGAATCTGCCGGACCGGAGGGCGTGCACGATATTTGCCGAGTTTTCAGGCCGTGGCGGATCACCTTTCGCAAAGCCTCGTGGCGGGCGATCTGGTCATGACCATGGGCGCGGGGGACATTTGGAAAGTAGCCGATGAGCTGGTGGAGCGATTTTGCCAATCAAATGGAGCACGACGCGCCACTGGGCGCGACGACCTGGTTTCGCCTCGGGGGGCGGGCCCGGCATCTGTTCCGGCCGCGTGACGCCGACCAACTTGCCGGATTTCTGCGTCGCGCACGCGACGAGGAGATTCCGGTGAAGGTGCTCGGTCGCGGGGCGAACGTGCTGGTGAGCGACGACGGATTCGACGGGGTCGTGGTTCGGCTGGATGCTCCGGCGTTTCGGGCCACGGTGCGTCGTGGGTCGCGGATCGAGGTCGGCGCGGGCGTGGACCTCATGCCGCTGGTCAAGCAATGCAGCGAGCTGGGGCTTGCGGGACTGGAAACGCTGGCGGGGATACCGGCGACGGTCGGCGGGGCGGTGCGGATGAACGCAGGCGGCGCCGCGGGCGAGTTCGGCGACGTGGTTCGCTCGGTCCGCGTCGTCAGTCCGGATGGCGGGAACGAAGTCTGGACGAGAGACCGAATCGAATTCGGCTATCGCCACTGCGAGCTCGGTGATCGGACCGTCGTGTCGGCGACGCTGGAACTTCGAGAGGACGAACCGGAGCGAGTGTTGCGTGATTACCGTGAGCACTCGGAACGAAAACAACGCACGCAGCCTTTGGCGGAACACAGCGCGGGGTGCATTTTTAAAAATCCGCGGGGCGCGCACGCCGGAGCGCTGATCGACAAGGCCGGGCTCAAGGGCACGCGTTGCGGCGAGGCGGAAGTATCGAAGGTCCACGCGAATTTCATCGTCGCGGGCCGCGGCGCGACGGCGTCGGATGTACTCAACCTCATCGATCTGGTTCGGGATCGCGTGCATCGAGAATTCGAGATGCAATTGGAAACGGAGATCGATATCTGGAAGCCTTTGGGGCGCGCTGTGGCCGCGACATCACCATGAAATCCAAAAATAAACAATACGATCCCATGGCATTCGGCGTGACGCCGCCGGACAGCCTTGCAATCACCGTGCTGGCGGGCGGGCCGGGCATGGAGCGTGAAGTCAGCCTCAACAGCGGACAAGCCGTCTTTGAGGCCCTTCAACGGCTCGGCCATCGGGTGACGATGCGAGACATCGGTCCCGATGACTTATCCGCTCTCGATCAGCCGGCCGACTTTGTGTTCATCGCGCTGCACGGCGAATTCGGCGAGGATGGCACGGTGCAGACGGAACTGGAGGATCGCCGCCTGCGTTACAGCGGGTCGGGGGCAACAGCCTCGCGCGTGGCCATGAACAAAGTTGAGGCCAAGCGATTGTTCGAGCGGGCGGGCGTGCCGACGCCGGGCTGGCGGGTTGTTGATCGGGCCAATCTTCATGAGGCGCTGACGAACGCCAAACTGCCATGCGTGATCAAGCCGGTCGCTTCCGGCAGCAGCGTCGACACGAGCATCGTGAAGAGCCGAGAGGCGCTAGAGGCGGCAGCACCGCTGGTCGTGGATCGATACGGGGAAGCGCTGATCGAGGATTACATTCAGGGGTATGAGTTCACCGTCGGCATTCTCGGCGAAGCGCCGCTTCCCGTATGCGAGATTCGCACGAAACGCGAGTTTTACGATTATCAGGCCAAGTATGTCGACGACGACACGGAGTACCTTTTCGATCTGGACGCACCGGTGTCGTTGCTTGAGCGCGTCCAGCGAATCAGTCTTATGGCGCATCGCGCGATCGGATGTCGCGTTTTTTCTCGCGTGGACTGCATGGTCGACCGTACAACGCTGGAACCGTACATTCTGGAAGTCAACACCATTCCGGGGTTTACGAGCCATTCGCTGCTACCGAAGGCCGCGGCGCGGACGGGCATGAGCTTTGATCAACTCTGCCAACGGATCATCGAGTTGTCCTGGGCGGAGTTTGAAATGAATGAAACAGTGGAAGCCGCGGTTGACGATGGGCGTTAGGCGCAACAAGAAATCGTCGAATCGACCTCGGTCGAAGGTGGACTGGCTGGGCGCGCTTCGGCGTCCGGCGGTTCGGCGGGCGGCGGCCATCACCGTCGGCATCGGCGCGTTGGCCGGCCTGGTCGTCGCTTCGACGGTGGCCCTGAATCGTCTAAGCGATCATGTGGGTCGCTCGCTGCTTGCGCGGTCTCCGGATGCGTCCGTGGAGTTCGTCGATCTTCCTGAACCGCTGGTCGGTTTGGCGAGCGGAGACCTGCGTGGCTGCATCGCGGAGTCGTTGGAACGCGACTGGACCGACGCGGATCGCTGTCGCGAGATCGCCGAGCGATTGTCATCGGTCGGCTGGATCGCCCACGTAAAGTACGTTCGGCGGACGCCGGGGGGACGATTTCGAATCTCCGCGCGCTATCGTCTGCCTGTCGCCATGATCGCCGATCGCCATGATTACGTACTTGTTGACGGCGAAGGTGTTCGGCTGCCGGGCGTCTATGTTTATCATCCTCGTTGGTACATCGTGGACGGCGTCGAGGCTCCAGCGCCGCCGGTTGGACAACGATGGTCGGGGGACGACGTTCGCGCCGGGCTGGAGCTTCTTGGGCTGCTCCAGTTGCAGCCGTTTCGGACCCAAATTGCGGGGGTGGACGTCGGCAATCTGAAGGGGCGTCGGAACGCTCGCCAGGCTCACCTGCAATTGATCACCGACAAACCCGGGGGGCGGATTCGCTGGGGATCGGCGCCGGGATATGAGGTTGAGGAAAATACGGTTGCCCAGAAGTTGACGCTGCTGCGAAACAATTTTGAATCCACCGGACGGGTCGATGCCGGGTTTGAGGTTGTTGACGTTTCGACCTTGCCTGACCGTTTTCATATTCCCGGTTGACCGGCGGATGGGTGAAAACAGCCTTTTTCGGTATCGGCGAGGGCTTGCAGCGACGTCCGTCAAGAAAATCGACGTTTCCGCACAAAATAATATGCCTCCCTGGCCGAATGACGGAGTAGTATCCCATTGGCCAACAGGTGAGAACTGCCATGAACGAAGTCGCATCGGTATTGGAACAGATTCGGGTGTTTTTCATCCAGCACGCCCCTGACAAGGTGCCGACGGGGGCGGTTTCCGTAGCCTTGATTTGTCTGGTCGGCGGCGCACTGTTGAGCGTTCTGGGCGCGAAGTTCGCCCGGTTCGGATTGACCGGGGCGTTCGTGGTCCTTGGGGGGCTGCTCGGATCGGGCTTTGGCTCACGATTGGATTTTCCGCAGGCGGCCTGCGTGCCGGCCGGCGCGGTGCTGTTCGGGATCATTGGATTCCAGACATTTCGACTGTGCGTCGGGCTGGCGTCGGCGGCGGTTGTTTCAGCCGTTGTCTTGGGCGTATTTGGTTATCAGCGCGTCGCACCGCATGTCGCGGAGTTTGACCGGGTGTCGCCGTGGGTCATTTCCGACCGGACGGACGAGTCCATTCCCGGCGCGGCGGGAGAATACAAGATTCTGACGCGCGACGAGCAGGTTGCCTACGTCGAGCGGTCGCCGTCGCAATGGGCGTCGGAGTTTTGGGCGTTCATGAATGAGCGTGATTCGCGGACCGCTCGGCACGGTCAAGCCATCGCGCTGCTGACGATGCTCGGCGGACTTTGCCTCGGCATGGTGGCCACGCGCACGGCGCTGGTGGTGGCGACATCGGCGATCGGCACGGTGCTGGTGACCACCGGCGTGGCGACGCTGCTGACTCACTCCGTTCCCGAAACGATGCAAGCGTTTCAAAGCAGTCCGACGCTTTTTGGAGTCGGCGTGGGAGCGTTTTTGATGACATCCCTGGTTCTTCAGACGATGTTGATGCGCAAGGCCGCGACGGCCGCCGCGGCGCCCGCACCGGCCAAAGCCAAGGGCTGATAACTCGTCGAGACCCTACCTTTACAGCGATATCGTACGCTTCGGTTGAGATTCTCGCGCCTCAGGCGGAAGGTCGGTTCCCTCCGCCTTGGCTGCGCGCGCCCGGCGCGGAACGTCTTTCGTTGGACTCCGTGCCTTCTCACGGAGTGCCGCTTTGTCCATTTCCCTTAACGACTGGATCGGGTTCCTGCGCACGTCGCACAGCGCTATTGGGTTCCCGATGATTATCTGCGGGCTGGGGTTGATGCTTTTCGGCTGGCGACTGTGGAAGATCTGCGTCATTCTCGCCTTCGGGCTCATCGGAGTTGCCCTGGGCGTGATCGTGAACGGACACGGTGAAAACCGTGCCTTGTTCGGCATGGCGGGCGGGTTGATTCTCGCGGCGGTCAGTTATTATCCGGTGAGGCAGGCCGTTGCCGTCCTCGGCGGGCTGATCGGAACGGGCGTGACCCACTTTTATCTGACGCCGCTTCGGCTCGACCCGGTGATTCATTGGTCGCTTTGCGGGTCCGCCTTCGTGGCATTTTCGGCCTATTCATTTCTCACCAAACAGCGGGTTGTGATCTTTGTTACAGCGTTTCTCGGAGCGATCCTGCTGATGTCAGGATTGGCGACATGGGCCATGTCGGTGCCGGCGTTCTTCCAGACGATGCGATCCATGGCGAGTTACAGCGTCATTGTGCTGCCATTCCTGCTGCTGGTGCCGACGGTGATGAGTTGTTTCTACCAGATCGCCGAGGTCCGCAGGTTGCAGATCGAGCTTTAGCGCGGATTTGGCACAATCGTAGCGGATGGATTTCGAAAGTCTTTCGGGAATCCATGTGCACTGCCGACCAGCGGGTTGGTCGAGTCCACGGCGCTCCAAGGTCAATCCTTTCTGTGTTCACACTTCAACCTCTCAGCAAGGTCGACTTGAACGACGGTTTCGGAGTCCGAGGGGCCGCGCGGGCTAAAGAAACTATGAGCGTGTTCTCCGGTGTGGGATACTTGA
>CAZAMB010000001.1:0-356442 GCA_964486335.1 uncultured Phycisphaera sp. | reverse complement strand
AAGCTCCACGAACAAAAGGACTTATACTATTGACTTGGCTCACTTCATGGGAGCTTCTAGAAATGTGGCGTTTCGTCTCTTGGGATTAGCGGCCCGTAGGCCGTGGCGACAACGCCCGCATACACTTCGTGCGCCCCGCCGCGCCGCAGCATCCTCGCACACTCATTGATTGTCGCACCCGTTGTACGCA
The DNA here is from genome assembly GCA_964486335.1 of uncultured Phycisphaera sp. GTDB lineage: Bacteria > Planctomycetota > Phycisphaerae > UBA1845 > UBA1845 > CAZAMB01. The sequence goes on along the minus strand of CAZAMB010000001.1, from coordinate 356,252 downwards.
CGTCATCGATGAGCAAGACCCTCGCTCGGCGCATTCTCACCCCCGCGCGAAGCGAGAATGCATTCCGCACATTTTGCTTTCGCTCTTCAAGCGTCAGTCCGACCTGGTGCGGGCCCGCCCGAACGCGACGAAGCAGCGGCAGCTTCGGCAGGTCCAGAGTTCGAGCAACAGCTCCCGCCAGCACTTCCGCTGCATGAAAGCGTCGTCGAATCGCGTGTCGCCAGTGCGTCGGCACAGCCACGACGGCCTCCACCCGATCGATCCAATTCGCGCCCGCGACCCTGTCGGCCAGCCATTCACAAAGCAGCGGTTCGAGGTCTTCGCGCCCGCGATACTTGTACGCACGCAGAAGATCGCCGATCACGCCGCCATACGGGCCGACGCGCTCCGTCCCCGCCACGCGCTTCCGCGTCGCGCGGCATTCACCGCAACCGTCCCATGACGCTTCATAGGGCGCGACCCCGGCCGCACAGACCGGACATGCTAACGTCAGTCGCTGACGAGCGACGGACTCGGCGCATTCGAGGCAAAGTGGGCGACCGTTCACTCCGCCCCATTCGCCGCACGCCGCGCAACGCGGCGGAAACACGAGGTCGGCCAGCCGCAACCCGATTCGCTTCAGCCCGGATGTCCGCGATATCAGCACAATTCCCATTATCCTTGGTGATTCGGTTCAATTCGAAAGGCGCGGATTCAGTACGGATCGCAACCGACCGTGGCGAAGCCCGGCGACAGCAAGGAATCGGGCCCTCAAGCACTCCGGAGTCGAACGGCCAAACAATCCGCCGACGGTTTCCGTAATGTCGGCCGACCACGTGACATCTTGCGGGCCCATGCTATAATCACCGGTTTGGCCGGAACCCGAGCACCGGCGCGAAACCGACCCCAAAAAGGAACCGGACTACCCATGATCGAGTCTCTTCGCAACGACGCCATCATCGACAAGGTCGGCGGACGGTTCAAGCTGACCGCCCTCATCCAGCGACGCTGGCTGCAACTCCTCCAGGGCGCCAGGCCCATGATCGATCCCAAGGGAATGACCGAAATCGAGGTCGTCCTGCGCGAGATCGAAGAAGGAAAGATCGACTTCGAATTGGCCGAGGACGACGAAGAGGATGACCAGTAGTCCTACGACGCCTCCGCGCGATCTGGAACGCTACGAGGTACTCGTCGCGGTGACCGGAGGCATCGCCGCCTACAAGGTCTGCGAGGTCGTCTCTCGGCTGGCGCAACGCGGCGCGGGCGTCACCGTCGCCATGACCCGAGCCGCCCGCAAGTTCGTCACTCCACTGACTTTTCAAGCACTTTCCGGCCGCCGCGTGCTCACCGATCTGTGGCGAACCGATGACTCTGCGGATGTGCAGCACATCGCGATCACGGGACAGGCCGACTTGTTCGTCGTCGCGCCGGCCACGGCCGACGTCATCGGGCGCATCGCCGCTGGTCTCGGCGACGACGTGGTGACAACGCTTGTCATCAGCGCCGATTCGCCCGTGCTGATCGCTCCCGCGATGAACGATCGCATGTGGGCCAACGATGCGGTGCAGAGAAACGTCCGCGCGCTCCGCGAGTTCGGTTATTCGCTCGTCGGACCGGCCGAGGGTTGGCTCGCGTGCCGAAGCATCGGCCCCGGCCGAATGGTTGAAGCAACAGAGTTAATCGAAGCCGCAGCCGCGGCACTATTGTGCAAGCCTCCCAAGAATGCTGCGACGCATTCCTGAACATAGTTCAGTCCCATCAGAAAGTTCCCGCTTCCTCGATCTGTTACAAACCTGCAACTGTTAAAATGAGAATCTTGGGAGTTGTGGGAAGATAATCAGCTCAGGAAGAGAAACCTTTGTTTCCTCACAAAGAAATGGCGTTCGATCGGGCAACGATAGCCATCAGGTCTTCAAGCGCCGCGACATCCTGACGGAAGAAACGACTGTTTCGAAATAGCCGCCCAACGCGCGTTTAACCTTTGTGTGCCGTGAAGGTTACAGTCTGGCAACACGATGATTGATGCGTGATTTTGCTGGCGATGAGCAGCGCATTTTCCGCAAATAGAACGCAATTGTTCAAGGCCGAAACTGTCGTCCGCCGATGACGTTACAATGGTCTTTGCGCGCCGCGTCGCGTGGCGAATGGGCGCGCGAGGTTGGGCGCGGGGCTGGCGGGCGACAAAAAAAGGCGAATGTTTTTCGGATTTTGGCGATTGACTTGCCGCTTCCGAACCCTACAATTCGCCCGCTGAAGCCGACGGGCATGCGCGACCGAAGGATGGACGGGTCGTGGTCCGGGCGACACAAACGGCGGTCTGCGTTTTTCGGAATGGCGCGTTTTCGAGAAGCGTTGGGCCCCCAAATCAGTTGAGTGTCGTGCGGATCGCTTGGGGCAGGAAGCATTAACAGGCGGCGGCGTATTGTTGAACTTGAGATGTCACCGAAGAGTCGGTGTGTTCCCGGAGTCTCGCGACGTGGCGCGGGCGAGGGGGCGCGGTCGCACTCGACGGTTTGTTCTGTAACTGGTTCGTGAGAAACAACAGCGTGTAACACGGTTCACGCCACAGTCTTTTTTCTTTGGAGGTTAACGAGAATGACAAGTAGCAAACGAGTAAGTGACACGAAGCTGAGCACGTGGGTGCGAAGCGTGTCTCGGTACGGCATCCTCTGTGGCGTGTTGGCGCTGGTGCCACTGAACATGGGTGGTTGCATCTTGGGGTTATTCCAACCCAATCCCTGTCGGAACTTCGACGCCGACGACGCCAACGCCTGCACGACGGATACGTGCGAGGTTGTCGAGGGCGTGGCGACCGCGGTCAACACGCCAGTCGATTGCGCCGACCAGGTCTGCAACCCGGCTGACGGCGAATGCGTTGATTGCGTGACGGCGGCTGATTGCGATGACGCCGACGCCTGCACCGCCGACACCTGCGCCGACGGCAATACTTGTGCGTATGCGGATGTAGCGGATTGCTGCAACGCCGACGCCGATTGCGACGACAGCGATGCCTGCACGACAGACACGTGCACGGCCAACGTCTGTGCCAATACGGCGGTTGTCTGCGATGACGGCGACGCCTGCACGGATGACGCTTGCGACGCGGCAACCGGCGAATGTGCCAGCACGCCGGTCGTTTGTGCGGAAGGCGAAGTATGCGTGGACGGCGCGTGCCTGACGGCTTGCACCGCCGATGCGGATTGCGACGACGGCGACCTGTGCACGACCGACACCTGCGATACGGCGGCAGGCGTCTGCTCGAACGCCGCAGTGAGCTGCGATGACAGCCAGGCATGTACCGATGACTCGTGCGACGCCGCCACTGGCGATTGCGTCAACACGGTCAATTGTCCGGCCGGCGAAGTCTGCGGCGATGACGGCAATTGCTCGACGGGTGTGGCCTGCACGACGGACGCGGATTGTGCTGACGATGGGGCGTTCTGCAACGGCACAGAGTCATGCGACACAACGACGGGCTTCTGCACGAGCAGCGGCGATCCGTGTGCCGAAGGCACGACATGCAATGAAGACACCGATGCCTGCGATGAGCCGGGTGGCGAGTCGCGTCGTCTGACGCTGGGCACGGACAATCTGACGGGCACCGACGGCGCTGATGCGTTTGACGGCAGCCTCGAAGTCAGCGGCGGCGCGTTCTTCCAGACGGTCAACAATGCCGACCAGCTTAACGGCGGCGCGAGCACCGACTCGCTGACGGCGCAGCTTCGCGGCGGCGGCACGACGACTCCGGCGTCGCTGAACAGCATCGAGACGATCAACGTCGAAATCACCGATACGAACGCCTCGACGCTGAGCCTCGCCAACGCCAACGCGGTGGCGACGGTCAACAACACCAGCAGCGGTGCGGCGCTGACGGTCAACAACATCCCGACAGCCATTACGGGCATCGGCATGACCAACAACGCTAACAACCTGACCATCACGTGCACCAACACGGCGCTGGCGGGCAGCACCGACGCGGTCACCCTGACGCTCAACGCCTGCACGGCGGGCACGCTGGTGGCCGGTCCGGCCAGCGGCACCAACGGTTTCGAGAGCATGACGGTGGTGAGCCAGGGCAACGTGGCCAACGTCCTGACGGATATCCAGCAGGGCGGCGCGACGTCCCTGGCGACGGTCAACGTCAACGGCTCGCAGGACGTGAACCTCGGTTCGGGTCTGGACAACTCGGTGGTGACAGTGAATGCCTCCAGCCTGACCGGCAAGCTGAACGTGACCATGGGCGCGAACGCCTCGACGGTCACGGGCGGCACGGGTGATGACACGATCGTGCTGGGCGCGAACTACACGACGGCCGACACGGTCAACTGCGGCGACGGCACGGGCGATTTCCTGAGCCTGACCACTGCCACGGCCGCCGGCACGACGGCGACACAGAGCAACGTGACGAACTGCGAAGGTGTGATCGTCAGCGACGCGCTGGCGGGCAACCTGAACGCGACGCACTTCGGCGCGACGCGCGTCCGACTGGCCGCCGGTAAGGACGGTACGGCTCGCACGGTCACAATCGCGTCGGGCGGAACGGTCGATGTCCGCAACGGCATCGGCGCTGGCGCACTCACGATTTCGGCCAGCTCGAACACGACGGCTGATACGCTCGGTCTTAATGTCGATACCAACGCGGTGACGTGGACCGGCGGTCTCACCGTAACCGATTGGGAGACGATCAACCTGAACGTGGCCGACGCGGCGCACTCTTTCGCGGCGTTCACCATGGCGACAGACGGTCTCTCGCAGGTGATCAACCTGACGGGCAGCCAAAACGTGACGTTCACTGGCGCGGTTACGGCCGACCAGCTCAACGCCAGCACGTACACTGGTGTGTTGACGATGCAGGCGGTCTCCGGCGGAGCGATCCAGGTGACCAGCGGCAGCGGCAACGACACGCTGATCGGCAGCACCGCGGGTGACTCGCTGAACGGCGGCGCGGGCAATGACCGGTTGACCGGTGGCGACGGCGCGGACGTTCTCCAGGGCGACGCGACGGGCGGCTCCTCGGGCACGGATACGTTCGTGTGCGGAAGCCGGACGCAGACTGGCAACATCATCAGTGACTTCAACGCCGGCACGTCAACGACGGCGGTCGACAAGTTCGCCATCGATCTTGATGACTCCGGCGAGACCGGCGCGTGGGATGATGACACGTTGAACGTCGCCTTGGTTCAGGCGCAGGGTGCGGCCACCGACCCGATCGCGGCGGTCGCGGGCACGCCGGGCGTGCAGCGGATCACGGCGGACGCCACGACGGCCAACAGCGGCGTGAGCATCTTCATCTTTGATGACGGTGTTGAGTACACCGCGGCGACGCTGGCGACGGCGATCGACACGGCCGGCGCCCGCACGATCACGACGGGATCGGACGGCACGGTGGTGACGCATGCCTACCTCGGCGTGTGGGATGAGGGTGCCGCGATCGGCATTGGCGTGATCCAGATTGCGGCGAACGCCACGACGACGGCGAGCGCCACGGTCACGAAGCTGTTTACGATCACCAACATCAGCAGCCTGACCAACATCGACGCGACGGACTTCGTCCTCGAATAAGTCGGTGTAATCTGAGCGGATCGGCGACCCTTTGAACGAGGGCCGATCCGGCAGTGAGTGAGTTACATCGGGAGCCCGGAGGTTTCGACCTTCGGGCTCCCTTCTTATTTAGTAACGTGGTGATGTGGTGATGTGGCGGGGTGGTTTTGGATGGAAGTCACGGGGCCACAAGGCCACGAAGGACGTTGCAACGGATGACTTTCTGGCGATGATGCAAGCCTCGTCTTGGGAGGGGTCTATGGGATTGTCCCCAAAGAGGGATGACTCTGCCTTCGATTGGAATTCGCCAACGGATCGCGGGGAAGGGGTAGACAAATGAGCCGATTAGGTCGAAGCGCGTTCTTGCTGAATCGTTTTTCAGGCGCGTGGATATGTTGGCTGGCGGTCGGCTGCGCTGTGAACATTCCGCCGCCATCGGGAGGCGGTAACGGCAACGGCGGGCCGCAGAACGGAGGCGGGAGCGATGGAAGCGGCAGACCCGTCGTTTCGCTGATCGTGTCCAACACCGCGCCGCAGGTCGGCGAGCAGGTCTTTCTGCGCTGCGTGATTGAATCGGGCGAAGAGGGTACACCGCGATTCGCGTTCGATAGTGTTCTTACGCGGTTGAACGTGAATACCGACACGGGTCGGGCGGATTTCATCGTCAGCGAATCGGATGTCGGCACGGCCTTTCAGGTTTCGTGTTCCGTTTCGAATGAGCTTGGTGAAAGCGATGCCTCGGATGCAGTGCTGATTACGCCCACCGCCGCTCCATAGTGGCGGTATGGTTGCGTTGGCCCGGCTGATGGATGACGTGGGGTCCGTGAATCTTTCGGGGGTCGGCGCGCATCGCCCTTCTGAACCCCAAGCGGCTGCGCGGGGCGGGCACTCTGCATCGACAAGGATCCTGCCGACAGGCGCCCGTCACGCGATTGCCGCGCAAGGGACCGCCCATCGGTTGCGCTCCGGATTCGGATTGATTCGCCGCCGGAATTGTCACGCACCCGATGTCGTGCGGTTTGAAGGCGCGGCTGGTGCGATGGTCGCGCCGCTGGTAGGGTTGGGCGAAGCAATGACTGAATTACTGGGCTTTTGTTTTATTTGAGATCTAACATGACCACCGGACTGAATCAGGAATGGCAGGTGGAATCGTCCAAGGGGCGATGTGCGGCGTCGGGGAAGGAACTGTCCGAGGGTGAGGAGTTCTACAGCGTCCTGTTCGACGATCCGACGGTGGAGGGGGGATTTCGACGGGCCGATTATAGCGTGGAGGCGTGGTCGGGCGTGCCCGAGGGAGCGTATTGCCACTTCAAGACGCACGTGCCGATCAAGGAAAAAAAGCGGCGACTCCTCGTCGACAACGAGGTGCTGGTGAACTTCTTCGTTCGCTTGTCGGACGAGGCCGACGAGCTTCGCATCCAGTTTCGATTCGTGCTGGCGCTGATTCTCATGCGCAAGCGGCTGCTTCGTTACGACGGATCGGAAACCATCGAGGGAGTTGAAACCTGGCGCATGACGCTGACGCACGATCAGAGTGAGTACCGGGTTGTGAATCCGCGGTTGACCGAAGCGCAGATCGAGGGGGTCAGCGGCCAACTGGGAGCGATCCTCCACGGCAATGCATCCGATTCGGGTCCATCGGACGGCGCAAGCGAGAAAGCAGTCTGATGTCGGTTCGCAGCGCGAAAAATCGAATCCGCCGACCGCCAGTGGTCGGCGTGCTGTGGGCGATGACGAGCGTCATCGGCTGCACAGGTACGCCGAAGCCGTTGCGCCCGCTGGATCCGATTCCGATGCACGCGGCGGCGACCATCGTGGACGACAATATCGCCCGAATCGACGGCACGGTTCGAGCGTCAGGCACAGTCGACGGATACTTCACAAAGCCCGACGGCGGTCGAATGCGTTACAGCCTCGACGGGGTGCTGTTTTATCTTGCACCGACTTATGTACGATTTGACCTGAAGAAATTCGGCGAGCGGCAAATCCTATTTGGATCGAACGAGGAACTGTACTGGTTCTACAGCAAGGAGGAAGGCGGGTTTCGCTGTTGGGACCAGGATGACGCCGACGTGGCCCCGGAGGAGATTCCGATTCGTCCCGATCAGATCGTCGACGCGCTGGGGCTGACGCCGATCGGGGGAGGCACCGACGTGAATCGGCGGGTTGAGCGGCGCGTGCAGCGGGTCGAGGCGGACGTGCAGCAGGTCCTGTTTCTGGAGTATGGACCGACGGGTGACCCTGTCATTACACGCGAATACTGGCTCGACCGGTTTGAGCCGAGACTCGTCCGGCGGGTCGTTTTTCGCGATGCGAGCGGGGTGGTGACGTTGGAGTCCTTCCTGGACGATTACCGCGCGATTGATGATGCTGGTCCGATGCTGCCACATCGGATGGCGGCGGATTGGCCGCTGAATGGCGCGAGGATGCAGTTCCACGTCGGACGGTGGACCGTTGAACGGGAGGTCGTTCCGGGCGGTCCGCAGTTCGCATCTCCACCGGATTGTCGATAGGAAGCCCCAACCGCAACGGAAGGTCTTCGGGGCTGCAAACCTGATCTTTCACACCTTTTCAGTCTCTTTCACGCGAGTTCATCGCGCAGGAATTGCGCGTGCCCGATAATTTCAGCGCGGCATCCCTGAATCCGATGGAAAATCGGGCGATGTTGCCCATTCCCGCGACGACCACAGCGTCCAGGCGCTGCGCGCCGATGCCGGGCTTTGAATGACCAACGTTTGAGGTGCCTCAACGATGTATACCGCTCATTTCGGACTACGCTGTCTACCGTTTGAGGATCGCGCGGAAGCGCAGTTCTTTCACGCTGTCGCCCGGCACGAAGAAGCGCTGGCCGCGATGGAATACGTCGCCCATTATGGAGCGGGCATCGGTCTGGTGCTCGGAGATCCGGGAACCGGTAAGACGCTTCTGATTCGCGCATTGCTGGCGCGACTGCATGCGACCGATCATGTCGTGGTGATCACGGCGCAGGCGAACGGAACAAGCGAGATCGTTCGAGAATGCTGCAAGGGGTTCGGCGTATCACTTCCTTCGCCCTCGTCCGGTGATCGATTGATCCAACGGTTGCAGCGGCATCTGGCGCGGACGCAGGCGGCCGGACATCAATCGATCCTCATTGTTGACCAGGCCGAACACCTGAACGAGACGCAACTCGGAGAGATTGAGACACTCAGCGACCTTCAAACCGGGCACGGGCGGCTCCTGCGCGTGATTCTGGCGGGGCATCCTCGCCTGCGTGCCATGCTGGACCGTCCGGAGTTCGCCAAGATTCGCCAGCAGGCGTTCGGCGAGCAGGTCTTGTCGGCGCTAAGCGAACCGGAAACACGGGATTACATCCGGCATCGTCTCGAAATCGCCGGGGCGGGCCGTGTCGACCTCTTTGAGTCCGACGCGATCGCGCCGATTCACGCTGCTGCAAGCGGCACGCCACGACGCATTAACCAGATATGCAACGCGGCCATGCTCGCCGCCTATGGGGCGAATGAGTCGCGGGTCACGGCGTCGATCGTTGCCGAACTGGAAGACCGAGCCTCGGCCGGCCAGCGCGGTCCGGAGATCAAGCGAGCACTCGATAAGTCAATGGACAATCAGTTCCGCGATACGCCCGCCACGCCGGATTTGGCCGTCCGCGCGGAGTCGCCCATCGGCGCCGGGCGAATCGCAGTCCAGGACGGGGCCGCGATCGAGCCGGTCGAGATTCGCGCGATCGGGCGATCCGCTACGACGGGCGATGTGGCATCGAACGCGATCGCGGCCGAACTGCGTTTGTCGGCGCTGATCGAGCGAGCGGAGCAATTAGAAGACCAGTTTTCCCGAGGCATTCCCCAATCGAGCGACTCGGCCGCCCGGATTCAGCGGCGGATTGATCGGATTCTCGCGGACGCCGACGATCGCGCGCGGATGCTGGAGTCGCGATTGGCCGAGGTCGGTTCGAGCGGCGACGAATGGCTCAGAAAATCGCAGCACGTGGAGCGGGCTTGCCGCCGTGCGGAGGATGTCGAGGCGAGAATGAGCGCGTTCGCCGGACAACTGGCGGACCGCGTGGACGAGGTGCAGCGGCAGGTGTCGCAGATGGTCGCCCATGTGGCTCCGGCGGACGACGTGCGAGCGCAATTGGAGGCCTTGATCGCTCGCGCCGGTTCGGCCTGCGACCAAGTGCGGCGCGCCGTTGACGAACTTGCGACCATGAGCCGTCAGGGCCGCGAAGCGGCGGATCGCGCAACGCGGGACGTCGCGGAATCCAGTGCGAATGTGGAACGTATTGCGCGGGAAACGATCGAGAAAGAAGCCCGAAATATCGTTCAAGTTCAAATGTCGGCGATGCGAAGTTTCGCTGAGGACGTTCAGAGGGAGATCGAAACGAAGACCGCGAAGGTCGTCGCCGACGGCGAAGTGTCACTCAAAGCCGTGCGCGCGGAAATGGACCGATTGATGCGTGAATCCGCCGAAGCCCGCCAGTTGATGGCCGATGAAACGATGGATCGGTTCCGCGACGGCATGAGCGCGCAGGTTGATTCGTTCGAGCAGCGCGCCGAGGGAATCATCCGAACCTCGCAGTCCGAACTCGTCAAGGTCGCGCGCGAACAGGCCGCTGTCACCGACGAACGCATGGGTCTGTTGTCGGCGGAAGTGGCCCATGCGGACGACGCGACCGACCGACTGAATACGCTCCAGATCGACGCCAACATGCTGGCCGCGAAGCTCGATGCCGATGCGACCACCGCGAAACAGACCGGACATGCCCTCGCGGGGCTGATCGCGCAAACCGAGCAAAAGCTGAATCAACTCGTTTCCATGCAGGCCGCGGCGACTCATCTTCACGAGCGCCTGGCGAGGGCTACAGTCGATGGACACCGGATCGTGGAGCGGATGGCCGAAGCGGAACCGGCCTTGGACAAGAAGGTCGTTGAAGCCCAGGTCAAAGTGGAAGCCATGACAACCGAAGTGGCGTCGGCGATCGGTCAATGCGCAGCGCAGATCGAGCGCTCCGAAAACGAACGAGCAGCGCTGGCCAACGACCTAGAGAGAATCAGATGTCTGTCGGGTGACGGATCGCGCGTGGCGATGGAGCTGGCGCTGCTTGTGGAACAAGGCGGTCGAACGGAAAAGGCGATCGAAAAGCGCGTCGCCGAAGGCGAAACCGTCGTGAAACAACTGGACACCCTCAATTCCACGGTGGCCGCCGCCGCTGAATCGGACACGTTGCTCAAGCAGACGACGGCATCGGGCGAATCGCTTCGGTCACAATTGTTGGCCACGCTGGACCAATCCCGACGACAGCAGGAAGTTCTCGCCGAGGCCTGTGCCACGATCGACGAGTTTGTGACCAAGACGGATCGGAGCGGGAGTGACGCGAAGGACATGTTGGATCGCGCGGACGCGCGAATCGCGCAAGTGAACGAAGCCCGCGAGCAGTTGGAGGTGCTGGTGGAACAGTACCAGCAGGTCGACTCGTCGGCGCGCGCGGCGGTTGACCGGATGGACTCGTACCTGGCGTCGCTAAAGGGCGCCGTACAGGGCGGTGAAGGGCTGCTCTCTGAATACTTGTCGCGTGTGGGCGTTGTAGATGAGCAAATCGGCCACTTGCTGGAGCGGTCGTCGGCCGTTGAGCGAAAAGTGGCGGATGCCTCGGGACGATTCAAGTCGATCGTTGAGGAAGCGATCGAAAAAGCCGGAACCGTCACCGCCGAATCGCATTCGCAGTCCGAACATCTGGAACGAGTATGCGCTGCGGTCAAGAAGGTGTTTGCGGGTTTGTCGCAGGCGGGTCTTCAGGCCAACGAGCAGACAGAAAGTCTGCGTCGCGCCGGCGTCGAGGCCAAACGCCAGCATCTCCAGTTGGTTTCCGAGACCGATCGAGTGACCAAGACGCTTCATGAATGGCTGCAGGAGGCCATGCGGGTTCAGACGCGCCTGGAACAGGTCCTGCAACAAGCTCCATCGGTTGCGCTGACCCATCCGGCGGCGCCGCTGCAAAGCGCGATTCGCCGGCTCGGACAGATCGAGCGCACGGCGACGGTGCGAGTGGAAGATGAACCGGGAGCGGCCAAGGCGCTGGACGTGCGCATGGGAGGCGAACAAATCGGCGGTCGCGGCGCGGATTCGCGTGCCGAGGAGATCGCCCGGTTGATCACCGAAGCTCGAAACTCCTCGGCGCGGCCTGTCGGAGCCGTGTAGGCCGCCTGGACGATCAGGCACGGGCCGACGTGATTTGTTCACGAACCCAGTCGAGGGTCACGCCTTTTTGGGCGAGCATGCTCGCGACGCCCGACGATTCATCACGCAGCAGTGCGAGCAGCAGGTGCGGCGGCTCAATTTCTCCCGCGCCGAGCCGGTTGGCCGAATCCACCGCCATGATCATCGTGTGCCAGAACTTCGGCGAACGAAACGCCTTGGACAGTTCCTGCTGGTGAACCCACTCGAAGTCGCCGTGCCGTGAATGGGCGAGGTCGTGCGTCGGATCGACGCTGGTCCGCAGCATCGCCAACACTTTTTCGCGCAGCGATTCCAGTTCGGCTCCCTGCTCGCGCAAGACCCTCGCCGAAATACCGTCCTTTTGCTGGAGAAGCGCGAGCGCAAGGTGTTCGGTGCCGACGTAGCGATGCCCGAATCGGCGAGCCTCCTCGATGGCCAGCGAGATCAGTTCCTTGGTCGTGTCGGTTTGTGGACGCCGACCGACCGGCCCGCGATCCTCTCCCCGTTTCATCCCGTCGGCGACGGCACTTCGCACGCGATCAAGATCGACATCGAGCGTGCGCAGGGCGGCCGTGGCGACACACTCACCCTCGGCAATCAATCCGAGTAAAATATGTTCGGGAGAGAGGTAACCGTGATTAAGTTTTCCGGCTTCGAGGTTGGCGAGCGCCATCGCGTGTCTGGCCCGGTCTGAAAATCGTTCCTGCATGCCTTGATCCTTACGCTGGGTCTACCGCGCGACGATCGCGGGAGAGGGTCGGCAACGAGTGAACATCGTTTCCGCAACGAGTTTCAACGCGGTTGCCCGGATTGTCCTGACCCGTCAAAGGGACACCCCGTTGCCGGGAAACCAGAGAATGGTCGATCTTGCCGACGGCGTCAAACGGGCCCACCCGTGCCACCGCTTTCCCTTGGAACGGTACAGGCTTGGACGAGCCGGTTTCCCGGTATGATGGACGACGTGGCCAAAGATCGGGTATGGACTCAGGAACTGCTTCAGTCGCCTCATCAGACGGCGGACAAGGCCTCGCGCGTGCGGAAGATGTTCAATGCCATCGCGCCGCGATACGAGCTGGTCAATTCCCTGTTCAGTTTCGGGCGCGACGCCGCCTGGCGGCGCAAGGCGGTGACAATGGCCGCTGTGCGCCCCCACGACGACGTGCTCGACGTGGCGTGCGGAACCGGAGATTTCGCCCGCGCGTTTGCCGTTTACGGTCCGCGAGGCATAGTGGGCTGCGACTTTGCCCACGAAATGCTCGTTCGAGCGAAAGGAAGTCGCGCCGGTGAATCCGCGTGGGTCGAGGCCGATGCCCTGCGTCTGCCGTTTGACGGCGGGAGCTTTTCGATCGTTTCCTGCGCGTTCGGCGTTCGCAACTTTGCTGATCTCGCCGTCGGACTTGCGGAGTTTCACCGCGTTCTCCGCTCCGGCGGTCGCGTGGTGATCCTCGAATTCACCCGTCCGCCTTCCCGCCTTTTTCGCGGCTGCTACGAACTCTATTCGAATCGATTCATGCCGATTGCGGCGTCGTGGATCAGCGGCGATCGAACCGGCGCCTATCGCTATCTTCCGAGATCGGTGGTATCCTTTCCCGACGCGCGGGAATTGTGTGGACGGCTGACCGACGCGGGTTTCACGCGCGTCCAGACCACGCCGATGACGCTGGGCGTCGTCACCGCGTATGTCGCCTACCGGGATTGACGATGGCCCAGCCTGCTCCGGCTTCGAAGTCGCCTCCGATCGCAGGTCCGATGCCCTCACCTGATCTGATGGACGTATGGACGCGGTCCGGTTCGAAATATCGAATCCGCGCGGTGGTGTTGCTGGCTGTCAATGTTCTGCTCTTCGGCGGCGCGACCTGTTTCGCCTATTGGCTACGGAGCGGCGAGTTTTTTGCCCCCGCGCGCGAGGGGTATTGGGACTTGTTGATCCAGACCTTTCACGGCGTTGGTGAACCGGAAGTGTCGCTGGCTTCCTTCCTCATCGAACCGATCAACATTCAGGACGTGCCGATTCAGATTCCCATCGTCGGACTGCTGATGGCCGCGCTGATCGCCATTCCGATCCTGGTGGCGATTCTGTATCGCTTCTGGTCAAGCCTGCCTTTCATCCTGTTGGTCGGCGTGCTGGCGGTCATGCCCTGGCTGGCGATCACGCTGTTGTTCTCCTGCATCATCGCCTCCCTGCGTCCGTTTCGAACACGGTTCCGGTTCATGTCCGCGCTGCTCGGACTTGTTCCGGCCATCATCTACCTCACATTGGCGTGGTCCGGCACTCCGGAGATTGTCGTCGGGCGAATCGATCCCGTTGATCGCGTCAAGTTTGTTGCGCCGTGGGTGCTGGCCGTCGTGGCGTCCGCGGCGGTGTTCGCCGTTGTTTTGACCGTTGCCAGAATCGTCAACTACCGGCCCGGCGCCGTGACGCCGCTTCTGGCCGTTATGTTCGCGCTGCCGGTACTGATGTTCGAACGTCACGTCGGGCGCGACGAACTGTATTACCGTCTGTTGGAGCGGCGCGACGAGGCCTATTTCGCCGATGTGGACGCCTCCGTGGGACTCGAGATCGCCACGCGAAGGCGCTGGGAGCGTCACCCGCTTCCCCGACCGTCAAAGGAGGCCATTCGGCAAATCGAGGAGGAAAACTGGCTCTTTGGACTCTCCACCGATCTGGGTCCCAGACGCAGCGAACTGTCGCGGCACCAGTCCGAGATTGCTCAGCGATGCGACTGGTTTCACCATTCCTTCCCCGACAGTCGTTACACGCCCAACGCATTGTTCATCAAGGCCCGCGCCAAGGACCGTCGCGTGGATCTGCGGGAGTTTCGGCAAACCCGATGGATTCGGTTTTATGACGATTATCCGAGTCCTGCCTCACGGGAAACTTGGCGAATTATTCTCGAAAACCGTCGCGATACACCGCTTGGCGCGGTGGCGCTGCTCCGCCTGGCGCAACTTGAAGCCCGCGATGGCGACATCGACCGAGCGATCGCCAAGACCGCGGAGATCATCGAGAAGTTTGACCGGCAGACCGTGACGCGGCCGACAGCCGATCCAACGGCCAAAGAACCGCTCGCTCGTTCCGCGCCCGAAACGAGCCTGCATATTCCGCTCGATCGCATCGTGTTCGAGGCCTATCGACTCCACAGTCTGCTGAGCGCCAATCGCGATCCGATCTACGGGTCCGACCCGATCTGCGGCGCCAAATCGACCAAGACAGGCGTCACCTTTGGTCTCGCCGACCTCGATCCGCGACTCGACACGTACGTGCGGCAACTCGAAGACCTGAAGCTGACCTATCCAAACTGTCAGTTGATGGACAACATCGAGTTGGAAATCGCCAAGGCCGCGCCGACCGCCGGCGAGAGAATTCGCAGGCTGACTGATCTGCTGGGCCGGTACGCCGATCGGGATGCCGTGCCCGAGGCCATGCTTCGACTCATCGCGGCTTACGAAGAACAGGGCGATGCCGGACGAGCGGCAACCGTGTTTGCGCAACTGACGCGCGATCATGCGGGTTCCATTTGGACGAGAATCGCCGAGAATCTTCGTCCTCATCAAACCGCCGTTCAGGTCACGCGGGCTGAACCATGACCGTTTCCACCAAACAATCCAAGAGGATCATCGTCGGCGTGACCGGCGCCAGCGGCGCGGTCTATGCCCGGCGCCTCATTCAGTGCTTGTGCTTGGCGGATGTCGACGTCCACGTAATCGCCAGTCCCAACGGTCGCCGTTTGTTCGCCGACGAACTGAACATCCAACAAGTATCCGCCGAGTTGCTGATAGGCGGTGATTCCAATCGATTGACGATCCATCCCTATCGCGACGTGGGTGACCGGCTCGGCAGCGGCAGTTTTCTCACCGACGGAATGATCGTCTGCCCGTGCAGCAGCAACACGCTCGCCTCGATCGCCGCGGGACTGGCCGGAAATCTCCTCGACCGCGCCGCCGCCGTCACGCTCAAGGAGCGGCGTCGGCTTATTCTTGTTCCCCGCGAAATGCCTATGAGCCGAATCGATCTGCTCAACGCCTTGCGCGTGGAGGAAGCCGGCGGCATCATCTGTCCGGCCTCTCCCGGCTATTACATGCTTCCGAGAACTGTCGATGATCTGGTCGATTTCGTCGTGGGAAAGCTTCTCGATTTGATCGGCGTTGCCCACGCGCTGAACACGCGATGGACCGGACAAACGGCTCACGCCTCCCGCGATGGCTCAAGTGTTGAACTCGCATGACCGGTGTCGTTGAGTCCACGCCGTCGAAGGATGTCGGCCCCGTTGCCTCGATCCGTGTCTGGGCGGACATGGTCAAGCTTGCTCATTCGGTGTTCGCCCTTCCGTTCGCGCTGATCGCGACCTTCCTGGCCGGGCGCGATCTTGCGGATCGAAATGGACCGTATCTCGGGCAGATCGGATTGATCGTTCTTTGCATGGTGACCGCCCGAAGCGTCGCCATGACCTTCAATCGCATCGTGGACGCCGAGATTGACGCTCGCAATCCGCGAACCGCCAGTCGTCCGATTCCCGTAGGTCGACTGAGCCGCGCTGCCGCCTACGGCATGTTGATTCTCTCGGCCGTGACATTTGCATTCGGCTGCATGGGGTTCTTTCTCTTCTACGCCAACACCTGGCCGATCCTGCTTTCCGGTCCCGTGCTTGTGATCCTCTGCGGTTATTCCTTCACCAAACGATTCACCCGCTGGTCTCATTTTTATTTGGGATGCGCCATCGCGCTCGCGCCGCCCGCAGCATGGCTCGCCGTGAGTCCGGCGACGCTGGGGCTGCCCGCGGTTTTGCTTTCCCTCATTGTGGCGTTTTGGATCGCAGGGTTCGATATCATCTATGCGTGCCAGGACATCGACGTGGATCGCCGCGACGGATTGCACAGCCTGCCATCCCGCATGGGTCCGGCCAGGGCGCTCTGGATCGCGCGATCGGCACATCTGGTCGTCGTGGGCGGTCTGATTGCCCTCGGCGTCGTCGCTCGCTTTGGTTGGATCTATGCCATCGGGGCGGGCGCGGCGATGATCCTGCTCATCGTCGAAAACGCCTTGGTCCGTCCCGGAGACTATCGTCGCGTCAATCTGGCTTTTTTCACCATCAACGGCGTCATCAGCCTGGTTCTCGCCGCCGCCGCCATCACGGAAATACTAATTCATTGATCATTCTTGACGCGGCGGAACATCGTGACGTATCGTCTTGCAACCATGTTCTCGCGATCTTTCGCGGGACGGAGAGATCAAAGACCCGCCGGACACGATCCATGACCAAGACTCGAGGATGCTTCGTACTTCGCTTCTCCTTGCTCTTACCATTCTCGCTCGCACCGGGCTGCACAATCACCCAAAAGGGCGAAAAACGCTATGACCTTGGCGTCTCGCCGCAGGCGGCGCGGCTTGCGCAGTCCGCGGCCTATCGGGACACGATCGGCGCATACGCATTTTTCGAAGGGCTTGCGCCCATGCGCGTCCGCGGGTATGGATTGGTCGTCGGGTTGGGGCAGAACGGCTCCACCGACTGTCCCAAGCCGATCTACAACCGACTCGTGCAAGCCATGTACAAGCAGAGCCGCTTCGGCAGCAGCAGTGTCGTCGGTGAAAAGGACGTCTCGCCGGAGTCGATGATCGACGATGTCGACACCGCTGTCGTCGTTGTTTACGGCGACATCCCCCCGGCGGCTTCTGAAGGCACGAGATTCGACCTCTCGGTGATGGCCCTGCCCGGTACCCAGACCAAGTCGCTGCGCGGTGGACGGCTATTCACCGCGGACCTTGAAATGTACCGCGTCGTCTCACCGGACGTGTCAATCGCCGGACGGATTCTGGCCCGCGCGGCCGGACCGATCTTCATCAATCCGTTCTCCGATGAAGGGTCGGCCACCAAGGCCAATCTGTTGGAAGGAACCATTCTCGGCGGAGGCGTGGCCGTATCCGATCGACGACTTCGCCTCGTACTTGGCGAACCGTCGTATCAGCGCGCCCGCCAGATTCAGGAGCGCATCAATGCGCAGTTCCCCGGCGGTGAGCGGATCGCCGATGCACAGTCGCCGTCATTCGTTCACCTTCGCGTGCCGTCCGAGTTTCGCAATGATACCGGACATTTTCTTGCGCTGGTGCGGGGGCTGTTCCTCTCACGCGATCCGTCGTTCGAGTCGGCGCGGGCCCGCGAACTGGCCGAGGAAATCGATCGTCCCGACGCGCCCCACGCGATGATCGCGTCGTGCTTCGAGGGGCTGGGTCGAAAGGCCGTGCCCGCGCTGGCGGAGCTATACACGCATCCGAAGGACCATGTACGATTTCATGCCGCCGCGGCCGGGCTTAGGCTGATGGACCATATCGCCGGCGACGTGATCGCTTCGTTCGCGGTGGATCCGCAGAGCCGGTATCGCTTTCAGGCCATTCGCGCGCTGGGTGAGGCGCGGGACATCGGCGCGACGGCGCAGGCGCTTCGCAGGCTGCTCTCGGACGGTGATTCGCGCGTTCAGGTGGCCGCGTATGAAGCGTTGATTCGCCGAAAGGACCCGACGATCGACTCGACGGTATTGGGAGGCGACGGCTTCGCGCTCGACGCCATCGCCGCATCGCCAACCGAGTTTGTGTACGTCAAGCGATTCGGCGAGCGGAGAATCGCCCTGTTCGGCGAAAACGTCCGATGCACGCCGCCGATTCTGTATCGTTCTCCTGACGGAGGGCTGATGCTCAACGCCCGCGCCGGAGACGAAGAACTGACCGCGATCCGGACGGTCGTCTCGCGCGATCTGAGTTCACCGCCGTTGCCCGCCCCGCTGGAGCTCATACCGCTGATTCGACTCATGGGAAGCGACGCAACTGTTTCGTCCAAGGGAACGGTTCTCGGACTTGGACTGGATTACGGCGCCGTTGTTCACGCGGTCTACAGCCTGTGCCAGGCCGGTGCGCTTCGCGCGCAGTTCGTCCTCGAGCAACCCAACGCGGCGGAAATGTTCGGACCGGGCCGCGGTCAAGGCCGTCGCGAGTCGGAACTGTGATCGCGACGATCGAATTCCCTTGATAACAGGCTCGAGTACCCCTTTTTTCAGCATTGTGACAACGTTTTCGGGCGGCGGTTCGCCATAATGTGCCCATCTCGTCGATTCACCGATTCTCGCAGGAGCGTCCGATATCTTTGGCGGCTCTCGTTGCGATGGCTCTTGGATCATGATGACAAAGCGATTACAATGTTCGCGTGGTCCGCGCGGCGTCGGCGGATCCTGATCAGCGCAATAAGTGCCAATAAATGGCACTTTGGGCCGTTCCGCCCGCCGGAGAAACGAACATGCTCCTTACCGCCGAACCCGCCGTCAGGGTTGAGCGTCCCGCGCCGCTGGTCAAGCGTTTTCTCGATTATATTTTCCTGGAGTGCGGTCTGTCCGGAGCTACCGTCACCGCCTACAAACGCGACCTGAGCGAATTCTGGGATGATCTGTTGTCGCACGACGTGGCGGCTTCCGAGATCGCGATGAATGACGTTCAGCGCCACCTTATCGCGTTGCAGCGCCGGGGACTGTCCATTTCGTCGATCACCAGGCACCTCGCCGCGATCAAGGTCTTTCTCCGCTGGCTGCATGCCGAGCGCGTTCTGCGCACCGATATCGCCGCGCTGATCGAAGGCACGCGCCGATGGCGCATGATTCCTGACAGCGTTCGCGAGGACCAGGTCGAGCGGCTCCTCGCCGCCCCGGATCCCAACGGCGAGTATTACCTCCGCGATCGCGCCCTGCTCGAACTGTTGTACGCCACAGGAATGCGGGTCAGCGAGGTCGTCGATCTGCCGATCGATCAGGTCAACCTCCGGCTCGGTTACCTTCGTTGCATCGGCAAGGGACGCAAAGAGCGAATCATTCCCATCGGGCGTCCAGCCATCCAAGCCGTTACAGAGTATCTTGAAGAACTGCGACCGCGACTGGAAGGCGCGGTTCATACGAACTCACTCTTTTTGTCCCGCACCGGAAGACCACTGGACCGAACGAACATCTGGCGGCTGGTTCGCAAATACGCCACGGCCGCAGAAATCGGTAAACACTTATCCCCGCATACCTTACGGCACTGTTTCGCCACCCATCTGCTGGCCGGCGGCGCGGACCTGCGCATTGTTCAGGAACTCCTCGGCCACGCCAGCGTCACCACCACACAAGTTTACACGCATGTCGACGAGACCCAGCTAAAAAGGGTCCACGGCCAGTTTCACCCCCGGCCATAGAATGCCCTAGAATATGGCGAGGCTCGGCCTCCGCTGCACTTGGCGGCGTAGGATCATTTGGCTGGTCCGCCTTCGCGTTGACGGCATTACACGCGATCCGGACACGCTGGCGGTGGAAGCGGCTAGTGAAGAGGCTGATTCGGATGGACTTCATGCGCACGCGGGCGACAGGCCGCGAAGGACTGGGGCATCATGGCACGGAAGCGTTTACCGCAGGATCGCCGAATCGTCTTGGCGTCGCCGATCGACTTCGGCAACTCCACGGAGTTGTCCAGCGACCGATTGCTGACCCTTTTTCTCGAGGGGCTTCGCTGTTGGTCGGTGGGTCGAATCACGGTGCGCGTGCGCTACAGTCGCGGGGCCGATTTTTCGGGCACGTGCTTTTACGCGGACAAGCGCATCTTCATCAACATCGGAAGGCACTTGCGCTATCCCTATCGAATGGACACGAACATCGCCCGCGCGAAAACTCGCGGTAGCGTCTGGCTCAGGCCGCTCTTTTCGATTGAACTGAAAGACGCTTACCAGCTTGCGGTGTTCATCTTCATGCACGAACTGTATCACTTGCTGGTCAAACGCGCGGGTCGCAATACGCGGCAAAAGGAAGCGATGTGCGACCGGTTCGCGGCGCGGCACGTTGTCGATCGCTTCGGCGCAGCCATTCGCCGGAACACGGGAGAGCGGGCTTTGCGAAGCGAATGGGACTTCCAGGACCTTGAGCGGTTCGTGGCTGCGGCGCGCGATCAGAGTCTTCCACCGATTCGGACCGCGCGCAGCGCGATGCTGCCGAGGCGGTCGACGGCCGAACAGTTGATGCTGTTTCGGCTGTAAGAATTCATCGTTGATTCGGATCTCGTGACCTTCGAAATCCACTGCTCCGAAGCAGTGTCACGAACTTGGCACGGAATTGGTTGACGGACAAGGAATACGACGCGCGTGCTGGAAACTTTTGACAATCCGCATCCGAAACGGGCCTACCTTATCGAGCACGAGGTTCACGAATTCACCAGCCTGTGCCCCAAGACCGGCCAGCCGGATTTTGCCACGCTGCGGATTCGCTACGTGCCCGGCCCGCTTTGCGTCGAACTTAAGAGCCTGAAGCTATATCTCCAGACGTTTCGCAACCAGGGGATTTTTTACGAGGACGTGACCAATCGCATCCTTGACGATCTGGCCGCTGCCTGCCGCCCGAACTGGATGCAGGTCGAAAGCCGCTGGACCGTTCGCGGCGGAATCCACAGCGTCATCACGGTGAACGTTGGGGAGCACCCGGAATGGGTGCGTCTTCAGGAGTAGTTGCGGTCCCTATCCCAGTTTTCCGCCGGCGACGGACCCGCGAAGTTAATGGCTCCAGGCCCACTCTCGGCGGCGTTCAACCGCCTGCTGCCTTGGATTCGAAAGGCTGCTTTTCAAGCCCTCCCATCCCGTTACAATGGTTCGTTCCGGGGCGGTTCCGCGCCCTTGCGGCGTTCTTTCCGAAAGTCGCTCCGGGGTGAACTCCACAGGAGAAGGTCGTGAATCAACAGCGTTTTGTTTTCATCGTCGCGGCGGCGGCCATCGTGGTTACCGCTGTGGCGTGGGCTTTCTTGCCCGCTTTACAGCCCGCCCACCGACGCGTCGAATCGCAAGCGATTGTTCACGTAGAGAAGGCTCGTCGACTGCTGGACCGGTTCAATGCCGATCTCGCCTACCGAGCGCTCCTCGTCGATCAGCTTCGCGATGCCGAGGTGGATACGGACGTCAGCGATCCCAACGCCCTGGCCGAAAACTCGGGAGACACCTACCAGGCGGTGCATGAGGAACTGTGGAAGTCATTTGAGCCGGCCGATTGGGCCGACGGCAAGGGACGACCCGCGCGGGCCGGATACGGCAATCTCGCCGGACAGATTCGTGACGGCGTGGGCGCGCGCCGCACGCTCATCGAAGAAAACGCTCGTCTACTCGACGAAGCGCTGGCTGAGACCGAGGCGGCGCTTTCGGTCAGCGTCGGCGAGCGGTCGGGTCGGGAGGTGGCGGAAGCCCACCGACTCAAAGCCGTCATTTTGTTTCATCAAGGCATGGCCGCGCGCGTCGATGCCGGCCTGAAGCGTGGAGATTCCGAACCGATCCTGCGTGAACTCGCGGGGTACACACGCATGGCCGAGGCACTGAAGGGCACACAGAATCCGGCCTCCATCACTGCCGCTGAGGATCAGATCGCCGCTGTCAGGGTTTGGCTGGCCGAAACGGAAACGCGGGTTAGCGAATGGCGCTCGGAAGCCGCGCAGCTCGACGGATCGATTCGTGCGATGGAGCAGCGGTGGGCCGATGCGCAATCGCGGATGTTCGCCACTCGCGCCGAGATCGAACAGTTGCAGGACCGCGGCGTTGATTTCTCCGATCCCAACGGTGGAAAGGCATTTGAACAACAGTTGACCTCGCTCGACACGGACTTCCGTGCCGCCCAGCGAAGTGCCCAGGAATCCGAGGCCGGAGCGCTGCCTGACGCCGTGATCGACTTCACCGGCGATTTTCTGAAGGGTCGCTATCTGGAAAATGGCCAAAGCAAGGACTTTACGTTCACCCATGGATTGACTTATTTCAAGAATCAGCGAAGCGTCCTGGGAATGAAGATTGACAGTGAGGAAAAGGGAATCGCCGCTTTGCGCGAAGATTTGGCCCGACTCGAAGCGATCAAGGTGTCCATCTCCCAGCGACAGGCCGAAGCCGGTGAACGGCTTGCATCCATTACCAGGGAAGCCCAAACGACTTATGACGAACTAAGTCGGCTCCAATCCGAAGCCGAAGCCGTGGAGGAGCGGGCCCTTCGGTTCCTCGACCAGTCGGCCGCCGCGGCACAGCAGGCCGCGACCTCGAACGACCAGTGGATCAATGACTCGCGAGAACAGCTCCAAAACGCTTCTCCCGAGTCGAAAGAACGGTCCGCTTTTCAGAGTCGCACGGATGACGCCTGGCTGGGCGGTTTTTCCGCCGCGCAGGCCGCGGACGCCCGAGCCGCCAAGGCGTGGGTTTATTACGACCGTTTTGATGCCGCCTCTCGAACCGCCGAAGTGTTGGCTTCCGCCGCCAAAGCGATGTCGCTTGCCGAAATCGACGCGGAAGCCGAACGAGCCAAGGCCGACGCCGCGCAGCAAGCCGGCGTGACCGAAGTCGAAACCGCCATGGGAGTGCTCGAAAGGGCGCATCGTAACGCCGAGCGTCATTGGACCTTGGCTGCCCAAGGCGCGGGACTGACCTACATGATGGTTCTTTTTGGATACCAGGATTACCTGGCCGATGCCGTTGAGGCGTACCGGAATGCTGTAAAGGGGCGCGAGAATGACGCTTTTGCCGCCAACATTGTCTCGCGCCTGCGCGTACTGGAAAGTCGATGACTGCTCAGGCGTGTACTTAATAATTAAGTGGACAGTTGACTATTGTGGACAATAGCCATTCAATTCCCGTGGCATGGAATCTGCTAGGATTATCACAGTGCGGATGCCGCGAGATGGTCCGATGAATCATCGATTGAACTATTCCCCAAAGTTCCTTTCCAAGCTGGGTTGGCCGGTCTTCTGGCTCGGCATGTTGCTCATGCATGTCGGGGGATTGGTTGCCGCCTGGAGCGTGGTGGTCGGCTGGGAAGCGGGAGAATGGGGAACGTCACTCATACGGGCCCTGTTCCTTTCCGTTTCCGCAGTGTTCTTCGCATTGAAGACCATCAACGTGAAATGGCTGCGGTTGCCGTCCGGTCGCCGAACGGTGATCGCCTCGGCGATGGTCATTGGGCTGCTCCACTTCAACGTTTTCGAACGCGTGGCCGAAGTCAATCTTCCTTCCGGTGCAGTGCCGCTGGGCATTGTCCTGTTTGCCGGGACGCTATTGGAATCCGAGCGGTTGCGAAGAGCGCTTTCTCGCTTTCCGCGTGCCGCCGGTGCTTTTCCACGAATGCCGAATCACCCATTGCCTTTCCTGTGCGGCTTGACGGGGCCGGCGTGGGAACGGGTCTTCAAACCCCATCTGATGCGAATTGTGGCCAACAGTGTGCCACTTCGCGCACCCCCTTGTTGATTGCCTTCCTTCAAGAACCCACACAGCGGGAACGACAACAGTTATTGGATTGTCTTGAGCGAGCTTGACCGTTCACGCGCCGCGTTCCCGGCCATTTAGCGAACATCGATCTTTCTGAAAATAGTGGCAAAACGTCGCGCGACCATCGGGGAAGCGTTCTTCGGTGTGCTGCCGCGCGAGTTGAGGACCAAGAGGAGGGACTTATGGGAGTTCATCATCGATTCATTCAACGCGGGATTGTGTTGGTCGGCATGGGGCTGGTCATGATTGCAAGCAGCGGGTCCGTTCGTGCGGCAACGGTTCCTTTTACAGAGGATTTCTCGGCCAACGCGGCCAACTGGCGGAAGGCCGACGGCGTCACGGCGCTGGATTGGAGCGCGACAGGTAGTCCGGACGGCGGGGCATTCGTTTCGACAACTTTCAATTTTTCATCAACCGCGGCCAATGACACGCCTCCGCTGTTTCGCGGTCATGCGGCCTACGGGTCCAGCGGTGGGGCGTTTGTCGGCAACTGGGTATCGGACGGCGTGGGCGGATTCGGACTGCATGTTCGGCACAACGCGGGTGTTCCGTTGAAGTTCTTCACCCGATTCGCCAGCCCGGGCAATTTTCCGGCCGCCGCCAAAGTGTATGTCACGTCCGTTGCTTCGGGCGTGTGGACGCAGGTGGCGACGGCGCTGCCCGACGGCGATCTGGTGTTTGAGGGACCGTTCACCTATCCCGACGTCTTCAGCGGCATCGGCAATCTTCAGATTGGCGTGGTGGTTCCTGCGTCTCTCGCAGGCGTGAATCAGAGTGTCACTTTTGAAATCGACAAGGTGAGTTTGTTCGAAAACATTCCTACGGTTTCGGAGTGGGGAATGGCGACGATGACGATTGTGCTGCTGACGACCGGAACGCTCGTGCTCCGTCGGCGGCAAGGCGGCTGCGGATTGGTGGAAGCGCGCACGGCTGCCTAAACAGGAATACGGCACCGGTTGGTGGCGTCGTTTCGTCGCCGCCCGGCCAATGGAGGCGAAAACATGATCAATCTTCTCAATAACATTGCACGAATGACCCGTTTTGCCCTGCTCCTTGTCGTAGCGCTGTATTCGGCAACGACGTCGGGCGCGACCGTGCCTTTCACCGAGGATTTCAGCGCGAATGCGTCGAACTGGCGTCATGCGGACGGCCTATCGGCGTTGAACTGGAACGCGACAGGCGGTCCGGACGGCGGCGCGTTTGTCTCGACGACATTCAATTTTTCGCAGTCCGGCGTCAACACAACACCGCTGCTTTTTCGCGGTCACGCGGCGTATGGATCGAGCAGCGGCGCATTTGTCGGTGACTGGGTCAGCGACGGCGTGGATGGTTTTGGATTGTTTGTTCGACACGACGCGGGCGTGCCGCTGAACTTCTTCACGCGGTTCGCGAGTCCGGGCAATTTTCCGGGCGCGGCCAAGGTATTCGTCATTCCCGTGGCGTCGGGCGCATGGACACCGCTGAATGCAGCCTTGCCCGATCCGAGTCTCGTTTTTGAAGGACCGTTCACGTATCCACAGGTGTTCGGCAACGTCGGCAATGTGCAGATCGGTGTGTCGGTGCCCGCGTCGCTGGCGGGCGTCGATCAGAACTTCCTTTTCTCGATGGACAAGGTGGCGATCGTCCCTGAGCCCGCCACGCTGGCGTTGCTGGCGTTCGGCGGACTGGCGGCCGTGGCGCGACGAGCGCGGCGCGAGGCGGGCAGGTCATGAGACGCGCGCTCCTGTTGATCGGTTTGGTTTGGGCCATGTCGGGCGTCGCGCGCGGCGGAGACTACGTATTCGAGACGCCAAGTGACGATCGATGGCACTACCCGTTCAACTTCAGCGCGGGTCGTCGGGCCGCGGCATCATGCTTCGGCTCGACGGCCGACCCGAACTTCACGACCTTCAACGATCGTGACGGGATTCTGATCGTTGCCTGGAGGACGCACCCGGCAATTCCCCAGGGGCTTCCGGCCAAGTCCTACGACGTTCGCGCGGTTCGCGTGACCCTAACGCATCAGGGCGCGACGCCGGCAAGTCCCAACGGAGCGACCTGGCCCGTCGACCTGACCGTCGATGAATGGTCGGCGCTCGCCTATCCCATCAATGATCCCGACCCCGGACAGCCGCTGGAACTGTTCGGGGCGGGCTTCGGTCCGGTGTACACCTATGCCAACTGGCTGGAGACGAGTCCCTATGTCGGCTCCGACGACATTGATCTCGTCCCTCGCGATCCGTTTCCGTTCGTGTTCGAGGGAACCTCGGCCACCAAAAAGCACGTTGAAGACAACGTGAAGGAACGGTTCACGCCGACGCCGTGGGCCATCGGACTTCCTGTCGGATACACACCGGGAAACCAGCAGGCTCCCTTCCCGGTGGTATTCGACGTGAATCTAACACTGTCCGCCGGTCGCGTGCTGACCTATTTTCAGGAGCAATGCGCGGGCGGGCGGTTGTTCGCGGTGATCACGTCGCTTCGGGTCACGTCACTTCAGGCGGCTTCGGGCTTTCCGACGTTTCTGACCAAGGAAGGCGCGCCGCTGAATCCGGGCACGAAAGCGCCGGTGATCAAACTGACGATCGTTCCTTCGGGCGACGTGAACGGGGACGGCCGGCGCGGTGCGGCGGACACGGGGTTTTTATGGGGATGCCTGGCGGGGCCTGACGCCGCGCCACCCGCGTTTCGCACGCTGACCGCGGCGCAATGCGAGTTCCTGTTCGACTTTGACGAAGATGGCGACGTGGACCTTGCGGACGCGGCGGCATTTGCACGGAGATTCAATTGACCGAGCGCTCAGCGCCGCCGGAAGGGTCAATGGCGGCGGGGAAGGGAAGGAGCGATCAGGAGTCCTGAGTCATGTTCAACCGAAAAGACGACAGGCGCGGTTTTACGTTGATCGAACTGCTCGTGGTCGTTTCGATCATCACCGTATTGATGTCGGTACTGATGCCCTCGCTCGGACGGGCACGGGAATCGGCCAAACAGTTGATCTGTCGAAACAACATGCGGAACATCTGGACCGGCGTGCTGCAATACGCGTTCAACAGCCGAGACCTGGCGCCGTTCGCAGAGGACGTCAATCTGACCGATCCGAACGCCGATCCGTTCGGCGAGGATCATCCCACGACGATCGGGCGCGTGCTTTCGCATTACGTGCATTCGGGAAGCTGGCGCTGCCCGTCGGCGATCAAGGGCTTTCCGGAATCGGCGGGCCCCGAAGGTTGGACGATGACCTATTGGTTTCGTACCGCGGGGAAGGTCGGCAGCGGGATTCCCTTCAACAAGACGGCCTGGGGAACCAAGGGGCCGCTCGACCCGATCGTCTCCAATTACGTTGTGTTCGACGGCCGACCGCTCAAGTATGTCAGCGGACGACGGCACACGCCGAGCAACCCCTATGCTCCCAACAAGGACGAAATCGGACCGTGGACGTTTTCGTTTCCGATCATCGCCGATCTGCTGACGGGCAGCGAGACGCGCGGAACGCCAAAGTATCCCCATCACGGCGTGGTCGATGCACGAACGGATCTGCTCGGCGGGCGCTCGCTGTTTGAGAATCTCGCGGGCACCGGACGGCTCCCGGCGCGCATGGAGCTTCACGCGCAATCGGACAAGCAGGTGGATATCTTCCTGACTCGAAGTCCTTACGCCCACCGGCCCGGTTATTGACGTTTATTGCTCATAACGATCAAATATAGCGTCACTCCTTGTGGGTGACGCCAAACCGGATTCGTCGGGGACAAGCCCCGACGCTACACTTGATTGTTGCATGCTCTAGCGGCCGATGATCCGCGATTTCTCTTGGTCCCGTCGGCGAATCGGTCGTACGACTTGTACGCGCCCAATCGCCGGCGCGTCGATTTTACAGCCGTGTCCCCGTGGTCCCGCGCAAAAAAAGGGGGCGTGTCGAGCACGCCCCAAGACGTCGGTTTCGATGCACGATGCACGACCACCATCGTGCATAATCGCAAATAATCGTCAGCGGCTCGATCGCAGTCCGATACGCACGTTTCGTGAAGTCGTGATGTCGGCGTTCGGCTCGCAGGGTTCAACCCGTGCGTCCCCGACCAGGTTCGTCATTCGAAGGACAAGCGAGGCCGAAGGTAGAAACGAAACGGCCGCCGCGACGCGAGCCGATGCTCGACCGGCTCGCGCGACCATCGCCTCGAACGCGACGCATCGGCTTTGATTCTCGACAATCGCCATCAGGGCATGGAGACCATCGAAGGACTCGTTCCATCGAGACGTTCGCCCCGAAGGATGGGGCTGATCGACGGAGTCGGTCTTGGGGCCGTCAATCGTCGGGTCGTCGGACGGTCTGATGATGTTCAGCGGGATCGTATCGCTCGGATTGACCTTGGGGTGCGGGCGTCGTCCATCCGCGCTCTGACAATCGACTTCGTTGCGAATGATTTCGAGCGATGACTCAAGCTGATGTAGCATCATCCACGACTCTTCATGCAGCGTTGTCGCGGGGTTCACCTCGGTCGTTGCCGTGGCAGTATCGGTTTCGGCGTCGCGCGATTCGGTCACGGGAAGCACGAAAACGAACTCCTGCTCCAGGTTCGCAAGTGTCGACGGTTCATGCGAAGCGACTGCAATCGGAATGAACTCGTGGGTGCTTCGAAGCTCCGCGCGGGCCCGTGCTTCGACTTGCGCCGCGGACTGGGCGATCACCGCGTCGACACAGCGTCGATCATTGTCCACGATGTCAAGTGCACGAGCGATGTCCGTCAGGGACAGTTTCCAACCGACGGACAATTTCGCGTCCGTTGGTTTGGCAGACTCCGGTTGAACGTCACGCGGTTCGACTACAACAGTCTTTTCTGTCTTCGGTGGGGATTCGGGTTCGATGAACTCCTCGAATGTATCAGGAGCCCGCACTGGCGCGGCGACAATCGGAGCTGGAACCGGCTCTACCAGCGGACCGGGAATTGGCGCTAGCTTTTCATACTCCGATGGCGGACCGAACGCGATCACTTCCACGGCTGGTTTGACGGCGATTGCTGGAACTTCATCCTGCGTTTCGCCGGCCGGCTCCGGAATGATGACGAGTCGCGGTTGAAGCTGAGCCAGTTGTTGCGTCGCGGCCGAAAAATCGGGATTGAGTTCGAGCACCCGCTCAAACGCCTTGGCCGCCTGCTCATATTGTTTCTGCGCGCGCAGGACCAGTCCGAGGTTGTAATGCGCGTCGGGTTCGGGCAACACGGTGCGAAACATCGCCAGCGATTCGTCATTTCGTCCGGTTCGTGCTAGCAGCATCGCGAGGTTGATCCTCGGCCGGGCGAGGCTCGGATCGAGTTGCACGGCCTCGCGAAACTGTGTTTCCGCGTCCGCCCAGCGTTCTTTGTAAAGCAGTTCGAAGCCCAGATTGTTGCGGAGCACGGCGCTGTCGGGCTTCAGGTCGACGGCGCGGGTGAACGCTTCCAGCGATTCGTCATGCCGTCCGGCGATGCTCAGCACAAGGCCCAGCCGCTGAAACGCGGAAACGTAATTGTGGTTCAGTACGACGGCCTTGCGGTACTGTTCGATCGCCTTGTCGAGCGATCCCTGCTGCTCGAACACGCGTCCGGCCGCGAAGTGCGTTTCGGGAAGAATTTTGGGCGGTCCCGCCTCGGGAAGGCTCTTGTACGAGCCGCCGGGCGCACTCCGCCGCAGCTTGGGGTATCCCATCAGCCCCCGGTCTGGTTTCGCACAGCCCGCCGCCAGCAGCAGACCGATCGTGATGATGCTTGTCGCTTGCAATCGTTGCATGGTTCGCCGCGCCTCCCTATCAGTTCTGCGAGCTACCGGACATTCCCGCCGCCGCGCCGCCTGCCGCACCGCCCGCGCCGGATGACGCCGGCTTCGCGGTCCCCTTCAAATCCACGAGAATCGCCTTGTCAGCGGCCGATGGGCGACCGCCGGAGATCATCGGTTTGACGTCAACGCGATCGAGATTGCATCCGCCCACGGCGAGATACTCTCGAACGTGATCGAGTCGCTTGTTGAGCAGTTCCTCATCGCGCAGGTCGGACTCATAGCGCACCGTGCCGCCGTAGGTGTTGAGCAGCGGGATCATGCGGTCGAGGCGATAGACGCCCGTGCCGCTCAACTCGCTGGAATGCGGAACAAAGTGAATGTCGGCGACCGTCATGTCGTGCAGGATCGCGTTGTCGGCCATGTCGTTCAGGTGCGATCCGTAATTCGCACGGGCATTGTCCATGTGCTGCATCTGCATTTGCATGCCGGTCATTGCGTCTTTCTTGCCGCTGCACGCGACGACGCCGAGGGCGAGCACGCTCATTGACGCAATCAGTGAAAACGATCGAATGTGGGATCCCATGTTCTTGCTCCTTCGGTCTGGCGTCACGGACCCGACGGCCGGAAATTGCTCCCGCGACGACCTGTTGATGGTCATGCCTCGATGGGTTATCGAAAGAAAACTCGGACCACCTTCGTTATTTATCGGGCGACCCACGGGAGTTTCACGGAGAGGGGCGGCCCGGGGCACCGTCCAATAACGTCGGATTCTGTTTGCGTGAGTGGATTGAAACAGCGGATTTCAACGCTGAGAGGCTGTGATCGGCACGATCGATCCGTACAATGCCCGCCATGAATAAGCCAAACGAGTCGCCGCTCGCCGTTGCGAAAAGACTCCACGAACGCTTCATCGTGCTCGACAGCCATTGCGACACGACACAGCGAATGCTCGATTCCGCGTGGGATTTCTCGCAGCGGCACGACGTCTGGCACGTAGATATTCCCCGGCTTCGTGACGGCGGCGTTGGGGCGGTGGTAATGGCCGCCTACGCCGCGGCCGGCGACGATCCGGCGGCGGACACGCTGGCTGCGCGAACGCAGCTTGATCGACTCCATGCCGTGGCGAAGCAGCACGCAGGCGACGTCGCGCTGGCCCGCACCGCCGCAGACGTGCGACGCGCCAGACGCGAAGGACGCATCGCCATGCTCGTCGCCATCGAGGGCGGCGCGCTCATCGCCGACTCACTCGACGTGCTCCGCGAATATCACGATCGCGGTGCCGTCTACATGACACTCACGCACGCTCGACACACCAACTGGGCCGACTCCTCCGGCGTTCACGAGGCCGTTGCGCCGCGACATCACGGATTGACCGACTTCGGGCGCGAGGTCATTCGCGAAATGAACCGGCTGGGCATGATGGTGGACGTGTCCCACGTGAGCGACGAGACGTTCTGGGATGTGCTGCGCACGTCGTCCGCGCCGCCGATCGCGTCGCACTCGTCATGCCGCGCCGTGTCGCCGCATCGCCGCAATCTCTCCGACGACATGATCCGCGCGATTGCCGAGCGCGGCGGCGTTGTGCAGATCAACTTTGCGGCCGCGTTCGTCGATCCTGATTTTCCGGAGATGAATGCCGAAAAGGCCGACCTGTGGTGGTCGCGCGGCGGACCAGCCGGCGGGCCGCTCACGGATCACGTCACGCCGCTCGACGTGCTGGTCGATCATTTCGATCACGCATTGAAGCTGGTCGGGCCCGATCACGTCGGCGTCGGCTCCGACTTTGACGGAGTGGGCGCGCTGCCTCGCGACATGGAGGATTGTTCGAAGCTTCCGAACCTCACCGCCGCATTGCTGCAACGCGGCTACAGCGAATCCGATTTGCAAAAGGTGCTGGGCGAGAACTTCCTGCGAGTGATGGAGAAGTGCCAGTCTGTGGCACGAAAGAGATGAGTGCGTCGCCCGCGCCGAACCAAGAACACGCCGCACCGCGCGCCGTGCCGCGACTGATTCTCGCATCGGGCAGTCCGCGCCGGGCCGAACTGCTTCGAGAAGCCGGCTACGACTTCACCGTCGTCCCCGCGACATGCGACGAACCGAGCCCGCCCAACGGTCGTGCCGAGCCCGCCGCGTGGGCCGAGTCGCTCAGTCGCCTCAAAGCCGAAAACGTCGCCCAGCAGGTGCGAACCGGCCTCATCATCGCGGGCGACACTGTTGCCGCCGTCGGCGATCGTATCTTCGGCAAGCCCGTCGATCGCATCGACGCCGAATCGATCCTGCGCTCGCTCGCCGGCACGACCCACCTCGTCATCACCGGCGTCACCCTGCTCGACGCCGCCGCGCGGCGATCGGCGACGCGGCACGACGTGACGCGCGTGATCATGCGGCAACTCAGCGACGGCGAGATCAACGACTATCTGGACACCAACGCCTGGTCGGGCAAGGCCGGTGCCTACGGTATTCAGGACCGCGGCGACGCCTTCGTCGAACGCATCGAAGGCAGCTTCACCAACGTCGTAGGATTCCCTCTGGAACTCATCCGCCGAATGCTCGACGAATGGGAACGCCAGTAGGGTTTGGTATGCCGTCAATCCGAAGCGCGATCAAACCGCAGGCATCAGCAAGCGCGACCCGGGCCGCGCGAATTGAAGTTCGTGGCTCAATGGTGTAAGTCATGCCGCGTTCCTACGTAGCCAAGTAGGGTGCATCTTGATGCACTATTCTTGGAACTCTGTTCGTGCGCGTTGCGACGAATTAAACCGCCTTCGGCCCCACCGGCACCGCACAATCCGCCGACCGTTCCGAGCCGCGACGCGGCCATCCCCTTCGACGCATACAGCGTCCGCGCGATGATGTGAATCTGCGGTCGATAGCGGCGAGCGATGGCGATCGCTGCCGCAAAACCGCGAAACGCGGCATTCAGGGGCATTGGCTCGGGCCGGAATAGGGATAGGCCAATCCCTTGAATGCACCCACGACGTAGGAAATATCGATCGCGTCAATCAGCCGACTCGGATTGACGGAATTGTCGTGCAACTGGCACTGGGCTTTCGACGGCGCGCCGAAATAGTCGTTGTGCTGGTCGACCATGGCCGCCACATCGCTGATATTCGGCTGCGAGCCGGGTTGGTCTACCTCAAATGGAGGAACGATGTCGCCCCATCGCCCCGTGCGCAACTCCCCCATGTCGAAATAGAAGCACTGCGGGTTATTCGGGTCGGTGCAGGAAGCGTCGTAGCGACGCAGCCGATAGATGGAATCGGGGATGATTTCATCTCCGTACACCTCGATGGCGCTGTAGGGAATCCAATTGATGACATGGGGAGTGCATTGCAGCTTCGCGGCATAAAACACATGCTCCGGATAAGCGGCCGCCATGGGATAAACTCCCGGCGGACCAACCCACCGAAGCTGCCCCTCAAACGGCGTGAGGTCACTCGGCGAATAGACCGACGGCGCCGGACGGGACGGATGATGGAGTGAAACCAGTTCCACGGCGTAAGCGCCCGGCGCGCTTATGCCGGGAAGCAAACTGATATAGCGGTTCCTGAGTCCGTGGTTTTGCTTCGGGGGAACCCCGATAAACAGCCGCGCGGACGAAACCTCTTTCTGCTCAAAATAGCGCCAGTCCTGTTCCGGCTGGTTATCGAACGAATAAAACGTAGAGTCCAGCCCTAGGTCGCCCTCCGAAGGACGAAGTGAAATCGTGAACTCGCCGATCGCCGTCTCAGGCACGTCGAGCACGACTGTGGCGACGTAACGGACGCTTCCATTATCAACGACGTTCTCACCTGCATCACCGACTCGGCAATAGAAATAGAATTGAGGGTAGATGGCATGGAGAGCGGAACCCTGCAGGCCGTCTGGTCTGCCCTGGTCCACAAAGATAGGAGAGCAACATTTTGCACTGGAGGAGCATCCATCGGGAATTTCCGAGGCGTTGACGCAATAGGAATTCATTCCGAAAAGCGTCGTGCATTCGGAGCTCTGGCTGCAGGGTTGTTGAGCCAATCGCAATGAAGAAGGCGACATCGGATTCGAGAAGCCTTCGTTGCTCAATCGCGCGCCCAACGTGCGAAGTTTCTCCGCCCCGTCCAAGTTCGCATCCCAATTGGAGACTCGGATTTCCAGAAACACCCGTTGCGCCCCTTGGGAGAGAGCGATGCCGTTGGCGCCAAACGTCGTGTACGGCCCCGTCGAACGCACCGGAACGAGCATAACCTTGGTGGCTTGTGTCGGCGCAGTAGTGACACAAACCACCATCGCCGCAAGCACGGCAAGTCGATTCAATTGGCTTCTCATGGATGTTCCCTCATGAAAGAGTCTTGAGTTCCGATGAGCATTGGTGCTTCCGGTTGTCGCCTGTCCCGTCGCGGCCAAGGGGGCATGAATGGCGTGATGAACCGTACCCCGCATAAGGCCGGCCAAAGCGTAGAGTTTAATCTAAACTGACAATCGCGTCAAGAAAAATCGCTCCCAGTGCAATGCGGGGCGATGGTGACGCCTGCCGGCACACAGCGAATCAACTCACGCGGGAGCTTCGCCCGTCGCGGATCGGCACGTCCCCAAAACTTACCAGGACTCGTTAGTGTAGTGTCTTGTCGTTGTCGTCGGTTTTGCGAACCGGGCCTTACACGTCAGGGAGTGGTTCCCTTGGGTCGCTTACTCGCGGGCGCCACGAGGTCAGGCGAACTCGGTCCCGTGCGCATCGCACGATTCGCCGACCGTGCCGAGGCGCTTCTTCAGCAGTTCATAGAATTGCACCGCCACCGCCTGCTCCGCCTTGATCACGTCGTCGGCGCCGAGTTGCGACGCGGCCATGCCCTTCGACGCGTGTTGCGTTCGCGCGATGATATGAATCTGCGGTCGATAGCGGCGAGCGATGGCAATCGCCGCCAGCACGGCCTCCTCATTTGGTATCGTCAACGCCAGGATCGATGCCGACGCGATTCCGGCCTCGACCAGCACTTCGGCTTGCGAGATGTCGCCGAAAAAAACACGACGACCCAGCGCCGCCTGCGTCGCCACCGTCGAACGATTCATCTCGACAATCACATACGGAATCTTGTTGAGGTCCAGCAGATCGGCCACGCAGCGACCGGCCAATCCAAACCCGACAACGATGACATGCTGTTTGGGGTCGATGACGAGCGGCGCGACGACGGGCGCGACGATCAGCCGCTGGCCCTCGGGCCAGTGCGTCTCATGGTCCAGCTCCACTCTTCCGTTTCGGAACAGCGCGCCGCAAGTATTGTCGCCGTTGAACTCCACGATATTGCAACGCGGCGGCGCGCGCCGCCCAGTCGTGTTCGACCCTTCCGCTATAGCCTTGGAACAGCCCCAATCCTCTCGTGGCGAGCCGCGGACTTCAGTCTCCGCGCAGGTTTCGGACGTTTGACCAGTCGGGTTATCCGAGCCGCGACCGTAAAGGAGCGGGCATCTTCGTCCCGTGATTTAACTGGCCGCTTGCTGACGCGCGCGGCTCGTTTCAAACTGACCCAATACCGACTACCGAATCACTCTGGCTTGGCAGTGAACTTTTTCGCGGCCTGCGCGATCAGGTAGAAAGAGCCGGTGATGCAGATCAGATCCTCGCGACTCACGGCGAGCAGGGCGATCTGCATGGCTTCTTCAATGTCCGGGGCGACCTGGGCCATCTTGCCCGAAAGCTCCATATACTGCGCGGCGAGCTCCGCCGGTTCCGCCGACCGCGGGGTGCACGTCGAAGTGAAGATCACCTTGTCGGCGCCGAGTTGCAGCCGACGGATCATCCCCGTCACGTCCTTGTCGCGGTGGCAGCCGAAGATCACCACCATGGAATCGTAAGTAATGTTCTGTCCGATTCCGCGCATCAATGCGTCGATGCTGGCCGCATTGTGTGCGCCGTCGATCAGAATTCGCGGATTCTCATTGATGATCTGCATGCGCCCCGGCAAATTAACTTGGCCGAGTCCCTGCACCGCGAGTTGATCGTCTACTTTCAGGCCGCGACTCTTGAGCACGTCCAGCATGCCGAGCGCCAGCGTGCAGTTGACGGCCTGATGTTCACCGAGCAGCGGTACTTGTACGTGTTCGAATCGGCTCGTCGGAGTCGTCAAACACACCCGCGCGTGCCGGCCCGCCGCCCGAGAAAACTCGAATCGATAGCTGAAGTCGACGTTCTCATCGCAAAAGCGAAGCGGCGCCGATACCGTCTTGGCGGCCTCCGTCAGCACATCCTTGACATTATCCCGCTGCGGGGCACAAACCACCGGAACGCCCTTTTTGAAAACGCCGGCTTTTTCCTTCGCAATGGCGTCGAGCGTACTGCCCAACTGGGCCATATGGTCGTAACTGATGCTTGTGATTCCCACGACATCCGGGGCAATCACGTTGGTCGCGTCCAGCCGCCCGCCCAGGCCCGTCTCGATGACCGCAACTTCAACGCCGACATCGGCAAAGTGCTTGAACGCCGCAGCTGTCAGCACTTCGAAATACGTTGGATTGGGTACCTTGGCCTTCATTGCCACGCCGGCGACCGCAGCGACCGCTCGAGCAAACGCCGCTTCGGAAATCAGGTCACCATTTACGGCGATACGCTCGCGGATGTCCAAAAGGTGAGGCGAGGTGTACAATCCTACTTTGATTCCGCATCCGTGAATCATCTCGGCCAGCATCGTAGCCGTGCTGCCCTTGCCCTTGGTTCCGGCAACATGAGCAGTCTTGTACTTTTTATGCGGATTGCCCAATGCGCTTAATAGACGGCCGATTCGTGCCAACCCGAAATTGCTCGAGTTATAATGAGTGGATATAACCCGCTCCCAATTGACAAGGGAGTCCAGGTAGTTGACCGCCGATCGGAAGGTCCGAATCTGGCGGGCATCATTCTTGGATTGCGGTTTTTTGAGGGTCCGCTTGGGTCTGGTAATTGTGGTCCGCGTCATTGGCGAGATTGTAGTCTGTTTTCACGAATCCGTCAACGCGGCACAATTGCTACATGCGGAAATGGTGTGCCACCGGTCGCAATGGCGTAAGGCTACCATAACCTATTGTAAATAATGTAATTATGTTTGTTTTATTATGAGTGTTTTTTGCCCGGTTCGATTCAAGTTCAATGTTGGTGAATGACAGAATTGCACATCCTTGCGCCTAGAATGTTGCTTGGATGAAACATTTCCGCGCTCGACACTTCGAGTTGCGGAGGTCCAAAACAGTCGTTCAACAAACCCTATATGTAGTATGATCGAACGAATTATAGCACAAGACAAGAAGTTATCGGCGTACCATATCGGCCGTAGCATTCTTGGTCAACTTGGCGCGCTGCTGACAGAAAAAATCGCTGACGTGGCGGACGGCCGAGTCGTCGTTGCGACCGATCGAACAGTGAACGGACTGTTCGGGATAGCCCTGAGATCATCTCTATCCCAACTGCAAACCGACATTCCCGTTTTTGAGATGAAACCGGGAGAGGACTCCAAATCGTTTCAGTGCGTGCAGGAGGCTTATCAATTTCTGGCCGCATCCGCAGTGGGTCGGGACGGGACGGTGATCGCGCTGGGCGGGGGAGTGGTGAGCGACCTGGCGGGGTTCGCGGCGGCGACGTGGATGCGCGGCATCCGATTCGTGATCGTCCCGACGACGTTGGAAGCGATGATCGACGCGGCCATCGGGGGAAAGACCGCGATCAATACGCCTGACGGGAAGAACCTCGTGGGAGTGTTTCATCCGCCGGCGCTGGTGGCGATCGACCCGGACTGCTTGGCCACGCTACCGGCGCGCGATCTTCGAGCGGGACTCGCCGAGTCGGTGAAACACGCCGTGCTTTTTTCGCCGCAGCTGCTGGAATGGCACGAACGGAACCTGGATGCGATTCTTGGATTGGAACCGTCCGCGCTGCTCGAGCTGATCGATCGCAACGTGACCATCAAAGGGAGCGTCGTGTCGCGCGATCCGTGGGAAACGACCGGCGAACGAATGATGCTGAACTTCGGGCACACGATCGGGCATGCGATCGAGGCGAGTTGCGGCTACGCGCTGCGGCACGGCGAGTGCGTGTCGCTGGGCATGGTGGCGGCCTGTCGGATTTCGGCGCGAATGGGGTTGCTCGACAACGAAGTCGTGGAGCGGATCACGTCACTGCTGCGGCGAATCGGTTTGCCGACGCGGATGGAAGAGGGGATTTCGACGCAGGCCGTCCTTTCAGCCATCAAACACGACAAAAAACGCCAAGCCGCACGCGTGCGGTTCGTGCTGCTGGAAGGGATCGGTCGGCCGGTGATCCGCGACGACGTGGACGAGGCGATGATCGTGGAGGCCTGTGCGTCGCTGCGGGAATGAGCCGCGTTCGGTTCTCGATCGATACGTGGAAACGCGTAATCACTAACCTTTTGAGCCGCGAGCTTCACCAACCGGCCGGCCTGCATTTCGCACGGTACGGGTCGCGCAGTTTTCAATTCCGCGGCTCGTCCGTGGGATACCATGCGAGAATGGTTCATTCATTCGGCATTCCTGCTTGAGGTCGATGGGAACGTTTTTTCATTGCCAAAAGCGAGGGCAATGCGATACAATGGCAACTCACGCCGCGTCCCGGTCGAAAGGGAGGGTATGAACATGCCGCGTTCTCAAATCGGTCATGGCACGTTGGTCGCATTGTGGCTTGTGGCGGCGGTCTGGTTTGCAAGGCCCGTCGTCGCCGGCGCGCCCTATTTGGTGAAGGACATCAACCCCGGTTGGATGGGGTCTTCGCCATCCTACTTGGCCAAGGTCGGCAATCGGTTGTTCTTCAATGCCGACGACGGCGTTCACGGACAGGAGTTGTGGGTCAGCGACGGAACCGAGGAAGGGACCTACATGGTGATCGACCTCGTACTCGGATCAGATGGGTCCGTTCCGCAACAAACGAGAGATTTCAACGGATTGGCGGTTTTCTATGCCGACAACAACGACGACGGATTCGACATTTACATCAGTGACGGAACGGCCGCCGGGACGAACCGATTGGGCGACGTAAACCCGGGCGATGATCCGATCCCGGACAATTCGTGCGTGTTCCCCCTGTATCATGTCGAGGCAGTGAATGACCTCTTCTACTTCGAGAGCAAGACCACCTCCAACATCGTATCGCTCTGGAAGACGAACGGAACGCCACAGGGCACGGTCAAGGTTGTGGACAACGTCCGCATCAACTACATGGAGACTGCCCGGTCCCTGCTTTTTTTTGCGGGGTCAGGACCGGGCCAAACGATTCCGGGCTACGACATCTGGAGAAGCGACGGGACGACCGGCGGTACATTCATTCTTGCGGATCTCGCCAGCGCGATTTGGTTGACAGAATCGGGCGGGTTGTGTTTTTTTCTGGGCGAGGGCATGTCGGGCGACGACGAGCTCTGGGTGAGCGACGGAACGTTGGTGGGCACGTACCTGGTGAAGGACATCAACCCGGGCCCGAACCCGGCAACGCCGTTTGACCTCGTGGACGTGAACGGCACGCTTTTCTTCACCGCCTTTTCGCCGACGTTCGGG
The DNA here is from genome assembly GCA_964486335.1 of uncultured Phycisphaera sp. GTDB lineage: Bacteria > Planctomycetota > Phycisphaerae > UBA1845 > UBA1845 > CAZAMB01. The sequence goes on along the minus strand of CAZAMB010000001.1, from coordinate 317,013 downwards.
CGGGAAATCTGGAAAAGCGACGGAACGGAAGCCGGCACGGTCATGGTTGCGGACATTGTGCCAGGTTCAGGCAGCAGCGGCGCGTATGAATTGACCAATCTGGACGGAACGTTGTTTTTCGGGCGGTTCGATTCCGTACAGGGGCGACAACTGTGGAAAAGTGACGGAACGACGGAGGGTACGGTATTGGTGAAGACCATCGCGCCTCCGAGCGTACCACCCGAGAACAAGCCCAACTTTTTCACGGCCGCCAACGGGAAGCTCTATTTTTCCGCCGATGATGGCGTTCACGGAAAGGAGCTGTGGGTCAGCGACGGAACGTCAGCCGGGACGTTCATGGTGGCAGACAGCCGACTTGGACCTGGGAACCACTCTCCCAGCAGATTGACTCCCGTTGGAGAAATTCTATTCTATGCCGCCGCAAACGATGATAATGGTCAGGAACTGTGGGCATTGGAGACTTTAAGTCCGGGGATCCCGGCGATGTCCGCAACGAGCTTGTTGATCCTGGCTGGATTCTTGATGTTCGTCGGTTCTTCATTGTCGGCGAGCGTGCGAAAGAAGCGAGTCCATTCACGGCAGTAAGCCCAATGCGTTCAACAAAGGAATTTGATCCAGTTGAGACTGTTTCTTATGGAAGGAAAGGAATATGAAAACGCAAGTCGGACATGGAATGTGTGTGATGCTGTCGTTGCCGGTGGGATCCATATCGCTGCGAGCCGACGATCCACCCTGTATGATGCGGGGCGATTTGGGAGACACGTGCGAGGGCTGTTCCTGCGGCGCTTGTGACGCGGTCACCGAGCGCGACGCATGGAGTTTCTCGGTCGCACACCCGATGGTCATTCGAATGAGAATGCTTGTGTTCGCGGAGGACAATGGCGCCGAAGAAGCTGTTAGCGAAACACTACGAAACGCACAAATTGAACAACTCGACACAGATTTCGAAGACTACGGCATCCAGTTTAATGTCGAACCCATCGTGATCAACAGCACTCGGTTCCGCCATATGTGCAGCCCGTCGCACATGCAGACCTATGCGGAAGAAGTCGACACCTGCTGCGATCCGCCCGCCATTTGCTGCGATACGTCCAGCCCCCAGATAGGTTGCGACCTGGAGGATTATGAAGAAGTGAAGATGAAGAATCTTTATGCGGAGGAAGGGAAGCTCAATGTCTTCATTACGGGTCAACCGATCGGCGACTGGGCCATTTATCCCTGGTCGAATCGCGCGACAACGGCGACGGGTGGAATCATGAAGCTGCCCACCGGCGTTGGAGGACTGGATTGCGGATCGGGGGAAAGCGAGCATTGCATCTGGCTGACGCATGAGGTGGGGCATGCATTGGGACTGTGGCACACCCATGAATGGAACTTCCAGGATTCTCAATGTTACGAGTGCCGTGAACGGGCCTCTTGCACTGGCAATTGCGCCGATCCTGACTGTAATCTTTATGGCGACCTTTGCTGCGATACTCCGGCGACAATCGATGCGGGGTGCGCGTCTCCGACGGGACAGGAGTTTTGCTCGCCGCAGAATGACTGGCCTGCCGCTGATTATACGAATTATATGGCCTACGGAGGCGACGGCTGTGCGGCTCATTTTACCGCTCAACAAGTTCGCCGAATGCACTGTTGGGCCTGCAATGCGGTTCCGGAGTGGATTGACTCACCGGATTGCAACGAAAACGATATTCCTGATATTTGTGAGGTGAATCGCGGCACGGTCAACGACTGCAATCACAATGCGCGCCCCGACAGTTGCGACATCGCCGATGAGACCAGCCTCGACTGCGACGCCAACGGCGTGCCGGACGAGTGTCAGTCGTCGACCATGCCGGTCAAGGCCTGTTGCCTGCACGACGCCGAGGGCACATGCGTCGAAACCACCGAGTGCCACTGCAACGAACTGGAAGGCACGTTTCTGCACGGCTATCCGGCCTGCATCGTCTGCGCGATGTACTTTTCCACGCCGCCGGAGGAATGACGAACACCGGGCTAATCGCACCGGAATCGACCAATTCGTCGCCGTCTCGCGCGCCGGCAAGGGCCAAGGCTCGATCGTCGGTCCGTCGCTCGATCCGCCGTCAGCTATCGAGCCCAATGCCCGGAAATGATAGAATGCCAAGCACATCCTCTTGCCGCGTCTGAAGTGGAGGCTTGGTCATGCAGACTCACACTCGTCACTTGGCGTTGGTTGCGGTCTTTGCTTTGGAATGGAGCGCCGCCCTCTCGTTCGCCGCGGACATCCAGGTCGACCTGATTCCAAGCAATCTTGGTCCGTATACAGGCGGGGAGAGTATCACGGTTGACGTATGGCTGCACAGTAACCTCCCGCCGGAATGGGGAGGCCCCGGGCTGGCGGGAATCCAGTTTGACTTTTCGCAAACCAGTCCAAACTTGTCGCTCGCCCCGACGCTCTTTTTCGATTACAGCTCAATTCCAGGCGACATCGGGAATTACGAGCGCCATCCGGAACTTCCAGTCCCTTGGACTTGGAATTCGGTGCTATGCATCTGTCCGCAGCTGTTTTTTCCGTTTCCCCCCGGTGGAGCGCTTCACATCGCAAGCGTTGACGTGCAACTCCCGACGACACCCGGCGTTTTCCGCCTGGACGCCTTGAATGCAGCCAACGAAAATCGAGAATTCCGAGTTTCCGGAGCGATAATCATTCCGCACCTGTGCTGCGGAATGTTGACGGCCTTTGAAGGAGAAATTGCTGGAGGGAGCTTCGATTTTGTTGTTTCACCCCCGCCGATTCCTACCGTGTCCGCGCCGGCGTTACTGGCACTCGCAGTGTTGCTAGGTTGTGCGGGCTGGTGGATCATCGCTCGGAAATCGCGGCTTGAAGCGAATGAATTCGCACTACATAAGCGAGGTAACGCTCAGTCCCAATCGTCCCTCGTAAAGTTGTCGACGGTCGGTGGGTCCATCAATGCTCTACTTGCAATTGGCGGCCTATTGTTGCTGGGAATCAGTAGCACCGTTCTTGGACAGCCGTCGCATCCATCGCGGCCGTCGGCGGATCTATTGATCCAGCCTTATTGATCAAGCGCAAAGCGCAACGCTTCGCTCAGTTCAAGATCACGATTGTTCGGCAACGCGTGGCCCAAACCGGGGTAGATTTTCAGCGTGCAGGGTACGCCCAAAGCCTCGAAGCGCTTGGCGGCCATGCGGTTGTTCTCGACCTCCTCATCGAGCGCACCATACATGATGTACACGCGCGGGAAGGAGGCGGCGATGGAAGACCGTCGCGCCGGCGTGGGTTCGCCTGCCGATTGGACTCCTCCGTCGGCGGCATTCTGCGGGTCCGGAATCGCCGCGACGCGATGGTCGTAGAATCCCGCGACGGGAATGATTCCCGCGAACATCTCCCGGTTTCGCAGGCCGATCAGATACGTCATGGCTCCGCCCTGAGAGAATCCGGTCAGCACGATCCGTTTCGGGTCGATGTTGTGGGCGGCCTTGGTTCGCTCGATGGCGTTGAGCACCAGCCACTCCCCCTGTTCGACCACGCCCCAATCAAAGCCGTTCGTGCCGCGACGCAGAACCGCTTGCGGCGCGATCAAAATCGCCCCGGCCTGCGCCGCGACCGTTTTCCACGATTGGACGATGTCCGCGGCATTTGATCCTCGCCCATGCAAGGCGACGATCAGCGGCGCGGCCCGCGAAACATCCAACTCAGGCGGCACGATCGTCAGGACTTTCTCGTTTCCGTGTTTCTTCTTGAACTTTTCCAATTCACCGGCGTTGTTGGCCCGGATGATCTGAAGCGCTTTGGCGTAATCCGCATGATCGCGGATCGAGTCCAGATCCTCGTCGTTCAGCATGGTGGAAGTGAACGAGAATCCGCGCTCGCCGGCAGTTACCAGCCATTGCACGGCCAGGTCTTTTTCCCCGCTTCGGGCGTAGACACAGGCGAGGTTGTACGCGGGGCCCGCTTCGCTGGGTGAAAGCTCGACCAACCGGCGGGCGGAGTCGACAGCCGCAGGCCAATCTTCGGCCTCCATGGCTTCCTGCAAGACCGCGTTCAACCGCGCGCGTTCGTCGGCCCCCAGCCCAAACGCGGAAGAAAAGCCCGCCGCACTCAACCCAACCGCCACCAGCAAGTACATTGCGTTTCGTGACATGGTGACTCCTCCCGCCGCCGAAGATACTCCTTGGCAATGACTCAAATCAAGCAAGGCAATTGGAATGTCGTTGTTCTGGGTTTGCTGGGCGGCCCCCCCTTCTCATCCAAAATGCAAGAAGGTCTACGGGTGGCCGTGAGAGGGATTCGTGGTCCGATCTCCATCGATGCAACATGGGAGGGCCCGCGACGTTACGAACTTCTCGCTTTCGTCGAGCTGCGATCATGTCCGCATCGTCCTTCGCAAAGGCAATACTCCCGGCGTCGTGCGTCATCGGTTTTGACCCTGTAGAGCGGCGGGACTACACTCCTTACAGTGCTTCTTGCAATCTCGCGTGGGCCCTCGGCATCACACCGAACGCGACAGGAGTCGCCTGCATTGTCCTCTCTGATTGTTCCAAGTGACTCATCGGGTGGATCGCCGCGGGGGGAAACTCAAGCTCGTTCCACCGGGCACGAGGGGTCCGCGTCGCCGAGCCTGACGGGCAGGCGAATTGTCCTGGCGTGGATACTCTCCCTTGGATTGCATGTGGTCGGCTTTGGCGTGATGTTGATCGCCGTGTTTCCCTACGTCGGGAATACCGTCGCGGAGCCGCCGTCGTCGTCGGCCCGCGTGGTCGGCGATGTAAACGCCAAGACCCCGAACGAACCGATTGTTACCGAGCTTTTCCAGCCGTCGGCGAATTCCGAGGCCAAAGAGCGGCTCGTTCGCCCGGACCGCCCAATGGACGCGGACGCATTGGCCGCGTTGTCCGGCGCGACCACTCCCAAGGATTCCGAATTGTCTATTGTGGGGATCGGTGCGGGCGGCGGAGACGTCGGCGGGCTTTCGCTGGGGGGCGGCGCGGGACCGGAGTTCTTCGGGCTGGAGGCGACGGCGCCGGGCGTTCGCACCATCGTCTATGTGGTCGATCGCAGCGGGTCGATGATCGGAACGTTTTCGGCGGTTCGCGCGGAGTTGCGGCGTTCGATCTCGGCACTGAGACGAAGTCAGAAATTCCATGTCGTCTTTTTCAATTCCGGCGAGCCGGTGGAGAATCCGCCGCTGCGGCCGGTCAACGCCGTGGACGCCAACAAGCGTGAGTTCTTTGATTTTCTGGAGGCGGTCGCGCCGGGCGGCGGAACGCGCCCGGAGCCGGCGTTGCGCAAGGCGCTCGCTCTCGAGCCCGATCTCATCTATTTTCTTTCCGACGGCGTGTTTGACGCGTCGCTGCTGGACCGTCTGGCCGAGTGGAATCGCGGCGGGCGGACGAAAATCTTCACCATCGCGTATCTCGATCAGAGCGGGCGACAATTGCTCGAGACCATCGCCCGTGTGCACGGCGGGGAGTTTAAGTTTGTCACCGAAGATGATCTGCCGCCATAACCAGACGGACCGATTGCACGTCGACTCGTCGCCCTGGCAATGGAAAGTCGCTCAGGCGTCGTTAGTCGCCGCGCGTCTCCTGGCCGTCGCCAGCCTATGGTCCATGGTGAACATCGCTTCCGAAGCGCGCGGCGACCAGGTCATCACCGGCGGGGCCAACCATCCGAACGCGAAAATCCTCAATCTTGATCAGGGGCAGCTTCGTTTTCGCACCGCCGATGGCCGGATGCACGCGACGCCGCTCGGAGACGTCGAGCTGATGATTGTCGATCGCGGCGGCGTGTTCGAGGATTTTAATCAAGCCGAGCGATTCCTTTCCGACAATGAACCCCAAAAAGCGATTTCGCGCTACGAACGGGCGTTGCGCCTCACCCAGGAGTATTGGCCTGACATTGTCGCGGCCCGGTTGTGCATCGCGCACGACCGCGCGGGACAACTGGATCGGGCGGTGTTCTACTGGATCCGACTGCTCGGGGGAAAATGGTCGGGGCCGACGACATCGGCGCGGCTTCTACCTCGGAACTTCCCCGAGCGCTTTGACGGCCGCGCATCTCGGTCGATCGAACTGCTGGGCGAAGCGGTGCGCCGCAGCAGCGACGAAACCCATCGCGCGCTGCTGGAGCTGCTGCAATTCGAGATTCTCCGTCGGACCGGCGACGCCCGATCCGACGATATCGCCGATCGATTGAGTGCACGACCGGTGGGGGCCGCGATTCGAACCCGGGACGTCTATACCATCCTGCTTCGGGCGATGGACATTTCGGCTCGCCGAAATCCACTGCAAGCATTATCCTCGATCGATCCGGCCATCCGTGACTGTCCGGACGAATCGCTGGCCGGCTTTCTGCTCTTGAAGGGTCGTCTGCTGCTTCAAAACGCAACGACGCGCGAGGAGATCATTCGGGGGGCATGGTGTTTCCTTCGCGTGGCGATTCACCGGCCCGACGATGCCGAAACGCCCGCCGCGCTGGTAGACGCGGCGAAAGCGATGATTCGATTGGAACGGCCGGATCAGGCAAGGGCTTTGCTGGAGGAAGGGCTTGCCCACGCCAACATCAGCGCTGAGTTGCGCAGCGGTGCGGAAACCTTGCTCGCCGAACTTCGCGGCGGTTTGAAGAACACGCCGTAGCGAACGAGCGCTGCGACTCGAACAGGAAGATGAGGAGAAACCCGTGCTTCGACGATTGATGTCACTCGGCGCCGTTCTGGCGATGGCGCTGGTTCTGATGATCGCCGCGCCGGCGCTGTCGCAATCCGGCGACGAGGTCAGCGCCGCGGCGGCGGATGGCCTGAAATACTTTGATTTCTTCGTGGTCAAGGGCGGATGGATTGCCTACCTCATCATTCTCCTGTCCATCGTGGCCATGGCCTTGACCATCGAACACTGCATTTCCATCCGGCGGGCAACGATCGTGCCGAGCGAACCGGCGGCACGCGTTCAGCAGTTGATCGACGAGAAGAAGTATTTGGAATCGATCGAATTCACCGCCGAGGATCCGAGCATGTTGGGATACGTCCTGAACGCCGGACTGCTCGATGCGGCCAATGGATACGCGGCGATGGAGCGCGCCGTGGAGGAATCGCTGGATGAGCGATCGGCGCGCCTGTTTCGCAAGATTGAGTTCATCAACATCATCGGCAACGTCTCTCCGATGATCGGCCTGTTCGGAACGGTGTATGGAATGATCCTGTTGTTCGCGGAGATTCATGCGGCGGGAGCGCTGCCGGGCGCGCGCATCGTTGCCGATCGGATGGCCATCGCGCTCATCACAACGTTCTGGGGATTGGCGGTGGCGATTCCGTCGCTCAGCGTGTACGCCATCTTCCGCAATCGAATTGACGTGCTCACGGCGGAATGCGCGCTGACCGTGGATCGGATTTTGTCCGTGTTCGCGCCGGGCGGCGCTCTGCTTCAGGACGCCACGCCCCACGCCGCCACGGGTCAGGGAGAAGGTCGTTAGGATGCAGCGCCGGCGACAACACACACGCACCCCGACGAGCATCGGCTTCAACGCGACGCCGATGTTCGACATGATGTTCACGCTGACGATCTTCTTCATGCTCGTCTGCAAGTTGTCCTCGGCGGAGCTGGTTCGCATGGAACTCCCGCAGCCCAGCCAGAGCCAGGCCACCATCGCCCGGCTGTCGCAGCGCGTGGTGATCAATTGCCGCGCCGCGGGCGACGCCGGTTCGAGCGCTGGAGACGTTCTTTACAGCATCGGTCCCAACGCGCCGGAATCGCTGGCTTCCATTTCGCAGCGTCTGGCGGCCATGAAAGGCGAGTCGCGACGGGTCGAGGCGGTGATTCGCGCGGACCGGCGACTGCCCTATGCCGACGTTCGGGCGGTGATGCGCGTGCTTGCGGAGAACGGCATCGAAGTGTTGAACGTCGTAGCGCACATTGATGAGGCCCCATGATATGACGCCTTCGTCCGCGACCATGGAAAAGCGCGGGAGCGATCGCGCACCGCGCGCCGGTTCCGGGAATCGCCCGTCAGCACGACGAGGCAGGACCGGAAGACCGCCGGCGATCGCCCTCAACATGGCGCCAATGATTGACATGACTTTTCTCCTGTTCAGTTTTGTTCTGGTAACCAGCACGTTTGAGCGCCCCGAGGGAATCCTTGCATCCGACATGCCCCGACAGGGCGGCGAGTCCGTGGTCGCGCTGCCTCTGAGTCCCATCGTGATTCGAATTCAACAAGCGGGGAGCGGAGAACAAGATTACCGGATTCAAGTGGATCGGTTTACCAACCCACCGACGTCGTTTGCCGAACTGCCGGACTTTCTCCGCGCCGTCCAGCGCGAACCCGGATTCGATGTCGAAACTCCGGTGGTGATCGTGGCGGACGAGGACGTGCGCTGGGATCACGTCGTCAGTTGCTGGAACGCGGTCCTGCTGGGGGGGTGCAAAAACATTGCGTTCGCCGCGCCCTAACCACATCGCATTCCATTCGTTGATGGCAATGCCTCGCCCGTGGCACGCGGCGGTAGCGATCTTCATTGTCGCTTCGTGGGGCGAACCCTCGAAGAGCGCGATGGCCCAAATCAAGTCACCGTCCCATACGGTCACCGCTTCGAACTCTGCGAAGGAGCAGGCAAAGCCATTGCCCGCTGAGGAAGCCCGGCTGAGCACTGCGCTGTTCCGCGAAGGCCTGAAGAAACGCGGACTTACCGATTTGTTGGATCTTCATCTGAAGGAATACCCGCCGACCAGCCCCTCGGAAGTGCTGATGATGACCCGTGAGGTCCGACTGGCCGAGTTCGCCGACCAAACGCGACCGCCCGAAGCGCGGCGAACGGCCCTCATCGAAGCCAACCGAATACTCGAACGCCTAATCCTCGATCATAGCGGCGACTCCCGAAGCCTTGAATGGCGGTTGATGCTGGCCCGCTCGCTGCTCTATGAAGAAGGTGAAGCGTTCGCCACGAACATTCTCTATTTCGGGGGAAGTCCGGATGATCGACGGGAACTCGCATCGTCATCCACGCGGGCCGTCAAAACGCTTCGCGACCTTGTTCGTGAATTGGCCGCGGAGTTCGAGCGAATCGACAAGCTCTCGGCGACGGAGTTTGCGAGAATTGAAAACTCAGGGTTGATTGAGCAGCTTGACCGTCTCGACCCGGCGGCCAACTATCTGTTGCTTTGGTCGCTGTTCTACGACGCCCTGCATCGACCCGAAAGCGATTCGGTTCGTGTCTCACAACTCAACGAAATCGTGTCAGCGCTCACCGTCACCTCGGCGTTTCTCAAGACACCACAGGAACGATCGCATGTCCAGATTCCGGCGCACCTGCTCGCCGGCATGGCGGCTCGTCGCCTGAATGACTTTACAGCCGCTCGCCGGTTCCTCGACGGCGCGGCGGGAATCGCTGAGCGATTGACCGAAGCGGACGAAATCGACCGCATGCAGTGGGCGATTTCATTGGCCGCCCTGGAAAGCGCGCGGACCGCCCGCGATGACGGGCGCTTCGATCCGGCACTCGCGGAAATCCATCGCCTGCGATCCCTTCCGGGCGCAAAAGGGCCTGAAAACTACGGCATCCGCGCGGCCGCCGCCCTGCTCGAACAATCGGTCTTGAGCGCCCGCGCCGAGGCCGCGAACAAGGCGGGACGGGCCAACGACGCAGCCAGAGATCGGGAGGCCGCCTGGCGCGCGGTCGCCACGCTCGCTGCCGAAGAGCCCGACTGCCGCGACGCGCTGTATGCGATGCTCTACAGGACTTTGAAGAATGAACCCGACAAAGACCGTGCGTTTGATCCCGTCGAAACCAGCGCCCTGATCGCGGGCTTGCTGCGCGACGCGACGCTTGATGATCGAAACGCACCGAAGTTGCTGGATCAAGCCGCGTCCGTCGCAGAACGATTCCTCAACGAGGCGACCGGCGCGGCCAGGGCGATGACCCCGGAAGTGCTCTACAACCTCGCCGTGACGCACTTCCGTCGCGGCGAACTCGCGGCGGCAGCCCAGCGAATGCTCGAGGTCGCCCGCGATCATCCGAACTTTCAGGACGCTTCCCAGGCAGCGGTCGTGGCGGTCCAGTTGTCCGCGGACCTCGTCTCCACGATCGGCACCGACGACATGGTCTCAAAGCTCTACCTCGACGCCCTCCGAACGCTCGTTAACAAGTATCCGACCACCGAGGCCGCGAGGTATTGGCATTTCTTCCTCGCACAGCAATTGGAGGAATCGGGTCAATTGGAACTGGCGGCGGAGGAATACGCACGAATCGACCGCCGCCATGAACTTCATCTCGAATGCGTTCTGGGCAGGCTCCGATCGCTGGCCAAGATTGCCCGGGGTTTGAGCGGAAAACCATCCGGCGTCGAAGCTCTTCTCCGCCGCGCCGACGAAATCAATTCCTGCTACAGAGAGCTTGTGTCCGAAGGCGGCGGATTGCTGGGTCGCCCGCCCGACGATTCGAGGGACCGCGATACTCGGCGCGTTCTCGCCGAGGCCCGAATTCTGTTGGCCGAATCCATGGTCCTGCCCGGAATCGATCGATCCCAAAGCACGATCGACGTGCTTGCGGATATCGAATCGGCGGTTCCTGATTTTCAGCCCTATGCGGCGCGCGTCTGGCGATCGCGCCTTCAGGCATTTGAGCAGATGGGGCGACTCGACGAAGCCGCCAAGGCCGTCCCGGCCTATGTCGCCGCCGATCCACAAAATGCGGGATCAACGCTTCTGTCGCTTTATTCGGCCATGACACAGGACGCTGAAAGGCTTCGCGGAACCGGCGATGAATCCGCCGCCAAGGCGCGAAGCGACGTCGCGCTGTTCCTCGCCGAGCACCTCAACGAATGGGCGACGCGGACGGATTCGAGCCTCGACTCGGCCCAGAGGCGCGAACTGCGCGTGCAATTGGCCGAAGCGCTGCTGAACGCCGGCAAGCACGCGGCGGCGAAGGAGCGATTCGCCGAGGAATTGCCTCCCGCGGGCGTCGAGGAGTCCACATGGAATTCAACCGACGTTCGCGTCATCTTCGGCCGAGCCGAGGCCATGTTTCGACTGGGAGAGTTCGCGGAAGCGCTGGCGGGCTTCAATCGTCTGGCGACCGGATTGCCTCCGCAACACGCCGTTCGCTGGAAGGCGTTGCAGCGGGACCTGGAGTGTCGCACGTCCCTTCATCATCCTCCGGACGGCATTCTGAAAGTCATCGCTCAACAGCGACGTTTGTACCCCCATTTGGGTGGACCGCCCGTAGCGGCGGAGTTGGATCGCCTCGAACGCGAAAACCTTCGCCGGAACGATTCCCCCTGACCTTCATTCACCGGCGATACGAATCGAATCGAGCAATCGTGCGTGCATGATTGGGCCGGCCGCGAGAAAAGGCAGATCGGCCCGACATTCCGCGCCGAGCCGAAACGGTAAAAGCGCACCGCCGTACGGGTCCGTCATCCGCCCGCCCGCCTCTTCGACGAGCAGCAACCCCGCGGCGATATCCCAGAGCTTGGCGCGGACGGCGAACGCGCCGACCATGGCCCCGCTTGCGACGCACGCCAGATGGACAGTGGTCGCGCCAAGATTTCGACAGATATACCCCCTCGTGCCGATCCAACTCCGCGTGACTCGAACCGTCAGGTCGTCCTTGGTGGACGCAATGCCAAGCAGATGATCGGCCTGTGAAGGCGGATCGTCCACGTGCAACGGCCTGCCATTGCAGAAAGCCCCCTCGCCGACAACGGCGGAAAACACGCTGCCGGTGTTGTGTTCGCGTACGACCGCCGCGATGGGTCGTCCGTGCTCCAGAACCGCGATCGATGTCGCAAAACAAGGCAACCCGGATACGAAATTGCGCGTCCCATCCAGCGGATCGACCACCCAGCAAAATCGCGACTCATCCGCTGCCGGGCGGAATTCTCCGTCTGTGGATTCTTCGCCGATCACGGCATGTTCCGGATAGGCTTCGTGGATTTCTCGCAAGATGTGCCGCTCAATGGCACGATCCGTCGGCGTCACAACCGTTCGGTCGGCCTTTCGAGACGAAACAACCCCATGAACCGTCGATAACGCCGTGGCGCCTGCTTCCTGGGAAAGGCGTACTGCCAGGGCCTGAAAACGTCGCCGGTCATCGTTGCTCATGTCGTCGATCATACGGGCGATGCGACCGTTCGTCTTTTCGGCAACGGTTCGTCAACCAACGCAACAGCCCGCGACATCAACCCTTCACCCATCCCGTTGACACTTCGATACACCGCCGGGCATGATTTCCCGGAATGACCAGTGCCTTGTTGAAAATCGTCATGGCCGAACCCTATTCCGTCCGGGCCGTCGCTCGGCTTCGGGAAATCGGCTCTGTTTCGCAACTAACCTCGTGCGACGAAACGCATCTAATGGAGGCTGTCGCGGATTGCGACGCCCTGCTGATTCGCACGAATTGTCGTGTGACTCGAAATATCATCGCGGGCGCCCCACGACTTCGGGTCATCGGGCGCGGCGGCGTCGGGCTGGACAATGTTGATCTGGAGGCCGCCAGGGAACGCGGAATTACGGTCGTCCATACGCCCCACGCGGCCACGGACGCCGTCGCGGATCTGACGTTCGGTCTTCTGCTTTCGCTGGTCTGGAGACTCTCCGAAAGCGACGCGGGAATTCGGGCCGGGCGGTTTGCCGACGTTCGAGCGAGCGTGCGGCCGATGGAGCTGACGACATTGACGCTCGGCATCGTCGGCATGGGACGGATCGGAAAGGCCGTCGCGCGAAGAGCGGTTCTTGGATTCGGAATGAAGGTTGTCTACAACGATTTGCTGGACCCCGGCCCGATGCCGTTTGCGGTCACTCGTTTGGAAAAGGACGCATTGTACGCGGAATCGGATGTCGTGAGCTTGCATGTGCCCCTGACGGCCTTAACCCGAAACATGGTTGATGAATCGGCCTTAGCCAAGTTCAAACCGGGCACGCTGTTGTTAAACACGTCCCGGGGAGCCGTTGTCAATGCAAAGGCCGTTGCCGAGGCGCTCGTTTCCGGACGGCTGGCGGGCGCGGGACTGGACGTTTTTGACCCAGAACCGCCACTGACAGACCATCTGTTGCTCAACGCGCCCAACACAGTATTGACGCCTCATGTCGGCGCCAAAACCAAGCTTGCACAGGACCGGATGAACGACGTTGTCGAGGATGTCATAGGCGTCTTGAAGGGTCTTGCGCCGAGGTTCCCGGCCGCCTGAAACGGTTTGCGGCAAACAAGGCCGATTCCGGCGGGAAAAAAGTGCAACTAAAGACTTGCGGTTGAGGCATCCGATCGGTAAACATCGTTGCCGTTTCGAGGTTGGCTTGACGACGGTTATCTCGAATGCTTCCCGTGGGCGCGGGTTGGTTTCATTTGGTCGAATTGTGGTGAGTCCGTTCAGCGGGCTCTTTCCGTAGGGTTGGTTTGGTTACCGCTCGTTTGGGGTCATCAAGTGGTGGCGTTGTCTTGGCCTAATTGGGCTGCGTCCGCGAGCATGACCGGCTTGATCGCCGTCGCCGCTGCGCTGCTCATTGTCTACATCGCGGCGATCCTCCGCAAGTACATTTGTCTCATCATCAAAGTGGTGGACGACCAGGCCTTGTTTCATGAGAACGGCAACGGCGAGAACGCTCCGCTCAAGGGCAGCATCATCCGGTTTCAGGCAACCGACGGCTGGGAATTGGAGGGGGTCCTGTTGACTTCCGACAAGGGCGGACCTCCGCGCGAGTGGGGAACGGGGAAAGGGATCGTCATCTTCGCCCACGAATTCGGCAGTGATCGATCCAGTTGCCTGCGCTATTGTCGATCGCTGCTGGAGGCTGATTTCGACGTGCTTGCGTTTGACTTTCGAGGACATGGAAACTCGTCCTCCGAATCGGAGTACCGCCCGCGACAGTGGCCCACCGACCGCGAAACGGCGGACATGCGCGGTGCGATCAAATTCGTCGAATCGCATCTGCGCCGAATCAACAGCCGATGCCGCATCGGCCTCTACGGCCTGTCGCGGGGAGCATGCGCAGCGATCTTGGCGGCAGGGAAGAATGACCTGGTGCAGGCGATCGTCGCCGACGGGGCCTATAGCAGCGACCTCGCTCTCGAGTTCTTCATGCGTAGGTTTGCTCCCGCTTTCGCTCGGATTCGCGTCATTGCCCGCAATCATCCCGCCGTGTTTTGGCGATTCTTGCGCTGGCTGCTGATGCACGAGTATTCCCGTCGTTTCGGATGCCGTTTTCCTTCCGTTCGCAAAGCCATCGTGCGGATGGGACGCAAGCCGATTCTGTTCATTCACGGCGAGAAGGACAGCTATATTCCGTATTCACATTGCCAAACGCTTTATGAATTGGCCCACGGTCCAAAATCCCTTTGGATTGTTCCCGGAGCGAAGCACAATCAATCCATTAAGGCGGCGTCCTCGGAATATGCTCGCCGGATGGTCGGGTTTTTTGAGGAACATCTTGTGGGTGCGGCACAATCAGCTCGCGAAGTTCGCCGCAGGACCGTCGAGCGCTCCGAAGTTCCCGCCATGACCGCCCCGTCGCTTGACTATGGCGGCGTGCTCGTCGGCGCTCGATTCGCCGGCCCAAACGAGTAAAATCCGACGGTGCCGGATGGTCGAGCGCCGGGACGGCGTGGCGACAATGACGAATCCCCCGGCGGGGGACGTTTTTCTGGAGCGACTCGCAACGTCTTGGGGTAAACCCGACATGCCGTGGAATCACCGTTTCATGCATATTCAGATCGGCCTGATGGGTCTCCTGTTGCCTTGTCTGCCGGTTTCCTGGGCTTACGCCGACGAAGCGGCGGACCGGCTGCGGCGAAGGACCCCGGTCGTGGACGCCTATGAACAAGTTCGGGATTCCGTCGTCAACATCACCGCCGTCGGCACGATCGAAGTCCAGCAATGGGGAATGAACCTTTTCGGAGAAGTCTTCCCGTTTCCATCCACTCGAAACGAACGCAGCGTCGGCAGCGGGTTCATCCTCCACCCCGATGGATACATTGCCACCAACGCCCATGTCATTTCCACCGCCGCCCAACTCGGCGTCACCCTCGCCGACGGCACGGAATACGAAGCCAAGGTCATCGGACGCGATACAAAGCTCGATCTCGCCGTCATCAAGGTCGACGCGAAGAAACCGCTCAAGCCGATGCGGCTCGGCCACAGCGCCGACCTGATGATCGGTGAGCAGACGATCGCCGTCGGTAACCCGGTCGGGCTGCACAACACCGTTACGGTCGGTGTCCTGAGCGCCCTGCACCGTGAATTGGAGATTCGCGGTCGTCTGGTTTATCGAGACTTGATTCAGACCGACGCGAGCATCAATCCGGGAAACTCCGGCGGACCGCTGCTCAACGTCCTCGGCGAACTGATCGGTATCAACACGGCCATTCGCGGCGACGCCCAGAACATCGGGTTCGCGATCCCCGTCGATCAGCTTCGAGAAATCCTCCCGCCCATGCTGGACTGCGAAAAACTCAACAAAGTGGTCTCGGGTTTCCAGGTCGGCGGCGCCGATCCCCCGACGGTGCGCGATGTTCGAAGCGGCGGACCCGCCGATCGCGCGGGAGTGCAGGTTGGCGATGTCATTGCCGCCGTGAATGGGGAGGCCCCGCGAAATACGGTGGATTTTCTGGTCGCCATGCTGGAACGAAATGCCGGCGAAGAGATCACGTTGCGACTCACTCGCGGCGGCCAAGTCGTGGAAACCCGATGCACGCTCGACGCGGTGCCCAAGCCCGACGGCAAGCGCCTCGCGCGCGAGCGACTCGGACTATCCATAGAGGATGCGCGCGAGGACGTGGCTCGCCGATTCCTGCTGCGACGACCGGGCGGGGTGATCATTCTGGGCGTCGAACCGCGAAGCCCCGCGGATCGCGCGGGACTGCGTCCCGGCGACCTCCTCGTGGCCATCGGATCGTTCTCACTGAGCGACGTGGACATGATGGGGCGTCTCCTTGCGCAGGTTGTTTCGAGCGATCCCGTTGAACTTCGATTTCGTCGCGAGCGACGGACGGACTTGATCGAATCGGAGGTGTTGCTCTATGCCCGCTGAGGAATCGTCACCTTACGGAACGGCCTCGCGCGGCGAAGCGCGAGGTCCGTACAATGACGCCGCGACTCCCGCCGACCTGAAAGTCAAAATCGCCGAGCAGAAACTGTTCATCGAATGGAAAGACGGCCGCCGTAGTGAATTCGGTCTCGCCGATTTGCGACGAGTATGCCCCTGTGCAACCTGCCGCACCGATCGCGAGCAACAGGGAAAAAACCCGCTGCGAATCCTGCGATCCGATCCAAGCGGGATTCGCGTCGTGAACGCCCGCCTCGTCGGAACCTATGCGATCCAGTTTGACTGGTCCGACGGACACAACACGGGCATCTTTGACTTTCGCTTCCTCAGGTCGCTCCAATCGCCCTAGTGCCGAGTCGGTCCGACCGCATCTCCCCAAAGGGGAATGTTCTTGCTTTCAAAAAAATTGCCATGTCTTGGGCACGAACCGTTCAAGCGTATAATCCCCGGGCGTGGAGCCTGAAGCATGAACGCAAGCGATTCACTGTCATTGAGCGAAATCCGCCAACGCGTGGAATGCCAGGAATGGCTCTCCCTCGCGGACGGCCTTCGACTCTTTGAGAGTCCCGACATCTTTACGCTCGGCGAGTTGGCCAACTCCGTGCGCGAACGACTGCACGGGCGCAACGCCTACTACAACATCAATCGCCACATCAACTACTCGAATTACTGCGTGTTGCGTTGCAAATTCTGCTCGTTCTATCGACCCTATCCAAAGGGTCGTCCGGAGTCTTCCGGCGCAGAGCCGCCGGGCGGCATGACGTTTCGCCACGATTCCGAAATCGGCGGCGGCGGCTATGAACTCACCTTGGAGCAAATCACCGAACGGGCCAAAGCTGCCTACGCCTGCGGCGCGACCGAAGTCCACATCGTCGGCGGACTCCACCCGCGACTCCACTTTGACTATTACACCGACATGTGCGCCGCGATTCGCGAAGCCTGCCCGCACATGCACATCAAGGCCTTCACCGCCATCGAAATCATCCATTTCACCAGGATCGCAAAGCCGCGACTGTCCATCGCCGATGTCCTGACCAAGCTGCGCAATGCCGGACTCGACAGCCTGCCCGGCGGTGGAGCCGAAATCTTCGACGATCGCGTGCATGACGAAGCCTTCAAAACCAAAGTCGGTGAGGCCGAGTGGTTCGAAGTCCATCGCACGGCCCACGACCTCGGCATTTTCACCAACGCGACCATGCTCTACGGTCACGTCGAGACTCCCGCCGAGCGCATCGGACATTTGATCAAACTCCGCGAGCACCAGGCCGAGAGCCTCCGCTCACGACGCGCACATTTCAATTGCGTCATTCCGCTTTCGTTCGTGCCCGACGGCAGCGAATTGCAGCACCTCCCAGGACCCAACGGACTCGACGACCTGCGAACGCTGGCGCTCGCCCGGCTGATGTGCCCGAACATCCCGCACATCAAGGCTTTTTGGATCATGCAGACCCCCAAGCTCGCTCAGGTTTCGCTCAATTGGGGCGTGGACGACCTCGACGGAACCGTGGTCTACTACGATATCACCAAGCGTGAAGGCGGGGGGACGACCCATCAGGAACTCACCGTCGATCAGTTGAAGCGGATGATGGTCGAAGCGGGCTGCACGCCGGTTGAACGGGATTCACTCTACCGACGGGTCCTTCGTGACAGCGACACGTGGCGCGTCGAAGGCGAGGAATACACCGTCCGTTTCAGCAACGCCTCGTCTGCTGCGTCGTCCAAGCCAGAATCGAATCTCGCTTCGTTATCCGTCGTATCCTGACGCCGCATTCACGGGAAGGCCCAAAAGTCGATGCAACCACGGTGTCCAAAACGACGATAAATAGTAGGTCGATTGCCGGTGCTTCGGATCGGTCGGACAACGGTAGGTGGACAGGACATGTTTGAACGCATTTGGCCTTATCTCGGCGATCTCCATCTCGTCATGGAGTCACACTGGTCGGGAATCATCCTCGTCCTTTGCTCCGTTTGCTGCGGATTGCTCATCGGGGCCGAACGCGAATCGAAACAGAAGCCCGCAGGCTTGCGCACCATCACCCTGATTTGCGTCGGAAGCACGCTGTTTACCCTGGCTTCGATTCTCATCGCCGGCGCATTTGCCGATCGGACCCGCATCGCTGCCCAGGTCGTGACCGGCGTCGGGTTTCTCGGCGCGGGAGCGATCCTTCAACATCGCGGTACCGTCGTCGGGCTGACAACCGGCGCCACCATCTGGACCGCCGCGGCCATCGGAATGTTGGTCGGCGGAGGATATGCCGTGGCGGGCACGGTGCTCACGCTGGTCGTCGTGGGCGTTCTGACAGCCGTTCAATGGATCGAGGACCTCGTTCTCGGCCCATGCCGACATTCCAACATTCAGATCGTGTATTCCGCGGACCAGGGCAAGACCCGCGTCCGCCTGCTTCGGATTCTCGACGAGTTCCGCATCCCCGACAAGCAATGGTCCATTTCACCCGGCGAAAACGAAACGCTGGAGCAAATGGACATTCGATATTGCCATTTTCACCAGCAGCATCGCGGCATTCTTTACGAACTTGCCCGCATCTCCGAAGTCGTGGCCATCATTCGCGAGCGTTCACCCCGGCAGATCAATGGAACCTAGCGCAATTCCAATCCGGTCGTCGCGAGCCGCGAACTTCAGTTCGCGCGGCCTCTCGAAAAGTTGGACGAGTCATTCGCTACATCGGCACTGGTAGTGCCTTAGGGCCGAATTGTCTCGGGAGATTCCACGGTCAAGGGCGGGCTTCCCGAATCCTCGGTCGGCGCCGGCAGGAGCACGGGCGGCGGCGACGCAGCGGGAAGCACGGGTGCCGGCGGTGCGGAAAGCGACCGTTCGCTGCGCGTCCGACTGACCATCAGCAGCACGACCACCGCGACAATCATCAGCGCGGCCGCGATCCACGTCGCGCGAATTCCCGCGAAGCGGGGAGGCTCATCCCATTCCGTGACAGTGTGTGTTCGTCGCGCCCGTCGCGCCGCGGCCGAAAGCCGGGCAAGGTCCGGCGAATGCTCCGACATGGCGTGCTCACCGGCCGCCGATTCGTCTTGGGGACTGCCACTCGCCGCCGAAGTCGCTCTGCCACCGGCCGGCGGAGAACCCCCCATTCTTGGTGAACTCAGACCACCGACTGGTTCGTGCGTCCCGCGCGCGGAAACTTCCGCCGAAACCAGCGGCCGCTCCTGTCCAACCAACGAGGGAGCGCTCGGCGGTCGCGGTGCTGATGGCGCGACCGGAGTCGCCAATCGGGGTCGCTCAAACGAAAGGAAGGACAAACAGTGACGGCAGTAATTGTCCGTCTGCACGACTTGCTGATGACAATGCCAGCAACGCCCGAAGTATCGACAAAGTCCCGGCGCTTCCACCGCGAACCGCCACTGATAATCGGTCGACGGACCGCGAACGATCGACGTCTCTCCGATCAGCCCTCGACGAATCTGCCGGACGATCCGCTCCAGTGAAACGCCCGGAAATGGTCGCACATGTTCCAGCACAAACCACGGCCCGGCGTGCGCCCGCATCTTGTCGATCATGTCGTCCGAAAGGTCCTGCCCGCATTGGTCGCACTCGCCGTCGCCGCGACGAACAAGCTGCCCGCACGACACGCAGGGAACGGCCTCGCCATGCCAGACTTGCTTGGCCAGCGGGCTGAGCGGCCCGAACCCGGCGCGCGCCGCGATTTCGACGGCGTGCTGTCCGGACGGGGCGTCGTCGTCAAACTCCGACGTCGCGGAGTCGGCGTCCTGCGTCTGCGGTTGGAGTGAATCGGCGTTCATGGGTCGGTCCTCTCGCCAACATTGTAGGACCCACCCGAAGTCGAAACAATGGAAGTGGAATGCAACCCGATGGAATGCCGGGTCAATTCATTCGATGCAAAGGGAAATCAGCGGCGCCCGACGCCGTCGCGCGACGACTCAAACCGCCGATAAAGATAATCCTCGCCGAATCCGTGTCGCCGACCCTGTATGTCGATGATGCGTTCGCTGTAGGCCGTCTCGTCGCGCGTCGTGAATTCAAGATACGTCGTCGGCCAGTCCGCGCGAACGACGTTCGTCGACGCCAATTGTGAATCGATCGGATTAAAGACGATATTCGATTGACGGATCGGATCGGGCGTGGCAACCGGTGCGGTCGCGCAGCATCCTGATGCCGCGACAGTCGCCGCCGCGATACTCGAAGCAAACATGCGCAAACAACGAAAAGACCCGCGAAGCTGCACGCTCTCCCCCTCGCCGGGGCACCTCGATTTGCTCCGGCTCAGATCATGGAGCCAATCGCGTGCCGAAATGCTGAAGCCGATTGAAATGTCCTATAGTCTTCTCAGTAAAATGGAGAGAATTGAGTTTTTCGAGATGAAGTTCTCGAATGCGTGGTACGAATGGGTGGTTCGATTATTCCACGACGTTGATCGCCGGCAACATTTGAAGTTGATGAAGGTGAGCTACCGTCGAATCGATGCTGATCGAGTTCGGTCGGCTCCTTCAATCAATTCGACTTTTCGGACGAAGCCGGCGGAATGACTGATTCCTCCTGGCATCGCCCCCCAAGGTGCTCGGCCAGAAATCGCTCCGCCTTGCCGAAAAAATTCAGTCGGTTTTCGGGACGCGCAAAGCCGTGTCCCTCGTCGGCATACTCAACATACTCCACCGTCTTGCCCGCCTTCTTCAGCGCCTCGACCATCTGAAGCGACTCGGACTTTTTGACTCGCGGATCGTTCGCTCCCTGCGCGATCAATAACGGCCGAACGATTCGATCCACATGAAACAGCGGCGACCGTGATTTGAGAAACTCCGCGTCCTCAACCGGGTGCCCGACG
This sequence comes from uncultured Phycisphaera sp., assembly GCA_964486335.1. GTDB lineage: Bacteria > Planctomycetota > Phycisphaerae > UBA1845 > UBA1845 > CAZAMB01. Next base: position 296,181 of record CAZAMB010000001.1, on the reverse strand, counting down.
CGCTGCCAAAGGATCGGTTCGAGCGGTTTCCAATAGGGCGGAATCGTCTCCTGAAACGTAATGAGGTTGCTCGGCCCGACAATATCGACCCCGCACGCAAACAGATCCGGCGTGAACGTCAACCCCACTAGTGTCGCATAGCCGCCATACGAACCGCCGAAAATGCCGACCCGCTTCGGATCGGCCACCCCCTCCGCGATCGCCCACGTCACACCATCGACCAGGTCGTCGTGCATCTTCCCGCCCCACTCCCGATTGGCCGCATTGATGAACGCCTTTCCGTACCCCGTCGACCCTCGAAAGTTGATTTGCAGCACCGCGTAACCACGATTCGCCAGCCACTGCACCGCCCCGTCAAATCCCCAGTTGTCCCGCGCCCACGGGCCACCATGCACGCTCAGCACCATCGGCAGGTTCTTCGGTTCCACGCCCGGCGGTGTCGTCAAATACCCATGAAGCGCCAGGCCGTCTCTCGCCTTGAACTCCACGGGCTTCATCTTGGCCAGCGTGAGCTTCTCCAGCGCGGACCGGTTCGAGAAAAGAAACTCCGCTTTCTTCGCCGACCGGTCATAGGCATAGTAATAAACAGGACCGTCATCGACCTCGTAGTAGACCAGCCAGGTTTTGTCCGCCCGGTCCCGGTTGAGCACCTTGAAGTCCCCATCCCGCACCGCCGCCAGCGCTTTGAAATCATCGACGATGTTCGCGTCGAGCACCGTCCATGAAAGCCGCGTCTTGTTAAACGCCACCGCCTGAATCGCGTACGTCGTCGGATGAATCAGGAGGTCGGTGACGTCCGACTGCTTGTCCGAGGCCAGCGTTTTCTCCTTGGCCGACGCCAGGTCAAACGAGCGAAGTTCACCCGTTTCGCTTCCCACGCTGCTGATGAGAAAAATCCCTTTCCCATCGGGCGTAAACCCCACCGGTCCGCTGGTGAGCGCATCCTCCGGCCCCCAGTGAATCAGCTTCTTCCAGGCCGTGGCGTCGTCTTCTCGACCCCAAAGCGCGATGCCGCCGTCCTCGGCCATCTTCGCCCCCGCGCGAACGCGAAAGTCGTGGTCCGCGACCCAGCCGATGAAGTCCTGGTCGTTCTGCGCAACTTGCCTCATCGCACCGGTCACGACGTTGATTCGATACACGTCGTGAAGCCGGGCATCGCGCTTATTGAGCGAAATCAGGATCTCGTTTCGAAACTTCAGATCCACCGCTTCAATTCGCGCCTGAACGTTATCAAACGGCGTGAGATCACGTTCGACATTCGTCTTGATGCTCACCGCGTACAACCGCCAGTTCTCGTCGCCGTCCTTGTCCTGAATGTACAGAATCTGTTCGTTGTTCGGGGCCCAGAAATACATGCGAATGCCGCGCTTGCGGTCCCGCGTCACCACGCGATCATCCGTTCGACCGACCGTTCGGATCCAGACATTCAGCACACCCTCGTCCGCCGCAAGGTACGCCAGCCGCTTTCCATCCGGTGAAATCTGCGGGTTGGTCCGGTCCGGATTGCCGAAAAAAACCTCACGCGGAATCAGCGGGGGCAATTCGGCTTGCGCCGACGACCGGGACATCGAGAACAAAAGCAGCGCGACGACGAGAATGGAACTGCGGTGAAGCATGGATCCTCACGGCGAACGAAAACAGCGAGTTGCCCTCCGTGACCGGTCAATGTCCGGAAACCGACCTCCCTATCGGCCCGCCCAAGCACTCTTGGACAACTGATCCTAGCAAGGTCCGTGCGAGGCCCGAAGGTATGGATTGTGTAATCCTGTCACTCGTCCCGCCGATTCATCGGTTGCAACAACCCGCACTTCGCGGAATAATCCGGCCCAATTGGATCAGGCGGTCCGCCGCCTGGGTTGGTGTTCGGGTTCGATCAGACTTTGGAAACGAATCGAGGAGGGACAAATCGTCCCATCCTGACAAGAGAGGATTCAAGCATATGGTACGGAAGTTCGAGGGCATACTGATTGGTTGTTTCATTGGCGGCTTGACCCTCCTTGCGGGCTGCCCCGGGGCTGTTGTCCCTGGGGTGACCGATTGCCCGGCCGAGCGCGACGCCTTGCGGACCCTCGATGCCGCCACCTACGCCGTCGTCCTCGAAGTTCAAACCGGTCCCAACGCCAATGACTTGGGCTACAGCACCTTGGGGACCGCCTTCGCCGTGGGCGACCGACTGCTTGCCACCAACGCCCACGTCACCGAGTTCTTCAACGGACTGACCGGAATCAATGTGAAGCGCGTTTTGGCCGTTCAATCGGGAACCGGGACCATTGTGACGCTGCTCCGCGCCTTAACCCACCCGGAATACACGGGAAACCCGGTCGGCTCACCGGACGTCGGCTTGTTTACGTCGCAGGAACTCCTCCCCAGCAAGCTCACGCTCGCTTCCACGACGGAATTGGAAACGCTGGCCCGCGGTGACGCCATTCAACTGGCCGGATTCCCCGGCGACGTCGACGAGATCATCCCCGTCGTTCCGGGCACGGTCCCGCAAGCCACCGGCCTCACGGGAACCATTACCGCCCTGCGCAATTACGATCAGTCCGCCATTACCCCCGACAACATCGACTTCCTCCAGCATCAGGCGCCCACCACGCCGGGAACCAGCGGATCGGCCATCCTGCGATGCGGAAAAATCGTGGCAACCAACAACGCCGGAACGGTTAAAATCGTATTGGCCGTCGGACAAAACGGCGAAATCGAAACGCAGCGACAAGCCGCCGCGAGCAACAACTTCGGCGTGCACGCCAAGTACATCGCCGAGATGATCAGCCTCTTTGGCTCAAGTGCCCTCCAGGGTTTTGAACTCCCACCGCCGTTCGTCGCCGGTGGTGGTGGCGGCGGTGGCGGAGGTGGCGGCCAGCAGACCGCGGCCGATTTCGCCGGTACCTATGGCGGCGGCATTCAAACCCCTGCAAACGCGGTGCACAGCTTCACGATCACCGTGGATCAGAACGGGAACATCACCGGAACCAGCACTTGGGCGCAAACAGGGAACTTCACGCTGACCGGAACGGTCGACGCCAATGGCAACGTTCAGTTCCAGGACGACGCTCCGGAACGACTTGGCTTTAACCGCGGAATCTACACCGGCACGGCGGATGCCCAGACCGGCCAGATCACCGGCCAGTATGCTGAAGGCAACGACCCGACGCCCATCGCCAATTGGACCGCAACGAAATAAGGATCGTGCCCCCGTTCGAGGTACAGACGCAGAGAGAAAAAGCCATCGTGAGCCGCGGGCTTTAGCCCGCGCGGCCTCGGAACGAAGAAAAATCCACGGATTTCATGTTTCGGCGCGTGCCGATTGAGTGGATTATTCTGCGTTCCAACTTGGAACGTTCTCGGTTGTTTTGCGGCGTATCCGCGCATCGCCTCCCCCCTTGCCAAGGGGGGACATAGGGGGGTTGAACACGCGCGGTGATAGCCGAGATCGCTCTCGAAAGGGGCCTCAGTCGGCACACGCCGCCTGTGCGGTCGAAATCACCGCGCACCGCGACGGCGCTTCCGATTCGCCTGTCGGCTTCGAGTCGGGAACGATATTGGGCGGAGCCTTTGCACGCCGGGCCTTCGTCGTGATCAGCACAACGGCCCCGATGATGATCACCGTTGCCGCGAGCGTCCGTCCGCCGAACGGTTCGCCGGCCACCAGCACGCCCAACAGAACCGCAACCATCGGGTTGACAAAGGCATAGGTCGAGACGCGCGCCGGCGTGCTCACCTTCAGCAGCCACACATAGGAACTGAAGGCAATCAACGACCCAAAAACGATGAGGTAAGCGAGTGATAGCACGGAAAGCACCGTGATGCCGCCAACGTCCAGCCGCGACCATTCACCGCTGACCAGCCCGGCTAGCAGCAACAGTCCTCCGCCGCACAACATCTCCATTGCGGTCAGCAACAGGGGCGACTGCGGAAGCGGCGCACTTCGAGAGTAGATCGAGCCGAGCGACCACGAGAGCGACGCCAGTACAAGGACCAGCGCCCCAAGCCGGTTGAACGGCACGCCGCCTCCAAGATCGTTCGAGCTAACCAGCACGACGACGCCGCCAACACCGAGCAGCACGCCCCCCGCCACCGACCATTCGGGGCGGACGCCCCCACGCCGAAGCCACTCGATCAGCACCATCCAGATCGGAACCGTCGTGATCAACAGAGCAGTGACACCTGATGGCACGGTTTGTTCGGCCCAAACCACGCCGCCGTTGCCGCCAAGCAGAAGCAGCCCGCCGATGATGGCGGCCGACCGCCAGTGAATCATCGTCGGACGCTCCCCGCCCCGAAATCGCAGCCACGCGAACATGATCGATCCGGCCACCAGGAATCGCGTTCCCGCCATGAGAAACGGCGGAACCGTCTCGACCGCGTACTTGATCGCCAGGTACGTCGATCCCCAGATGAGGTAGATCGCCGCAAACGCCGCCGCCACGCCCAGCAACGTCGGCGTTGAACTCTTGGATGGGGTCATCATGCATTCTTCCCCGGCGGGTTGCGTTCCCCGATCGGCAATTGCGACGATTCCTTCACCGTCTCCAGAACAACGGTCGTGCGCGTCGAGCGAACGGACGGCAGCGCTCCGATTCGATCGCGCAACAATTCACCCAAAGCGCCTGTGTCGCTTGTCCTTACTTTCACCAGAAAACAATCATCGCCGGCGATATGGTGAACCTCCTGAACTTCGGGGACCTGGCTCAACGTCGCCGCGAAATCCCCCTGCCATACCCCGCCCTCCGAACGCACCGCGACGTAGGCCAACAAGCCCAAACCCAAAGCGCTCGGGCTGAGAATCGCCGCATATCCGCGGATGATCCCGCGTTCTTCAAGTTTTCGGATTCGTTCAAGCACCGCCGACGGCGCCATGTTGACTCGCCGCGCGATGTCCGCGTTCGTTGTTCTGGCGTTTTCCTGAAGAATTGCCAGTATTTCGCGATCCGTTGCGTCGATTGTACTCTCAATACTCATATGTAAAGAATATACTTCTGACATTTGGCAATTGTCAAGAACATCATTCTGTAAGAGGTTGTCGCCTCACTGGTCGCCGTTTCAATGCGATTGTCACCTTTCCACCTTCTGGAGAGAATACGGCAATGACGTACCCCACGAATCAACCTATGGCCCATCCCCCATGGGGGTCCGAGGAAGGGGCTCGCTGGTATGATCGATCCATCAATTGGACCGCACGTTTAGAAAGAGAAATCCCGGTGCTCGTCGGTCTTTTTGGTCCGCCCGGACCCGGCGGCATCATCGACATGGGTTGCGGCACCGGGCATCAGGCATCCGCCCTTGCCAAACAAGGCTACAAAGTAGTTGGTATAGACGCCGGACCGGCCATGCTTGCCTTGGCGCAAGAGACAGCCGCTCGCGATGGTGCCTCCGTTCGACTCGTCGAATCGACATACGCGGCGATGCACCGAGCCGTCGGAACCGGGTTTGATGGGTTGTATTGCCAGGGCAATTCCCTCGCTGCCGCGGGATCACGCCAGGCCGTTCGCACCGCGATCGAACAAAGCTCGAAATGCCTGCGTTCCGGCGGAAAAATGCTGATTCAGGTCCTCAATTTCGAAAAGATGCGAAAGGAGATTCCGTGCGTCAACGGCCCGCGCATCAGCAAGATGGACGGGCGCGAATATGTCTCAGTTCGACAGTTCCATTTCATGGAAGACCTCGTCCAGGTCACCAACATCACGCTCTGGAGTGACAACGGCTGGCACCAACGCGCCCAATCGGGAACACTCTATCCTGTCACCGAAAGCGAACTTCGATTGTGGTTGGCTGAACAGGGCGTGGATTGCGTCGCCGTATGGGGCGATTACACGAAAACGCCATTCAGTATCGAAACCTCGACGGATTTGGTTTTTGTCGGGCAGAAGCGTTGAATTGAACACCGCATGTGACGTTTTCCCGCCCTTAAACCGTCGAATAACTAACCCGCAATAACGTGTCCAAGGATTTTTGTTCGTACCGCTTAACGCAATCAGTGCAATAGTCAGACTTTCTTGCCTAATCGCGTTCGTAAGTTGAGGGCAGATCGCCTGTGAATTGGTTCGATGGTGCTAGGATGGCCCTTGTGAATGATTCTGTAAAATCCTTCGTAAACTCCGATCGCACATTAACTTGTGTTACGTACAAAATCGATGTACAATATATGGTGTTTTTCTGTTGACGAGAGCCGATAATCAAGATAGGATGCTGATCCGGTATCCAGCAATCGCGGCGAGGCCCCATCATGGGTGTTAGCGTTCAAGTTTCCAGCTTCGCGAACCCTGAAACGACCCGGTCCAATGGCGAGGCCGGCGGCTGTTCGGATTGCATCCGGAACTTGCCAATCTTAAGCAGCTAAAGGATATTTTTTGTTCACTTGTCCGGCGTTTTGCGCCGGTGGAGGCGTGGCGTACTCATGGCGGAAATGGTGGTCAAGGATCGTGGTTTGGGTGTTACGGATGACACACGGCAGTCGAGGCTCGGTTTTTCGGAAAATGCCGTGCGGGTTCTTCGGGCGCGGTACCTGAAGAAGGACGAGGAAGGCCGGTATACGGAGACACCGGACGAGCTGTTTCGGCGGGTTGCCAGCGCGGTCGCCGAAGCTGAAACGCTCTACAGTTCCGACCCGCGAGTCCGCGGCGAGTGGGAGGACCGATTCTTCACGTTGATGGTCAGTCGCCGGTTCATGCCCAACAGCCCGACGCTGATGAATGCGGGGCGCGAGATGGGCATGCTGAGCGCGTGCTTCGTGCTCCCGGTTCGGGACAGCATCAACGAGATTTTCGACTCCATCAAGCACACGGCCCTGATCCAGAAAGCCGGTGGCGGAACCGGCTTCGCCTTTGATGAACTGCGCCCCACCGGCGATTACATCAGCAGCAGCGGCGGCACGACGAGCGGTCCGATTTCCTTCTGGCGAGCGTTCAGCGAAGCGACCAACGCCATCCAGCAGGGCGCATTTCGTCGCGGCGCGAACATGGGCATGATGTACATCCATCATCCCGACATTCTGAAGTTTCTCCATGCCAAGGAAGACCTGAGCCAGTTCACGAATTACAACATTTCGGTCAAAGTTCCCGACGCGTGGATGGAGCAATTCACTCGCGATGCTCAAGGGCCGCACGTGGTGCGCAATCCGCGAACCGGGCGGACCTATCTGCTTCCCAAGAATCTTGAAATCTGGAAGTACGACATTCGATCGCTTGTGGAGATCCGCGAGGGCGAGCCGATGCCGCAGGGCGAGTTCTACACCTGCGCGGACATCTGGAACATCATTCTGCGCAACGCCCATCGCACCGGCGAACCGGGCGTCGTCTACATCGATCGCATCAACGAGCACAATCCGACGCCGCACATCGGCCGGATGGAGGCGACCAATCCGTGCGGAGAGCAGCCGCTTCTGCCTTACGAAGCGTGCAACCTCGGCAGCATCAACTTGGCCGAATTCGTCACCGGCGGGGAGTCCGGAAGCGAGGCCTCGGTCGATTGGGACGGCCTGCGCGATTGCGTTCACGAAACCACACGTTTTCTCGACAACATCATCGATGTGAACCGTTATCCGCTGCAAGAGATCACCGACATTTGCAAGGCCAATCGCAAGATCGGCCTGGGCATCATGGGATTCGCCGACGCGCTCTACAAGATGGGCGTGCCCTACAACAGCCACGAGGGTGTTTTCTGGGGCGAGCGGTTCATGAAGTTCGTCGATGAAGAGTCGCACCAATACAGCGAAAAACTGGCGATTGAGCGAGGCTGCTTTCCGAACTGGAAAGGCAGTCTGTATGATACGAAGTTTCATCGCCCGATGCGCAACGCGACCTGCACGACGGTCGCCCCGACCGGAACGATCAGCATCATCGCGGGCTGCTCCGGCGGGATCGAACCGATGTACAGCCTAGCCTTCTTCCGAAACGTCCTTCGTGGACAATCGGAAGGGCAGGGACCGATGGTCGAGATCAATCCGATTTTCGAAGCCGAGGCTCGTCAGCACGGCTTTTTTAGCGAGGGGTTGATGGAGCGGATTGCCACGGACGGCACCCTCGCTGGTATTCCCGAGGTGCCCGACGCCGTCAAGCAGGTGTTCGTGTGCGCGCACGACATCTCGCCCGAGTGGCACATGCGCATGCAGGCCGCTTTTCAGCGACATTGCGATGCGTCGATTTCAAAGACCATCAACTTCCCCGAAGCGGCGACGGTTGACGAGGTCGATCAGATTTACCGAATGGCCTACGACATGCGCTGCAAGGGCGTGACGGTGTATCGCAACGGTTGTCGCGAGCACCAGCCGATGGCGCTTAAAGCCAGCGACAAGACCCAGTCCAAGTCCGCCGCCCCCATCGAAGGGGCCGCGCACAAGCCGCTTGAACCGGCGACGCTTCCGGAAATCACCAGCGGCATTCGCGTCCGGCAGTTGACCCCGTTCGGCAACATGCACATCAACATCACGGTCGATCCTCGCGCCGAACGCGAAATGGAAGTGTTCGCTCAGCTCGGCAAGGGCGGCGATCTGGCCAACAGCGATTTGGAAGCCATTTGCCGGATGATCAGTCTGTGGTTGCGCTCCGGCGGTACTCTGGACCACGTCATCAATCAGCTTCATTCCATCGGATCGAGCCTTCAGGTCTCCACCAAGGAAGGCAAAATCATGAGCCTGGGTGACGGGCTGGCTCGCGGTCTGCAGAAGTACATGCGTGCCAAGAAGGATTGCGGTCTTCGTGCGCTCCTTTATGGCGAAGTGGAGGCAGACGCCGCAGGGCGCTTGAAAGCCGCTCCCAAGTCCAACGGCAGCGGAAACGGCAATGGAAACGGACATGGTTCCCACGGAAACGGCAATAAGCCCGCCGTGGCGCGACCTGCCGCGACAGCGCCGCCATCGCGATTTGACGCTCAGGGCATCGGTTGGCAGCAGACCCAGTACAAGGTCCGCTGTCCGGATTGTCAGGGAATGCTCCGATTCAGCGAAGGATGCATGACCTGCGAAGGCTGCGGCTTCTCCAAATGTTAGGCAGAATGTAATGTCCGGTAAAATTGCGGATTTCAGGTCGACTTTTTGGAAAAAAGGTCTATAATTGTTCACTTGACGAACCAAAGGTGGCCGATAGATTCTGCCGATAGATCGGTGCCGTGGTTGTTTGGCTGTTACGGAACCGAATGGGCATGTTGAGGGTATAAATCACAGAGGGACGGGGCGTTTTCGGCCCCAATATGAGCAGTACCAGGCTTCTTTCCCCTCCGGAAAGCACCGTTTCGCCTTCGGGTGAGCGGTGCTTTCTTTTTAGCGTCATGCCGCTCCGCGGCTGAATCTGTGTCCGTGACACTTTCGGCGGGCGGCGCGCTTCGCCCATCCGAACGCCAAGCGCCAGCGCGGGGCCTTGAATGATGATAGGTCGCGAGAACCAAGGCCCGTCGCTCGCGCTCCGGGTTCGGATTGATTCCTCGCCGGAACTGTCACGGACCCGCTGAATCTTCTCCCAACGGCTGTACTCTTGCGGGAATGGACTTCGACAGTATACTGGCCGGGCTCCGGCTATCGGAATCGCCGGATTGGAATGCAACACGGGGCCGCGTCCCGCTCGGAGGTCTGTCGGAATGGCTGTTCGCTTGAAGCTCAAGAGGTATGGTCGTCGGCATCAGCCGCATTATCGTCTGACGGCCGTGGATCGTCGCCGGACTCGCGACACGAAAGTGATTGAGGAACTCGGTCAGTACGATCCGCTCAACCGCAACGCGGAACTCCAGTTCTCTCTGAATCGTGATCGTGTGGAGTATTGGCTGAGCGTCGGCGCGCAGCCGACCGATACGGTGCGCAAACTCCTGGAAAAACAAGGGGTCGCGGTTCGCAAGAAATAGCGTCGCGGCCAAGTCGCATGCGAATCGACGTGCTGACGCTTTTTCCGGGCGTGTTTGAGCCGTTCTTGAAGACCAGCATTGTCGGACGGGCCATCGAAGGTGGAATCGTCGATGTTGTTTGCACTGATTTACGCGGTTTTGCGCAAGGTCGTCACCGGTCGGTAGACGACCGACCGTTCGGCGGCGGACCCGGCATGGTGCTGATGTGCCAACCGGTCTTCGACGCCCTGGCATCGTTGGAAGCTGGGAAAGAGGAGAAGCCGGTTCGGATTCTGCTGACACCGCAGGGCGAACCGCTCAAACAGTCGACGGTCGCGGAACTGTCGCTTGCGCCATGGCTGATCGTGTTGTGCGGGCACTACGAAGGATTCGACGAGCGAATTCGCGAGGGTGTCGAAGTCCGGGAGGTTTCGATCGGCGATTATGTGTTGTCCGGCGGCGAGTCGGCGGCCATCGTCCTGATCGACGCGATCGTGCGGTTGCTGCCCGGCGCGTTGGGCGACGGCGAATCCGCGGTTCGCGAGTCGTTCAGCGATGGAACGCTGGACTATCCACATTACACGCGGCCGCGTGAGTTTCGCGGCATGACGGTTCCCGAGGTACTGCTCTCCGGGGACCATGCAAAAATCGCGGCGTGGCGGCGCGAGCAATCGCTTCGGCGGACGCTGGACCGACGGCCGGACCTGATGGATAGGCCGGAGAACGAAGAGTAGAGCTATTATCGTCGTCCACAATGGGCGATGTCGGCGATTGTATTAAGCGACGGCGAGTCGGATGAAGCGCGGCGGCTTGCCGTCGGATTGGAGTTTCTGTCATGAATCACCATGCGTTGATCGAGGTCGTCGAGAAGGGCTATCTGAAATCGAGCGTGCCGGAGTTTCACATCGGTGATACGGTCGACGTGTTGACGCGGATCGTCGAAGGCGAAAAGGAACGCACGCAGGTTTTCAACGGCGTGGTGATTGCCCGGCGTTCGCGAGGCATCAACGAGGCGTTCACCGTTCGGCGCATCGTCGGCAACGAGGGCGTCGAGCGAACGTTTCTGGTTCATTCGCCCAACGTGCTGGACGTAAAGATCAAGCGTCGCGGACGCGTTCGACGGGCGAAGCTGTATTACCTGCGTGAGCGTCTGGGCAAGGCTCGAAAACTGCGTGAACTTCGGCTGGGCCAAAAGAAAGCTGCGGAGCCTGAACTGGCGGCGGCGTCGGCCTGAGGCTGACAGCGACGTTCGGCACGTTCTGGGTTCACGCGGCGAGCGTGAGGCCGCCCGGTTCCTGCGGCGGCAAGGCTACAGAATCATCTCTCAAAACTACGACTCGCCGGTCGGCGAGGTTGATCTGATCGCCACGCAGGGCGCGACCATCGTTTTCGTCGAGGTTAAGTCACGAAGCGTTGAGTCCGAGCAGGACGCCGATCACACCGTGTTTTGGAGTCAGCGAAAGCGGATCATCCAGGCCGCCCGATATTTCATTCTCCGCGCCCGCGCTGACGATCGTCCTGTTCGTTTCGATGTGATCACGGTTTTGGATGGCCGCGGCGGCCAACCGGTGGTCGAGCATTTCGTCGACGCGTTCCAGCCTGGTTCGTTCCGTTAAGGAGCTTCTCAATGTTGCAGCGGATTTGGTCGTGTTTGCCATATGGGAGTTTTCGCGGCGGGGTTACTGAGCCAGAACGATCATACTGTCATTTCGTCCGTCGTTTCGCGGACCTCCGGCCCGGTCGGTAGCCTTGGCCCGGTGTTCGGCGGCGGGAGTGGACATGGTCGCCGTCGCGGGATTCGAGCACGGCGCTATGACGGCGGGCGGCGATGGCGGCCTTTGGCGGATGGGCTGGGATCAGGCAGCCGCAGCCGTCGCCGATGAGATCGCGGCGGCCGGCTTCGAGAAGCGCCTTTCGAACCGTGAAGTAATTCTCGGGTTTGAAGAACTGCATCAGTGCGCGTTGCAGCTTGCGATCGCGAAGACCCTTGGCAACCTTGACGGGTTTTTTCGTCATGGGGTCGAGGCCGGTGTGGTACATGCAGGCGGCGATGTCGAATGGCGCGGGGATGAAATCCTGCACCTGTTCGGGCTTGTAGCCGTTGTTCTTGAGGAAGACGGCGAGGTCGATCATGGCGGCGAGGTCGCTGCCGGGGTGGGCGGAAATGAAATAGGGGACGAGGTACTGCTTCTTTCCGGCCTTGGCGGATTCGGCGCGGAACTTTTCATCGAAGTCCTGAAACGTGCCCGGTTCGGGGCGTTTCATCATTGCGAGCGTCGTGGCGTCGCTGTGTTCCTGTGCGACCTTAAGGTGGCCGCCGACGTGATGGGTGGTGAGTTCGTGCATGTACTCGGGCGACAGCCGCGCGAGGTCCATGCGGACGCCGCTGGCGACGAAGACCTTGCGAATGCCGGGTTGAGTGCGCGTCTCGCGCATGACCTCGACGAGCGGGCCGTGATCGGTGCCGAGGAGCGGGCAGACCTTCGGATGGACGCAGGACAAGCGGCGGCAGATGGCTTCGATCTCGGGTCGGACGCAGCGCATTTCGTACATGTTGGCCGTCGGACCGCCGATGTCGCTCACCACGCCTTTGAAGTCCTTGTCGGCTCCCATCCAAGCGACCTCGCGGACGATCGATTCCTTGCTGCGGGACTGGATGATCCGGCCCTGGTGGGTGGTGATCGAGCAGTAGGTGCAGCCGCCGAAGCAGCCGCGCATGATGGTGACGGAATCCCTTACCACCTGAAACGCCGGGATCGGTTCGGCGTAACTCGGATGCGGGAGGCGCGAGTAGGGAAGGTCGTAGAAGAAATCCATTGATTCTTTCGATTCCGGCAATCGCGGCGGATTGCAGACGACGGCCTGGTCGCCGTGGAACTGAACGAGCGGGCGGGCGTTGTAGGGATTGGTTTCGAGGTGGATGAGGCGGGTGGCTTCGGCGAAGGCGAGGTTGTCAGATTTGACTTCTTCAAAGGATGGAAGAACGACGGCATCGGTCAGGGTTTTCGATTTGCGATTGTCGATTGTCGATTCGGATGCGCCGAGGGCGTAGGCGACGCCGCGCATGTCGCGAAGATCGCGGACGGATTCTCCGGCGGCGAGGCGACGCGCGATTTCGACGATGACGGATTCACCCATGCCGAAGGCGACAAGGTCGGCTTTGGCGTCGAGCAGGATCGAGCGTTTGACCGTGTCGCTCCAGTAGTCGTAGTGGGCGAGTCGGCGAAGGCTGGCTTCGACGCCGCCGGCGATGATCGGCACGCCTTTGTAGGCTTCGCGGGCGCGCTGGCAGTAGGCAAGCGTGGCGCGATCAGGCCGCAAGCCGATGCGTCCGCCGGGCGAATAGGCGTCGTCGTTGCGCACTTTTTTGTTGGCCGTGTAATGGTTGATCATCGAATCCATGTTGCCCGCGGAGACGGCGAAGAAGAGCCTTGGCCGGCCGAAAATTTTCCACGGTTCACACGAATGCCAATCGGGTTGGGCGACGATTCCGACGCGGAAACCGCAGGCTTCGAGCACTCGGCCGAGGATGGCTGTGGCGAAACTCGGATGGTCGATGTAGGCATCGCCGGTGATGAAGACGACGTCGATTTCGTCCCATCCGCGACGGCGGGCTTCGTCCATCGTCATGGGCAGCGGATCGGACGAACAACGGTGCGAGGCGGCGACCTCCTTGGACTGATTCATTCGTCCGGGAAGCGTCAGGGGGACGAACCGCGTTGGATTGAATAATCCGGGCTGGGCGCGCGCGACGTTGCGAATGGACACCATGTCGAGGTTCCTTCGAGGCCGATTCGTCCGTCGCGCTCGGCGCGACTCGCGAGAAGGCTCCTTGGCCGCCGGATTCGGCGGCGAGTTCAAGCTGATATGGTAGCAAAAGCGGACCGCTGAATCAAAGGGGACTTGCCGGTAAAGAACGTGGAGACAATACCGAGAGGTTAGCGTTCGCCGGCGCAGGAGGCGAATTCGCGGAAGCAGCGGGCGTCGTTTTCAACAATGTGCTCAAACCGTGAGCGGAACTCCTCCGGTGTCATGTGGGCCTGCTCGGCCAATGCCTGAAGGGATGCGGCGTCGGAAAAGTCCTCCTGTTCAAGCCGAATCATGTAGGCACGGGCGACGCTGTAGGAGTAGCTGTCGAGATTCACGGTTCGGATGCGCGTGCGATTGGTCTGGGGATCGACCATGTCCTCGAAGGAGACGGGGACGAGTTCGCCGTCCTGAATGGTGACCATAACGCCGGGCTTGTGGCCGTTCTTCTGGTCGAGCAGCAGACGGACGCCGCCGTGGCCGAGATCGCGCGTGTAGCCCAGGTCCGAGGTGGTCGGTCGGGCACAGCGAAGTTCATAGCCGAGCACATGGGCGACGAGCGTGACGGAATCGCCGCGCGATGCGAAGCGCCGCTGCAGTTCCTCCTTGAGAATCTGCGCAAGGGGGAATTCGGCGAGTCGTGGATGGCCGGCGGCGTCCACGGGAACTTCTTTTCCCAAAAGCCGGGAAAGCTCATCGCGGTCACCTAGTTTGTAGGCAAGCCCCTCGGCCAGCACGACGACGCCGTCGGCGCGGTTCATCGTTCGGCGTTTGAGCATCGCGCCTTCGATGATGTCGGCGAGATGGCGAACGGTCGTTGATTGCGGAAACTCCTCGGGAATCAGCGTCAGCGTCGCGCCGGCGGATTTTCCGATGCCCAGGGCGAGGAACCCGGCGTTGCGCCCCATCGTCACGACGATGTACCAGCGGCGCGTCGTGCGCGAATCCTCCATCAGGTTGGCGATGATCTGCGAGCCTTCGTGCCGGGCAGTGACGTAACCGAAGGTCGGAATGTCGCCGGGCAGCGGCAGGTCGTTGTCGATGGTCTTGGGCACATGCACCACGCGAATGCGTCCGCCGCTGGCTTCGGCGACGAAGCGGGCGCTCAGGGCGGTGTCGTCGCCGCCGATGGTCAGGAGGTGTGTGACGCCGAGCGACCGCAGCCGCTCGTGAACGCGGTTCACTTTGTCAGGATCAGGCGCGACGACGGTGGAGCTTTTCAGCTTCTTGGAATCGAGCAGGCTGGTGCGCGACGTACGAAGGACGGACCCGCCGTCGAAGTGAATGCGACTGGTATCCGCGATGCGAAGCTCACGGACGTCGCGCTGGGGATCGAAGTCGTCGCCAGCGAGGTGGCCGAAGCCGTCGTAGAATCCGAGGACCTTCAGCCCGTTGTTGATCGCTTCGATAGCGGCCGCGCCAATGACCCCATTGATCCCCGGCGCGGGTCCGCCGCCCACCACGATGCCCATCGTCGATTGACTCATCGTTCGATCTCTCCGTCACGAAACCAGAACCTTCGCTACCCACCCATATTATCGGCGGATGGGCATCGAAGTTCGAGCCGGAACGATAAACGTGGCGCGGAGGGGAGTATCAGGACTCGGCGGGCTTGTCTTCGGCGGCTTTTTTCTTGTTACGCTTCTTGGCAAGGTGTTCCTTCATTCCCTGGGCCGCCTTATCCCAAAGATCGTAGGCTTCCTTCTTCTCACCGCGCTTGTAGGCCAAGGCGGCGTTGATTCGCTGTCGTTTAAACGCTTTGGTCGGTCGGGGCATTCGTAACACTCTCTTCTACCATTTTTACCTGCCCGGCCCACTATCCGAGCGATCACAGGCCCATTGTACCACGAACCGGGACGGATTCCAGTTGGAGTTTCGAAGGCCGGAAATCAGAGGATCGGCAGTGAAATACCCGTCGGAGGGCCGGAATCGCCATGCTCCGCCGAGTCGTTCTCCCCTGCAACGGCTTGAACAGCGGCGACCAGAGAGTCCATATCGGCCATGGGAATTGAACGAAGGTCGAAACAGATGGCGTCGTCCCGGATGCGAGCGACGACCGGAACCTCGCCGAGTCGGAGGGCTCGGACGGCCGACTGGGCGGACCGATCGGACGGTTTCCATTGAACCACCACCGTGGGAAGCTCCTGTCCGGGCATGGAGCCGCCGCCGGCAAAGCCGACATCGGAACAGATGTAGAACTGCTCGTCGGGAATGGCCGCGCGAAGGGCATCGGACAACGACCGGGCGCGGGCGGCGAGGTCGTCGGTGGTCGCACTGAGCATCGAGAGCGCCGGAATGTTTTGCAAGGCATCGGACGCGTCGGCGTAATGGCGAAGCGTCGCTTCGAGGGCGAGGAGAACGAGCTTATCGACGCGATAGGTCCGCATGAGCGGATTGGCGTTGATGCGGTCAATGTATTCGCGCTTGCCGAGAATGATGCCGCATTGCGGACCACCCAGCAGCTTGTCGCCCGAGAAACAGACGAGGTCCGCGCCGGCGACGATGGAGGCATTGACGAACGGCTCGGGCGGCAGGCCGTGCAGCACGGGATCGAACAGCACGCCGCTGCCGAGATCGTCGACCGCGAGCAGGCCGAAGCGATGCGCGAGCGTGGCGAGCGCGTCGATCGCCACATCTTCAGTGAATCCGATCACGCGGAAATTGCTCGTGTGAACGCGAAGCAGCATGGCCGTTTGATCGGTGATGGCGGACTCGTAGTCGGACAATCGGGTGCGGTTGGTTGTGCCGACCTCGCAGAGGGTGACGCCGCCGGCGCTCATGATGTCTGGCAGGCGGAAGCTGCCGCCGATTTCGACGAGTTGCCCGCGCGACACGATGACTTCGCGGCCTGCGCCGAAGGTCTGGAGAATGAGCAGCGTGGCGGCCGCGTTGTTGTTGACGACCGTGGCCGCCTCGGCCCCGGTGATCTCGCAAAGCTGCTCGGCAATGTGCGTGGTTCGGCGACCGCGCTCGCCGGTGACGAGGTCGAACTCGAGGTTGCAATAGCCGGAAGCGCCGTCGACGATGGCCTCGATCGCCGATTCACAGAGCGGCGCGCGGCCGAGGCCGGTGTGCAGGACGATGCCCGTGGCGTTCACCACGCGGCGGAGCGAAGCGATCGATCGTCGAACCAGCTCCTCCTCGGCGTGAAACAGAATGTCATGGAGGTCGATCGCGTCCGGCGATGTCGCGCTGAGGATGGTCTTGCGGGCGGTATCGACGGCCGTCTGCAGCGCCGAAACGACCGACCCACGGGGCACGCCGTTGAGCCATTCGCGCACGTCCTCGTGTTCGAGCAGCGCCGACACCGACGGCAGCGAGCGGAGCAGTTGTTTTTGTGCGGGCGTGGTCAAGCAGGACTCACTTTGCGAGAACGCGCAAGTCGCCGTTGCGCTTCGTCCAACCGATTCGGTCGAGGTATTCTACGAAGGGGACCACGAATTTGCGACTCGACGCCAGCGCCTCGCGAATCTGGGCCACCGTGACGCCGCCCGTCTGTTCGATGAGTTTGGCGACAATCTCGCGCATTTCGGCTTCGCACGCAGTGTGAAGATGGATCGATCCGTCGATGCGGACGAGTTCGCCGAGAGCGACTCCCAGCGTCGTCAGACGTTCCAGTCGCTTGCGATCGACGCCGGCGGCCGGGGCGGTTTCGCCCGGCGCGGGTGGCTGAAACCGCCCCTTGCGAATCTCCTCGATCATGGCGTTGAGCAGTTTTTCGTCGGCGGGCGGCAGTGCGGGGGCAAAGGCGGGCGCACAGGCGAATTTGCCAAGCAGTTTGATCCTTCGATCGCGAACGAATTGATCGAGCAGCGGGCGGGCCAGCGTTCGATTGTTCGTGACTCGCTCCAGCCAACCCAGCACTGCATCGGTCAGGCGACCGGGAAGCTCGGGATGCGCCCGATGATGGCGTTCCAACCAAGACGTCAACCGAGCGCAAAGGTCGTCGATTGCACCGGGGACAACCGGAACCGCCGTCCCAGGCACAGAAACCCAACGAGATTCCGAACGGAGTTGATCGTAAACCCGCGAAAGATCCTCCAACTCGACGCCCGCGCGGGCGCACACCTGCAAGTCGGCCGGCGCCGCAAAGCCGGAAGTTCGCAATACTTCTTCGACGCGATCGGCCGGGCAATCGCTCTCCAGTCGTTTCAGTGCTTCGATTTCGCGGGCGGCATCGCCGCGCCGCCGCCTCGCCACCGGGCGAAGCACCACGCCGCCGCCCATCGTGCGCAGACTGGACGCATCGCGAAGGATGAACCGCTGGCCGTACGCTGCCGAGATCGGATCGCCGCAGCGAAGCTGGGCATAGCCGGACTCTCCCGGCGCGAGCGCATCGCCTTCAAACAGCACGAGCCGAACCGGAAGCTCCGCCGTGCCGATTTCCAGCCGCGCGCTCAGTCCCGATCGCAACGGGCGCGAGAGCGACGCCAGGCACTGAAATCGCACGTCCACCATCCGCGCCGGCTGAAGGTATCCCGGCGTTGCGACCTCCATGCCGCGCTGAATGGCGTCGCGGTCGATGCCGCTCAGGTTGATCGCTCCGCGCTGACCGCGCTGCACCAACTCCTGCGCCGCCCCGTGCGCCTGAAGGTCGCGCACGCGGCAGGTCAATCCGCTCGGCAGCACCTCAAGAGTGTCACCACTTGACACCACGCCTCGAAGCACCGATCCGGTCACCACCGTTCCCCGGCCCTGCACCGTGAAGACGCGATCGACGGCCATGCGAAACGGCGGCCTCGCTTCCCTTCGCTCGACGCACCGCGACGCGTTCAAGAGAGCCGTCTTGAGTTCTTCAAGTCCCCGGCCGGTCATCGACGAAACTGGACAAACCGCCGCGTCCGCCAGCGGCGTACCCCGAAGAAGTTCGCGGACTTCCTCCTCGACCAGTTCGACCATTGTGGCATCCACGAGATCGACCTTGGTGATCGCCACCACGCCCCGCGAAACACCCAGCAAGTGAAGAATGTCCACGTGCTCCAGGGTCTGCGGCATGACCGAATCGTCAGCGGCCACGATGAGCACGGCGATGTCGATCCCCGTCGCGCCTGCGACCATGGTCCGAACGAACTTCTCGTGGCCCGGCACGTCGACCACGCCGAACTGCGTGTCTCCGACGGTCAGCGACGCGAAACCCAGTTCGATGGTCATGCCGCGGCGCTGTTCCTCGGGAAGCCGGTCGGTATCGATGCCCGTCAAGGCGCGGACGAGCGACGTCTTGCCGTGGTCGATGTGGCCGGCCGTGCCGAGGATCAGATGGCGAACGGCGGCGGGAGCGGTTGGCGAAGTCGATGTAGACACACCGCAATTATCGAACGCCGTTTCGGCGTCGCAAGTAGACGGGAAAACCGCTTACAGTATGCTGACGGATGCAGCATGAGATCGGCAATGAAAACTCTGGCGGCGGGTATCGTGTACCTCTGTTCTTCACTCAGCGCTGGTTCGACGGCATGGTCTTCCCCACCGGAGACCCCCGATTGGGTCGTTCGCGGCCAATCGAACATGGTCGCGGCCGATTCCGAATATGCATCGAAGGCCGGGTTGGAGATTCTCCGGGCAGGTGGCAACGCGTTCGACGCGGCAGCGGCCGTTTCGTTCGCACTGGCGGTCACCCGCCCCTACAGCACCGGACTCGGCGGCGGCGGATTCCTGATTGGTCGTTTGGCCGACGGACGGATCGTCGTGCAGGACTTTCGCGAGACGGCGCCCGCCGCGGCCACGTCGGACATGTTCGTCAAGGCGAAGGAACTGCGCCCCAATGCGCCGTCGCCGAGCGAGTTCGGCTATCTGGCGGTTGCGATCCCCGGACTGGTGGCCGGTCGGTGTCAGGCGTTGACACTCTGGGGAACGATGCCGCTCGCGGAGACGCTGCGACCGGCGATCCGCCTCGCCCGGGAGGGTTTTCCTGTCGATGAGGACTACGTCCGCGTCAGTCGCGAAGTCGTGGACACCTACGATAAGCATCCGTCGCTCAAGGAATCGTGCGACTACGTCTATCGAACGCATCTTCGCGGCGGAGTTCCGCGAAAGCCCGGCGACGTGCTTGTTCAGCCGCAACTCGGTCACTTGTTCGAGCAGTTGGCCCTGAAGGGGCCTGACTTGTTCTATCGCGGGCCGGTTGCCGAGGCGATCGCTCGCGAGATGAAACGGCACGGCGGCATCGTGGCCGAGGCTGATCTGGCCGCCTATGCCCCGAAGCTTCGCGAACCGGTCATTTCCACCTATCGTGACTACAAACTGGTGCTCATGCCGTCGCCTTCGTCGGGCGGCATCGCATTGGCTCAAACGCTGAACATCCTTGAGACACTCGATTTCGCATCGGCGATGAAAAACGACGCGCCGCTGGCCGTTCATTATCAGGTCGAGGCGATGAAGCACGCCTTTGCCGATCGAGCGCAGTGGCTCGGTGATCAGGATTTCGTCGAACTGCCGATCGAGCGGCTGCTGTCCAAGTCCTACGCCCGCGCTCTCGCCCGCGACATCACGCCCGACCGCGTCTCGGAGATCGGCAAATACGGTTCTCTCGGAATGCCCAAGGACGCCGGGACCTCGCACTTTTCCATCGCCGATCGATTCGGCAACGTCGTCGTCTCCACCGAGACGATCAACACCTCGTTCGGTTCGCTCGCCGCCATCGACGAGTGGGGCTTGATTCTCAACAACGAGATGGACGACTTCACCGCCGAGCCGGGCAAGCCCAACGCGTTCGGACTCGTGCAGTCCGACCGCAACGCGATCGCACCCGGCAAGCGCCCGCTTTCGAGCATGACGCCGACCATCGTGCTGAAGGGCGACAAGCCGTTCCTGCTGCTCGGCGCGTCCGGCGGACCGAGGATCATCAGCTCCGTGCTCAACGTTTTGCTTGGCGTCGTCGATCGTGAACTGAGTCTGGAAGGAGCGATCCTTGCCCGCCGGCCTCACCATCAGTGGCAGCCGGATACAGTTTTCTTCGACGGCGATCCGCCCAACGAATGGCTCGACGGCCTTCGCAAACGAAGTCACACTATCGCCGAGAAGCGCCGCACCGGAATCGTACAGGCGATTCTTCGCACGACCGACGGTTGGGTCGGGGCGTCCGATCCGCGCAAGGGCGGCCGACCGGCCGGGGAGTGAAGGGTCAGGTCGCACGACAATGGTTGGCACAGAAATTATTTCGCCGCGCCGAGCTTCGCTGTCGTCGTCTGCTCGCGTCCGTCGCGAAGAAACGTGACGGTCACTTCGTCGCCGATCTTGTAGTTGCCGAGCACGCCAAGCAGCGTCTCGCCGTTGGGTGTGGGGTACTGATCGATCTTAACGATCAGGTCGCCCAGCACCTTCAGCCGCGCGAACGAATCGTATTCCGTTCCGCGAAGGCCTGCCTCGGCTGCCGGGCTGCCGGGCGAAACGTCCCGCAGCAACACGCCCCGAACCCCCAACTGCCGCGCGATGTTGTCCGGCCAGATCGCGACCCCCAGCATCGGTCGCTGGACTTCGCCGTATCTGATCAACTCCGGCACCACGCGGTTGACGGTATCGACGGGAATGGCGAATCCGATGCCGGCCGACGCGCCCGACGGACTGGCGATCTGCGTGTTCACGCCGATCAGTCGCCCTGCGCTGTCCAGCAGCGGCCCGCCGGAGTTGCCGGGGTTGATCGCGGCGTCCGTTTGAATCACGTCCTGAATCGGTCGGTTGTTGAGAGAGGAGATTTCCCGCCCTAGCGCACTGACCACGCCGGTCGTGAGCGTCTGATCGAGTCCGAACGGATTGCCGATCGCGAAGACCTTCTGCCCCACCACCAGATCGCTCGATGTTCCCACGGCGATCGGCTTGAGCTGCTCCGACGGCGCGTCGATCTTGAGGACGGCGAGGTCCTTATCCTCGGCCGCGCCGACGAAGCGGGCCTCCCACGGGGAGTGATCGGCCAGCGTGACCGTCCAGCGGCGACCGGCGGCGATGACGTGGAGATTGGTCACGATGTGCCCATCGCGGTTGTAGATAAAGCCTGTTCCCGTGCCGCGTGGAATCTCGAACAGGTTGAGCGTGAAATAATCGCGGGCAACGTCAGTCGAGGTAATGTAGACGACGGATGGCGAGGCCTCCTTGAACACTTCGATGGTCGCTTTTTCATCTTCGGCGAGATTGCCGCGCGGCGTCACCGCGCGGGGTTCGGCGGCGGGATTGTAAAGGGGCGTCGCGTTTTCAGGGCGCAGCCAGTTCCACGCCAGCACGAACGCTGCGACCCACAAGGCCATCATCGTTAACCAGTGGGGTCGTCGCGGCGACAATCCACCGCTCCAATCGTCCAAATTGGCGTTTGATCGGGTCATTGGGTCACTCTGCATAATTGGAAAAGCGGATCCGCGTGCAGCACAACCGGTTCGCACTTTGCCGACTATGAGCCGTCACTCTTTGCGATTCGAATTTTAACGCTGTGATTTGGTTCTATCTCTACCACGCGTTCGTCGATTGCACCGGGCATAGGACCTGAATAGATAATAGGTTGAGTCGTCAACGTCTCGGTGCTAATGCGAATCTCACATCCTTTGATCGCGCTGCGCAGCATCTCCGACTCCGACTCCAACCCGAGTTGGATCCGGTCGGCGATGTCGAGTCCCGCGTCTTTCCTTAGATTCTGCACGTTTCGAATAATATCCCGCGCGAGGCCTTCATTTTTCAATTCCGGTGTAACGCGTTTGTCGATGAGTACGACGGTCGGCCCGTCCGACGCTCCGGCCCAATCGTTGCCGTAGTTTTTCGTTACGATGACATCTTCCGGCGCTATCGCGGCTTCCGCGCCGGGCACCGCCACCGCCAACGCCTCGCCGCGTGCCATGCGTGCCTCGAAATCGCGCCCGTCCATCGCGGCGATCAGATTCTTCGCATCGCCGAGATGACGACCGAATTTCGGCCCCAGCGTCTTCATGTTGGGCGAAACCGAAACGGAATACAGCCCGTCGCGATCATCACGAATCGAAACCGCCTTGACATTCAGTTCCTCCAGAAAGTGATCCTCAAACAGCTTGACCGCTGCACGCTCGGCCTCGCTGCCCGGCACGACAACCACCGCTGCCAGCGGCTGACGAATCTTGAGGTTCGATTCCTTGCGCGCCGATCGCGCCAGCGAAATCAAACGCAGCGACGCGGCCACGTGCATCGACAGCGTTTCATCAATGAGCGACGAATCCGCCTGCGGAAACGCGGCATGATGAACGCTGGCGGCACAATCGCCGCCCTGGTTGGCCACCAGATTCCGGTAGATCGCCTCGCTGAGAAACGGCACGATCGGCGCGATCACGCGATTGAAGGTGGTCAGCACTTCATACAGCGTCGCATAGGCCGCGCGTTTGTCGGCCGGCCAGCCATCGCCGTAAAACCGCCGCCGCGACCGGCGCACGTACCACGTGCTCAGCACGTCGATGAACCGTTTGGCGTCTTCGCACAATCTCGCCACGTCAAACGCCGAATAGGCCTGATGCGCCGTTCCGATCAGCTTGTGTAAGTCGGAGAGAATCCAGCGGTCGAGCAGCGATCGCTCCTCGCGCGAGGCCGTGTGCTCGGCCGGCCGGAAGTCGTCCACCCGCGCGAGATTGCAGAAAAACGAATAGACGTTCCACCACGGCAGGATCACGTCGCGGCGGACTTCGTCGCAATGGTGCGGCCCGAACAGCACGTTGCGCTCCGGCGGCGTGGAGGCATACAACCAGCGCATCACGTCGACGCCGATCGAGTCCGCGGCCTCGTTGAACTCGATCGCGTTGCCCGACGACTTGTGCATCGGCTTGCCTTCGTCGTCCATCACCAGGCCGTGCCCCTTGAGCACCCTGAACGGCGATCGGTCGGCTATCATCGTGCTGACCGTCAACAACGCGTAGAACCAGTTTCGGAATTGACCGGGAAGCGCCTCGACGACAAACTCCGCCGGGAACCATTCCTCCCAGTACGCCCGATCCGAGAAGTATCCCATCGTGGAAAACGGCACGATACTCGCGTCAAGCCAGGGATTGCCCACGTCTTTGATCCGCGACATGTTCTCGTCGCCGCATTGCGCGCAACGAATCCGAACTTCATCCACCCACGGTCGGTGCGGCGAGTGATTGTCAAACTTGTCCCACCCCGACACCGCGCGGGCCTTGAGTTCGTCTCGCCCGCCGATCACCTCGAAGTGGCTGCACTGGTGGCATTCCCAGATCGGCAGCGCCAGTCCCCAGTAGCGCTTCTTGGAGATCATCCAGTCGCCCATGTTGCGAAGCCAGTCGAGTTCCCGCTCGACACCCCACTCTGGAATCCAGCGGGCACTGCGCGCCGAATCCATGATCCGCTCGCGCCAGTTCATGTTGATGAACCACTCGTCGACGAGGCGGTACACCAATTCGTCTTTACACCGCCAACAGTGCGGGTAGCGATGCCAGTACTGTTCCTTCGCAAAAAGAACGCCGCGCTTCTTGAGGTCCGCGACGACTTCGTCAGCCACCTGATCGAATCGCTTGCCCGCGAGGAAGCCGAACTCCGGTCGGAACCGGCCATCCTCGAACAGCGGCGCGATCTGCGGCAACCCGAGCTCCTTGCCCAGCGCGTAGTCCTCGGCTCCGCAACCGGGCGCGATGTGGACAATGCCCGTTCCCTCCGACTCTGTGACCGCGTCCCATGCGATCACACGATGAACGGGAACCGCCTCCGCCGCCCCGTCGAGCGAATCAAACGGCCCCTGATACCTCAGCCCGACGAGCGCTTCGCCACGAAGTTCCTCAACAACCTCAAACGCCCCGACGTTCTTGAACATCGCCTGAATGGACATCAGGCCCGGCACTTTCGATTTCTCGGCGGACTGAATCGGCTGCGAGCGGGCGGCCTCGAAGTTCACCTTACCGAGGTAATAGCAACGATCGCCTTGACGCACCTTGACGTATGCCATCTCCGGCTTGACCGCCGCCGCGACGTTGCTGCTCAGCGTCCACGGCGTCGTCGTCCAGACCAGCAGAGACTCGTTGGGTCGATCGACCAGTGGAAACGTCGCGAACACCGACGTGTGCGCGACTTCGCGATACCCCTCGTTCATCTCCATCTGCGACAGGCCCGTCCCGCAGCGCGGGCACCACGGCATCACGTCGAAGCCGCGATAGACCAACCCCTTCTCGTGACACTTCTTGAGGAAAGCCCAGATCGCGTAGTTGTTCTCGTCGGACATCGTGTAGTAGGAGTTGTCCCAGTCCATCCACTGGCCGAGGCGGATGGACTGCTGCGTTTGAATGGCCGCGAACTTCTTCGCCCGCGCCTTGCACTCCTCGACGAATCGCCCGATTCCGAACGTTTCGATGTCCTTCTTGCAGGTGAACTTGTGCTCCTTTTCGACCTCGACCTCGACCCACAACCCCTGGCAGTCGAACCCGTTCTGATAACGCAGCTCCCGGCCGATCGCTGCGTGGTATCGTTGATAAAGGTCCTTGTAGGTCCGCCCCCAGGCGTGGTGGACGCCCATCGGGTTGTTGGCCGTGATCGGTCCGTCGAGGAATGACCACTTCGGCTTTCCACGAGTAATCTCGCGCAGCCGGTCAAACGCCCGCGTCTTTTCCCAAAACACGAGAATCTCCCGCTCCATCGCCGGGAAATCAGCCTTCGGATCCACCTTATCGAACGCCATCGATCACTCCTGTGTGCCAGCGCCAAGTGTACCCACGATCCGAAAAACTACGAGCCTGCTTCCTGTGACGGCCCAGCCCGCCAAGCCATCCGAACTCCCGTTTCGACTTCGTCTACCAATGGGAACGCGCGGCAACGCATATTGGATTAAACATACAGCGCCAGTCAACAAGGCTGGTATTGGCAAACTCCGTCGGTGATCCGAGCCGGTTGTCGCAGATCGGAATCCAATCCGGCGGAAAGCGTCAATCCATCATCATTTGTTGACCGATATCCTTGGCAGCGGCGAGGGGCCGCGATCGCACGGTGCGGCATTACCGCCAAAGATTGGTTTGAACCGAAGATGACCTCCGAGTTTAAGCGCAAGATCGTCGATCACGCCCGGCTGCTCGAAGCCGTGCGGGAGGCCCGCGCGGCCGGCAAGTCCATCGTGCAGTGCCACGGATGCTTCGACATCGTTCATCCGGGCCACATTCGCTACCTCGAATTCGCCCGCCAGCAGGGCGACGTGCTGATCGTTTCGCTGACCGGTGATCTCGACGTCAACAAGGGAGACAATCGCCCCTATATTCCGCAGGAATACCGCGCCGAGAATCTCGCCGCGATCATGTTCGTCGATTTCGTTTACATCAACGTCGATCCGACGGCCGCGGAGCTGCTTTCCGACATCCGACCGGATGTTTACGTGAAGGGGCGCGAGTACGAAGGTTCGACCGACCCTGGTTTTCTCGCTGAGAAGAACACCGTCGAGGGGTATGGCGGCCGACTCATCTACTCCAGCGGCGAGGTCGTCTTCAGCTCCACCGCCCTTGTCGGGCGCAGGCCTCGCGCCGGCGACTTTCAGACGCATCGTCTGCAATCGCTCTGCCGCGCGCGCGACATCTCCGCCGATTCAATGGATCGCCTGCTTGATCGCTTCGCCGGTCTGCACGTCCTCGTCGTCGGCGACGTGATTCTCGATCGCTACGTCCTCTGCGACGCCATCGGCCTCGCCGGCGAAGGACCGATGATCTCGCTCGCTCATCGCGAAGAACGCACCTATGTCGGTGGAGCGGCCATCGTAGCGCGCCATGTGGCCGCGCTCGGCGCTCATGCGTTTCTGCTCAGCGCCGCCGCCGGTTCCGACGACGCCACGACCCGCGCCGTCCGAGACGTGCTCGACAAGGAAGAAGTCGAATCGCATCTCATCGACGCCCGTCCCGCCGTCGTTGAGAAGACTCGCTTCCTCGCCGAAGACGCCAAGCTCTTCAAACTCGACCGCGCCCGCCGCGTGCCGCTCGACTCCGTCGCCGAACGCCGCGCCGCGGTCATCCTCGAGCAACAGTCTAAACTTGCCGACGCCGTCATCTTCTGCGATTTCGGTTATGGCATGATCACCGGAACCCTGCTGCAACGCGTGCTGCCGGTGCTGCGACAAAACGTGCCCATTCTCACCGCGGACGTCAGCGGCGGCCGGGCGCACCTGCTCAGTTTCCGAAACGTCGATCTGCTCTGCCCCACCGAGCGCGAAGCCCGCGCCATGCTCAACGACCACGACTCCGGACTCTCCGCCGTCGCGTGGAACCTTCTGCGCGAGACGCAAGCGCGACACCTGTTCATCACGCTCGAAAAGCGCGGCCTGCTCGTCTTCGAGCGGCCGAGCCAGGATCGAAACTCCGCCGACTGGTCCGCCAGGCTCCAGAGCGAACTGCTCCCCGCCTTCGCCGATCACGCGGTGGATCACCTCGGCTGCGGCGACGCCCTCCTATCGGCGTCCACGCTCGCGCTCGCCTCCGGCGCGTCATTGACCCAGGCCGCCTACCTCGGCAACGCCGTCGCCGCGATCGAAGCCGGCCTGCTCGGCAACATCCCGGTCGATCAAGACCAGCTCCGCGACTGGCTCCGTCATCGTCGCGAACTCTCCGCGACCAAAACCGCCACGGTCACACATCATCGTGAATCCGCCATTCGCGAACCGGCCGAAAGCGTTCCACGGCTCTTGAGAAGTGCTTCTTCCGACCCGCCACGGTAAAAGAACGATCCGCTCGCTGCGTGCCGCCGCTTTTGGACAATGTTGCCCCATCGATAAGCACAAGCACGCGGAGGCGATTTGTTGATATGATGCGTTCACCGCCGCGCATGTAGACAAAGGACAATGGCCGATGCTCGATCCGAAACTCGCTCAGGAAATCCTTGACACCGTCAAACACGTTCCTATCGTTGAAACGCTCGGGTTCAAGGTGCTCGAGTTCGACGAGGGCTACTGCAAGGTCGTCGTCCCCCACGATCGGCGGTATGACGGCATCTTTCAGTCGTTTCATGGCGGGCTGCTCACCACCGTGGCTGACAGCGTCGCCTGCTTTGCGATCATGACGCGCACCGGCCCACGGCAACCGCTGACCACCACCGACCTTCAGATTCGCTTCCTCAGCGCCTGCATTGGCGACGTGACCGCCACCGCCCGCGTGATCAAACTCGGCAAGACGCTCTGCCCCGTCCACGTCGAGCTGCACGATCCCGCCGGCACGCTGGTGGCCGTCGCCACCGTGACCTACATGCGCCTCGACCGCCCCCCGAACCACTCCGAATCCTGACAGGTTTGGTGATGTGTTCGAACCAGCGATCCTTCAATTCAGCCGTAGCGAGCTGCATCGCCTCGAGAATCATCCTCCATAGCGCGCGAGTGGATGGCGTGCCAATCTCGAAGTCGATCGCCGAATGATAGGATCCTCATTGGGATGCACGCCAAACCGGGCTGCAAACGTAGTTCGAGTGAGTACGAATGAAAGCCTGGACATCGTCCGGCAGACATCCGTCCTTGGCCGGTCCGTATGAGTTGGGGCTGCGAGGTGCACGGCGAAGTGCGGGCTGGTCGCGGGAGACCGTTGCCGAGAATGCACGCGCCAGCTGCCAAGCATATGCGTTAAGAAACGACCCTTGTCACGATGACGCCCACGGAAGCCGCGTGCGTCAGCAAGTGGTTGACTGGCGAGAATCTGTCGGAACCGCTCCGTTACCCTCACGGCCCGTAAAAAAGTCGGTACTACACCGATAACTTGCTGTCGTTGCGAAAAACCTACCGTTCCGTAGGATGGTGAATGAGGAGAGCGATCGAACGGTACGGGCGGGGCGCGAAACCGATGCAGAACAATCCGGTTCAGGACTACTTTCACAACATCTGGATGACGGTGAAGACCATCCTGATCGGGATGCGCATCACTTTGCGCTACTGCTTCGCCAAGACGATCACGCTCCAATACCCCGACGTGGCGCCGGCCCTTCAGCCGCGCTATCGCGGGTTTCACTTTTTCGAGATTGAGAAGTGCATTGCCTGCGACCAGTGCGCCAAGGCCTGCCCCGTCGACTGCATTTATATTGAGAAGACCGGACCGCGAAAAATCGACAAGAACACGGGCATTGCGGCGGGCGGACTGATGACCCGCTACGCCATCGACTATGCCAAGTGCATGTTCTGTGCGTTGTGCGTCGATCCGTGTCCGACGGAGTGCATCCACATGGGCAACCTGCACGACCTGTCCGGCTACACGCGCAACGACATGATCGTCGAGTTTACCGATCTGGCGAAGAAGGGCTTGCAAACGCCGCAGCCGCTGTGGATGACGCAGGAGAATCCGCCGGAGTGGGCTGCCAAGCGAAAGAAGGAATGGCTCGATTACAAGCATTCGCAGGACAAGCTCAGCAGCGACACGGCGAGGCGTCGTGAGGAGATGGTCAGGGCGGTGGCACCGGAAGCATGAAGTTCAAAAGTTGAAGTTCGAAATTCAAAGCACGAGATCCGAAGTTGCTGCCGGTTGGTCTTTCTTGGTTTCGCACTTTGGACTTCGAACTGTGAGTCTCCAAATGGAGTTTGCTTCGGGAGAGTTTGGAGGAACGTACGGATGATCGATTCAGGTTTTCTTGCCGCCGGCGCGCATGGCAACACCAACCTCGAACTGGTGATCGGCATCCTGCTCTTCACGGCGGCCGGGTTCGGGATCGTCTTTGCGGGTCTGCTGATCGGCAAGTTCGCTCGTCCGGCGATGGCCCATCCGGAGAAGCTCGCAGCCTATGAGTGCGGCGAGCCGGCGATCGGCCAAAGCTGGGTGCAGTTCGACTTGCGCTTCTACACGGTCGCACTGGTGTTCATCGTGTTCGATGTCGAGATCGCGCTGCTTTGGCCCTGGGCGGTGGTGTTCAAGCAGATGGGCGCGCCGGCGTTTTGGGCGTTTTTCATCTTCTTCCTGTTGATCGCTGTTCCGTTCCTCTACGAATGGAAATCGGGCTACCTCGACTGGGTTCGCGCGTGCGGAGCACAGAAGCAGGAACCGATGTTGAAATCAGCCACTGCCGAGCCGCAGCCGTGATGGAACGGGCACGGTTACTGCGAGAATTACATATAAGTTATGATTCGACCTGAAGAATTTCGAAAGCTCCTGCGGATCGATGAATTTGTACCGCTTCGCATCGGCCTGGCCGACGGCCGTACCGTGTTGATTCGCCATCCCGACCAGGTGTTCGTAGCGGAGCGGCATTTGTTGATCGGTCTTGCCACGCTGGAACGAAGCGAACCCCTCCTGACGCCCACGACCAGCGATCGCGTGGTGAAGGATTGGATGATCGTGAACATGGTGCAAATAACAGGCATCGAACCCGACGGCAAACGAAACGGAAGGTCTTCGAGCAAGCGAACCCGAAAAAAGTAAGTCGGCAAAAAAGAAACGAACGCGCGGAGTAACACCATGAGCTGGATCGAAAACCGATTTGAAGAAGGTTTGATCGTCACGTCGCTCGACTGGGCGATCAACTGGGGCCGCAGCAACAGCATCTGGCCGATGACGTTCGGCCTCGCCTGCTGCGCCATCGAGATGATGGCCGTCGGTGCGTCACGTTTTGACATCGACCGCTTCGGCGCGGGAGCGTTTCGCGCCACTCCGCGACAGAGCGACTTGATGATCGTCGCGGGCACGGTGACCTACAAAATGGCCAGCCGCCTCAAAAGACTCTACAACCAGATGCCCGAACCCAAATACGTGATGGCCATGGGCGCCTGCACCGTCGGCGGCGGACCGTACTTCAAACACGGGTACCACGTGGTGAAGGGCGTCGATCTCGTTGTGCCCGTCGATATTTACATTCCCGGTTGCCCGCCGCGTCCCGAGGCGCTGCTCGAAGGACTCATGCGGCTTCAGGACAAGATTCGCCATCAGACCCGCGCCAAGACGCTCAAGACCAAGGCCAAGGAACTCGCGCTGAACTGATTACGACTTGCTTCGCACAATGGTGATGCCGCCGCTGCCTGATCGACAACAGGAAGCTCCTCCCATTGCCGCGATCGCTGTGTTCTTGGTAGAATTACTGCGTGAGCACGACACCCGACAACATCCGTGAAATGCTCGATCGCGAGCCGTTCCTGCCGTTTCGCCTGGTCATGACCAGCGGAAAGACCTACGAAGTGGTCAGCCCGAACTCAGCAGCCCTTCTCAAGTCCGAAGTGTTTGTTGTCTTCCCCGACGGCGAGCGCTGGGCGCACGTGCCGTTTCTTCACATCGCGTCGATCGAGACCCTCGGCAACGGTCGAGGCCGACGCGGCGCGAGACGGAAACGATAATAGCGGAAAACAGTCGATCGCCGCTCGAATTGGAGACGATCATCTGGCCGCTGCATCGGCTCAATTCGACGGATGCAGGCCGTGCTGGACAACCTGAAATATAACGAAGGAAAACTCCCACGGAGCTGGCTTTTTTACCGAGTCGTGGCGATCGGCATCGTGATTTCATGGGTTGTGGTCTATGTCGTTCTCATCGTCGCCATCGGTTTCCTTGGGCACGGAATTGTGGAGGACTTGCCTCGATCAGATTACATCTTGGCCATGCTCGGCGGGTTGCTTGGACCAGCGATATTCTTGTCGTGCGTTCGGGGCTGGTGCGGGCGCGAGGATGCGCGTAAGGCGGCGATGCAACCCGGCGCTGACGGGCGACAGATCTGACAATTCTGCTGAGAAGCCGCGGCCGGACGAGGCGCCCATACCGAATGCGCGCGGCTCGGTTCAAAGTTGACCATTACTCACCGTCGCGCGCCATTTGTACGCAACGACGATAACGAATATTCTTTTCCGTTGAACCGAATAACATCCCATTGGAGGAGTATACGACCATGAGCACCGCTGGGTGGATTGCATCGTTCGTCATTCTGACGGCCGGATTTCAACATGGGACGGCAACGGCTGCACCGCCAAGAGATTGGCCGCAGTTTCGCGGGACGGGGGCGAACGGGGTGGCTGACGGTATCGCCACGCCGACGAAGTGGAACGTTGAAACCGGCGAGAACATCCGCTGGAAAACCGCGATCCCGGGTTTGGCCCACTCCTCGCCGATCGTTTGGGGCGACAAGTTGTTCGTCACCTCGGCGGTCAGCAGCGACCCCGACCCGTATCTCAAGGTCGGACTCTACGGCGAAAGCCCCAAGCACGAGGAAAACGTCGAGCACGACTTCCGGCTGCTCTGCCTCGACAAGAACACCGGCAAGACGCTATGGGAGAAGACGGCCTATCGCGGCGTGCCGAAGGTCATGCGGCACATCAAGGCTACCCACGCCAACTGCACTCCCGCGACGGACGGCAAGCACGTCGTCGCGTTTTTCGGATCGGAGGGCCTGTACTGCTACAACATGGATGGCGATTTGGTTTGGAAGAAGGACTTTTCCCTCCTCGACTCCGGCCCACCCGGCGCGGACGATATCACCTGGGGTTTCGCCAGCTCACCCATCATTCACGACGGCAAAGTTATCCTGTTCGTGTCGGTCCGCAACGAAGCGTACCTCGCGGCGTTGAATGTCACCGACGGCAAGGAGGTCTGGAAGACGCCGCGCGAGCCCGATCCGTGCTGGGCTACGCCGACGGTCCATGTCGGCAACGAACGGGCGCAGGTGATCGTCAACGGATACAAGCGCATCGGCGGATACGATCTGGCGACAGGCAAGGAACTCTGGTGGATGAAGGGCGGCGGCGACATTCCCGTGCCCACGCCGGTCGTCGCGGATGGTCTCATTTACATCACCAACGCCCACGGCGGACAATCCCCGGTCTACGCGATCAAGACGAGTGCAATAGGCGACATCTCGCTGGGCGAGGACGAAACGAGTAACTCGCACATCGCCTGGGCCAACCTCCGCATCGGCAATTACATGCAGACGCCGCTGGTCTATGGCGGCAACCTCTATTGCTGCCGAGATTCGGGCATCATGGCCTGTTACGACGCCGCCACCGGCAAGAAAAAATATCGCGAACGGCTGGCCGACGGGGTTGGCTTCACGGCTTCGCCCGTTGCCGCCGACGGCAAGGTCTACTTCACGAGCGAGGAAGGCGATGTGTACGTCGTCATGGCGGGGGACGACTATACGCTCATGGCGAAAAACCCGCTTGGCGAAATCTGCATGGCCACACCGGCGATCTCGGACGGCACGCTCTACTTCCGAACCAAGGGCCATGTCATCGCGGTCGGCAACCCGAAAAACTAGACCCGGCCCAGTTTGGACGCGCGACGTTTGCGAATACCATGTTCCGCGGACGGTTCTCGAATCCATGAGGCCGGGCGAGTGGCGGAATAGGCAGACGCTGGGGACTTAAAATCCCCTCTGGTGAATAACCGGGTGCGGGTTCGATCCCCGCCTCGCCCAATGAGCTCGATGCTATTTCCCTCTCTCATCGCCAACGTTGGGTAGTGAGTCAGTTTGAACCGAGCCGCGCGAGTCAGCAAGCGGTGCGTCCAGTCGCGAGGCGGAAAAGCCCGCTCCCTCACGGTCGCGGCTCCGATCAAACTTAAAATGACCCACTACCCAACGTTGGTTTGTTCGGTGCTCGATCGCATTGCAACTATTGACATCTCCGATCTGGCCGACACGACGAATCCGGGTCAAAATGCGGTCACCACCGAAACCGGGCGAGCGAAATCCGACAATTGAATGTTCACGGAAGGGTCAAACGATGTTGCGAAACAGCCATCTGAACACTTCGGCAGCCATGTTCCTCGCCCTGCTCGCAACGCGGAGCCACGCTGCCGAACCGGGATCAACGAACTGGCCGCAGTTTCGTGGGCCGTCGGCGAGCGGCGTGGCCGAGGGCAAGCCCACGCCGACAAAGTGGAACGTCGAAACCGGCGAAAACATTCGCTGGAAAACGCCGATCCCGGGACTGGGCCACTCCTCGCCGATCGTCTCGGGCGACAAGCTCTTCGTCACGACAGCGGTCAGCGAACGCGAAGACTCGCTCAAGGTCGGACTTTACGGCGATATCGCCCCGGTCAACGACGACACCGAAAAAAGCTGGCGGCTCTACTGTCTCGACAAAAACACCGGAAAGATTCTCTGGGAAAAGGAAGCCCACAAGGGCAAGCCCGCGGTCAAGCGGCACACCAAGGCCACACATGCCAACTGCACGCCCGCCACCGACGGCAAGCACGTCGTCGCGTTTTTCGGATCAGAAGGACTCTACTGCTACAACATGGACGGCGATCTGCTCTGGAAGAAGGAATTCGGCGTGCTCGACGCCGGCTATTACGCCGTTCCGCTTGCCCAGTGGGAGTTCGGCAGCTCGCCGATCATCCACGACGGCAAGGTCATCGTGCAGTGCGACGTGCAGAAAGATTCGTTCATCGCGGCGCTGGATGTGACGGACGGCAAGGAACTGTGGCGGACGGCGCGCGACGAAGTGCCGACGTGGAGTTCGCCGACCGTGCATACGTCCGGCGGTCGATCGCAGGTCATCGCCAACGGCTGGAAGCACATCGGCGGATACGATCTCGCCACCGGCAAGGAACTATGGAAAATGAAAGGCGGCGGAGACATTCCTGTGCCCACGCCGATTGTCGCCCACGGCTTGATCTTCATCACCAACGCCCACGGACCGGCCGCCCCGGTTTATGCGATCAAGACCGACGCGACCGGAGATATCTCGCTCTCCGGCGAGGAAACCAGCAATTCGCACATCGCCTGGGCCGACATGCGCATCGGCAACTATATGCAAACGCCGCTGGTCTACGGTGACAATCTCTACTGTTGCCGCGATTCCGGCATCATGGCCTGCTACGACGCAATGACGGGCAAGAAGAAGTACCGCGAGCGACTGGCCGAAGGCGTGGGATTCACCGCATCACCCGTCGCCGCCGATGGGAAAGTCTATTTCACCAGCGAGGAAGGTGACGTTTACGTGGTCAAGACCGGCGACGTCTATGAGCCACTGGCCAAGAACCCTCTGAGCGAAATCTGCATGGCGACGCCGGCCATTTCGGACGGCACGATTTATTTCCGAACCAAAGGGCATGTCGTCGCGGCGGGCGAGACGACGCCGTCGAACCCCTGAAAACGCGAAGGTTTGGCGTTCATAACTCCGCCGAATCGCGCGAATCCGACGAGCAGCTCCGCACGCGGCGGGTTTCCGCTTCGAGCACTTCTCGCTCGTTTGGTGAAAGCGACGCCAGACCCGATCGCGCCACCTTGCGGAGAATATCATCCACGGCCTGCTGATGTCGCTCTTGCGCGGCGCGCTCCTGTTCCGCGCGGCGCAGCGCTTTGGCTGCGCGGCGTCGCGCGATCAGCCCCGGACGCCGAGGTCGTGTATCGGTCCGTTCCAGCGATGTGAATCCGCGCGAAAAATCATATCCAAACTCGCCCGCGCCGAATTCACCCTGCTCCTTGTTGATCCGCCTCGTCTGCCAGCAGGTCAAGTATCCAAAGGCCGCGATCATGATCAAAAGCCAGCTTTGATCGGTGAACAGTGCAAACAGCCCCACGCCGATTGCCCCGATCATGCCCACGCCGGTCGCGATCTCCGTGGCCGCGAAATACCCCTTTCGCGACCACAACACGGCCTGCAAAACCCGCCCGCCGTCGAAGGGAAAAATCGGCAGCAGGTTGATGAGCAGCAGGAAGTAGCTCACACCGAACAATCGGATCACCCATTCCTGCGAGGCCGTCGGGATGACGAGCGCGTCTACCGGCGACATCGGATGCAGCGGATTCCACGGCACCGCGCCAAGCGTGCCGACCCAGACCGTGAGAACCGCCGAACACACCGCGCAGAGAATCACGTTGACCGACGGACCCGCGAGCGTGGTGATCAGGTTCGATCGGGGATCGTGCGGAGGGTTCACGTTGGCGAGTCCGCCCAGCGGCCATAGCAGGATTTCGTCGGCCTCGCCGCCTGTGCGCCGCGCCCCCCAGCAGTGGCCGAACTCGTGAAGCAACACGACGAGGAACAACAGCGCGTAGGTCCCCAGCGCCCCGCCGAAGACGTCTATCAACGACATGTCTCGGGCCAATTCCTTTGGAGGAAGTTCCATCCAGAAAAGCACGACGGCACACAACACGAACGCGATGTGCACGCGAATGTCGATTCCGCGCATGCGGCCGAGCCTGAAGGACCAGTTGATCGGATTGTCCAGCGGCCTCTCGACCGGGTTCATGGGATGCGCTTCCTTCCGTCCGAATAGGGGCGACGCCAGGCGGAGCAGTCCGTCGGCGTCCTGAGCATCATAGCCGATCGGGGCGGGTCGATTCCACGGAGCGTTGCCGCTCGGTGGCCTCGCGTAGGGCGGCTTTTTCGGATTCGGTCAGGCTGTGAATGCCGGTTTCGTAGACCTTTTTCAGGATGCGATCGACGGTTTCGGCATCGGACCGCCGTTGTTCCACTCGTTCGGTGAAGGTCGAATCCGCCGGAGGGGCTGTTCGCACACGGAATCGGGGCATCGAACGATTCCGAGAAAACCACCAGCCCTCGCCGCGCCACGCCCACCAGGCCCCGAAAAGCATCCCCGCCAGGTGGCAGGCATCGCCTCCGGCGTTGTTTCCGCGTGAGTAGAGGTTCAAGGCGTATAGGCCGCCAAAGGCGAGGGCAGCGGTGCGGATTTTGATGGGGAACAAAAAGTAAATCCAAACCTCGGCATGTGGATATCGGACGGCCGCGGCGCCGAGCAAACCCAACACGCAGCCCGACGCGCCCGCCGCGACACCGTTGATTGGAAGCCAGCCGATGAGCGTCAGCGCGACATAAAACAGATTGCCCATCAATCCCGCAATCGTATAAACACCGAAGAACCGCCGCGTGCCCCACTCACGTTCGAGCGGCCTGCCGAGAAAGTGCAGTCCGATCATGTTCATCAGGATGTGACCGGCATCCCAATGAAGGTATTGCGCGGTGATGAGTCGCCAGACCTGGGCTCCTTGGACCGCGGGTGTATAAAGAGCCAGCAAGTTAAAGACGGGACTCTGCAACCCGCCTCCCGGCCCGCTGGTCATGACGCACACGACATAAACGATGATGTTGACCCAAATCAGCGTGGTAACGATGCTGCGCCCGCCGAGAAGCGTGCCGCCGCGCCCGAACGGAATCGGCCGCACGCGCTCCGCCCCGCGCGCATATTCTCGATCACGCCAACTCATCGATCACCTCTCTCCGGATGCGCGTTCGCTTGCGCGCCTGCACGGCGTCCGATTTTCGCGATGTACAATCCGAGCGCGGCGATCGTTTTTCCGTCGCGCAGTTCGGAATTGGCCAGCATGTCGCGCACGCGTACGACCTCGACAATCTCGGTGGAGATGCACTCCCCGGGTTCCAGGGACTGCCCCACGCACTCCAGGTCAAACGCCACATAGGCGTGCATCAACTCGGTCATCACTCCCGGCGATGTGTAGAAGCAACCCAATGGTTCGATCGACCTCGCACGGTAGCCGGTTTCCTCGATCAACTCTCGTGCGGCCGTGTGTTCCACCCGTTCACCGGGCTCAAGTGTGCCCGCAGGCAGCTCAAGCAGTTCCTCGCCGACGGAATGCCGCAGGTTGCGGATCATGACGATTCGTTTCGCGTCGAGGACGGGGAGAATGACCACCGCCCCGGGATGGACGACCACTTCACGGGTCAGCGCGGTCCCATCCGGCAACCTCACGCGTCGGCGTTCCACCGAGAATCTGGTCCCGGTCAGCAGCAATTCGGTCATAGCGGCCCCGGCGAGCACGTTTTCCTTATCCATTTTCGCAGCAAGCAATTATACGCCTATTCGACCAAAAGCCACGCGAACCTTTGAGACAGCGGCTCCGGGCTACTACTACCCTCAATAACATCAGGTCTGATCTCCC
This sequence comes from uncultured Phycisphaera sp., assembly GCA_964486335.1. GTDB lineage: Bacteria > Planctomycetota > Phycisphaerae > UBA1845 > UBA1845 > CAZAMB01. Next base: position 258,840 of record CAZAMB010000001.1, on the reverse strand, counting down.
GAAATGTGGTGTGGGAAGATCACCGACAGCGCCGATCGTGCTTTTGTTTTTCGGGTTGGTTGTGGCCAACCGTAATCGGCGTACAATTCACAAGCGCGTCGGTGCCGACGTGAGTTCATGCAGAGCCAAATGTAGCTTGCTGCATGAACGGAGGGATCGCCACCCGGCACCGAACAATCGACTCAACCTTCCGACGGCATGGATGGCGTCGGCGGCGGGGCTGCCTGCCTGGTCGCCTCGCCCCAGAAATCTCCGCGGGCGTGCCGACTTCGGCACAAAGGAGAATGGCCATGCTGCTGTGGGAAATGTTGACCAAGCCCGTTCGCCGCGAGCTTTCCGGAACAGGAACCGGCGAGCAGACCATTACAACGGCGGTTCGGCTCCCCTACGACACGCGTTGCAGCGTCATCACGAAATCGGGCAAGCGGTGTCGAGGTCGCATCCGCAAGGGGACCGAGTTCTGCCCCCTTCACGATCCCACGCTCGTGGAGCGCCGCGAGCAGCGCAGCGCGGTGGCGCGGGCCAAGCGCCGAAATCGATTGTCACACCTTCCCGACGGATACCTTCGCAAACTGACCAACCGCGCGGCTGTCGGCAACGCGATGGATCGACTCTATCGCGAGGTGCGCCTGGGCATCATTTCTCCCGAAATGGCCAAGGTCATGTTCGGCATTCTGACGCGATTGATGGATTCGGGGTTGCTTGACGGCGGTCGGATCGTGGACGTAGCAAAGTCACGCAGCAAGGCCGATCGCCTTCGACCGACGATGAAAGAACTTCTCACGCGCACGGAGCGAGCGGATTGGCAACGTGCCATCGCGTCCGCGCCGGCATCGGTGGCAGCGCACCACACGGGTCGCGCCGCGCCGTCGCCTGTTCGACCCGCGTCGGTTGCTCTTCAGGCCGCATCGTAACGGGCAACAACTGGGCTAATTCTCCGAAGCGTCCGCACTTCCGTGGATGAAACGTAGTTCGCGCTCGATGCGCAGTTCCGACTGGGCGGACAGGTCGATGGTCTCACCAATGGGGTTATCATCTTCGTCAATTTCAGCGACGACGGGTAGCGTGTGCTTTCCGGGCTTGGCGCGCACGACGCGGACTTCGCGGCCGTCCGAAAGCTGGACGATGCTCCCCACGGGGAACGCGGAGATGCGATCGAGGAGAACGCGCACGATGTTCCGATCAAACTTGTTGGCCCGTGCCTGGTGCAGAATCTCCTGAACTGCGCGATGCGGCAGAAACGCCGGTCGATGAGGTCGAGGCCTGGTCATCGCGCAAAAGGTGTCGGAGACGCCCACGACCCTGGCGAACGGATGCGTAGTGGTAATGTGTCGTCCGCGCGGGTATCCGCTGCCGTCGGCGCGCTCGTGGGCCTGGTAGGCAACGTGGGCGGCGGCGGTGGGCATGTTTCGCATCCCTTCGAGGTATTTCAGCGTGTGCGCCGGGTGCATGCGAATGAGCTCCCATTCACGATCGGAAAGCGGTCCGGGCTTCATGCGGATTGTATCCGGGATGCGCAACATGCCGACGTCCTGAAAGACGGCGCCGAGGCCGAGTTCCTGCAACTGATGCCGGGGCAGCCCGAGTTCAGAGCCGATGGTCATACTCATCAGCGCCACATTGATGGAATGGTCAAAAAGGTATTCCCCGGTGGTCTGTTTGAGACTCATCAGGGTCATCAACAGGTCCTGGTCGACGGTGATCTGGTCGACGAATCCGTTGACCAGCGCGTCCATCTTGTCCACGGTAACCGTGCCGCCCGACGTCACCGTCCCGCTCATTTCGCGGAGGACGTCCCCGGCCTTGACGTGCTGCTCAATGCCGCTTCGTGCCTCGTTGTACAGGTCGTCGAGCCCAAGGCCGCGCGGCGGCGGACGGTCCGATTCCGCCTGGCCCTGCGTTTCGGGCCGCGGCTCCGGATTGCGTCCGCGAAGGTGGACGAACCGGATCCCCCGCTTGCGCAATAAATAAATGAAACGCGAGTTGATCTGCGCACCCGCCGAGAGAAGAAGCACGCCTTCGGGATCAAAAATGTCCATCGAAAGGCGCATGCCCACGTTGAGCGTTTCCACGTTGATCGTGCGCGCCGGCGACGCATCCGTTTCGAGCGGCGGCGGGATATCAGAGGAAGAGCTGGAACTGAGATTGGTTCCCTGGGGTTCTCGAAATCCGACGGGCCAGTCGTCATTGCCGAGAAAATAGGCGGCTCCGGAGAGCAGCGCCGAAAGATACGACTCGGTCAATACTGTATCCCGGGCCAGCGCAATCGTTTCGTCGGCGTTCAGAAGATCCGCCGGTAAAGCCAGGCCCGGTTTTAGCGAATCGATTCTGATTCTGTGTAGTTCAGCCATCCTTATAGTACGTTCCTTGTGGCCAAATGGACTTGGACCGCCGATTTACCGAGATCTACCGGGTCCGAAGTCGGTTCAAAGTACTTTGCTCGGGTGACGGCGAGGTATCGCGCAGTCACCTGCAAGAACCACTAGCGACAAATATGCAATCGCGCGCCATCAACAGGATGTGACTTCTTTCGACGAACAACCCTCTTTCAACCACCGTAGCCAGTTCTTCGGCAGTCGGCAAGCGATAACCGCAAGAGAATTCGACGATTGGCTGCCAGTGGTGACAATAGCGTGGCACTGCGTCAAGCTTCCGAGTGTTCAGAGGACTTGGAACGTCCGAAAGTTACTCTCCAAAACCACATCAAACCGATAAGATAGGATGTTCGCGGTCTGGCAGGGTTGTTGATGGTGCTGCAGATTCAAATGCGCAGAAACGGTCCCCCAAACAAGTCCGACTGGAAAGTAATCGTCTTTCCGCGTCTTCGCGGCGGCGGATCATCGCTGCAATTAATCGCCCGTGAACGAAAGCACTTCAATGTAACTCGAAGAATGGTCAAGGACGCAACCGCAGAGCTTGAGGAATTATCCAAGCCGAGGCGAGGGCTTTCTGCCGGTCATGTCAGGCGGCGCGATTCGACGTACCCTTGGCGGCCAAGTTGCGATACGATGCGCCCGGCGTGAACACGAACAGGAGCGGATTGATGAAGAAGTGGTTTGCGATACGGATCGTTGGGGCGATGGCCGCCGTGGGGTTGGCCAGTTGCGGGACGGTGGTCGGATTGCCGGTCGTGCCGGATGATTGCCTGTTGTTTACACGAAGAGAGGCTCGTGCCTGGTACGCGGGGGCATTGGCTCGGCAGAGTGACGGTGCTTCCGAACTGGAAGCCCTTGCGGACATCACTCTTGAATGTCTGCAAAGCAACTGTGACGGGCTCAGCGGGGGCGTGTGCGCGGTTTCGTGCGCGGCCTGCGCTGACGCGCTGGTGACGGTACTTTATGAATAGCGGCGGCGCGGTTGGGCTCTTCGCGTCGACCATTGGGCGGTTTCTTTTCCGAGCGAGGAAGCCTCGTTAGCGAATCGGCGCCTTGGCGACACGCTCCGATCCTCACACCTTTCCTTCGCCGGATCAGAATCAGTCACTCCATGATTCGTCGCCGCAAAGTCGCTTGTAGAGGGCTGGGCGCATCGTCCGGAGGAGGGTTCCCACGAACGGGCGCAAATGCAGTTTCGTCGGGAAGGGGTGGGGGGTGAAACCGAGGGCCTGCTTAAACGCTTCGAGCGAGGCGATTCGGCTTTTCAGGGCGTAGTGAGCATGTTGCACGCCGAGAAGAGCGGCCGATCGAAGGCACTGAAACACGAGTCCGTCGTTGGGGCACGATTCCAGTCGATCGGAATGGGAGGTCAGCGTGTCGATGAAGACAGTGTTATCGATGATTCGAGCGATCAACCATGCGCATAATGAGCCGTCGGTACGGCGGCGGGCGACGAGAACAGTGGTTCCGGGCCAATTGGCAAGCTCTCGCCAGGACGCGCCGATCGTCTCCACGGACATGGGACTGTTCCAGCCCGTTCGGGCCACGTGGCTGTCCCACACTTCCTGCGCCTCAACGATGAGTCGCTGATCCGACGGGTCTGCGGGCTCGATCAGCAATTCTCGGAGGGCTTTTCGAATGGTGTTGCGGCGTTTCTTGTTTTCGAGTCGATCCAAGTCGTAGCCGTGGAGCTGATGAATGACATTCAGGTGGACGCGTGAGTCGGCGTGCGGCTCATTCACCGGAAACTGCCAGCCGAGCAACCGCCTTAGGGGTCGAACCCCGTCGGCCGACGTGAATGAAGTGAAAAAATCGAAGGGCCAGGCGAATCCGGGTTTGACCAACCACCACCATCGACCGGTTCGATCGGCAAAGGGTTTGCGGTGGCGTTTCACCAGTCCATTTATGTACCACCAGGGCGAATTGTGGCGTGCGGAACGGGCTGCTTGACCGTAGGCATCGCCTGTCGCTCGGGCGAGCCGGACCGGCTGGGTATCGGCAGGGGTTGCAGCGGCGGCGTTGGTCATGCGTAAACGGACCGAAAACAGCGATCTTCGGGCGTCGAACGATCGATGCACGCGTCCCCGACGCACTCGACTATCCATCGACCAATCCGCGGGGATGGATTCCGATCGAATCAATAGAAAACGGTGATCATCAGGTTCTGCTCGGTGTGTTTGCCCTCGAACGGTCCGATGGCGGAGTTCATGAACTTGACGACGATCTGGTCGTTGGCGTCGAGCCAATCGTTGATCTGGTTGATCATGAACTCGAGCGCGCCTTCGCTCAACTTGCAATGAAACACGCGACAGCGGGAGGCTCCGGCGCTTTTGGGAGACAACGGACGTTGAAACTTGCTGTCGTCCCAGGCGCCGGGAGTGCTGAGCCCCGCCTTCGTCGCGCCGTGGATGCGACTGTGAGACAGGGCGTCGCTCGCGCCCGCGTCGCCGCCGACTTCGTCCTCGAAGACGATCGGCTCAAAGCCGCCGTCGGCGTCGTTAGTGTCGTGCTTGGCCTCGAATTCGGCCACGCAATGGGCGCACAGGAGTCGTCCATCTTCATACCGCGCGATGCCGGAATCGAGGTGCTCGCGATAGACGGACGCACCGCATTCCTGACATGCACTGGTGGTGTCTTCTGATCGGCCGTGTTTCATGTCTGGCACTCCCGAGAGGTCGAGATTCCATGATAATAGGCGGGTCGCGGTCGTCAATGATTGGACGTCCGATCGGCCCGGCATTCGTTAAGAATCGTCACGCCGGCGGATGTTCCGATGCGGGTCGCTCCCGCATCGATCATGGCGAGTGCGGTCGCCGCCGACCGGATGCCGCCGGACGCCTTGACACCCATGGGCGAGGCGTGGCGGTGCAACAGTCGCACGTGTTCAACGGTCGCGCCACCGGCCGGATGAAATCCGGTGGACGTCTTGACGAAATCGGCCTCTCCCTCGGCGCAGCACCGGCATCCCAGGATGATTCTCTCATCGGGCAAGGCGGCGGTTTCGAGGATGACCTTCAACATTTTTCGCCGTGAAAAACCATGCACGACGCGTGCCACGGCGGCGATATCGTCACGGGCGGACGCACGGTCTCCAGCGGCAAGCGCGCCAATGGCCGCAACCATATCGATTTCATCCGCGCCGTCGTCGAGGGCTCGGCGGGCTTCGTCGGCCTTGGTGTCCGTGCGGTTGGCGCCCAAGGGAAACCCCGCGACGGAGACGATACGCGGACGTGCATCGCCAAGCGTTTCCAGGTTTCGCATTGCCCGCCGAACAAACGTCGGGTGGATGCAGACGCCAAAGAATCGGCATTCGACGGCCTCGCGACAGAGTCGGTCGATCTGGTTGGGCGTGGCTTCGGCCCTCAGGAGTGTGTGTTCAATTCGCGGGGCAATACTTTCAGGCGAATTCATCGCGATCCTCCACGAGGGCATAGGCCTTCACGAGTCGTGCGAGGGCGTCATCGACGGAGAGGTAACTCAGTCGCGTTCGCTCGGTCCACGTGCCCAGCGCCGGGAGCCTTGTCGCGGAACGGTCGATGATACCCAGTGCCTTGGCGACATCGTCCAACGAAATCCGAGTCCGCTGCTGCGAGGCGGCCTCATGCCGAGCGAGCCAACCCGCTGCCGCGATGCAAAGCCACAAGGCCGCCAAGCCCTCTATCACAGGCCAGCCGTAATAGCCCGGTCCGTAGACCGAATCGCCTTCGAGGCGGGCCGTAAGATACCTTCGCATGAGGTCTTCGATGGAGGCGATTTGTTCGGTCGCCGGGCGGACGGTCTCGACAGCCGAGAACGGCACATCGCAGGAGAGGCCGGGAATTGCAGGGACCATGCCACGCCCGGCGAGGAACGCACTCGCCTCGCGCAGCTGCCGCCATCGTTCACGAGCGCGGCCGAAGACGCCGGCACGCAATTGCGTCAAAGTGACGTGCTCGGCATGGGCATAGGCGATTTGCCGAAGCATACCGCGCTGTTTGAATGACGGCGGTTGGAGATTCGCTTCGTCTTCGTCGGGAAGGGTTTCCACGAGCGCCTCCACCAGTTCCTCGAATCGTCGGCCGCGAACGGACTTGAGACGAGCGTTCATCAAGGATGTCGTGAGTCGGGCGGCGGAGACGAGTCGATGGTTCAACGGCATGGAGATGTCTTCGAGCCAATCGCGCAAGTGACCCATCAGCGCTTCCGCTTCTCCCGGAAGGGCGATGAGTTTTCGTCGAAGTTGAAGCGGCGCAAGGACGGAATGTCGCGGGATATCAAGTTCCGCGGTCAGTTCCGCGATCCCATGCCGATGACGATCGATGGTTTCGCCTTTCGATCCAGTAACGCTGGGACAGTCGAAACGCAGGGAAGTCTGCCATCCTTGCGCCGTCGGTCGAACCGAGAATGGAAAAATGCGGCAGGCGAGCGGTTTATCCGATTCGCCGTATTTGGCGTGGATTTTGCAGCGATTCTGGGAATCCAGAAACACGCAGGCGCCATCGGGTCGCTTGTTGAGGACCCATGAGCGGCCCGCGCGAACCAGCGGATCGGCACCGAGATCGGCGGTCCAGTTCTGGTCGAGGATGCGTTTCCGTTCCGCCGGGGAGACGTGGCCGACCAGCGCGCGACAGCAATCGCCGCACGAGTGGCAGGACCATCGTTGGCCGGGAACATCGGGCATGAGCACGGGCAGCGTGGGAGGAGTCATGGGCGTCGTTCCATGCCGGTTTCAGGACACTCCCCGGTTCGATATTCAGGCGCGGGACCGCGCTCGGAACTCTTCCCACAGCCGGATGGTGCGTTTTCCGAGGGTTCCGTCGGCGATCGGTCGGCCGTCCAGCCGTGTCACGGCCAGCACTTCGAGCGACGTGCTGGAGATGAACACTTCATTGGCGGCGGAGAGCGCGGGGACATCGAAGGCCTCTTCGGTCACACGCATTCCGATTCCGTCGGCACAGTCCATCAGAAAACTCTGGGTTACGCCATGCAATATGGATTCGGTCAATGGAGGGGTGACTACCGTATCATCGCGAATCAGGAAGATGTTGGCCGAGGTGCATTCGCGCACGGTCCCATCCGCGGCGACGAACACGGCATCATCGAACCCGCGGTCAACGGCCTCGTTGCGAGCCAGCACATTGGGCAACAGCGTAATCGCCTTGACGAAGCAGCGCGACCACCTGGAATCGGGGGTGGTCATCAGGCTCGCCCCGCGGCGCCGCAGGTCGGCGGACACTTCCGGCAGCGGCTTGAAGGTCATCACCACGGTCGGTTTCAAGTTCTTCGGGACGACGTGCGACCGCGGAGCGGCACCACGCGTGATTTGGATATACACAAGCGCGTCGCGCAACTGACTCTGCCGCAAGCCGTCTAGGATGATCGGTTCGAGCGGGGCGGCGGAGAAGTCGTAGCGAAGCGAAATGGCGTCCAGGCTGTTGCGCAGCCTGCGCAAGTGGCGATCGAGAAGAAACGGGCGTCCGTTGTAGACGGCGACGACTTCATACACGCCGTCGCCGAATTGGAAGCCGCGATCTTCGATCGAGACGCGAGCGTCGACGATCGGGCTGAACAGACCGTTAACGTATGCGAGTTCTTTCATGGTTGGTTATCCACCCACTGGATCGGGCGCGGGTCGGCCCAACGCCGATCGTACGTTTCGCAGCCACAAAAGACACTGCTCGCGGCGGTCGTCGTCGCGCAACGTGGTCATGGACTGGGTCAGCAGCCGGTCGGCCACTTCAAACCGCTGCAAGTCGCGTGCGCAGATGATGCCAAGGAGCAATCGGACGTTGGGCGTTTCCGTTGCGTCGGGGTAGCACTCGACGAAGCGCTCGAAGGCTTCGGCGGCGGAAGCGAAGCGACCTGTTCGGTAATACTCCCTGGCGATTTCGAGCTGGTGCGTCTCGGCCAGGGCTTGTCGCGGACTGAGGGCTTGCAGTTGTTCATAAAGACCGATCGCCTCGGACGTCTCGCCGAGGTCGATTCGCCGGCCGATCAATCCGCGAAACTCGGCGATCTTGTCGAGGTGCTGCGATTCAATTTCGCGTTTTTTGGCATCGGCGGAGTCGTCGTGTGCGACCGTGCCGATGCGCGCACGAGCAGCGCCGGCGGGGTCATTCGTCGCGGCGGTCCAGGCGCGTCGCCGGTTCCACCGACTCCACAAGGCGAGAATGTCGAACTGATCGCGGGGCAGCGCTCGCACGAGCAGCATGGACAGCGCGCCCAGAAAGCCGAACAGATAACCGCCGAGGTGAGCGAGATGGGCGACCTGCTCGGAACCGCGTCCCAGTCCCGGCGCGATCACGTTGTCCCAGACGATGATCTTGAGTCCGATGATGATCATCGCGGGCAGTTCGAAGAAGTGGATGAAGAAGAAAAACCACACCATGACGGTGACGTAACTTCTGGGAAACAGGGCGAGGTAAGCGGTTGTCACGCCGGCGATCGCACCGGACGCGCCGATCAGGCTGAACGGTTCGGTCTTAAGCAGGGCGTTGGCCCAGGCCGCGAACACACCGCAGGCAAGGTAAAACAACAGGTAGGGACCGCCGCGCATTTTTCCGCAGACGCTGTTGCCGAAGACCCAAAGAAAGAGCATGTTGCCGAGCAGGTGCCAGATATCGCCGTGCAGGAACTGGTAGGTGAAGAACTGGTGGAGGGCGGGCGACGGAGCGTGAAAAAAGAGGTGCTCCTGGGCCATCGCGGCGAGGCGAGTTCCGCCGATTCGCGGTTCGGTCAGGAAGAACGCAAGGACGTTGATCGCCATCAGGGCGTAGTTGACTGACGGAGTGCGTCGAATGGCGGCCTCGGTTCGAATTGGAACGACGATCAGCGGCACGACGGCTCCGGTAGGTAGAAACAGGTAAACAACCGCCTCATGCCAATCGCCCGATGCCACCCTGAGACGGAATGGATGCCATCATGATCCACGCATTGTTGAACGGAGTTTGACGGGCGATCAGGCCTTCGGTCCCGCGCCGCGAGTGGCTCCCACAACTTGAACGTATTGCATGCGCAATTCGTAGAGCACGCTGTCCAGGGTACGCTTCTCCTCCTCCGTCAGGTTGCCGGCGGTTTTCTTTTCGAGCACTTCGAGCAGATCGATGTGATGCTTGGCGGCCGCGGGGTTCGGCGGAATCCGCTCGCCGCCGGGTCCCTGGTACCCGCCCAATCCGATCACCGCCTGCATCGCCAGCATGTTGAGCAGTTCAACGAATCCGGTGGATGCCCGGGCATCGGCCGCGGAGGGCCGCTGTTTTTCCTGCTCGGCGAGCCGCTGCTTTTCACGAGCGGCTTCGGTCTTCCAATCGCTGTCAATGTGGAGTTTCCCGGCCTGAGGTCCATCATCCGGCATGACGATTTCTCCTTGAGGCGACACCCGCACAACCAACGCTCCTAAAGTCTGGTCGCGAGCGGGCGTCCGATCCGATCGGACATCACTATACTCGAAAATCGCTGATATCGGGAAGGGCCCGGTGAAGCGCTTCCAGTTCCGATTGGGAGTGAAGGGCAAAGAAATACTCGCGGTCGCGCGCGATAGCGGATTCGCCTTGCTGAACCAGCGATTCTCGAAGGAGTTGATTGTAATCCCTCAACCGATCCGACGCGGCGGCCAGCACTCGATTCAATCGTCGGATTTCGTCAAAGTTCGCTCGCCTCGCCGAGCGATTTCGATGGTCATTCGCGCGGAGCGAGATTGACCGCTGAACGGCGGCGGCGCGGGCCGCCATGAGGGACGGATCGGCTTGGGTGTCCGCGCCATGCCGCTGCGGATTCCAGCCCAGGTCGCGTATCTTTCGCCGAATCAAAGAAGGTGCGTCCGTCGCGCGGGGTTGCCAATCCGGGACGGCGTGCAGGGTAGCGGAGACACACGCTGTGGCCGGCGGGTCGGTTCCGAAATGGCGCTCGATGATCCGATCGGTGATCCGATCGTATTTCGCGCCGCCGATTCCGTGGATGAATGTGTCGGCGAGGAACAACCGGGCCCAGAGTGTTAGGGTTAACGCTCGGGGACGAATGCGCCAGCCGGATTTTTCCCCAATGAAGGAAACGGCGTCTGGTTGTGCCTCCATTTGGTCCAGTGTTGTCGAAAAGACGGTATCCCGTTCGGCCATGATCGTGACGGTCGATGCCTGGCGAGCGACGAAGATGCGCCGCCGGCGACCATCGTCGCGGAATCCCCACAGGGGTACTTCGATGCGTTCATTCTGCCTCACGAGATCGGGGATCGGACGACGCGCGCCGCGCACGCGATTCGCGGCGCGGTACCACGCCAGGGCCTCGTTGTAGTCACGGGCGAAGCGGTCGGCCTCCGTCAGAAGATGAACCAACAGCGGCGACCACCACGCCTGACTCACGCGCACATCGCGAATGGTCAGACCAAGCGCTGCCTCCACGCGCCGTCGCCCTTCGATCAACTGGTCGACCCAGCCATGTGGGTTTTCAGCATTGAAAAGGCCTTCAAACAGCAGCGGCATGAGCGAAGCATCGAAGCGATCGCCCATGGCGGCCCGCACTTCGTCGCGAAGTTGGTCCAACTCGCCTGACGCCATCGCGGGGCAAAGCTCGAAAGGTTTGATCGAGGTTAAGGCCGGGACGCTGATGTTGCGAACCGACAGCGCCGATCCGGAGACCACGGGAACGCGAAGGTCGGTTTGCCTGGGGGTATCGTGGTCGACGACCAGGTTGATCGCCCGTCCGCCGAGCGCGCGAGCCATTCGATCGACGACGACATGCTTTGCCCAGACACCGGCGTGGATCCACTCGGGCTGATGGCCGAAAACGACGATCGGACCGGTCCCCTCGCCCGGCACGGATCTGCGGGTCGCGTGCCGCCATTCGGCGATGGCGGCATGGCCGCATTTCGTTGTGCATGCGGCAAGACAAGTCGCGTTTTTTTCGACGTCCGCCGCCATGAGGGCGGGAGCCGGCGCGATCAACACGTCGCCATGATTGGGCGGCGTTTTCAATCGGAGAGGGTCGAGCATGGGTCGGTGGGCCGGCAGCGAGGGGCAGTCGACGCACCCGTGCAGCGGCTCCAAGAGTGCTCGCGGAGCAGTTCGCTTTCGAGCACACTCTGATAGTGTTGAAGCCGCACGTCGGGATCGTCCAACAAACCGCCGAAGTGCCGGTTCGGGTCGTTGTAGATCAAGCGGATGGGCAGTTCGCGAATGCGAAGGCCGGCCCGGGACGCCTGCACCCAAAGCTGCATCGGCATGGCGTATCCCGGCACGGAAATGGTCAGCGCGGAAAGGGACTCGACGCGATAGGCCTTGAATCCGCAAAACGCGTCGGTGATGTTCAAACCGAGGCGTTCGTTTAACTTTGCGGTAATCCGCCGATTGATTTCCCGGCGATCGGCCGGAGCGAACTCATCGCCGTCGAACCCGCCGGGGTAGCGCGTGCCGCTGATAATGTCGGCATCGTCATCGGCGGCGGCCGCCAGAAACGCGGGAATCCGCGAAGCTTCGTGCTGCTCATCGCAATCCATGGTGACCAGCCAGCGAAATCGGCCTCGGATGGCGAAGCGAAACGCATCGGCGATGCTCTTACCGTAACCGCGATTCTCGGCGTGGGTCATGATCTGAATATTCGGATAATCGGCGAGCAGGGTGGGCGTGGCGTCGGTCGAGCCGTCATCAATGACGAGGATATTGCTGCTGAACTGCCGGGCCTGATCGAGGACGCCGGTGACATGCGCCTGCTCATTGAACACCGGGATCGCAAGCAGATGGTTGTGTTCGAGTGGCATGTTCGTTCGCCTTGTTCCCGGATTCAACCGAACTCTTGTCGAGACCTGCCATCGTAGGTTGCCGAGGCCAAAAAGGCAATTGCCTCGATGGTCCGTAAGCCGCCTCTGCAGGGCAAAAAAACCGCGATTTCAGTAGCGCCAAGCGAGATTTTTCCCAAGGGAAGCGAGCGCGATGGGTCACGCGCGGAAGTTGCGCTGCGAAGACGGTGCATGACCTTGCGCAGGAAGAGACGACCTCACGCCGGTTCAATCGCCGTGTCGATAGCGAACGGGTTTGGCGAAGATTTAGAACTCGTGAACAAACGGGAGAATTGGGAATGAACTGCCGTTCAAAGATCGTTCGATCGATGGGAATCGGGTTTCTGGTGGGCGGGGCATCGGTGGCGGCCACGGGGTGCGAAGTAGGGCGTGATTTTCGCGCGGCGGCGGGACCGGCCTTTCACCAGGGCGTTACGCTGATTGTCAACGGGTTTATCGATGGGATCTTCGCCGCGGCCGCGCCCGAGCCATCGGTGTCGGACAATAGTGCGGCCAGCTCCCGTTAATCACCGGACGATCGAGCGCGTTTCGGACCAGACGACGGACATCGGGTTGAATCCACCGAGGAACGGACCCACGGTGCGCCTCGAAATGAAAAAAAGTCACCGCGCCAAAAAAGCAGTCTCGTTGGCGGATTTTGCGCTCTGGGGCGGGCGACGAGGCGGAATGGAAAGCTCCAGGCGCAGCAGGGAGAAAAGCGGTCCGCCGGTCGAAAAGCGATGGCGTTCCTCTCCGGCGCGAAGGAAGCCGACGCGCTCATAGCATCGAATCGCGGCGGGGTTGTCAGGAAACACGACCAGCAGAATGCGGCGGGCAGCACGTTCCTCGAAGGCCTCGGCGACGAGCAATTCCACGAAGCGCCGGCCCAGCCCGACGCCTCGAACCTGCGGGTCGACGATCACATGCCCAAGCCAGTATTGATCCCTTTCGACGCGCATGGGGTTGAGTTCGCCGTAGGCGATCGGGGCAGGCCGATCGGCGGTTCGGCCGATGAACGCCTGCCCGCCCGGCTTGGGCCATTTCAGGATTTTTTCGGGGGTGAGCGGAGGCGGCGTGCTCGGCGCGAGCTGCCAAAGTTCGTTGGCGGTCCGCACCCAACCGGCGATGAGCGGAGCGTGGGCCGGGTTGAACGATTCCAGGGTCAGCGGCGGGTCGATCGTTTTTTGTTGGCCGAGGAAGGCGTTCATGAACGAAGTTGACTCATCGATGCCCGGTGAAGCCGACGGTCCGACGGATTCCAATCCTCCACCAGCGTTGATTCCATTGCCCGAGAGAGGACTCGAACCTCCACGTCCTAACGGACACAAGCACCTCAAGCTTGCGCGTCTGCCAATTCCGCCACCCGGGCGTGCCGGACGTGAAGTCTAATCGCGTGCTCGACAGCGTCAATTGCGTGGCCATCGATCAGGCCGCAGCGCCAAAGAAACGCATGGCCGTGGTTGCCGAGAGCAGGTCACCGACTCTCCTGTATCCTTCCTTGCGGAGGGAGGGAAGGCTGAGGGTCGCGCGCAGCGGCGAGTTTGCTGTTCTCGGAAGCGGCCCGTTGGCGGGACGAGTTGGGGCATGCGCGTCAGGCGCCGGCGATCGGATTCCGGAATCGCAGCTTGGCGGCGGTGGTAAGAATGAGCGCAAGCATGACGAGCCCCCATGCACTGACCGTCGGAATGCGCGGCGAGCAGGGTGGACCTCCCGACGCTGGGCAAAGCATGTTTTCCTCAAAAACTGAATCAGGGCCCAGCGCTGCACAATCCGGCTCGGTTATCGTATCAATGCACTCCCGGTCCGATGAATCCGCGATTCCGTAGCAACATCGGCCGCAGGGGACGACAATCGTTGCGGGAATCATCGTTTCATATAGATAATATTGAGTCGGGTTGGAGCCCGTATTGGCCAAGTAAGTTGCGAAGTTGCCGTATCCCACCGTATAAGTGCCCATGGCGCCCGGCGGAAAGTCCACGACGGCTGTCCCAAGATAACTCGGATGCAAATCCACTATGAAGTTCGGTGGCTCAATGTAGGCTTGGAATGCATTAAAATCCGGATCAATGCCACTTAGGACGTTTTCCAGCCCTGTTCCAATCCACTGCGGGTGACACCGATCCTGGAAATATGTTTCACAATAGCCGCCGAAGGAGCAACGGGGCAAGTACCCCGTCGCGCATGGAGTCGTTCTGCCTTGTAAGGCCCTCAGGCAATCACTACCCGAAGAACATGACTGATTCGCAAACCAAACAAGTTCGCCCGCCGTTTCGGCGCCTCCGCAGGACTCCGTGGTACCCCTCAGTGGAAAATCAAGACTGGCTCCCGCAAAGTTGACCAAATTCGGTTCCCACCCAGTTACATAAACCTCAAACCAAACCCGCGCGGGAACGGAGCCGAGGCGAATTTCGTTGCCGACGATCGTTGTGCCCGGAGGGTAATCGGAAGGGGGGATTGTTTTTGGTGGAACCGGGACGAGGCTGACGGTCGGACCGGCGAACGCGGGGACGGTCAAGCCAAACAGAAAAACGACCGACGCGCCGACGCGCCGGAATCTGAGTTTGGCGGTTGTAAATAGCAACAATGCGAGGACGACGAGGCCCCAGGCGCTAACCGTCGGAATGCGCGGCGAGCAGGAGTCGGACTCCTCGTTGCACACTTCGTAGCTTTCGCAGGGTGATGCACCGGGACCGCAGACACCGTTGTCATCGCAAACGTCGGAACCATTGCAGAACAACCCGTCGGCACAATGTTCATCGAGCGCACATTGGGGACACGGCGACCCGCCGCCCGCCGGACATCGTTCATCGGCTTGAAACACCGCGCTGGCCGGAAAGCCCGCACATTCGTTGGCGGAAACGTCGTCCACGCATTGGGCCTCATCTTCGCTGAATCCATAGCAGCATCGACCGCAAGGGACGACGATCGTGGCCGCGTTCAGCGAGTCAATGGGGACCTCTTGAGGAAATGGAACCGTAGCGTCCTGCAAGAAAGTCTGGATCGCAACAAATCCGATGGTATAGCTTCCTTTTGCATTCGCATCGACGTCGAGCACCAGTGTTCCCAGATAACTTGGCTGAAAATCAACAAGAACTCGGCCCGGATCTGCTGAAACGCCGTAAGCCCAATCAAGGGAACTCATTCCCACGGCCGCAACATGGGGAACGCCCGACGCGATCCAACGTGGGTGACAACGATCCAGAAAGCCGGATTCACAAATGTTGATCCCCGCCCAGCACCCGCTCTGAAAAGTAAAGCATCCGCCGCCCGCAAGCGCTGCAGAACAGGCAACGCGTCCTGCGTTCCCCGGGATGCATGACTCTTCGGCCCAAAACAGATGACTGCCGATCAACTGAGTACCGATGCATTGCGACGGGTTGGGGTAGTAGCCAAAAGAGTCGATCGTCACTTGTGCCGTGCGAACCCCCGGTGCCGCAGGCCAGCCGGTGACATAGATCTCCAGCCAGACCCTTGCGGGAACGGAGCCGAGGCGGATCTCGTTGCCAACGATCGTGGTGCCCGGAGGATAATCGGAAGGAGGCGAGGACCTCGGCGGAACGGGTACGAAGCTGACCGTCGCCCCGCCGAACGCGGGCACGGCCAAGAAAAGCAAAACGACAGTGGCAGCGCCAAACCCTCGGAATCGCAGCTTGGCGGCGGTGGTGAGAATGAGCGCAAGCACAACGAGGCCCCATGCGCTGGCGGTGGGGATTTCTGTGGCCATGCATTGATCCAGCGCCTCGTCACACGGACCCGGGCACGGCGGTTCACCGGCCGAACAACCGACGACAGGGTCGCAGACCTCCGCGCCGTCGCAGAACAGGCCGTTGTCGCAGATGGCATGCTCGACGACGTGCAGGCAGGAATGATCCGCGGGCTGGCAAAAGTCGATCGTACAGACGAGTTCGTCATCGCAATCGGCGTAGGTGGCGCAATCGGGGCAGGGCGGCCCGCCATGGGCAGGGCATAGCTCGTCGGGTTGAAAGACGGTGCCTGCGGGTTGTGCGGCGCATTCTTCGGTGGACACACGATCCACGCAATCTACGGATTCCGATCCGTATCCAAAGCAGCATCGCCCGCATGGGACGTTGATGATCGCGGATTGAAACGTTTCGATGGGAATGCTGTTTGCAATCGGCAGTCCAGCATCCTGAAAAAAGGATTGAGCCGGATCGATGTCAATCGAATACGTCCCCTTCGCGCCCGCCGGAACGTCGATCACCATCGTACCGATGTAGGTCGGATGGTAATCGATGACAGGGTCGCTCGCCTCAGTAGTGCCCCCGAAACGACAGAAGTTCGGATAGCAAATCGGAAGGAAATTGGGCTCAAAAAGACCCCCCGGCTGGAACCAGCGGGGGTGGCATCGGTTCTGAAAACCGGCCTCGCAAAACCCGGCAACGCAAAGCGATGGGAACATGTCCCAACACGGAGCGGTGCCGCTCAGGGCCGTCCGGCAATCGAAGCGGGTTGTACACGGTGCGACCGCGAGGGTCAGGTTGGCGCTTTGCACGAGGACACCCTGACAATCAACGCCTGCACCGCTCAGCTCGGATAAATTGATCGAGACCTGATGGGTACGAAGACCCGGGTCGGCGGGCCAGCCGGTGATGTGGACTTCGATCCACACTCGCGCGGGAACCGAGCCCAGCGTGATGGTGTTGCCATTGATCGTCGTCCCGGGCGGGTAGACATAATTGAGAGAAACGTAGGGTTGAACCGGGACGAGGCTGACCGTCGCGCCTGGGACGGATGCCAAGGATTGTTTCACCGTCAGGCTCGCCACGGATGTCGTTGCATGATCCTGGAGCCGATCGGACCATTGGGAAGGCGGCGCGGATCGGGCCACGGCGACACCAACGCACACAAAGAACATCCGACCAATGAAATCGACGGAAGAGGTCATCACCGCACTCCTTCGGAAACGGAGACCGTCATGTTGGGTGCGTCGCTCGCGGGCTCGGGTGGGCCGATTGTACCGAGTATTCAGTCAGATTTCAATCTTTTCTTGTGAAAATCGTGGCAGAGACTGGGCTTGTGGCATTTTGCGCAAAGAGCGACGTTTCGGCACCCGGAGCATGGGTCGAATGTAGCAAGCAAGCCCTTTAATCCGCCATGGAAAGGGGAATAGCCGAGGGTCGCGGTGCGGAACTTCGCAACGGATGTTGCGTGAATTGGAACTATTCGATGCCGTAATGATCGATGGCGTTTTCGATGGCGCGGCGGACCTTGGCGTGGACCTCGACCGGACGAGCGATGGATCGCCATAGGCGCGGGCGGTGATCAGGCTTGTCGAAAGCGAAGCTGATGGTGCCAAGGCTTGTCACTTTTTCTTCGATCGAGGCGTGGACGTAGGTATTGCGAATGTCGAGCAATTCGCAGGAGCCGATGCGCGGCTTGCGAATGCCGCCGATGTCGATGATGCGACGGTTGGTAAGGACGTACCAGGTCGGAATCCAGCGTACGATGGCCAGCGCCAGGCCGAGCGCGCCGATGGTCAGGATGATCTGAATGGTCAGCGCGGCGGAGAGACCGGGCAGAGGCCTTTCCAGAACCGCAACGACCGCGGCGACGATCCAACTGCCCACGACCCACGCGGCCGAGTCGAACAGCGGACGCCACATGGAAGGCTTGATGGCCAGAAGTACCAGTTCGCCGCCGTCGATGACGCCGCCGGGAATGGCGGCCCAGGGGGCGGCCATTTCGCCGGTGCGAGCGGGCGAATCCGACACGGCGGCCGCGGAAAACGCGGGGCGTCCTGTAAGCGAAGCGATGCCGATCATGATGGAAGCCGCGTCTTGGGCGGTTTTCTCCCGATCCGCCGGGTCGGGGCGGTCACGGGGTATCATCGACGAATCAGGCGGTTGGGTTGCGATGTTCCGGTAATTTCGCACGTGAGCCGGTCGATCCTCCCCTTATTTAATGGCGACCGGTTGCGCCGCAACATTGGCAAGCATGCGCTCCAAGGCAACTCGGGCCAGTCGCTTCGTTTCCAAGTCTACCATAATTCGATTGACTATTCTCCCGGCCGTCAATTCGTCGAGCACCCATAAGAGGTGCCGCAGGTCGATGCGGTACATGGTTGTGCAGAGACACTGTATTCCGGCGAGAGAGCGGACCATTTTGTCAGGGTTATTGCTTGCGAGGCGATTGACGAGGTGAATCTCGGTGCCGATCGCCCAGCGGGAACCGACGGGCGACTCGGTGACGGTCTTGATGATGAACTCGGTGCTTCCGGCAAGGTCGGCCTTCTGGACAACTTCCCACGGACACTCGGGGTGAACCAGGATGCGGCAGTCGGGATCGGTTCGGCGAATGTCGTCGCATTGGGCGACGCTGAACAGGCCGTGCACGCTGCAATGGCCTTTCCAGAGGAACACTTTGGCGTCGCGGGCTTGTTGAGGAGTTAATCCGCCGTTTGGCCGGCGCGGATCGTAAACAACCATGTCGTCGAGCGCGATGCCCATCGCGTAGCCGGTGTTGCGGCCTAGATGTTGATCGGGAAGGAAGATGACTTTTTCGGATTGGGACAAGGCCCATTCAAGGACTTTGCGGGCG
The DNA here is from genome assembly GCA_964486335.1 of uncultured Phycisphaera sp. Taxonomy (GTDB): domain Bacteria; phylum Planctomycetota; class Phycisphaerae; order UBA1845; family UBA1845; genus CAZAMB01. The sequence goes on along the minus strand of CAZAMB010000001.1, from coordinate 240,159 downwards.
TTGCTGCTTGTACAGCAGGCGCCGCCGTGGCCGCCGCAGAAGGCTTTGATGGAAGCGGCAGAGTTGACGTAGGTGATGGGCGCGACGTCGGCTCCGCACTCATCCACCAGGAACTCCCACGCTTCCTCAAGCTGATCGATCTCGGCCATGTCGGCCATGCTGCAACCGGCAGAGAGATCGGGGAGGATCACGGCGACGCGGTCTTCGGTGAGGATGTCGGCGGACTCGGCCATGAAGTGGACGCCGCAGAAGACGATGAACTCGGCGTCTTTTTGCTTTGCCCCAATTTGCGACAGCTTCAGACTGTCGCCGGTGAAGTCGGCGAATTGGATGACTTCGTCCTGCTGGTAGTGGTGGCCCAGGATGACGAGGCGCTTGCCGAGTTGGCGTTTTCGCTCGGCGACGGCGAGGGTGAGCTCGTCGGGCGTGAGCGAGGCGTACTTGGGCGGAAGCGGTGGTTGAAAGAGCATGGTGAATTCGGTTCCGTGCCCGGCGACGTTACGTATGTCGGCGAACCAGCAATGCTGACCCACAAACCGCCGCTCGTCTAATAATGATAGCCGTTTTGCGTTTAATTCACAAAAAATCTGCGAAAATGTGGGGCGGCAGGGAATGGCAGTACCGGGAGGATCGCCGATACGCACCGGAAGCAAAGGCAAACTCGCAAGGGTTGAGATTCTCGGGCCGTCGGGGTCATCGTTTTTTGAGTTCCTCCCGCCAGTTGAGCACGACATGGATGCGCGGGGCCTGTTTTTCCCAGGCGGCGGGCTGGACCATCACGAAATCGCCGTCGGGAAGAACGTCATAGACGCCCCAAAGGTCGGTCGTGGCGATTCCCGCCGTGTCGAATAATTTCTCGGGCGCTGAAAACTTCGGCCCGGAATCCCAATCCACGGAGGCGGCAAGCAGGATGCCTTTGTGATCCAGAAAAAAGAGCTTCCTGCCATCGCGCGACCAGACCGGCTCGTGACCGCCCGCTTGCGAGACTTGCCATTTTGACCCGGAGTTCGACAAGGAACGCACGAAGACTTCGTACCGACCGGTTTCGTTTGAAACAAACGCGAAATGGGCACCGTCGGGAGCAAACTTCGCGTTGGACTCGTCGGCGGCACTGCCCAAGACAATCTGGGGCGGACCCGGTTTTCCCCACGGAATGAGAGCGATGTCGCTGCGCCGTTCCTGCGATACTTCGTCCAAGGTCACGAGCAATTGGGTTCCGTCCGCGGAAAAGGAGTTTGGGTTTATTTCATCATCGCCTTCGATCGGCACCGGCTCGACCGCCGCGCTACCGTCCACACGTTTCTTAACCACGGTCCGGGGTTTTTCGGGCACGATCTGTCCGAACAGTATGGCCGATCCGTCGGGCGTCCACACGGGACTCCAGCTCTCGCCCATGTTGTTCACCAGCGTCAGGGATCGGCGCGCCAGATTGAAACTCCAGAGATCGATGTTCCGTCGCAGGGTGATCAGAATCAGATCGCGCCCGTCGGGCGAGAGGCGCATTCCACCCACAATGGCATCGGCCGTTTCCGTTAGCGGTTCGCTCTTTCCGGTGGAATCAACGCGAATCAAGCGGCGATCGGGCCCCTGACGTCCTCCGGGCATAAAAGCCAATGTGCCGTTTGCGGAAGCCGTGAACAACGCATCGTCAGCCCATTTGCTGCAAACGACGCCTCCAATCACTTCCCTAGGTTCGCCAGTCAGACTGGCTGTTTTGGCGTCGAAAGGGACCTCCATGACCGAAGACCCTCGCAAAAATACGAGCGTTCCTGGAGCGATGAACTTTGGATCGACCCCGTGCTGCATCAACGAGCGAACTGTTCCATCGGCAAGGGAGACTGAAACGATGGCATAATCCTCAATGGTCGTGCCATCCCAGACCCCGGCCAGCACATAGTCCGCCGCCGGAATGGCGCAAACCGATTGGAACCCGAGTAGAAGTTGCTTGCCGTCCACGGATCTGCGTGATTGACCGGCGATCGCGAGTTCCTTCGGCATCCCACCCATCTCGCCGACGCGGAGCAGTCTGCGCCCGCCTGAGTCTCCATAGACAATTGTTCCATCTTCCAGCCATGCCGCGTTGGTGGCCGTCGCATCGCATAATGTCATCGCCGGCCCGCCGCTGACCGGCGCTTTCATCAGCTTTCCGCCCATGAAGTACCCGACCCAACGGCCGTCCGGTGAAAAGAAAGGATTCCACCCGCCCTCGGTGCCGGGCAGGGCACGGGCCTCGTTTTCGGAGAACTTGCGAACGAAGATGCGGCTCGAACCTTCCGCAAATGCGGAAAACGCGAGCATCGTACCGTCGTCATCCAAACAAAAGGAACTTGAGTCGTATCTTTCTCCAATGCGAAACTCAAACGGCGCAGGAGCATCCACGTTGAAACGGACGATGGCCGGCGCAGACACCGATTCGCGAGACGCACGCAACCACCATCCGAGACCAGAACCCAGCAGAGCCGTCGCCACAAGCAGCCCCATAAGGAGTCCGACGCCGCGCCCGCGTCTTCCCGATCGGCCGGCCACGACCGCGCCAGCGAACAAGAGGCCGCTGGACGTCGGGTCCGCCAGTGCCGATTCCAGCTCGATGCGTGCGTCGCCGATGTCGCGAAGTCGTTTGTTGCGGTCCTTTGCCAGGCACCGGCGCATGAGCAACTGAGCCGTGGGAGGTGTTTTCGGCGGCAGGCGCGACCAGTCTGGATCGCGCTCGAGAATCCTGGCGATCAGGTCCGTGGAGGTTTCGCCGTCGAACGGCTTGCGCCCTCCGAGGCATTCGTAGAGCACACAACCGAACGACCAGATATCGGTTCGCTTATCGACGGCTTTCCCTCGCGCCTGTTCCGGGCTCATGTATGCCGCCGTGCCCATGATCACACCGGGGCGGGTGAAATCGGCTGTGATCGTCGGCGAGTTGGCAACCGCGGTATGCGATCGATCATCCGCGGCCATCGCCTTGGCCAGCCCGAAATCGAGTACCTTCACTTTCCCTTCGGGCGTGATTTTGATGTTGCCCGGCTTCAGGTCGCGGTGGATGATTCCCTGTTCATGCGCGGACTCCAGGGCTTCGGCGATCTGTTTGGCCGTTGCGAGCGCCTCGTCGATGGCCATCGGGCCGACTTTCAGTCGATCGGCGAGCGTCTCCCCTTCGACGAGTTCGAGCACGAGCAGCCGTTTGTCTCCGGCCTGCTCAAAACCGTACACGGCGGCGATGTTGGGATGATTGAGCGACGCGAGGAGCTTGGCCTCGCGCTCGAAACGAGCAACGCGCTCGGGATCACGCGAGAAGGCCTCGGGCAGGACCTTGATGGCCACGTCGCGGTCGAGCCGAGAATCCCGCGCGCGATAGACCTCGCCCATTCCCCCGGCGCCGAGAGGAGCGAGGATTCCGTAAGGACCGAGTTTCGTGCCCGCCGTCAGACTCATTGTCTCAACAACTCGTTCCAATTGAGAATCAGCGAGATCGGCGTCTCGACGTCGACGGTCACTTCGTTGAAGATGAATCGCTCACCGTCCGGTTCCACATCGTACGACGTTCCGGCCTCGTATGCGGTCTGGAACAACCTGGTGGTGGCGCCGACCGAGAACGAATCAGCATTCGTATCGACACTTACAGCCATCAATTCACCGTCTTCCGAGATGTAGCAGAGTTCCTTGCCGTCTCCACGCCACGTCGGCGCCCTTCCGCCGCCCACGGAGATTTGCCAATGTACGACCGGCATTCCGGTGTTCTTGTCCAGCGGAATCGGGCCGTTCTCAGGCTGGAACGGAACAACATAGACTTCCTTTTGGTCTCCGGCACCGGAGTAGTAGGTCATCCATTTTCCATCCGGAGAGACACGTGCGTCAGACTCGTCCCGATCCGTGCAAAGGAGCGGAATCGGGTCCCCTCCGTCCAGTGGTAGTACATGAATGTCTGTGCCCAGCCGGGCCACGAACACCCCCGTCGAATAGAGGAGATATCTTCCGTCCGGAGTCCAATCAGTCGGCCAGATCTGATCGCTACTCTTAAGCGATTCCACCAGCTTGTGCTCTACACCTCCGCCGATTTTTTTTCGGTAGATCGCATCAACTCCGTTTCCGACATACATGTTACTGAATGCCAGTTCGGTACCGTCGGGCGACCAGACCGGGGCGCATTCAACAAACGGCAGCGAAGTTACGCGCCGTGCGGTCGACGGATCGGGAGCCGCCGCGCCTCTGTCCCCCAATCCGTAAACCCAAAGATCCGTGCCGAATTCGCGATTGTCGACGACGCTAACGGCGATCAGCGCATTCGGCCCGACGCGCAGGTCGATTTGTCGAACGCCCTCCGCGATGCGCGAGCGAGCCTGACCGGTCCGATCGTACTTGACGGCGACATTGGCTTCGGATCCGCCGCCCAGCGAGGTGCCCGCGGCTTTCTCCTTGCTTGCCTGATTCTTCACCATGGGGTGATAGGCGAGCACACCGACTTGCGAAGCGGAAAACGCCGCATGCCAGGTCGAAAGGTCCGGCGTGACATCGTTGGCGATCGGCAGAGAGTCACCGCGAAGCGTTCCGGTGGACGGATCGAACGGCGCTGCCATCAGGACGGTATCGCGAACGAAGAGCATGTGGCCGAGCACATATTGGGCGTTCAGCAGACTTGGCTCGATGCGCTTGGGCAGCGCGGCATCCAGTGAACCGAGGTAGATGCCTGCGTTTTCCGACTTGGACGGATCATGATTGATGGCAGTGAAAAGGAACTGGTTTCCATCGCCGGCATCGGCCGGCCAACGATGACTCGTGTGCAATTGCGGATCGACTTGCGTCACGCGTACCGGCGTGCCTCCGGTAGCGGAAACTCCGTACAGTCCGTCCTGAACGTCGGGCGCAAAGAGGATGGTGCCGTTGGAAAGCCAGGCGCCGCCGCGTCCGCTGCGAGCGTCACAAAGAGACATCGCGGTTCCGGTCAACAGGTCCACCCTTCTGAGTTTTCCAGAGGCAAAGAAAGCGAGAGATTTTCCGTCGGGCGACCAGAACGGAAACGTTGCACGCTCCGTGTCCCGCAGAGGGCGCGATACCGATTCTCGAAGTCGGCGGAGCCAAATCTGTTGGCGACTTCCCTGTTGCTGGGCAACAAAGGCGATCATGGTTCCGTCGGGCGAGACCACCGCCGATCCGGCCGAATCTCCTACATAAAGAACGCGCGCGTCCAGGGGAGTAGGAATTTCCGCTCGAATCGGTCCGACGGAGCGGGGCGCGGGTTTGAGGGTCCAGGCGCTGATCGCGGCGGCGACGGCGAGCGCGAGCACGACCATGAGGCGAAACGCAGCGCGACCGTGACCTTTGCGGCTTCGATCGTCGGAAGTTAACGCCGAAACGGCCAGGCCGAGGGACGAAGAGGTCGGATCACTGATCGCGTTGGCGATTTCAATCCGCGCATCGCCAATGTCGCGCAGGCGTTGGTTGCGATCCTTCGCCAGACAGCGGCGAAGAAGCAATTGTACGGTGGGCGGCGTGTTCGGCGGAAGGCATCCCCAATCAGGTTCCTTGTGCAGAATCGCTCCAATTGCGTCGCTGGTCGTCTCTCCACCGAAGACCCGCTGGCCGGTGAGGAACTCATACAGCATGCAACCGAAGGACCAAATGTCCGTCCGCTTGTCGAGCGATTTGCCGCGGGCCTGCTCGGGGCTCATGTAGGCGGCCGTCCCCATGATGATTCCGGGGCGAGTGAAGTTCGCAGTGATCGTGGGGGAGTTGGCCGTGTCCGTACCTGTTGCCTCTCCCGTCATCGCCTTGGCCAATCCGAAGTCGAGCACTTTGACTTTGCCTTCGGGCGATTTTTTCACATTGGCTGGCTTGAGATCGCGGTGGATGACGCCCTTGTCGTGAGCTGCCTCGAGGGCTTCTGCGATCTGCCTGGCGATTTCCAAAGCGTCTTCGACGGTGAGCACGCCGCGACGAAGGCTGTCGGCCAGCGTTTCGCCCTCGACGAGTTCCATGACGAGGAAGCTCTTTTTGTCTGCCTCCTCGAAGCCGTAGAGGGCGGCGATGTTGGGATGATTGAGCGAAGCGAGCACCCTGGCTTCTCGTTGAAAACGGGCAAGACGCTCAGGGTCACGGGAGAATGCCTCCGGCAGGACCTTGATCGCCACTTCGCGGTCGAGACGGGAATCCTTCGCACGGTAAACCTCGCCCATGCCGCCTGCACCGAGTGGAGCGGCAATTTCGTAGGGTCCGAGGATTTGTCCTGCTCTCAATTCCATGGTTTTTCCGTTCGGTCCATTCCCGGCCGTCGGCTGCGGTGCGGCCCTGCTTGTTGCATACAGCCAACCCGTCTATCGTACCAGCAAGGAGGCGTTTTCATATGCACATCGTTGCGACCAGTTCATTGATGATCGGTGCCCTGCTTTTTTGTGGTCGGTCGGAAGCGACCCGCATTTTCAAGGTGGACGCGGTCGAGTTGATCGCTGGGAATGAAGTGAACGGGGAGCCGAAATTCTCCACGGAACATGGCCGCTACAAATATCAGTTTTCGACCAAGGCGAATCTCGACGCGTTTGTCGCCGATCCCGAAAAATATGAGATTCAACTTGGTGGAGCATGCGCCCGCATGGGTCCGCTCACCGGCGAAGGCACGACGGAGCTCTTCGGCGTACATGACAGAAAAATCTACCTTTTCGCTTCCGAAGCGTGCCGCAAGCGATTCATGTCGGCGCCGGGAGATTTTCTCGATCGACCGGACCAGCGAGTGATTGCGGATGCCGATGCGCTGCGGAGAGGTCGGGAATTGATCGACCTTGCGGTCAATGGTGTCGGCGGCGAGAAGGCGCTGGCGTCGCTGGTGAGCCTGCAGGCCTCCGCAACATCAACGACGACGCACAGCGGAAAGGATTACGTGAACCGCAAGAAATGGACGATTGTCTTTCCTTCGCGATTTCGCATCGACGATGACTGGAATGAATCGCGCTGGGCGGCCGTGATCACGGAAAATGACGCATTTTTCGCCTCGGACGAGGTTTGGTCCATGCACCGACAGCAGCGTGCGGCCCTGGAACGGGAGCTGTTCCACGATCCCGTGGTGATACTCAAGGCCCGGTCTCGTGTCGGCTTTGTTGCCTCAGGCGCCGGGCGGGGCATTATTAACGATCGCGCGGTGGAATACGTTGATGTCTGGTTTGCTGCCGTGGCGACCAGATTGGCGATCGACGTGGAGAATGGGCGGGTGATTTCGGCGGCGTTTCGCGGCCGGGGCGCGAACATGACGATTGGTGACGTGGTCCGGACATTCGCCGATCACCAAACCTCGGACGGCATCACGTTACCTTTGTCTTACGCTGTCCAGTTCAATGGTAAAGCCGCTGACGGATTGGCCCGCAAGTACGACAAACTGGAGTTGAATATCAACGTAGACCCCGCCGTTTTTGAACGGTCCAAGTAGTCGAACGGTCCGAGTTCGGCTGCGGAAACGCAAGGTCGATCAGGTCACACTTCTTCGATTTCCTTCGTCTTGGTCGCGACGACGGCGTCGATTTCTAATTCGTGTTTGGTGGTCAGTTTCTGGATGCGGTCTTTGGCGTCCTTGGCCTGATCCTCGCTAATGGTTTTTTCCTTCTCGACCGCTTCGACGGCCTTGTTGGCGTCGCGGCGGTGGTTGCGGACAGCCACCTTCTGTGCCTCGGCCATTTTCTTGACTTGTTGAAGAAGCTGCTGGCGCCGCTCGCCCGAAAGCGGCGGGATCGGCAGGCGGATGGCCTTGCCGTCGCTCTGCGGCGTCACGCCGAGGCTGGAGGTTTGCAAGCCCTTTTCGATGTCCTTGAGCGTGCCGGGGTCGAACGGTTTGACAAGCAGCGTGCTCGGTTCCGGAACGCTGATGGTGGCCAGCTCGCGGAGTTCCATCGAGCTTCCGTAGCTGGCGACTTCGATGCGGATGTGTTCGACGAGTCCGGGATGGGCCCGGCCCGTGCGGATGCCGCGAAGCTCCTGTTTGAGGAACTCGATGGCCTTGGTCATCTTGGCTGTACAGTCTTTTTCGATAGTGGTTGTGGACATACGAGCATTGTAACGGTTTCGCCTCGCTTTGCCAGATGGGTTGCCATTCTCGGCATGCCCCCACGTCGCATTTCGAGGCGTTCCGAATTGGATTGGACGAGCAGGCCGCATCCAACAACCCGAAGCTTGACTTGCCTGTCAGCAATGGCAATCATTTAGCATCCTTTGACGGCGATCGCTGCGAAAGAAAGCCAAGAAAGGATGGGCAATTCGCCATGTCCCACAAGGCACGCGCTCATCGGGTCGAGTTGTACGCCATTGTTGCCGCGGGCGTTTCAATTTTGTTCCCCTTGAGCTTGCGGGCGCAAACCCCTAATCCTGAATTGGAGAACCAGCAACGGGCGAGCCGGGACGCACGCCCCAAACATCGCTACACGCATTCACTTAGTGAGCAGTCACGTCGCGAATCGTGTTTTGACGTTCCCCCGGGGGAGCTCTTCGGCGGCATTGTTCCGATCGGAGCCGTTGACGAGGTGGAAAAAGAATCACAACAAGTGCTTTGGAAACTCGCGCTCGCACCGTCAGCCTTACCATCCAGAGACAGCCGCGTCGAATGGTGCAAAACGCTTTGGTCGGCCGTTGACTGGCAAGATGCTCAGGCTCGAACGAAGGAGCCATCGCCGCCGCGAAACTGGCCCGATTCCATTTTTGCAAGATGGAGAGCAAACGGGACGACCCTCATTGTAAGCGGCATGTCTTGGAAGGAAATCGTTGTCGTCGGCGTAACGGTTGTTCCGCTCGAAGCCGTTCGCCTGAAAATGGAATACCCTAGACCATCGGATGATCCTCGCGTGCTGAGCGATAGAGAAATCGATAAGCTACGATTGCTGGAAATCATGAGCTCGACCCTTCAGACGCCGTGGGCCGGCATTGACCAGGTTGACGTGCGCTGGTCACCAAGCGCTATTGGCGCTGCGTATTTTTCCATCGTTTCAAGCGCCAAGCCTGAAAACACCACGGAACCGGAGATAGATGACGGGATAGGATTGTTGATTCATGGTTCTTCACCGCAGCGCGTTCGGTTTGATGTGAGGATTGTCCGATGAAACGGCGCGACCTTTCCAAGTTCGTCACCGCTATTTCCCCCCATCGATAAGCGTTCCGCGGCCCTTGCCGAGCACGATGTCGCGCATGTTGCCCGGTTCGCGGAGGCTGAGCACGATGATCGGGATTCCGCTCCGCTGGCAGAGGTCCACGGCGCTAAGGTCCATGACGGCCAGGCGCTTGTCGATCACCTCGTTGAACGTCAGGTGTTCGATGCGCGTCGCGCCGGGATCGCGGACCGGATCGGACGTGTAAACGCCGTCCACCTTGGTGGCTTTAAGCAATACCTCGGCCCGGACTTCGGCCGCCCGCAACGCCGCCCCCGTGTCGGTCGTGACAAAGGGATTGCCCGTGCCGCCCGCGAAGATCACGACGCGGCCCTTTTCCATGTGACGGATCGCCCGGCGGCGAATGAAGTTTTCGCAGACGTTTTGCACCGGGAGGGCGCTTTGCACGCGCGTCGGCACGCCGAGGGATTCGAGCGTGTCCTGCACGGCCAGGGCGTTGATGACCGTCGCCAGCATACCCATGTAGTGCCCCGTGGTCTCCTCGATGGGTGACTCGCGAGCGATGTTGCTGCCGCGGATGATGTTGCCGCCGCCGACGACCACGCCCACCTGAACCCGCAGATCGATGACGAGTTTGATCTCGTCGGCGAGTTGCTTCAGCGCGGCGCCGTCGATGCCCGATTTTCCCGGCGAACAGAGCCCCTCTCCGCTGATTTTCAGGAGCACGCGATGGTACTTCGCCTCGGCCATGCAACGTAGCTTATCCGTTCGACGATGGACCCGCCAACGGGGCAGACGCAGAATTTGCGTCGTGACGGCTCAGTAACCCGCCGCCTGTCCGTCCTTGCGGAAGTCCGATCCGCCGAGGTACACGTCGCGTTTGGCGTCGTACTGAATGGCCTGATAACCGCCGAAGCCGTCAGACTCGAAGCGAACGTCGTGTCCCTTCTGGGTTAGTGTGCGCCGCGTTTCCATCGAGACGCCGGACTCAAGTGCAACCCATCCGCCGTCACGCATCGCCTCACCGGTCGGCTCGGACGACCCTTGATGATGGAACCGCGCCGCGTCGCCGGCTTCCTGCACGTTCATGCCGAAGTCGATCATGTTGCACAACACTTGCACGTGGCCCTGCGGCTGCATGTCGCCGCCCATGACGCCGAAGCTGAGCCAGGGCTTGCCGTCGCGCGTGACGAACCCTGGAATGATCGTATGGAACGGTCGCTTGTGCGGCGCGTAGACGTTGGGGTGATTCTCATCGAGCGAGAACAGCTCTCCGCGATCCTGCAGGACGAAGCCGAGGCCGTCGGGCGTCAGGCCCGATCCGAATCCGCGATAGTTGCTCTGGATGAGCGAGACCATGTTGCGGTCTTTGTCGGCCACGGTGAGGTAAATGGTGTCGCCCTCGGCGAGACGAGGATCACCGGCATCGAATTGACCAGACGCACGGCGGATGTCGAGCAGCGTTCGTCGCCGGTCGGCGTAGGACTTGGAGATCAGTTCGTCCAGTGGAATCTTCGCGAAGGCCGGATCGGCGTAATGTCGGGCGCGGTCCTCGTAGACAATCTTCTTGGCCTCGACCAGCCGGTGCAGATAATCGGCCGAGTTGTGTCCCATGGATGTCAAGTCGTAGGCTTCGAGGATGTTGAGCATTTGCAGGGCCGCGATGCCCTGCGTGTTGGGCGGGAGTTCCCAAACGTCGTAGCCGCGATAATTCGTGGAAACAGGATCGACCCAGGTGGACTCGTGCTCGGCGAAATCCTGTTCAGCAAGGAAGCACCCGACGCGTTCGCAGAACGCCGCAATCGTCTTGCTGATTTCACCCCTGTAGTAGGCATCGCGGCCTCCCTCCGCGAGCAATTCATACGTCTTGGCCAGTCGAGGGTTACGAAAACGATCACCCTTTCGCGGGGCGCGCCCGTCGGGAAGAAATGTCTCGGCAAAGCCGGGTTGATCCTTCAGCACGGTGGCGCGAGACCAGTAATGCGCGATCAACTCCGAGAGCGGGAAACCCTCTTTGGCATACGCGATTGCTGGGGCAAGAATGGTCTTCATCGGTAGTCGGCCAAAACGCTTGTGCAGTTCAAACCAGCCATCGACGCACCCCGGCACGGTGATCGGCAGCGGGCCGTGCGCGGGAATTCGCGACAGACCCTTTTCCCGAAAATAGGAAAGCGACAAACTGTGCGGACTTCGCCCGCTGGCGTTGAGGCCGTACAACTTCTGCGACTTCGCATCCCACACGATCGCGAACAAGTCGCCGCCCGCGCCGCATCCGGTCGGCTCCATCAGGCCGAGCACGGCGTTGGCGGCGATGGCCGCATCCACCGCACTTCCGCCCTGCTTGAGAATGCCGATCGCCGCTTGCGTCGCCAGCGGCTGGCTGGTCGCGGCGATGCCGTTGGCGGTGATGACCTCCGACCGCGAGACGAACGGACGCCCGGTCATTCGATCTCCGCGTCCGTCAGCTGTGGCTACGCCGGTCAGCAAGAGAACGACCAGCCCGATCAAGGACATGATGTTTGGCATATCGACTTTCTCCCGCCCAGGCCCCTCATCAATGCCTTCAACGGCTAAAGGCGCGTTCTTGTCATCCGCAACTTCAACTGAAAGGCATCTATACCCCATTCGAGACGCCGCGCCGACAATTTGCGGCGGATTGGATACACTATTGGCTTCATGGGGGTTTGGCCGGTCTATTACTTCTGGCAACGGGACGCATCCTCCGGTGTCGACGACGCGATCCGCCCCTCGTCGACCCCGAAGAGTCTCAACAGTTTCAGAACAAACTGAAAACCAACCAGTAGTTTCAATATCGCGTGAAAAGAGAACGCGTCTTTTTGAACATCCCAAGCGCCGACGCCGTGTTCGGCACTACCGAAATCAACCTGCGTCCCTCCTCGACGACCAGTTCGCACGGGCTTATGCCCTATCAGCCCGTGGCGAAACACCGATCGCTGGAACCAATGTAGCGTCACGCCTTGTGAGTGACACGCACACGCCGTCGACGCCGCCGACAAGGGGCGACGCTATATTTTCAACAGGGACTCCTGACGGCAAACCAAGACTAAACAAAAAACCCAGGCAAATGGCACACTCCAGCATTGTCGAATGAGCCAGTCAAAATAGAGAAGTCCATATCTCGCTAATCCGGTAATGCAGAGCGAATAAACTCAACAAGTTAGGTGTTCTTGAAAAGACCCGAACATTTACTGCGGACCGAGGTGTACATTGGAGTTTCCCCGAATGAAGCTTGTTTTTCTCGACTGATTGCCCGCCTCGGGGATTATTTCTGCAAACGCAGAATTTGCGCCGGCTTCGGCGGTTGGGTGAATGTAACTTCACTCCAAGTATTGCATTTTCTTGTGGCAGGCTATAAAGTAGTGGCTTCTTGCTTCCTTGAAGTTCAGGCAAATCAGGAAGCGATTCTGGATCAAAGTCTTCTGTGCCCGATCGGGGACTTCCTGATCGGTAAGTATAGTTCCAAATTGGAATAATAACATGCCGACAAACGGAAACGCTGACTCCGGATCAGTGAACAATCTGACCGATGTGTTTATCATCATGCCCTTCCACAATAATTTCAATAAAGTCTACGAATGCGTCCAGGAAGCGACGGGTTGCGCCAGAAAAGGGTTAAAAGTTGCTCGACTTGATAATCGTAAGGATCAAGCTGCCGGCGTCATTCATTCACGCCTCGAAGAATCGCTACGCAAATGCAGGATGTGTATCGCCGACATCACGGGAAGAAACGCCAACGTGATGTGGGAGGCGGGGTTTGCGGCGGCGCTGAGAAAACCGGTGTTGTTCATCACGCAAGAGGATTTCAAGGACGCGCCATTCGACATCGCACCGCATTTTCAAATTCAATATGATGCGAACAACCTGAACGCGGCATTCAGTACCACCGTGACTACGACGGTTCAAAACACGTTGGACCGTGCCGCGGGGTGGCAATCAGTGGACGCTGATCCAGGATTCCTGAAGAGCTGCCTGATGTCCGTCGGCTCGCCGGTGTACCTCCTGGATATGCGCGTTCATGAGAGACAGAATGGTCATCCAGGTTGGATAGAGTACCAGATGCGACACATGAATGAGGCAGGGAGGATCTTTCAAGTGCATCCGCCTCAATACATTGGCCGACCGCTCGGAGAATTTCTCGATGATGTTGCACCCCGTCTCAAAAACCTGGCGAAAATAACGGAGCGAATGAAAAGGCAAGAGGCGATGATAATTGATTGCTGCGAAAAGAGAGAATACTCAAAGATACCCGGAACCCATGTTGAAGACGTAATTCTGAATCATGACGAGTACGGCGAAATCAAGTTACTCAAGGTGGCGACCGCGGTAAGAGATTCTCTTGACGAGGTGCCTCGCGGCTGGGTCGTGACTTTTAACGTCAAGGAAATCGTCAAGCCCGAGGACATCAAAGCATTTTACGCTCAGATCAAGGGCGCGGTCGAAGCCTTACCATTGTGACGTTTCTCCAGCAGTTTCTTATGTGGCTGAATCACTCTTCGCTTGAGTTTCACACATGCCGCACCACGGCGGAGAAAGTTCGTTGCCGCGATTTTTCGTTCGAGGTGATGCGCACGCCGCGCTACGGACTGACGGATCTTGGCTTTCTCGAGCCGGAACTCTGGAATGTTGATCGTTACACATATATCGCTGCAAAGCCCTGCGAATCGAGTGAACTGATCGCAACATTGCGGTTGGATTTCGAATACGATTTGTCCCGCTTTCAACATCTCTCGGAAGAACTCATCGAAAGGTGGGATCATCGCCGCGTGGCCGAAGGAGGGCATTATCGTCTTGATGATAATTCGCCTTTCCATCAGGTGAACGCCTATCTCGGCGCGTTTGCCCTTTCAGTGAAATGTTGCGATGAAGTCGGCGTAGATACGATTTACGCCGAATTGAGGGGGCCGGATCGTGACGTGTTTTCCGCAATGGGATGGGAAGTCGTCGGACCTGATTTTGCAGCCAAGGGATGGGACCATCGATGGTGGCCGATGGCGATCCGACTTGATCTTATTCGACCCCAATACTTATCCGCGAGTTTTGCGACCGACTGGCGAAGACAGACAGGAGTTCCGTTTAATGCTCCTTTCTGGCGGCGGGTCGAATCATTGGTGGCTCAGGTCAACCAGTGCCGGTCGGTTCAACCTGCGCGAATGTCTGAGCGGAGGCCGTGACGGGAAAAGACGGCCGTCTTCTTGTTTGGCGACGATCGATTCGTTTGCTATAATCAAGGCGTGGCCAACCGAGGAGGTCTTCAGTTCGCCGTGGAAATCGCGCGGATCGCGCACGATCTCAAATCCGAGGATGTTTCCGCGTTCGACCTTCGCGGCATCAGCTCCATCACCGATTTCGCGATCATCGCCACCGGAACCTCCGAGCGCCAGATGCGCGGCGTGGCCGACGCGATCATCGAGCACGCCCGAAAACTCGGTGAAAAGCCGTTCGGTCAGTGCGGTCGCGAGAACGCGGCCTGGGTGATCGTGGACTACGTCGATGTCGTGGTTCACCTTTTCGCCCGTGCGTATCGGGAGTATTACGATCTGGAGTTGCTCTGGGGGGACGCACCGCGCTTGGAATGGGCCCGGTCCGAATCCGCCTGACGGGCCATCCGTAGGTTGCTGGCGAAAACGATCAATTGCCGATCCGAAGCAGCGATATCGCACTAGAGGGCAATATTATCAGACCATAAGGTTTGGTTTTCCTTTCGCGCCGCGGGCGGATTTTAGCGACATTATGAGTAGGACGGCGTGCGAATGCGTACAGCCGGCACCTGTTTTGGAAACGTGTATCGCCAAAGGGTTGCGGAAATCGGCCCTTGCGTAGAATGGCCAACGTCTTTGAAGGGAGCAGAGAGATGAAACGATTTGTGGTTTGTTCGTTGGCGGTTGGGCTGTGCAGCGCATCGGCCTGGGCGTCGAATCTGAATGTCAGCGTCAAGTCCGGGGGTTCGAACGCGGTAACGGTGGCACCGAACACCGTCGTGAACTTCCAGGTTGAGGGTACGCTTTCCGACGCTTTGAATGAAGGTTTGGCCCTCGTCGGGTTCGACCTGACCTTTACGGGCGGGGCGCTGCCGACGACGACCGTGGTGACGCCGGCGGGCGCGATTTCCTGCGCCAATCCGATGCCCGCGTTCGTCAAGCCGGACGGAATTACGAATCCTGCCGGATATGGCGGCACGCTGATCGGCGGCAATCTCGTGCAGGTCGGCGGCGGTCAGAACACGATCAACAACAGCGTCAACAATCCGGCTTGTGCGCCGAATTGTGCGCCGTTTCCGATCGGCGCGGTGCTCACGGGCGTGGCCCAACCGGGCGGATGCGGCACGGCCGTCATTGCGACGGGTTCGGTGACCGCTCCGGCCGCGGACGGCGCGTATCAACTCAACGTTATCAATCTTTTCGCCAACGTGATCAAGGACGGCGAGACAGGCGCGGTATTCTGGGCGACCGAGGCCGCCGGCGTCGGCACGATCACAAACCTCACGATCAACGTCAGCGCCGCTCCGTGCAATGGTTTTGTTTCTACTTCGCCCGGCAACTGTGCGATCGATGCACGTCGGCCGCACGCTCCGAACAACCCCGGTGCGCTCGAGGGTTGGAACACAGTGGCGATCACGTTTGATCCGGGCTGCGACGTTGCCGGCGCGGCACCGGGTGACTTCTCGGTGGCCTGCGTTCCCGCGGGCGCGCCCTGTCCGACAGCGACCGGCGCGGCCACGGTTGACCAGACCGTCACGGTCACGCTGAGCACGGTCATTCCGGCCGGCAAGTGGACCTGCATCACGCACACGGGAACGAACAAGCAGGTTTGTCTCGGCAGCCTGCCTGCCGATGCCAGCGGAAACGGTACGGCCACGCCAGCGGACATTCTCGACATTATCGACAATCTGAACGGCGTTCGGGTTCCGCCGCTCGCGATGCATCAGTGCGATCTTGACCGCAGCAATGCATGCCTCCCGGCGGATATTCTGACGGAAATCGACCTGCTGAACGGCACCAACGGCTTTGCAGTGTGGAACAACAAGAGCCTCGGCGCCTGTCCCAGCCTCGTTCCATAGGCCGGCTGGTTTAGCGTTCTGAGAATAGGGAAGGGCCGACGGGCATCATGCCTGTCGGCCCTTTTGTTTTGCGCCGAGACGACCCCACGAAGGCGATCACCGTGATGACGCGGAGGACGATCAAACGTCTTGCGAGTCCGCACGGACTATCGCAGGTTCAGCGCAATCCCCGCGGCTTGGATGTCCAAGCCATTCGGGAATCCGCGCGGACTGAAGTCCGCGGCTCGCTACGACTGGATTGAGGTTGCCTTAAAGGCCGGGGCCGGCAGGGACGATTCCCGTGTCCGCAAGAAAGGCAGACACAGCGCGGGCGACGACCTCGTGCCCGAGAGGCGTCCAGTGCTGGTCGTACGTGTAATACATTTGCTCTCCTCTGTTGACGGCATCGCGCAGCGACGCGGTCGCGCTGAAGAATAAAATCGATTCGGTTTTGCACCATTCGGCAATGACGGACTCCTTGGCGTCCAGCCGCGACAATAACTCGGGCAGGAAGCGATCGGCTTCGGGCATTGGCTTGGAATAGTCGATGGCGGTGAACGCGCGCACTTTCACCGCATCCAACCGATCGGCCACGAGCGGCAGCACGACGTGGGCCTTGGTGGGCGCGTAGATGAGGACGAACTTTGCTCCCGCGGCTGCACAGAGCCGGTTCATTTCGGCGATCTGATTTCGCGGATTGTGCCAGTGTTTGTCCGCGGCGAAGTCGTCGCGGGTCTGCAACAAGTCGCGAAGCTGCTTAGGTTCAAAGGCGTAGTGTCGCGCCGCCGGACCGGCCGGAATCGCCAGGGGAAGCCAATCAAGAACTTCGCCACCGGACAATCTTACCGTTGCTCCCATAGGACCGAAGGTGTTGATTAGCACGCGGTCGAGCGCTTTGATGAGCGGGGAGCGATCGGCGTAATCGGCGACGCGTGTGGAGAAACTCGGATTGCGGCGTTTTTCGTCGCTTTTGGTCGAGCGAAAGTCGTTTCCCTCGTAGATCATGCAAAGCACGACACGGGGTTTTAGCGACAATCCGACCACGCGGAGCGATTCGAGGTAGTGAAGCGGGTCGTAGCCGGACATGCCGAGGTTGCCGACGGAGGTTTCCGTTCGTTCGGCGAGGCGAACCGGCCAGGGATGCTCGTCGGACACTTTGGAGCCTTCGGTGAATGAATCGCCAAGGGCGATGATGTCAAATTGATCGGCATTAACACGATTTCGATAGCCGCGCTTGTCGGTCGTTCCGGTGCAATCGACGGCTCCATAGCCGGGCGGTGCGTCGGGGTAGGTCCGGATTGCCACGGGCCGATCCACAAACGATTCGGTAAACACGGCATTGACCGGTCGATGATAGGCGACGGCGTCTCTTACGTAGTGCATGGCGTCAGGCGTGCGAAGGAGAGAATCGACCACCGCGACCGTGGGCACCAGAAACATGGTGGTGGCCAGGACTTGAAACCAACGACGCTTGTAGGTCGGCCCGGTGGACCAATCGATGTATAGGCTGACGATCGACAGGGCTGCGGCGGCGAGAATCCATGCGAAATGCGTGCGCGAATACCGGCCGAGAAGCGTCTGCTCGTCGCGGGCGATGTTGGCGACGACGTCGTCGGGGATGATCCACAGCGCGGCGTTGAGCAGCACAATGAACGTGAGCCATAATTTTTGTCGGAGGATCATTCGCATGGGCGGCCATTTTGGGCTGACGATGGCGAGATGTCGAACGGCTGTTACAGTTCGTCGAGGTTTAGGCGATGTCCGGTTCGACCGGGTTCCCATTGAACAGCATGTTACCGAGGTCAGGCATACACCGTTCCCTGTCATTTCGTTCGCCGACCCCGGCGAGAACTGCGCGGAATGATCGATGACGCCATCGACAAGCAATCTTTCAATAGTTCTCGTGTTGCATTCAAGCCAAACAGAACAATAAGCCAAACGATAATTGGCACTACGAAATTGACGGCGGGATCGTCATTTATGACTTCATCGACAGCCTTGAGTTTTTCAAACCAATACTCGCTCCAGTTGAACAGGACGAACCGCTTCGAAGCGTCGGCGAATCCGCCTTTCATTAAGTAAATTGACAGCCTGATGGCGATAAAAAAATGAATCAGAAACAGGCTCCAAAACAATACCCAGATTCTGCGCTTCCATTCCCATGGTGTCGCGAGACTTAGAGCAATGACGACCGAGGTTGGCCAATATGCGATAAGTCGGCTGCCGGTTCGCAGCAGTCCGATTCCGGGGTTTTCCTGGCTCGTGTTCTTTAGGACCATCAGAGTGTCCTTTACCGAACCTCTCGCGGGAATCGGAAACCCCTCTGGAAGGTCGTAGGGTAATGCGGCCGAACGGATTTCTTCGACAAGCGACTTTGAATTCAGGTCGAGAAACCGAACGGACGCAGTGGGCCAAATCCAAAACTGTGAAAACGCCACATCGCCAAATGTGCGAAAGTAGCGTTGGCAAGCTCGATTCCAGGTTGATTCATAAATGATTAGAGCTGCAGCAATAGCGTAGATTCCGCCGGCCACCATCGCTAATCGCAAGATGGCCTTCGGCGACGTCCGATCACGGAATCTCGGCTCGTCACCCCATACGAATCGGATGCATCGTGCGGCGAATTCAAGTAGTCGATTGCGCATTGCGTTGTCGCTGTCGCCTTACGGCCCATGCAGCCCAGACGGCCCATGCCAGAATCGAGAGAAAAATGAACAACGCCTGCCAGACGTCGAGGTGCATGACGTCGAACGCCGATTTCCAGTGCACGGCGCAGAGGAAGAGGCTGATGATGCGAAACAGATTGATCGATAGGAGAACGGCCGTGCCGATGGTCGCGGCCAGCAGACGCGACGTGATGGGCAGGGGCGAGGCCAGCACGGCGGACACGAACAGGGCGGAGGGTTCGATGGCGTCGCATCCCCGCTCGACGGTAATGGACCCGCGCGAGGAAATGACGGATTTCTGGTCCAGTTTCACATCGGAGTATCCCACGGCCTTGAGGACGGTAACCGAGGCGCTGGCGTTGGCTTTCAGGTACCAGGGGAAGAAACGGTCCTTCATGGTCGACGTGGTGGAAAACGCGTAATAAATGACCATGAGAATGACAAAGATCGCCAGGAAGCGAAGGTCGCGGCCATGGGTTTCGAACCATGTTTTCGACCGCTTTGGCGGTTTTGGATCGGAGGGTGACGGCGTGCCTGAGGGCGGCTGCGGCGTGGAGTGGGGAATGCTTTTTCGTTTCTTGGCCATAATTCGCCGCTCGCCGCGAGAAGCCCGAACGCCGGGGCAATCTAAGTGATGACGAGGTCCCATCTTAGCGAATTCCAGGGGTCGTCGAAAGGTCGATAATGTGGAGGGGTCCGATAGGCGGTAAGTACCTTGACTTGCGGGCCGCGGATCGGTACAAGTTTCGGGGAAATCAGGCTTTGGTCCGTCTTGCCGCGTTGCGGACCGTAACGTTCAACCATGCCGTGCGGGTGAGCTGCATCGCACGCCGAAATCGTAAAGAGCGGCTGGTGCGGGATCGAACTTCAAGGCTTGTGGTCTTGGCCCGCTCGCGGCGGGGGAGAGTCTGACCGACCATCCGATTCAGCGGAGCAAAACCACCTCACATCGATGCAACCATCTCGAATCGCCCCGGTCGTCGCCGACGGCGCATTCGTTCATCGCACCGAACAGGATACTGATAGTATGAGCAGTCACTCTGAAGCCGACCATCCGAAGGATTCGACTCGTCCGGAGTCAATCACCGACGACCTTTCGCGTTCAAACCCTCGGGATGCCGCGACCAACGTTCCGGCACAGGTGAAGTCCGAGCTTGATCGTGAGATCGAAGAGGCCATGTCCGACATGGACGCGGCGGACCTGGCGGAACTTCGCGGCGAGGTGACGGGAACGTCGTCGGACTCTTCGCCGGGATCGGAATTGGTCGGCACAGTGACGGGCGTGAATGAAGAGGACGTCTTTCTTCAATTCGGCGTCAAGACGCAGGGAGTCATGCCACGATCGCATTTCGGAAAGAAGGAGATCGTGGAGATCGGTCGCCGAGTGGATTGTATTGTCGAGCGGTTCGATAACGATGCGGGACTGCTGATGGTGTCGCGGAAGGGCGCGGCGACGCGTGCGACCTGGACGAATCTGGCCAAGGGGATGCTGGTCGAAGGTCGTGTCACGGGCGTGATCAAGGGCGGACTCGAGGTGGACCTCAAGGGGATCAGAGCATTCATGCCGGGTTCGCAGGCCGACCTGTACCCCATGAAGGACGTGTCGCTGCTGCTGAATCAGAACGTGAAATGCGAGGTTGTCGAGGTTGATCGGCGGCACAAGAACGTGCTGCTCAGTCGCCGGAAGGTGATGGAGCGCGAGCAGGCGGAACTTCGCGAGAAGCTCAAGGGTGAGCTCGAACCGGGCCAACTTCGCGAGGGATTCGTGAGAAACATCATGGAGTTCGGCGCGTTCGTCGATCTTGGCGGGCTGGACGGGTTGATTCACATCAGCGATCTGAGCTGGGGCACGGTTGGAAAAGTTACGGATGTCCTGTCGGTGGGCGATAAGGTCAAGGTCATGGTTCTCAAGGTGGATTCCAAGCGGGATCGCATCTCGCTGGGTCTCAAACAGGCGTTGCCCGATCCGTGGGCCAACGTCGCCGAACGCTACCCCGTATCCACCGCACTGAAGGCGCGCGTGGTGCGGTTGGCGGATTTCGGCGCGTTCGCGGAGCTCGAGTCTGGGGTCGAGGGTTTGATCCCGATTAGTGAAATGAGCTGGTCGCGGATCCGCAGCGCGTCGGAGGCCGTCTCCGTCGGCGACATGGTGGACTGCGTGGTCATTCGCGTGGAAGCGGACAAGCGTCGCATCGCCCTGAGCATGAAACAGGCGCAAGTCGACCCGTGGGCCGAGGTGCTCAATTCGTTTCCGGCCAAGTCGCTGGTCAAGGGCAAAGTCACGCGGCTGGCGGATTTCGGAGCGTTCGTTGAACTGGTGCCGGGAGTGGAGGGAATGATCCACATTTCCGAGCTTTCGGATCAACGGGTGAAGACATGCTCCGACGTTGTCAGGCCGGGGCAGGAGGTCGAGGCCCGTGTGCTTGGCGTGGATATGGAGCATCGGCGGATATCACTTTCGCTCAAAGCGGTTCACGCCGATGCCACGGTCGCGGATCACGCTGCAACCGCAAGCGAACCGGTCAAGCCGAAAAAGGAACGCAAGAAACCGCTGCGCGGCGGGCTGTCGAGTCACTTTGACTGGTAAGGCGGGTCTCATGCCTACGCGACCGATGCGTTGCGATCCGATGATCGTGCCGCCACAATACGGCAATGAGATTTGAGCTGGTTGACAGCATTGTGTCGCTATCGCGCGGAGAGCGAATCGAAGCCGTCAAGGCCGTGACGTTGTCGGAAGAGTACCTTTCCGATCATTTTCCGACGTTTCCGATTTTGCCGGGCGTGATGATGCTTCAAGCGCTGGTGGAGGCGGCGACGTGGTTGGTTCGGGAAGCGACGGACTTTGCGCCGGCGGTCATCTTGCTGCGGGAGGCAAAAAACGTAACATACAAGAGCTTCGTCAAGCCGGGTCAATTGCTCTCGCTCGAAGTGAACTGTCGTCGAATGGCACGGGACGGCAGCGACTTCGAAGGCGTGGGGACGAGAGGGGGGTCTGAGGCGGTCCGGGCGCGATTCGGATTGCGACATGTTTATCCGGCGGACGACGATCGCGTATCTGCGGCGTGCGATGCGAAGCGAATGACGGAGCTGAAATCGAGATTCCAAATGCTGCGATCCGGCAGTTGAACGGGCAGCATCGGGCGAACCAGGACAATAAACCACGCACGGCGAAGCGGCCGTGAAATCGTTGGGTTACGGAGGCAATGCAGGCATGGCTCCAAGTCGAGATGAGGTTTACAACAAGATTCGCGACGTTCTGACCGACGCGCTGGGCGTCGACGAGGACGAAGTATCGCCTGATGCCACGCTTCAAGGCGATCTTGGAGCTGAGAGCATCGACTTTCTTGATATTGTCTTCCGGCTTGAGAAGTCCTTCTCAATCAAGATTCCCAAAGGGGAGCTCTTTCCCGACGACATTCTCAACAATCCCGACTTCGTGGACGGCGATCGAATGACGGCGGCCGGTCTTCAGCGGCTGAAAAGCGCGATGCCTCATGCCGATTTCTCAAAGTTCGAGTCCGCGCCCTTGGTGTCGAAAATGCCGGAGCTTTTCACGGTCAACACGATCGTGAACTACGTTGAGGGCAAGCTCAAGGCCGCGTGAGCCGGCCGGCTCGTCGAGTTTTCGGCCGCCCCACGATCGGGGCAGTTTGCTCTGGTCAACACGGTAAGTCTGCAAGCGATGATCCCGATATTCCCGCATTGGTTGTCGCGCGTCCGTTGATTGCACACCACGAAGATCGTAGAATCAAGTCGAGATGAAAGTTTTTCTTAGCTATTCACAGCAAGAGAAGGTACTGGCCCAGCAATTGGCTGACGAATTGACCGAGGCGGGGGTCGCGGTTCGGCAATCGGAGGGTTCCAAACTAGCGGGAAAAGACCGAACGAAGCGGGCCAGCAGTGCCTTGGAAAGTTCCGATGCGATGATTGTGCTGGTTTCGCCGTCGTCGGCACGTTCATCGACGGTTCAACGGGATATCGGATTCGCGTTGAGTTCTCCGCGGTATCGGAACCGATTGCTCCCCGTGGTCGTTCGCGAGACGGCGGAAATGCCGTGGATTCTCAATCGACTGAAACCGATTCGACCTGGACGAAGCCGCCGAGGACTTGGACGCACCATTCTCAAGAAGCTCAACGTCAAGTAAGAGATCGCGTTTTTCATGGGCCAGAAACCGCGTCTTCCGCGCGAGGTTTTCCTTTCGCACTCCAGCGTTGACCACGCCTTGGCGGACAAGCTCGTCGGCGAACTGGAGAAGCACGGCGTTCGAGTCTGGTACAGCCGCAAGAGGCTTCGCGGTTCGCAACGATGGGCCGACGAAATCGGAAAGGCGCTGGCACGCTGCGACTGGTTCGCGGTCATTCTCACTCCGTCGGCTGTACGATCGACGTGGGTCAAGCACGAGCTTCAATACGCGCTGCGAAGGAAGCGATACACAGATCACATCCTTCCACTGCATTTCCGGAGTTGTAAACCGGAAGTGCTATCCTGGGTGCTCGAGGAGTTTCAGATCATTGATTTCCGAGGCCGGTTCCGAAAGGGCTGTGCTGAATTGCTGGCCGTGTGGGGCCTGGAGCCGGTTGCAGCCACGAGTCCCGTCAGACGTCGCGCTCGGCA
This sequence comes from uncultured Phycisphaera sp., assembly GCA_964486335.1. Taxonomy (GTDB): domain Bacteria; phylum Planctomycetota; class Phycisphaerae; order UBA1845; family UBA1845; genus CAZAMB01. The sequence continues at coordinate 216,756 of CAZAMB010000001.1, read as the reverse complement.
GTGACGAGATCGTCGTAGGTTTCGCGTCGGCGGATGAGTCGGGCGTTTCCGTTTTCGATGAGCACTTCGGGGGCGCGCGGTCGAGAATTGTACTGACTGCTCATCACGAACCCATAGGCGCCGGCGGAAAAGATGCAGATCAGGTCTCCGCGTTCGACGGGCGGCAGCCAGCGGTCCTTGGCCAGAAAATCACCGCTTTCGCAGACGGGTCCGACGATATCGACCAGCGAGGAACCGGGCAGGCGGAGGTCCGGACTTCGCACGGTGGGGATCATTCCATTGCGGGGTTGCACCGGCCAGGCAAAGTGAAACGATCCGTAGAGGGCGGGTCGAATCAACTCGGTAATGGAAGCATCGACGATGACGAACTGGCGATCGCCGGAAGCCTTGGTGTAAAGCACACGAGCGAGGAGGACACCGGCGTTGGCGGCGATGCACCGGCCCGGTTCGAGGAGCACCTGCAGATTGCAATCCTGAAGGAGGGGGACGAGTTTTTCGGCGTAGGCAGCCGCGGGCGGCGCCTCGCTTCCGGCATAATGCGCGCCGAATCCGCCGCCGAGGTTGAGGGCGCGGATGTCGCGGTCGTCGGCCCGGAGCGAGTCGATCAGTGAAAGCGTCTTCAGGAGTGCTTCGAAGTAAGGCTCGACGGAGTTGACCGGCGAGCCGATGTGCAAGTGGATGCCGGATAGGTCGAGGCCCTTGCGGCCGCCAAAATCGACAAAGACGCGCCGGGCACGTTCGAGGTCGACGCCGAACTTGGTCTCGCGCTTGCCGGTGGTGGTATAGACGTGCGTTTTCGGATCGACGTCGGGGTTGACGCGAAGCGCTGCACGGGCGGTTCGACCCATCGACTCGGCGATGGTCGCGAGGTTGTCCATTTCCCTCTCCGATTCGACATTGAACCAGCCGATGCCGGCCTTGAGCGCTTCCCGGATTTCCTCGTCGGTTTTTCCAACGCCGGCGAACACGACGCGAGCCGGATCACCGCCGGCTTCGAGAACGCGGCGGAGCTCTCCGAGGCTGACGACGTCGAACGCGGCCCCGCGTTTTTGCAGCAATCGGAGGATCGAGAGATTCTGGCAGCTTTTCACGGAAAAGCAGATGGATGCGTCGACGGGAGCGAAGGCTTCGCGCACGCGGTCGAAATGGTCGAGCAGTGTTCGACGGGAATAAACGTAAAGCGGGGTGCCGAAGATTCGCGCGATTTCGCGCGCGTCGGCCGATTCACATCGCAGCACTCCGTCTCTGTATTCGAAGTGATCCACTGTTCTGGGTTCCGGGTCGCTGAAAACGCCACGTAACGGTATCATAATGGCTCGTCCGGTGGATGCACGCGACGCCGGGCTCGCCGACGTTGGGGAGCGCGGCTCGCTGCGGAAAAAGGAGTCTGCGCCATGTATGAAACTCGCAACGACATCAACCCCGACACGAGAAAGAAACTTGTCGTCATGCTCAACGCACGGCTGGCCGACGCCGTCGATCTGTTCGCCCAGGCCAAGCACGCGCACTGGAACGTCAAGGGACCGAACTTCATCGCCCTGCATAAGTTGTTCGACGACATCGCAGGCGCGGTGACGGAGTACATCGACGATGTTGCCGAGCGTGTGGTGCAGCTTGGCGGAGTCGCCGAAGGAATGGTCAAGACGGTCGCTCAGCGATCGACGCTTCCGGCGTTTCCTCCGGGCGGTGCGTGGGAAGCGCATGTCAACGGAATGACCGGTGCATTGGCGCATTTTGGCAAGAGCGTTCGCGCGAGTATCGCCAATGCCGATGAACTGAACGATGCGGACACGGCCGATCTGATGACGGAGGTTTCGCGAGGGATCGACAAGTGGCTGTGGTTTGTCGAAGCTCACGTGCAGAAGGACGGCGCAACGTAATCGCCACCGAGGGACCGCATGACGATTGGCAAGCCTTCCGGGCCTCACACGACAACCGCGGCGAACCGCGCTACTGCGACGGGTGGTGAACCGGAAGTGATCGTATTCACGGACGGCGCGTGCAGCGGAAATCCGGGACCGGGAGGTTGGGCGGCGATCCTAAAGCACCCCGCGACTGGGAAGGAAAAGCGGCTTTCCGGCGGAAGTCCGAACACGACCAACAACAAGATGGAGCTCACCGGCGCGATCGAGGGATTGAAGGCCATCGACGCCGCCAAGAGGCGCCGCGTTCGACTTGTCAGCGACAGTGAATACGTGTTGCGGGGGCTGACGGAGTGGGTAGAGGGGTGGATCGCCAATGGGTGGCGCCGGGGCAAAAAATCCACTGCCGAACCGGTCAAGAATGTCGAGCTGTGGCAGGAACTGCACGCTCTGGCGTTGAAGCACGAGATGAGCTACGAGCACGTTCGAGGCCACAGCGGGCATCCGGAGAACGAGGAGTGCGATCGAATGGCTGTCGCGGAGGTCGATCGTTTTCGGTGATGACTTACCACGATTCCATGACTGGTTGCCTTTGCTCAAAAAGCAGTCAAATCTCGGGAGCTCCCGGATAATCGCTGTACCGCGCCGACTGAATCCGCGGTGCGCGCGGGAATCGAGCTGGGTTGGCCGCGCTCGACGATCCTTAATGATCCCGCCATAATGACGATGCGGCAGGCCATGACAGGCCCGAATATTGGAAAGGAACCATAGGGGGAGACGATTCGTGGTGAAGATGGTCATGATGAAACACAAGCGCCGACGAGATTCCGTCCTTGAGTCGGGGGCTGGATGATTTCCTTTGTCGTCCATCTCAACGGCAAGCTTGCTGACAAGGTCAACCTTGCCGGCGCCTATGTGATCGGCACGGATGATGTTCCGTTGCGAGCCGAGTTGTCGTTCAAGTCGGGCATCATTTCATGTAAGAAGCGAGCGGCGGGACCGGCGGGCCTCGCCCTCTTGTGGGAAGTGGAAGGCACGGGAACGGTGCTGCTGGAAACGATCCGTGTGCAGGAACGCGATCGGCCGTACATACTTCAGGTTGAGCTGGCTCGCGGTCGGCTGATGCGCATCGCCAACAAACTCGAGGATTGGGGGCTATTTGATTACGCCGACTCGCGTTCGTTGATGGTTAAGGTGGATGCCGCCCGTGACCTGTTGATCCGGGCGCTTCAGGCCGACGATGCGGCGCAGTCGGCGGAGATTGGGCAGCAAGCGCTGGGCGCGGCGGTTCGATGCAGCGAGGAGCTGAGTCATTTCCACGCTTCGACCCTTTTCACGAGGAGAAAACAAAGCGGTTCGCCGGGTCGCCGATTATTCGGCTGTGCGTTATCGCTGGACAAGCCGACGGAACTTGCCCGAAAGCGTTTGACGTCGTCGTTCGATTTTGCCGTCTTGCCGGTCATTTGGCGTGACATCGAGCCGACCGAGCAGACGTTCCATTGGAAGCCGCTGGATTCATGGGTGGAGGCACTGTCGCGGGCGTCGGGAGGGCCGGCGCTTCGGGGTTCGCCGCTTCTGGCCTTCACGGAACGGCACGTTCCCGACTGGTTGTACATCTGGGAACACGATTTTGACACGATTCGCGATCTGGCGTTTGAGCACATCCGCCGCGTGATTCATCGTTACGGACAGCACATTCAGTCGTGGACGGTCATCAGCGGGATTCACGCTCCGACGTGCTTTGCGTTCAGTTTCGAACAATTGATGGAATTGACGCGGATGGCGGCCGCCCTGGTGAAACAGGTCAGCCCGCGAGGCACAGCGCTGGTCGAGCTGGTTGCTCCGTTCGGCGAATACTACGCGCGCAATCAGCGGACCATCCCGCCGCTGCTCTATGCAGACATGGTGGTGCAAAGCGGCGTGGGTTTTGATGCTTTTGGGTTGCGGTTTCGATTCGGTCCGCCGACGGACGGCTCGTTCGCTCGAGATTTGTTCGCGGTGTCGGCGCTGCTCGATCAATTCTCCAAACTTGGCAAACCGATCCACATCACCGGAGTGGAGGTTCCCTCACGGTTCGGTGCACCGGGCGACGTGGACGACAACGAGAACGGAGGCGACCCAAGTTCCGGCGGGCACTGGCGCGAGCCGTGGAACGAATCAACCCAGGCGGAGTGGCTGCAACGATTTTATGAGATCGCGTTAAGCAAACCGTTCATTGAATCCGTTTGCTGGAGCGGATTGTGGGACGGTCCGTCGTCCGCGAGCGACTCCGGAGGGCTTTCGACATCGAGCGGGCTATTGCGAAGTGATCTGGCTCCAAAGCCAGCCTTCAATAAGCTCAATGAGGTTCGACAGGAATTGACCGGCTCGGTCGCGGAACGCAGAGCGCCCTGATTCGGTTTTTCGCCGAGATTCTGTCATGGGCGCAGATAGCAACATTGGGCATCCCGACGATGACTTCGACGCCTCTTTTCTGTTGGTGGGAATGATTTGGCTTTTGGCTGGAGCGGGTACCGTAAACGGCCTTTGGAAGCTCACGGTTGCCGAACCACCCATTATCTCACCCGGAGCAGTGAACCCCAACACCGCCCCTTGGTGGGAATTGACGGTGTTGCCCGACATCGGACCGGCCATTGCCCGGCGGATCGTAGCGCTACGGGAGGCTCGAGAGTCGGGCGAGCAACCGGCGCGAATTGTCTTTCGATCGCCGGGTGATCTGGACGCCGTGCCGGGCATCGGGCCGAAGACCGTGCGCCGAATCGCCTCGGAACTTCGATTCAACCGAGGAAACGCGCCGCAAGCGGACCACGCCGGAGGAGAATAGAAAATGGAAATGCCCAAACCGAGCGGACATCATCGCAAGTATGAAGCGTTTGTCGGAACCTGGAAGGGTGAGGAAGTGCTTCATCCGATGCCGTGGTCGCCGCGATCGGCCAAGGCCACAAGCAACAGCACGGCCAGGCTCGAACTCGATAACTACTTTCTCATTATGGATTACGTGCAGTTAGGCGACGGGCAGGTGGCCTTTCGCGCCCACCAGGGATAGGGAATCACCGCGCGGCACTTCGACCTGGTGGCTGGGCACCTGGTCGGCGCGTTGAAGTGGGCGAATGTCTCGGACGCGGATGTCAAGGAAGTCGTGGCGGTTGTTGCGCCGCTGAAGGTCGAGATCGTCGAGAAATAGGCGCCCGGCGGATACTCGCCAGCGCAACAAAAGCTCAGACGTCGCGAAGGCGATGTCCGAGCTTTTGCTTTTTGACGGCCAGATAGCGGGCGTTGTGAGGATTGGGCGGCACTTCGATCGGAAGCTGCTCAACGATGCGGATGCCGTAGACTTCGAGCCGGTTCACCTTTTTTGGGTTGTTGGTAAGAATGCGAAGCTGTCGCAGGCCGAGATCGCGGATGATCTGAGCGCCGACGCCGTAATCGCGCCGATCGACGGGTAGACCGAGTTTTTGATTGGCTTCGACGGTGTCTAGTCCCTTGTCCTGCAACTGATAGGCTTTCAGTTTGTTGTGCAAACCAATGCCGCGCCCTTCCTGTCGAAGGTAGACCACCGCGCCCTTGCCTTCTCGCTGAATCTGCCTCATCGCGGAGTCGAGCTGCTGCCCGCAATCGCATCGAAGCGAATGAAACACATGTCCGGTCATACATTCGGATTCGACGCGGACCAGAACCGGCTCATCGTGAACGATCGGATTTCCGGCTGCGTCGAGTTCGCCGACGCCGCCGCAGACCAGAGCCAGATGAGGTTCGGGATCGACGGGTGAGTGGTAAGAAATCAGCGTAAACTCGCCCGCGTCGGTGGGGAGTTTCGTCGTCGCGCCGCGGCTGACGAACGCCTCGTTCTTCATGCGGTGCTCGATGATGTCGGCCACTGTGTAGATTCGGATGCCGTGCTTCCCGGCGAGCTGGACGAGGTCGGGCAGGCGGGCCATGGTTCCGTCGTCGTTCATGATCTCGATGATGACCGCCATGGGCTGGAGGCCCGCCAGTCGGCATAGATCGACCGAGCCTTCCGTCTGTCCGGCGCGAACAAGCACGCCGCCGTCGACGGCCATCAGGGGGTTGATGTGGCCGGGGCGAGTCAGGTCGCTTGGTTGGGTGTCGGGCGCGCAGGCGACTTCGATGGTCTTGGCCCGATCCGCCGCCGAAACGCCGGTGGTGACGCCGAAACGCGGATGGGCGTCGATTGTGACGGTGAAGGCTGTGCCGAAACGCGTAGTGTTGCTGGCCGTTTGCAAGGGAATGTTCAGTTGCTCGCATCGCCGCCGATCCATCGGCAGGCAAAGCACGCCTCGGCCGGCATGGAGCATGAAGTTGATCGCGTCCGGCGTCGCCTTTTGAGCGGCGATCACCAGGTCGCCCTCGTTTTCGCGGTCTTCGTCATCGACGAGAATGATGAAGCGCCCTTCGCGAAGGTCCTCAAGGGCGGTTTCGATCGGCGAAAATGGTCCGTTATTCATGGCTGTGATCCTCCGTCTGGACGGCGTCTCTCCCCAACGCATTGTATCGGCGTGTGGTTCCTTTCCAAAATCCGAGCCCGAATGAACGTGCAGGTGGAGAAATCGGCAAAGGTTTTTTGGATGGCAACCTTACAAGGCCACGCCGACGAGCAACGACGGCGATTTCGGGACGCGATTCGACTGTCAATCGACCGCGGGCGCCGACGTTGCGGCGGGTACCGGGGAAGCAGACCCCAAGGAAGTCGACGCCGAAGCCTTGCTGCCGATCGTGTCGGCGAACCGAACGATGGCCTCGTAGGACGAAGGCAACTCCAACACATGGGGTTGCCCGTCAGCATCGACGACGACCAGCGCAGGAAGATTGTTCACGCCAAAGCGCTTTGCGACGGCACCGGAAGGCGACAGCGCGGACGTCGGGCGGCAATGGATCATGTCGGCGAAACGTGTGAAGACCTCACGGCGTTCGAGCAAACCGCGAAGTTTGCGCCATTCGCGAGTCATCCATCGATCGAGTACAAACAGCACGGGGCGACGAGTCGTCGCGCCCGCTTGCATCGCGGCGTCGGCATCGGACGTCCAGTTGTAGATCGGTTCTCGGGGGATGAGCGGGTTGTATTTCGGGGGGTCGCCCGGCATAGTCGCCGAGGCAAGAAACCGCCCGATCCCATCTTCCGACATGTCCGCATCGCAGGCGTGATAGGTTCCGTCGGAGTGGATCGCGATGATCGCCGGCGCGCGGAAGACGCCGTACTGCGCGACATACCGCCGGTCCGGTTCATGGTCGCGGAACAGCGTACACCGGACGTAATCGGCCTTGTCGCTTTGACTCGCTGCCAGGGTCAGGCGGTCTCGAATTGGATCGTCTCGGGTCAGGTCGGTCTTGGTGTAATACACGAGAATGCCGGTGCGCGACTCGGCGGCGAGGCGCTCGGCCGTCTGATAGTCGGCCGCGCGATTGCCTACCGTCCAGCGCCTCGCCGTACTTAGCGAAGATGTGCATCCCGCCGGCGCCAGCAGCAGGAGGAGCAAGGCGATCGATGGGGCAGCAACTATGCAAACGAGCAGAGTAACGGCTCTTGGCCGCCGAACGTGAGTACTCAGGCTCCTGCCTGCTCCGATTGCCGACGGTGGCAGGCAACGAGGCGTCGGGCCGGAATCGCCAACGCCGGTCGGCGGCTTCTCGAGCTTGAAATCCGGCTTTTGCGCTCGGGTCGATCGCATTCCGGCCTCAATGTAACTGACGTCCCATGCTGCGCCAACAACGGCTTTGGAGAGTGATGCCTCAGGCGGCATGGGCATGGCGAGCGGTAGTACGGAAGGGCGTTCAGCCGTTTAACGGATAGCGGCAAACTGGGGGTAATAGTCCACGACGGTATCCAGTCTTGGTTTTGGCCGACCGGCTCCCGGTTCCAACATATCACAAAGTTCGGCGGCCAATTGTTCGAAATCGCGTTCGCATTGCAGGAATGCTTCCACGATGTCGGGATCGAACTGGAATCCGGAGGAAGCCCGAATGATGGACACCGCCTTTTCATGGGGCATGGCTTCCTTGTAGACGCGTTTCGTGGTGATCGCGTCGTACACGTCGGCCACCGAGGCGATGCGCGCGGCAAGCGGGATGTTGGTACCGGCCAGTCCCTGTGGGTACCCCCGACCATCGAATCGCTCGTGGTGGCTTTGGGCGATCTGCTCGGCCATGATGAGAAAGCCGAGTGCGTCGCCCCGGCGGTTGATATGTCGAATGGTTCGCGCGCCCACGTCGCAATGCGTGCGCATGATGACGAGTTCTTCCGCCGTGAGGCTCGTGGGTTTGAGCAGGATGCTGTCCGGAACGGCCACCTTGCCGATGTCGTGTAACGGAACGGCCCGTTCTAGAAAGTAGAGGAATTGATCCGTGATCACTTTGGCGTATTGCGGGAACATTCGCAGTTCTTCCGCAAGTCTCGTAGAAAAGCGACAGACGCGTTCCACATGTTTGCCGGTGTCGGAGTCACGATGTTCGGCGAGTTTGGCCAGCGCGATGACGATGGAGTCGCGGGCGTCGTCACGCGACGACCTGCTCATGCAATCGGCGATTGCCGACGCGCCAAAGTTGGCGATCAAATCGATGTATTCGAGCTCGAGCGGTGTGAATGGGCAGTCGTCCTGCCTGCCCGCGAGAATAAGCACGCCGATGGGTCCTTCCGGGGCGATCAGGGCCGTAATCACGCAGGGTGTGGTCGCGATTCTTGCCAACATGGGGTCATCGCGCCACGCGGCCATTTCCTCCCCTGATTCGATCACCACCCGATAGCGCGTCGAGAAGACTTTGCCGGTGGCATGCCGGTCCGAGGACGCCAGCAATCCTTCGGGCGTCGGTTCGGGAAATCCCGACGCGGCGACAACCCTGAGCGATTGGTCGCCCGGTTGACGCATGAGGATGACGGCACGGCGGCAGCAGGTCATCTCTATCGTGCTGTTCAGTGTTCTCTGGAGAATCTCGTCAAGACGAAACGCAATGGAAATGTTTTGAGAGAAATCGAGAAGAATCTGAAGTGCACGGGACTGTTCTCCTCGAACGCCATTGCTGAATTGCAATTCCTTTCGCAGCAACAACACGCTTTTTGTTCGAAGCGCCAACTCGTGCCGGTCGATCGGGCTGGCAATGAACTCATCGGCGCCTGCGTTGATGCACTGGCGAACCGATTCAGAATTGCGAGATCCTGTGACCATCACCGGGATGGACCGAGCGATGGAGTTCCCCTTGATACGACGCACCAAATCCAGTCTGTCCAGATTCGGTGACGACCGGCCTGAAATCATGATCAAGGAAACGGTGCCACTCCCAGCCACCGATAATGCGTCGGCAGCGTTGTCAATTGCTTGCACCGAATAGCCGCCGTTGGAAAGTAGGGTTGCGAGTTCATCGCGGGATTCTCGACAATCGTCGACGAGGAGGATGGTTTCCTTCGACAACTCGGTTGCAGGGGTTACACTTTCGACAACAATTGGGGCTTTCGATAGGAGATGGGACTCGGTCGATGCCGGCAGGGTTTCGGAATCCCCCGCGATGCACACTCTGTTTCGACCGCCGCGTTTCGCGGCGTATAGAGCTTCATCGGCGGCATGCAGCATGGCGTCGAAAGTTTTCATCCCGACGAGTCTTTCGGCAACGCCGAGGCTGACCGTCACCTTGAGGAGTCGGTCTTCTATCGGTATCGTCGCTCTTTCGATGGAACGTCGAAGTCGCTCAGCGGCAATAGCCGCCTCGGCGGCGGACGCATAGGGACAGACGACGAGAAACTCTTCGCCGCCGATTCGAAACACGGATTCGCCCTTACGCACCGATTTGCCAAGCACGAGTGCCGCCTGCCGCAAAACCGCATCACCGGCGGCATGTCCGTACGTATCGTTGACGCTCTTAAAATGATCGATGTCGATTTGGATGCAGGCAATCGAGCGATCATGGCGAATGGAAGCGTTCCAGAGTTCCTCCAACTTGGCCATCGCCTCGCGGCGATTGGAGAGGCCGGTCAATTCGTCCGTCCGCGTCGTCAGGTCGAGCTTGTCATTGGCTTCGCGAAGCCTGGCATGGGCAACTTCCATTTCGGCGTTGACGCAGTGGACCTCCTGAGCTCGTCGCTGTAACGCCTTGTTGAGTTCCGCGATTCGATGTCCCGCGCGAACACGGGCGAGGAGCTGTCGCGAACGTATCGGCTTCACCAGATAGTCATCCGCGCCGGCATCGAGGGCTTCAACGATGCGCTCTTCCGACGGTTCCTGGGCGGTCAGGACAATAATGTATGCGAACAGGATGCCTTCATGGGATCGCACCATCCGGCAGAGTTCGATCCCATCCATGACGGGCATCATCCAGTCCGCGATGATGATGGATGGGCCTTCGGTCAGGAGGACGCGCATGGCCTCCGACCCGTTGGTTGCCGTCAGCACGTCGTACCCGGCATCGGTCAAATATTTTTTCACCAGCGCAACGGAAGCCGGGTCGTCATCGACCACCAGAGCGCGAATCGGGCCTTCGACCGACATTTCCAGTTGTTCCTTCCAAGGACCACGAACTTTGCGCCGCTTCTCCCCCCATCAACGAAGAGTCCATCGATCTCGCATCGGTTCCGTTGCTTGCCCGGTGTCCCAGATTCGAACGCGGACGCACGTCGATTCATCGACTCTCGTCGCCAACGGCGTGAATACAGTGCGAACGGATGAAACGACGTCAACGGCAGATTTGTGGAGAGAAACCGCCTACCTGTTTCGCCGAATTCGGTCCATTTCACGGCAAAGGAAAGAGGCATTATACGAACTTCTTGGACCTATAATGGGCGCGATGCGAACGGCGCGATATGGTTGGCGAGGGTTTTGCGTCAGTGCTTTATGGAAAGGCCACTCGATGGAATCGACCGAGATGACTTCGGACGTATTGCAGCGCGTACATTCAGCGATGCGCGAGCCGATCCGTGATTTCATCCAGCTGGTCCGGGAACTGATGACCGACGACGCTAAGGCCGTAAATCTTTTCAGCGACGTCGTGTCGGCCGACTTCAATCCGAAGGTGCAAATCGCGAGAAGCGTGCTCGTAGTCGATCGCGTCGAGTTACCAATGCTACGCCGATTGGCCGGCTACGCCGCACGGTTTGGAAAGGCGTCCATCGCCGCGCCACTCATCATGACACCGAAATACATCGGCGCGTCGCTGGATTCCTTCCCGCTGGAAATCATGGAGATCGTGCAACAAAACGTCACGGTGTTCGGCAAGGACTACTTTGGGGGATTGACTCTCGAGGACGCGCATGTTCGCCTGCAATGCGAACGCGAAATGAAACGTGCCTTGATCGGTCTGCGGCAGGGACTCCTAGCGACAGCCGGACGGGAAAAGCACGTTGCGTCGCTCGAACGCGAAGCGGTGGAACCATTGTTGCGCACACTTCGAGGGCTGCTGTGGCTGAGGGGCCTTCAGCAACTGGTTCCCGCGAATCGTGTCGTGGCGGAGACGGAGCGCATCGCTGACCGAAGGCTGCCCGGATTAGGTTTCGCCTTGTCGCCGAATCGTGGGCACCGGTGGCAGGATTTCGACGCGTTGTATGCTGATGTTGAAGCTCTGATGGAGATCGTCGATGCTTGGTAGTCGCGACAGACTCCCACGCCTTTGCCGCAAATCGGCGTCGATTCGTCGAGCGTTGGCCAAACCGATGCTCGCCGGCGCGATGTTCTTACTGGTCGGGCGAGTCGCGCGGGCAGAGGTCACGGTGCGCGATCCCGGAACCTTTGTCGTCGATCAGGCCGGAATTGTCGAGGAGCACACAGAACGAGAACTGAACGGCTGGCTGCGGGAACTGGAAAAGAAAACCACCGCGCAAGTCAAGCTGCTCGCTGTCGCGACCACGGACGGCGAACCTGTCTTTGCCTTTGCGCAACGTCACGCCGAACTGTGGAAACTTGGCCGCACGGGCAAGGACAATGGCGTGCTTGTGGTCGTAGCCGTCCAGGAACGAGAAGTCCGCATTCACACGGGCTACGGCATCGAGCCGATCCTGCCGGATTCGTGGTGTGGATCGTTGTCGCGCAATGTCTTTGCGGCGCAATTCAAGAAAGGTGATTATTCGGCCGGGATCCATCAAGGCATGGTGGCCATCGCAAATAAGGTGGCCGACGAATCGAATGTCAAACTGTCGGGGTTGCCCGAATACCGCTTTTCGCCGCGTGGAGATCGCATTCCGCGGGCGTGCGGCGCGGGCGTCGTGCCGCTCATCGTGCTCGTCATCCTGCTGTCGATGTCTCGGCGTCGGCGCTTCTATCGCCGATGGAGTGGCGGACTCGGCGAAGCGATCTTCTGGGGCAGCATGTTGTCGCGCGGCGGTCGAGGCGGTTGGGGCGGCGGCGGTTTCCGTAGCGGCGGCTTTGGCGGCGGATTCGGCGGTTCCTTCGGCGGTGGAGGTGGTTTTGGTGGAGGTGGCGGCGGTGCAAGGTGGTAACTGTCCGAGTTGCGGTGCGGGTTTGTCTCGGCGGGCGACGTTTTGTCCGTCGTGCGGAACGAAACTGTCTTTTCAGCGAGGAATTGCGATGAACTTCGGCAAATTGCTGGCCATCGTGCTGGCGGTGCTTGTCGGCGGTGCTGCGCTCGCCGGAAGCTGTGTGTACAGCGGATACAACCGGGCGATCCGCATCGACGAGGACGTCAAAAGTGCATGGGCGCAGGTGGAGAATCAGCTCCAGCGGCGGTTCGATCTGATCCCCAATCTCGTGGAAACGGTCAAGGGGTTCGCCTCGCAGGAGCAAGAGGTTTTTCTGGGCATCGCCAAGGCCCGCGAATCGTACTTCCAGAGCAAGACGGTGGCCGAAAAGGCCCAGGCTGCCGGTACGTTTGAATCCGCCCTCTCGCGACTGCTCGTGTTGCGCGAGACCTATCCGGAGTTGAAGTCCAACGAGTCGTTTCTCAAGCTTCAGGATTCGCTGGAAGGCACGGAGAATCGCGTGGCCGTCGAACGGCAGCGTTACAACGAGAAAGTAAAGCAACTCAATACGTTCGCGCGCTCGTTGCTCGGGCGATTGTACGCGTCACTCGCCGGCATCGAGAAGGCGGAGTACTTCGATGTTCCGGAAGAAGCTAAGTCCGTTCCGAAAGTGGACTTTGCAAAGCCCACGACAGGAGAATAGTAGAGTTTTGGAATAACGGCTCAAGGCACGCGCGGCCGGCTGAGTCGGGAACTTCCGGATTAGTCTTTTTTCTCGGCGGCACGTTGGGCGGGCGCGGCAGGTTCTTTCCGGTTGGTTTTCGTGGGGGGAACCAGGAAGGCCGTGCCGCACTCGCCGCATCGGACGCGCTGCCCTCGTGCCGTATCGGGAACCGACAGCACCGCGCGGCAACTGAGTCTTGGGCAGAGAATCGTGACAGCCATCGAATGTTCCGATCCGCTCGCGGTGAACAGCGATGCCCGCGAGGCCGTGATCCATCTGATCGCGCCTCCCTAGGAGACGGCGCAAATGCCGATGTCAGAGTCCGGCCTTTCGCGCTGGAAAACCAGACGAACTCCGCAATCTTATCGGTGGAGCGCGTCTCGCGCTTGATCGGCACGTCGATCGACCGGATTAACCGTAGGATATCGAATTGACGGGCGTTTTATGCGGACTCTCGCCGACGACGCTGGCGCGGCGCTGTCGCGGGTAGAAGCGGCTCGCGGCCATCGACGACGTCGACGGTGACGACTTTTGAGCCCGAGTGGCTGTTATCGGGCAGATCGTACATGGGGGCGAGCATCAATTCTTCCATCACCGCGCGTAGCGCACGCGCGCCGGTTTCTCGCTCGAGAGCCTTTTCCGAAATCCGCCGAAGCGCATCCGGTTCGAACTCCAGCTGGCAATGCTCGTATTCGAACAGTTTCTTGTATTGCTTAACCAGCGCGCTTTTCGGTTCGGTAAGAATCCGAACAAGGGTGTCCACGTCGAGCGGAGCCAGCGTCGCCACCACCGGAAGACGACCGACCAGTTCGGGTATCACGCCGAACTCCACGAGGTCCTCCGGGGAAACCTGGGCGAGAATCTCGCCCTCCTCCCGCACGGCGTCGCGCGTTTCGGATTCGCTGGAAAAGCCGATGACGCTGTGCCCGAGTCGCCGCCGAATGATGTCGGTCAGGCCCACGAACGTCCCGCCGCAGATGAACAGGATGTGCGTTGTGTCCATCTGGATGTACTGTTGCTCGGGGTGCTTTCGACCGCCCTGCGGGGGCACGTTGGAGATCGTCCCTTCGAGCATCTTCAGCAGGCTCTGCTGAACGCCCTCGCCGGACACGTCGCGCGTGATGCTGACGTTGTGCGACGTCTTGCCGATCTTGTCGATCTCGTCGATGTACACGATGCCGCGTTGAGCGGACTCCAGGTCAAAATCGGCGTTCTGGAGAAGCCGCAGCAGAATGTTCTCAACATCTTCACCGACGTATCCGGCTTCGGTCAGCGTCGTCGCGTCGGCGATGGCGAAGGGCACGTTGAGCATTCGAGCCAGCGTCTTGGCGAGCAATGTCTTGCCAGAACCAGTCGGGCCGAGCATGAGCACGTTGGATTTGTCGATTTCGACATCATCGGCGCCACCGAGGTCGACATGCTGGAGGCGCTTGTAATGATTGTGGACGGCCACGGAGAGGATGCGCTTGGCGCGATCCTGCCCGATGCAGTACTGATCGAGGAACTCGTTGATCTCGCGTGGGCTGGGAATGTCACGAACGACGGCGCGGGTGGTCGAGGCCTTGCGGGTTTCCTGTTTGATGATGTTGTGGCACAGTTCGACGCAGCTCTTGCAGATGTAGACGTCGCGCGGTCCTTCCACCATGGGGCCCGCTTCGCGCTGACCCTTTCCACAAAAGCTGCATGTGCTCGCGCGGCGCACGCGACCGCCGCCGTCTCCGCCGCTTCCCTTGGGTGAAGGCATGATTCGCTCCGTCGGGCCTCCGTCGCTCGGACCTAAGTAACGCTGTTCGCGATCGGTCGCCCGTCGCGGTTCTATCGACCGCGACTCGTCTGTGACTGAACTTCTTTATCGGCCGCCGGCGCGAGTTTCTTGGGTGGGCCACGCCCCCCGGCGTCATCCACGATCGACCGAATCAGGTACTCTGATTCACTCGCGCTGAGTCGCCCTTGCTGTCGAAGCCGTCGGATGTCGGCGATCGTCAACCCCGATTCCCGATGTTGGGCATCGCCAAGCCAGCGACGTCGAAACAACGTCAACAGTACGGCCGACGTCGCGAGGACGGCCAGCAGCACCCCCATCCAAACCGCTGCGTTCCAAAGCGCATCCGCCGCCGTCGCCTGAGCTGTCAGCATGGAAGTCCTCGGTCGGCCAACACCGCGGCGGCACTCCATTCATGCCCTGAATGTACCGGTTGGTCCGCATGCAGGCAATCGACAACTCCGGCGGCGTGGACTCTTCTACGGCATTGTAGGAATCGGGGCGGGCGGTTTCCAGTCGCCTTCCTGTCAGGAGAGTCGGATGGGAGACCGACCGGCCTCCGCAGGAACGACGATCGGCAAGGTAACGACGAAGGACGCTCCCGTGCCTTTGTCAGGCTCCAGCGAAATGTCACCTCCGAGCATCTGAACCAGATCACGCGTAATGGCCAGTCCCAGCCCCGTTCCAGCGTGTTCACGCGTGGCCGAAGAATCGAGTTGGTGAAATTTTTCAAATATTCGCGAGCGCTGCGACGCCGGAATGCCCGGACCCGTATCTCGAACGATCAGTCGAACACGCTGCGAATCGACATTCTCCAGGATGAGGATGATGCTTCCTCCCGACGGAGTGAACTTGATCGCGTTGCTCAGCAGGTTGTACAGGATCTGTTTGACCTTTCCGGAATCGTTATGGAATCGGGGAAGCTCCGAGGACAACTCACACGAAAGGCGTTGTTCGCGCTTGTCAGCCAGCGGACGGACGAAGTCAATCAGGTCGGCGCAAAGTTCGGCGATTGAAAACTCGGAGATGTGCAGCCGCATCTTCCCCGCTTCGATTTTGGCGATATCCAGCAGGTCGTTGATAATCTCCAGTAGGCTGCGGCCGCTGCCGAGAATATTCTCCGCGTAGCGCGACAATCGGGTCAGATCGGGAGATGAATTCTTCGACAAATCACTCAACAGCTCCGCGAACCCGATGATCGAAACGAGCGGCGTGCGCAGCTCGTGAGTAACATTGGCCAGAAACTCACCCTTCAGTCGATTCGATTCGTACAGGGCGACATTGGTCTCCGCGAGTTCTCCGAGACGGATGTCCAGAGATCGGTTAATCGTCCGCAGGTCGTCCTGAGCCGCCTTTAGGTGCGCCAACATTTCATTGAATGCATTCGACAAGTCCTCGAATTCATCCCGGCTCGAGATTGACGAGCGCGCCGAAAGGTCTCCGCGGGTGACCCCTTCGGCCGCTTTTCGAAGTGTCGAAACCGGCGACAACACCAGCCGTTGCGTCACGACATAGAACACGAGAATGGCGAGGATCGCTCCGCTGGCGCCGGCCAGCACCGTCACCACCAGATTCCAGAACGCCGCATCGCCTTCCACCGGCAGCGTGACGTCGATGATTCCGCGAAGTTCATGCGGGTAGGGGTCGATCGGCTTCTGTCGGACGGCCATGGCGAATCGAAACAACCGACCGTCCCGCTGATGTCGCCAATAGTATTGTTGCTCCGGGTTCTGGGTGAGGCGTTCGACGGCATCCGTCTGGAATCCCGGCCCGGCGTCGCCCCTTTGAATCAGGCGAGGTCGGTTTGATTCCTCAAGGAGCAGACTCTGGGCCAGCGGCGGCCATTGCTCATCGAGTCGAAGCTGGACCGTCGCCCAATCGGGATGATTCAAGTCCGCCACGAGGTAGGCCGCCGATGCGATTCGTTTGGCACGCCACAATTGCGATTGCTCATGCAATGAATTCATGTGCAGCCAGGGTACGAACAGGGTCGTGGCGATGACGAGCAGCACCGCCGCCCCAAACAACAGGCTGATCTTGCGGGCCAGCGAAATGGACCAACGTCGGCTCCCGGACATGGCCATAGTCTACACGACGCCGAAGCCCCCGTTGAGACGACAGGTTTCGACCCATTCGGTGTGGTCGCCATGGGTTTCCACGGAGTATGATTCCAGTGATGATCGCCGAGGCGACGACCATCAACCGGCGAAGTGGCAGCCCGAAGGTACGAAGCACGAGCTTGACCCATTGGAAAGCCAAATCCTCGAGTAACCGACTTGGGTTACGGCAGATCGACGGTCGGGCGGCTGCCTGTTGGTGGCTGGCGATGTCCGGATCGCTCGTCGCCGTCCCACCGGAGCTGACAGCGCTTGTTCCCGGGGACGCGGTGGCGGCGTATGTTGTCAGCAAACCACCAAGGGTTTCCGCGGTCGAAGGGGGTCGATCGTCTTTTGAATTCGCGGCGTTGTTGATCGACCGCGCGTTCGACGCCGGGTTGCTCCAGCGACTTCCCGATACGTCGCGAGGATGGCTGGACGCGATCGCTGCGCTATCGGTGGTGTTTGAACACCCCCACGCCGTTGTCCTGCTCGACGTTCGCATTGAGCAGGCCGACGAAGACAGCCATCGTCTGGGCGATCTGCAAGGCGCGATTGTCCTGCGAACGATGGGACGCAATGGGCGAATCGAGCGGCGCATTCAGCATCTGCTGGCTTCGTACACGAACGCCGCCGAATCCCGCCTTGAGTCGTTTGAACTCGACGGAGCGACGTTTCATCGACTTCACGACCGCCGACTGGCTGACTGGCTGATGCCGACCTGGGGCGCGATGGGCGACCATTTCATGATCGCCATCGGCCGCGAGAGTGCGGAGAGTATCGCAAGAACGATGAAAGAATCTTCGGCGAGTTTGTCGGCCGACCGCTGGTTCAGAGAGGGAGTGAGTCGACTGGCCGCCGCGGACGCGCTCCTTACCGTGTACGTCCAATTCGATCGGCTTCGACGCTCCGCGGACAAGGTTCTTGCGCGAAAAACGGACGGCGTGCTCGACGCCATCGGCCTTTCGAACAGCGAACGCACCCTGTGGGCACTGGGGTATGCCGGAAAGTCTTTGGAAATCCGTCAATGGTCTCGGGGCGGCGCGAAGGACACCGCGCTGGTATTGGCCGGTGCTTCCCTGCTGGAAGCCGAGGGCGCACCACCGGTTCCCGAAGCGGCGTCCGCCTTCGCGGCAATCGGATTCGATCCGAAAACTCTTGTGGGTCGATCCGGCGACGCCTGGCTTTCCGCCCGAAGCCCCAAGAACGCGCAACGAAGTCGAGACTATTGGCACGACATTGAAACGCGCGGCGACTTTCGCTTTTCGACCGATTTCTTTGACTTGCTCGGCGGCCCGATCGTCATTCACGACTTTCCGCGGCACCCGCTTCGCCTGCCTCCGGCATGGACCATCGTCGCCCCGATCCGTGGCGACGCTGACCGCGTCCGCAAGAGCCTCGATGGCCTGATGAATGCTTGGAAGCAAGACCTTGAATCATCGGAAAGCCGACTTCTGCTTCGCCGCGACGACGACGGCGTTTGGTGCCTCGTGATCGGCATCGACGGCCCGGCCGTGACCGTTTCGGATCGTTTTGTCTTGATCAGTTTTTCGCCGCTCGCCGTTCGCGAGAATCTGCAAACTCTTTCCGGGAAATGACGCACACGCTGCATAACGAATCATTCAGGAAAGAGTTCTTTGGCATCCAGTTTTTTAACGAGGATCACCGCCTCGCCAAGGTTATGGCTATCGGGAATGCGATCGCACGCCGACGACCAAGCTCGCCAGTTACCTTCAAGCCGCAGCATGGCCGCCGAAGTTTCCGCCGTGGTCGGCAGAAACGGAGCAATCAGCGTCGTCAACGTTCGGCAAGTTTGAAGGCAGATGTTGATTGCCCGGCCGCAAGCCGCCATGTCCGTTTTGCGCGAAAGAAACGGCTTGGTGGCGTCGAAGTACCCATTGCCCGCCCGCGCCAGCGACATCACCTCGGCCAGCGCCGCCTTGAATCGACAAGCGTCCAGTTCCGCGCCGGTGGCCGACAACGCCTTGCTGCATCGCTCGAGCTGCATCGCGTCCTCGTCAGTCAATGTCCCATGCGTAGGAACTTTCCCTCCAAAATACTTGTGCGCGAAGGTCACCGTCCGATTGAAGAAGTTGCCTAGCGCGTTGAGCAACTCACCGTTGTTGCGGGCGATGAAATCATCCACGTCAAACGCGGTACGCGCCGCCTCGGGCGCAATCGCCGTCAGGTAGTACCGCAAGGGGTCGGAATCAAAGGTCAGAAGATAGTCCTCGATCCACACGGCCGTACCGCGGCTCTTGCTGATTTTTTCCTCTTCTTTGCCAGGAAACTTGATGTTCAAGAACGAGTTGGCTACTACATTGTGCGGAAGCTGATACTCCCCGCGAAGGCCTTGAAGGTCGTCGCTATCGTGCGACGCCAGCAGCATGGCCGGCCAGGTGATGGCGTGAAACACGATGTTGTCCTCGCCGATGAAATGCACGACCTTGCAGTCCGGATCCTTCCACCATCGTTCATAGGCGCCTGTGCCTTCGCCGCGTTGATCGCACAGCGCCTCCGTGAACGACACATACCCCACCGGCGCATCGAACCAGACGTACAGCGACTTTCCCTTCGCATCTGGATCATCCAGCGGAACCGGGACGCCCCACGTCAGGTCGCGGGTCATCGCTCGTTCCGGCAGTCCTTCGGTCTCGATCCGCCCGAGCGACTGATTCAGCACTGTCGCTCGCCATACCGCGCCGGCCGTTCCGTCGCGCTTGCTCGCCAACCAGGTCGAGAGTCGCGACTGCAGCTTTTCCAGTTGCAGATACCAGTGCACCGTCTCGCGAAGTTCCGGCTTCGTGTTCGTCATCAGGCTGATCGGCTCCAGCAGCGTCTGCTGATCCATCGCTCGGCCGCATTCCTCGCACTGATCGCCAAACGCCTTGTCGCTGCCGCAGTGCGGACACTTGCCGCGAACAAACCGATCGGGCAAAAACTGTCCGGCTTTCGCGTCGAAGAGCTGCCGTGTCTTCCGTTTGACGAAGAGCCCCTTGGCGTGAATCGCCCGGAAGAAATCCTGACTGAATTGCTCATGGATTGCCACGTAGTCGGGCTGGTGCGTCCCGCCGTAGATGTCGAATTCAATGCGAAGCCCGGCGAAGTCCCGCGCTTGCGCCTGGTTGTAGTGAGCGGTCAGTTCCTCGACGCTGCGGTTCTGCTCGCGCGCCGTCTTTAAGGCCGCCACGCCGTTGTCGTCGCTGCCGCAGATGAACCGCACATCCGCTCCGGTCGCTCGCAAGTATCGAACATACGTATCCGCGGGCAGATACGCCCCCGCGATATGCCCGACGTGCAACCGGCCGTTGGAATAGGGCAAGGCGGCCGTGACCAAGAATCGCCGTTTCGACATCGGTTCGCTCGTGCTTCGCTCGGGCCGGCCGACCCCAACCAAAACAGAGTCGAGGAATCGCAAGGCCGCCAGATCCAGCTTGGCTCTCCGTCGGCGACCGGCTTCACCTCCATTCTGCCCGATTCCAAGGGAAGGGTCGAGTCGCTGCCGGTCGCCATGGATGCTGATGTGCGTTGCCGCGAACATCGAGAGTCATGGTCGCATCAACAATTCGGGCTTGGCGGATTGCCTGCTTTTCCGGTGACCCATGGCGCCGCGCACGATTCTCTCGTCACATGGCAACAAAAAGAGCGCGGCGAACCGCGCTCTCGTCAACCGATTGCGTCAAAACGACATTCGCTGCGGAAAATCAGCCGCCCTTGATGGGCTTGGCCTTCGGCTTGGCATCGTGCTCATGCCCGTCCCCGCCCGGTAGCGACTTGGCTTCTTCCATCTCCACCGCCTTGCCCGTTCCGTCGACTTCGACTTCCATGATCTTATCGCCCACCATGCAGTAGACGGCGATTTCCAGCGCGCCATCCTCGACTTCACTGATCGCGGCGACAGCCTTGCCCTTCGAGTGCGCCTCGGCGGCCGCAATCGCCGATGCCAGCGTCACCTTGCCGGACTCCATGTACTTAACCATGTCCTTGCAGCTTGAGGCGCATCTACCGCAATGCGCGTAGACCGGCCAGGCGATCATCGCAACGCCGGCCAATGCCGCGACCATCCAAACATACGTTTTGCTTCGTGTCATGGTGATTTCTCCTTTGACATGGGAATTGCGGATGCGAAGGAGCACACAAGTGCGCCCTCGTTCGCTGGTGTTTACGGGAGTCTGAGCGTAATCTGTTGAAGTTCCCCGTCAAGCGAACGGCCTTGACCGGTTTGGAGTACTTCTGTGTTCGCTTGACGAAAATGTCGCTGTTCGATACGGTCAATACTGGCTGATTGACACGTTTCAGGTTTGTAACAGAACGCTTTTCCGGAGGACAGATCATGGCACATGAACTTCCGCCATTGCCGTATCCGAACAACGCGTTGGAGCCGCATTTCGACGCCAAGACGATGGAAATCCATCACGATAAGCATCACGCGACATATGTAAGCAAACTGAATGAGGCGCTGGATAAGCACCCCGAGCTGAAATCCAAGTCGGTCGAAGAACTTCTGGGGGGAATCAACACGATTCCTGAGGACATCCGCGGCGCGATTCGTAACCATGGCGGCGGACATCTGAATCACTCCATCTTCTGGAAAAACCTGAAGCCCGGCGGCGGTGGTCAGCCGTCCGGCGCGCTGGCCGACGCCGTGACGTCGGCGTTCGGGAGCTTTGACGATTTCAAAAAGCAGTTTTCCGATGCGGCCGGCGGCCGATTCGGCAGCGGCTGGGCTTGGCTTTGCGTCGACAAGTCCGGCAAGCTCACCATTAAGGATTTTCCGAACCAAGACAATCCCCTGATGGAAGGACTCAAGCCGATCCTTGGTCTCGATGTCTGGGAGCATGCCTACTACCTGAAGTATCAGAACCGCCGACCGGAATACATCGCGGCTTTCTGGAACGTTGTGAACTGGGCGGATGTGGCCGATCGGTTCACCACAGCCAAGCGGTAGAGTCCAAGTGGCTCATCCGAGCGTTCTGCACGTTGTCGAATCCCTTCGCCAAACGGCCGGGTCGATCGCCGTTTGCGTTGACGGTCTGGTTCGCGCTTTGCAGGACGTCGGCACGGACTCCCGCGCGATCGACAATGAGATTGAATTAGAACGATACGCCGGCGAAGTTGACGTGGTTCATCTCCACGGATGGGGAAGCGGAATCGCGCGCAGCGCGGCGCGACTCGCGCGAATGGCACGCAAACCGTATGTGCTTTCGCCTCTCGGCAAGCTGACGCCCAGTCGTCGAAACCGAACCCACTTTGTCGAGCGGCTTGTCAATTACTTTCGAGATCGCTCCTTCGTTCGTTCCGCGGCCGTGGTCACGACCATCAATCACGAGGACGATCGTCGGTTGCGATCAGCAAACATCCATCACGACATTCGAATGGTTCCCTACGGAATCTCGCATTCCGACTATGTCGCGGAATCGGCGTCGTTGACGGAAAAGAGGCGGGAACGCGTCTTGTTGATGCTCGGCCCGATCGATTCCCCCAGTGGCTGCATTCCGCTGCTGAAGGCGTTCGCCGAATTGGGCGTCGATGCCGATGGCTGGCGGCTGGCCTTGGTCGGACCCGATTCGGGGGACTGGCGAAAGATGCTTCAGGCTGCCGTCCATCGAAAAGGCGGCGATGATCGGATTTATTTCGAGGATGCCGACGATCTTGTTCGGCAGCGGTATTGGCTTGCCCGCGCTTCCCTGGTGGTCGCGCCGAGCTTGCACGTTCGCCCCGGTGTGTCGATCATGCAGGCCGTTGCGTCGGGCGTACCGGCCCTGACCACCGCTTTCAGTACGTTGCCGGGATTGGAAGCCGACGTCACGATGGTCGGGCTGTCGCGCGCGGAACTTCGAGAGGGGCTTCGCTCAGCCATGACCATGAGTGATCATTGGCGACGTGAGCAGGCACAAAAGGCTCTCGCCGCGGCGCGATCGGCTTTCGACTGGTCGGTGCTTGTGGATGAGTACCTGAAGCTTTATCGCAGCATCGCGTGAACACCGCGAACACATTACTGGATTCACTTGATCAATCCGCTTCTCATCGCCGCCGACGAGACCCAGCGAGCCGCCACCGGGTCGTTCCGCGCCCGTGAGTTCTTCCGCATCGTCCGCCTCACCAGGCCCTATCGATCGAAACTGATTCTCGGCCTCATCCTCACTGTCGTCTTTGCGGGGCTGCACACCGTGGGCATCGGCGGGGCCTTTCCCGTATTTCAGATTCTTCTCGAGGAGGAAGGCCTCCACGGCTGGGTCGATCGCACGATCGCCGGCCATCGACTTGGAGTCAACTTCGCCCCGCCCGGCAAGAATGACACGGTGTTGGTCCTGAAGGTGCATGAGCACGGTCCGGCCCGCACACTGAACATCGGAGTTTCGGATCAACTGGCCGATCCGCAAGGCCGTCCGATTCACGAACTGCTTTCGACGCTCGCCAAGGCGCCGCTCGACACCGAAGTACCCGTCGCGGTTGTATCAGCCCTCGAACGTCGGACGGTCAGCCTGAAACCCGGAATGGTCGATCGCAAATACGAGTTGCTGGCGTGGTCCGATTCCCTCCTCCCCGACGAAGGTCCGGATGCCAAGCTTCGTACCTTGTCGTATATCCTTTTTGCGCTCGTTCTCACGGCGGTGATGTCCAACATCTGCCGATTCATCGGCGAAGTGCTGGTCGCCGAGGCCGTGCTCCGATCGCTGCTTGACCTCCGCGACCAGCTCTACGAGCAAACGCTGCGCCTGCCAATGTCGTTCTTCGCGGGAATCAACACGTCCGACGTGGTCACGCGCTTCGTGCAAGACATTCAGGAGATTCAGCGAGGATTGCTGACGCTGTTCGGCAAGGCCATCCGCGAGCCAATTCACGCGATTTTTCTTCTCTCGCTTGCGCTGGCGATCGACTGGCGCATCACGCTGACGCTGATTGTCGTCGTGCCGTTCGTCGCGGTGATTTTTCTGGCGGTCGGGCGAAGCGTTAAAAAAGCCAATCGCAAACTGCTCCAATGCTATGGTGAGATGATCGCGGCGCTGACGACGAGTCTTCAGAATCTCCGCGTCGTTAAGGCCTACACCGCCGAGCCGCAGGAGCAGGCGCGCCTCGACGTGGTCGACCGCAAGATGTTCCGACAGCAGCTCAAGCTTGCTCGGCTTGACGCGTTTCTCAGTCCGATGATGGAGACCATCGCGATCGTCGCCGGGAGTTTGCTGGTCGTATGGCTGGCGGCTCGCGTGCTCAATCAGCAATTGTCGCTTTCCAAGTTCGCCACACTCGGCGCGACGATGTCGATGCTCTTTGATCCGCTCCGCAAACTCACCGACGTGTACGTGCGAATCCAGCGCTCGACCGCCGGCGCTGAACGAATCTACGGTGTGCTCGATCAGCCGGTGGAGGGCTCGACCGGCGGTGAGAATATCGAAATCCCGCCTTTGCAAGGCCGAATCGAGTTCGCCAATATCACGTTCACCTATCCCGGCGCCAACGTCGCTTCGCTCAACGAGGTCTCGCTGGTCATCGCCAAGGGCGAGACCGTTGCGCTTGTCGGTCCCAACGGTTCAGGCAAGACGACGCTGGTCAGCCTGCTTCCGCGATTTTTCGACCCGCAACAAGGCACGGTGCTGTATGACGATGTCGATATTCGCCGGGCTGACCTTAAGACGCTTCGCCGCCGTATCGGCATCGTCAGTCAGGAATCCATCGTTTTCGGCGGATCGCCGCTCGCCAACATCGCCTACGGCGACTCGTCACCCGATCGGGATCGCGTCGTCGAAGCCGCCCGCCGCGCCTTTGCCGACGAGTTCATCACCGCCCTGCCCGGCGGATACGACGCCGTTCTCGGCGAGCGTGGCACGACGCTCTCCGGCGGTCAGCGGCAGCGCATCGCCATCGCCCGCGCCATCTATCACAACGCGCCAATTCTCATCTTCGACGAGGCCACCAGCCAAATCGACTCGGAATCGGAAGTTAAAATTCAGGCGGCCGTGCGCGACTTCGCCAAGGGCCGCACGACGATCATCATCGCCCATCGGTTCAGCACGATTCAGTTCGCCGACCGCATCGTGGTGATGAACGCAGGGCGGATCGTCGACATCGGCGTTCACCGCGAACTGTTCGATCGATGTTCCCTCTACCGAACGCTCTGCGAAACCCAGCTCGTCGGCGACGCTTCGTGATCACGCCAACCCACATCGATCATCAATGGACCTTCCGCGAACCGCTTACGGATTCGCGCAAGCGGGATCGATCGCATTCGGACCCGCGAAGCAATTCTGAAAAGCGGCTGCGTCGCGCATGTCGACGTCATTGTCGTTGTTCACGTCGAATCCGCCGAACTCATTGACCGCGCAAGCGGCCGGTCGCGGCTGTCCCGGACCGTTCAGACAATCCGCGAGGTTGGCGGCGTCTCGAACATCGATCGCGCCGTCGCAGGTCGCGTCGCCAGCCGCGCACGCGACCGTCAGCTTGGCCGTTTTGCTGTTGTCAAATCCAAACAGGTTCTGGATACGCACGGCGTAGTCCCCGCCCATCGCCGCCGCCACCGGATTCAATGTAAGCGTCGCCGTGTTCACGCCCGAAAACCCGCCTCCATTGAGCAAGTCCGATCCATTACGGCTCCACTGGTAGGTGATGTCCGGCGTGCCGAACGCAGTGATTGAGAAGCTGAGGTTTTGCCCCACGGTCGTTGATTTATCCGCCGGTTGCACGGCTACGTATGCCCCCATTCCCGGTGCCGCCACAAACGACGTTCCGTTCCCTGCTCCGATGGCGATCGCGTTGCTGATTCCCCTGACCGGTAGCGGCTTGAGAGGTTCGGGATAGGGTCGCGGTCCGAGCTCACCATAGGCGTTCCAGCCGGTGACCCAGACGGTGCGGTCGGCGCGAAGGAAAAGCGTGTGATAGTACCCACAGGCAATGTCCGATATCGTACCCACATCCAGTGGCTGCAATGGGACCGGATTTCGATTCGTTGTTCCGTCGCCGAGTTTTCCGCCGTTGTCTCCCCAGCCTCTTGCCGTGCCGTCCTGAAGAATGGCGAAACTGTGAAACGCTCCGCCTCGAAGCGCGCGCACGTTGGTCAGCCCGGGGACGGTGATCGGCGACGGGCGGTAATTGCCCGTGGTTCCATCACCCATTTGTCCCTCTAGGTTTCGACCGAAGCCCTTGACGGTCCCATCTTCGAGTAGAACCAGGGAATGGTAATAGCCTGCGGCCACGGCGCGGGCGTTGGAAATGCCGGGGACTTCAGCAGGCGTGGGATCCCATCCGCCCACTGTTCCCTTTCCAAGGTTGCCCTCTCCGTTATAGCCCCACGTCCAAACTCTCCCGTCAGATTTCACGACTGCCATGTGATACGCGCCGGTCGCCATGGAGATGACACAGTCCATGTTCGGTACTTCCAAAGGCGCCACGGAATATCCGTAAACCTGTCCGTTCCCGTGCGTACCGAAATAGTTCGCACCCCAGACGACAACTTTGCCGTCCTTTCGCAACGCGGCCGCGAAGTCAGTCCCGGCGGAAATCGCAACGGCGTTTTCCACGCCGGGAACCGGAGCCGGATTCGGTGTGAAGGTCACATCCGTTCGACCCAATCCCGCGTATCCGTTCCATCCCCATCCCCAGACCGTTCCATCGCCGCGGAGTGCGAAGCTGGACCAGTGTCCACCGGCGATTTTCACGGCGTCGTTGAGCACCACCATCGGCGCAGGGATGGTCGAGGTGTACTGATTTCCGACAAGATCAACCGTGCCGCGGCCCAGTCCGCCGCCATCGTTGCGTCCCCATGAACCGCCATTGGTGCCGCTGCCCCGGGACGCAAACACCTGCACGTTGACCGGAATGCTGAATACCGACAACGTCTGGTCGCATGTGGAGACCATACAGTTGTAGCTGCCAGCGTCCTCGGGAGTTAGTCCGTCGATATGGAGTTCCGCCGCCGTCGCTCCACGAATGCGACCGCCGTCCACGACGTTCACCCCGTCTCGCTTCCACTGATACTTGAGGAGACGACCGTTGCCTTGCGCGATCAATCCAAGATTCTCGCCCTCGACGTAGCTGCGACAACCCTCCGATTGCGACGTCACCTGAGGTACCGGCGTCGGAAACGCCAGCGCAGGCGTCACGTTTCGGACCGTGCTCCAAAGGTCCTGATCATGTTCGGGGTATCGGTCGCGAAAGGCGGCCATGAACGCGGCAATGGTGGTCGGGCGATCCTGTTTGACGATCGCAAAAATCTCATCGATCCCCAGGCTCATTGCGTCGGCCTGGCAGTCGGGAACGCCGTCGCCGTCGGTGTCATCGGGCGTTCCATCGGCGGGGTTCACGTCGCGGTTGTCCTGATCTTCGTCGGTGCTGTCCTCAATGTCCCGAAGCAAGGCTCCGGCGAAGCCCTCGGTCAGAAGCGGGCTTGGGTTGGGCATGGTAGCCCCCGCAGAAGTTGTGCAAGTATTTGTCGTGATCTCCTGGGAACGAGAGTAAAGCGTCATGTACCCGGCGTAGTCGCCCGGGATGGATCGGGTTACGACGTCGGCAAGCCAGTTCGGCCAGCCCTCGTTCCACGCGTCGTGGTCCGTCTCCGGGCACCAGATGCAGTGACCACATCCGCTCACCTCAGCACATACCTGCGGTTCGCAATCGCAAATCATGTTGCAGTATTCCGGCGTGCTGCCCTGAGACTGTGTGTAAATGAAATGGTGACCATATTCGTGAATGTGCGTGTCCTCGCGCCACTGCCGCGATGGGGCGATGTGAATCTCCTTGTCTCCGTCGTCGTAGAAAGCTCCGGAACCCTGCTGATCCTCCGGCCATAGAACATCCAGTTCCTCGACGTGGTTGCCGTTGTCGCGCGTCAGAATGAAGCGGTGGGCCCGCATGATGCTGTTGTGGATATGGATGGCCGGGTCCTCGGAGCGGTTGGCAGGCAGCACGGTCCCGAAGTCTACGTCATTGCCAGTGAAGTCGTCGATGACCCGATCCTGCGTATCCCAACTGTAGTCGGTCTCGAGGATGTCTGTGTCCTGCACGTTGACCACGCCATTGTCGGTCTCGAAATACAGGTAGATGTCGGGATCGTCGCAGCCGGTGATATCGCAATCGTCCCAAGTCACGGTAACGTCGAAGTTGCCGTAGAAGTCGGTGTAGCCGGAGTAGATTGTTTCGTCGAACGGATCCGGCGAATCGTCGTCCACAATTTCGAAGTAAAGAGTGTCGGCACCAACCAGCATGTCCTGTGGGCCGCCGTCCACCGTAGGTCGCATATAGGCGATGCGCCCGTGAAACCGAATCGTCTGCCCGGCCGTGTTCGATGCGTTGGTGCTCAGTTTCGGTTGGACCGGACCAACGCGACCGTTGGCATCGATCCCCTCGACACGCCGAGGTTTGCCCATTTTGGCGAACTCCGCGCGGCTCAATCTAAAGGACCGGCGAATGGTCCGCCCGTCAAACGTCGCCTCGACGCGCAGAGGTTCATTCTCGTTTTGTGGAACGGCGTGAAAGTGAAGTGTCACGACCTGCCCCGCGACCGCGTCGACCGCTTCATCGCCGTTGATCTCCAGAATTCGCCAGCCTGTTCCGCTGATTTCAACGTCGTCAAGCCGTCCGGCTTCATGAACCATCAGCTCCACGCTACCGTGGTATTCCTCGCCGGAAACCGCTGCAACGGTCGTGTTGGGCGGCATGACGATCTTCACCGGCGGGCCGACGTCCGCCCTCGATTCCGTCGAGTTTGCCAAAGCGCTGACAAGAATGACCATTCCTAAGCCACTGCGCGAACCCCAAAAGACCCGCAGATTTTGCACGCGATTCTCCTCCGGCGCGAACAAGCGCACTCCCCCCGTCTGCCGCGCGCAACTCGACAGCAAATCAGTTTGAATGACCCGGCCTTGACACCATTCTATCTACAGGTTGGCTGGAAACAAAAGCAAAACGGGTTCGAGCTGAGTTCCGATAATGACGACCGATTCCGCCTGAATACAGCATCGGGTACCTGGCGATTCATCAGGTGGCATCTCGGCAAACGACAGAGGCCCCACGAACTGAATGCCAAACTCAACGCCATTCTTCCAACACTTTATCGGGCAACGTCTCACTGCGGTCGAAGGTCACGCCGTTTCACATTGAACGTAACACAGCAGTTTATACGCCAGTCGCGCCGCCAGGAATTCGGTCACTGCTTGGCCGGGGATGGGCATTACCTCGACAATGTCCGCCGCGACGATCCGTTTCTCGGCTGCGACGAGTCGAAGCAATCCGGTCACGTCGTACCAGTTAAGTCCTCCGGGTTCGGGCGTGCCGGTTCCGGGCGCGTAGGCCGGATCGAAGCCGTCGATGTCGATCGTGACGTAGACGGTCTTGCCGAGCGACCCAAGCACCCGATCGACCCAGTCGTCGTCCATGTGACACTGCCGCGCGGTGACGACCTCGACGGCGTGTTTGCGCCGGTTCGAGCCTGCGCCGCTCTTCAGAAATTTGTGCTCATCGAGCGAAACGTTGCGTATCCCGACGGAGACGAGCGAGGCCCCGAGGTCGAGACATCGACGCATCACGCTCGCGTGGGAATAGGGCGATCCTTCCCACTCGTCGCGAAGGTCGAGATGAGCGTCGATCTGGAGAATCGACAGCTTCTTGTGCTTGCCCATTACCGCGCGGAAGAGGCCCGATGTGATGCTGTGCTCACCGCCCAATCCGAGCAAAAACTTGCCGTCCCGCACCACGCGCCGCGCGACGGCGAAAATGTCCTCGTGCATCTCCTTCGGGCCGGCCATGTTCGGGGCGATCGGATCGAGCGTGGCAACGCCGGCCTTGTAAAACTCGTCCTCGAGTTCTTCATCGAACAATTCCACCTGCTGCGACGCGCGAATGATCGCCGCGGGGCCCTCGCGCGTGCCGGTCTGAAAACTCGTCGTCGAATCATACGGGATCGGCAGCACGGCGAACTTCGCGCGCGTGTAGTCGCTGTATTTCGCCGCCAAGCCTAGAAAGTTGCTGGGTATCGTCTCGCTCAATGAAACTCCTTTTTCAACGATGAATTCACCATGTGCCGCTGATATCGTGCAGCGACTCTCGGGAGTCAGCCTGCGCCGTCACTCGCCTCCCCCCTTTTCAAAGGGGGATACAGGGGGCTTACTCCAATCGGTGGTCCTTCGTTTGCCCGACCGCCTCACGCCGTCAAAAATTAAACCTGAACCTTCGATCCTCCGACTACCCGAAACTATACAGCACATAGGTCTTCTGGGCACCATCATCCCGGAGCACTGTAATGCGCGGGCAAATGCCGTCACCGCCTCGGTACACTTCAATCCGGTTTGAAATAGGTCGGATGCGCCATGCATGGTCGTCCGGGAGTAACCCACCAAAAACAAAGCTCCAAAAGTTCCTTTTCCGATCATAAGACTGCCGATCCAGCCACTCCTGTTCGATCCCCAGATCGCGGACAAACTTTTGATGCGATAGCAGTTCCTGGAACACGCTCTCATTCGCACTGAACTCGAGAAAGAGGATTGAGTCGCCGGGTCCACCTGAATAATGCCGGTCCGCGACGACTTGCGATGCGCCTTCAGGTTTGTTCGAAAGAAAAACCAAGCGGAAAGCCTCGGCCTCCGTCAGGCGAAATGAAAGCCCGACGCCAACGCCAAGGACAAGGATGAGCAGAAAGCCGATCCTCCGTATTGTTGTTTCAGGATAACGAGTCTTTCGCAGGATGATGAGTGCGATCGTCGCCATGGTTGCTGCGACGACCGCCGTTGTAACGCTGGCGAAGCACCAGTCATTTGACGCCGCCAGATTGACGATCATGGCCAGCGCAGCGCACGCTGCAGCCAGACCCCAAAATCCGCGAAGTCTCGTCGAAACAGCTGCTGCGTTGATACTTTCGCTACTTGCCATTCGCCGTACGAGATTTCTTGGCTGCTGCCCGCAACTCCTCCGTCATTTTTTCGAGACGGTTGAACAGTCGGCGATGCGTGCGCGGCTGGCAGCGGCTGAGGGCGTATTGGGCGATGAGCGGAAACGTGATCGAGGCGCAGGAGTAGACGACGACGTTGTTGACGAAGGCGTCCTTGACCTTGCCCCAGCTTCTCGCCTCGCCGGGCGTCGCGCCGGAGAGTCCGCCCCAGTGCGGCGCGTCGGTGGTGAGCTGCAGGAAGAAATCGTGCCCGCCTTTGGAGGTGTCCATCAGAATCTGGTGCAGCGTCGGCTGGGTCTGAAGATAAAAGTTCTTTGGCGATCCGCCGCCGATCTCTACCACGCCGTTCAAGTCGGCGTCGCGGACGATCGCGGCCGTCTCGATGATGTCGAGCACCGGGTTGAGCATCACCGGCTTGTCGAAGAGATGCGGAATAATGAGGTTCATACCGATCGACGAATCGCCGGGCGACGACGTGTAGATCGGCACGTCGTACTTGGCCGCGACCGCGACAAGCGACTGCTCCGGATGCGGCGCCTTGTCCCACAGCGCCTTGCCCATGTGATGGTGCATCGCGGCGGTTGAAAACGGCTTGTTGAAGTCGAACCCCGCGAGCAGCTCGAGCACGCGGTTGTCGGTGGCCATCAGGGTGTCTTCCTCGCCGATGAAGACGTCGTAGATTCGCGCGACGCCGTCCTCGGCCAGCGCGTTGTCGTCCACGTCGGGGCTGCCCTGCACCATCGGAAAACCGTAGGCGAGGTGCAGATCGTGGTAGAGGTTCGCGCCGGTGGCGATCAAGAAGTCGACGAAGCCGCGCTCGATCAACGTGAGAAACGCGCCGCCCATGCCGATCGGCGTCATCGCCCCCGCGACGGTCATGGCCACGGTGGCGTTGGAGTCGATCATTCGGCGATAAAGCTGCGCGCCCTCGGCCAGTCGCCGACCGTTGAAGCCGCTGTGGGCGTAAGCGTTGTCGATGAGGTCCGCGACGGATTCGTTACCGGGCAGGTTCATCGCCCGGATCGGCGGCGCGTCGAGCCAGGCGTCGTGTCCGGGCGATTCATGGGCGTGGTGATGGTGTTTGCAGTTCATAGGACAGCGATACTACACGCTTTCACGGACCCGCGTCCACTCATCCGCAGCGACCATCCTTCATCTATTTTTTCTTGTGGCCTTGTGAACGGGGAAGGAACGTCCATGTTGCGGAATCGCCGAGAGTCTCTCCGTCGGTCACTGCCGTGTTTGGCCAAGTGTGAACCAAACCGAGTGTGGACAAAGAAAGATCGTGTTGATCGGCGCGCTGCTTGCCGGGATTGATGCCTTGGGGGTTAGGGCATTCCGTGGCGCCCACCGAATCAAGCGATCAAACAACCGAAAGGAGTTCGAGAACGATCAAAGGGAATTCCGTTCCAACGAGGCAAAATGGAACCCGCGCGTACTTTTCCGTTTAAATCGGCGCTGTTTCACGAAGGGCCAGTGGCGGCGCGAGAATCTCGCTCCATACGATGGCATCACGCAGCGAGAACCGACCGGTTTGGTCGCCGCGTACTTCGTCCGCCAATGCCTCGGCGTCGCTTCGATCGAACGCCGCGATGTGGGTTCCGACGTGGCCGAGGCGACGATCGGTGCCCTTGGTGAATCGTTGCTCGCGCTCGGTCATGCGCGCCGACTCACGATCCGGCGCGGTGCGCTTGCCTGCGAGTTGGGCCGCTCGTTGTCGCTCGCGCTCGACGATCGTCGTCGGCTTCGTGGGCCGCGGAGGGCGATTTGGCGGCTGTGCTTGCGCCGGCGCGGGCGGAGGCGAAGCGACCGGCGCGGGCGGCGGTGTTTCGCGTTCGATCTTCACGCCGGTCGCTTGCTCGAGGATGACCTCAAACACGCGCTCGATACTGGTCGGTTCCGCAGGAGCCTTGCCAATGGGCTTCATGGCCCGCCGCCGAACCGGCGGCGCCGGCGCTGAAAACGGAGGAAGCGAGACCTCTCGTTTCACTGGCGCGGGGTGCAAGGGTTTGGCTGTTTCCAGCGTCGGGCGCTCGCGTCGCGGCGCCATGAGAGTTTCGGATTCCGTACGACGTTGCGAATCGGCCTCTTTGCTTTCGTTGATCCGCTTGGCGATCCACTTACCAACACTGCCGAACACGGACGCGCCGACAATGACCGCAAGCACGATCAGGTCGGACCAGTCGGTTCCTCGCTGAGCCAGAAAATCGATCATCGTGCTTGCCGTCACGCCCATGAGCAATTCTCTACGATGACTGATCCAATCCGATCAGCCCTTTTGTCCCGACGGCTTGTCACCGCGACCGATGGAGTCGCGCATCGTCGTGTCCGCCTGAATGTTCTTGAGACGGTAATAATCCATGATGCCGAAGTTGCCGCTTCGAAATGCCTCGGCCATGGCTTTGGGAATCTCCGCTTCGGCCAGCACGACAATCGCCCGGTTCTCCTCGACCTTGGCGCTGTTTTCGGCGGCTTGGGCGATGGCCATGGCGCGGCGTTTTTCGGCTTCGGCCTGGAAGCGGCGCTTGTCCGCCTCGGCCTGATCGGCCTGAAGCTTTGCGCCGATGTTCTCGCCCACGTCAACGTCCGCGATGTCGATGGAGAGAATCTCAAAGGCCGTGCCGGAATCGAGTCCCTTGGCGAGGACGGCTTTAGAAATGCGGTCGGGGTTTTCGAGCACGTTCTTGTGCGTGTCGGCCGAGCCGATCGCGCTGACGATGCCTTCACCGACGCGGGCGATGATCGTCTCTTCCGTCGCGCCGCCGATGAGCTGGCGGATGTTGGTGCGGACAGTGACGCGGGCTTTGGCCTTGAGCTGGATGCCGTCCTTGGCGACGGCGTCGATGGTGTTCTTGCTGGCGTCGCTCCGCGCGCTGGGCACGTCGATCACTTTCGGATCGACGCTCGTCTTGACCGCGTCGATGATATCCCGACCGGCCAGGTCGATGGCGCAGGCCTTTTTCCAATCGAGATCGAGCACGGCGCGATGCGCCGCGATCATGGCCCGCGTCACGTTGGGCACGCGCCCACCGGCAAGGTAATGACTCTCCAGATCGTTCGTGGACGAGTCATGCAGACCGGCCTTGACCAATTGAATCTTGCAGAGCACCACGGTCGTGGCGTCGACCTTGCGAAGGCGCATTCCGATCAGGTCGAGAAAGCTCACGTCGGCGTTGCTCATGTAGGCTTGAAGCCACAGGCGGAAAAACTGGGCGATCACAAGCACGACGATCAGACCGGCGAGCCCGAGAACCCCGAATGCAATCATCCATCCTGTGCTGGTCTGCGCGACCAAGGCTGAAATGCCTTCGTTCATCATCCTTACCTTTCGAAGATGGGCCTGCCAAGGCGGTGCGGCGTGCACGCCGACCAGCCCGTTGCCATATCAAGACACTTTAGATTCCACGGCGAGGTTGGACCCCGTCACGTGGAGACCTTCGACCGTTTCGCCGGCGTCGATCATACCGAACTGGGCGATGCAGGAAACCCGCCGGCCATTGAACTCGCATATGCCCACAGGACGTAGTGGCGTCAGGCTGCGACCGCGCTGTCCAACATGCCGACTCAATTCTTCAACCGGAACACTGGAATCGCTTTCGGTCACGGTCGGATTCGGCGGCGCGATTCGGCGCCCGATCCACGTTTTGGGCCAGATACGCACGGCCATCATGGCAAAGGTCGGCAATCCGATCAGACACGCCGCGCCCGCGATCGCCCCCGCCCGCTCGCCCCCGTACCGAAACGTCTGCACGACGCCCGCCACGATCAATCCAAGGGCAACCACCGTCAACAATCCGTGCGAAGGAAGGAACAGTTCGGCGATCAGAACAAGAACGCCTCCAACGAAAAGCAGTGTAATGACGGCCACAGCGGACATCGTTCTTAGCCCCAAAGAGGTTACAGCGACTCATCCGGTTGCCGCGAAACGCACGACGACGCGATTGCCTCGCCGCTCAATCACTTCGATCCTCGATCGCGATTCGAGGTACTCCCCTTGCGTAACCACATCGACCAGCATGTTACCAAACCGCGCCTTGCCGGCTGGTCGAAGCGGACCCTCGGTCAGGCCAATATCTCCAACGCGAGCCGCTCCCAGGTAGCCGTCCTCGATCAGAACTTCCGACGGCGTGGGATTGGCCGGAACGAGGCGACGCAAAACGGGCATGCTTGGCAGATAGCGACTGAGCATCACCATGCCCAACAGCGACGCGGTCAGGGCCGACACGACGGTCACGATGGCGTACTTGAGTGCATCGATGGTCGCGGGCATCGAAGGAACGAAAAGTGGAAACGACCGCCCGGGTTCATTGGGAACAAACGTGGCGAGAAGTCCGGTCAGAACCATCAATCCTCCGCTGATGCCGGCTATGCCGAAACCGGGGAAGACGAAGAGTTCCAGGGCGATCAAAATGATCCCAATCAGAATTAGCACGATCTCCCACACGCTCGCCAGACCCGCCACGTACGGCGCGCCGACGAAAATGCCCAGCGCGATGAGCGCCACCAGTCCGGGCACGCCCACGCCCGGCGTGTGAAACTCCACGTAGGCGCCTAGGAGAATGATGACCAGCAGGAATCCCCGCACGTACATCGACGTCATCCACAACGCGAACGCCTCGGACCAGAGCGGATCCAGACGGATCGATTCACCAATGCCGTATCGCTTCGCGAGTTCCTGATCGTCGACGACCACGGCCTTGCTGAACCCGAACGCCATCGCCTCGCTCGGCGACATCTGCAACAGTTCGTCATCGGAAACGACCGGCTGACGGGCATCGACTTCTTTTTGGAGAAGCGGGTCGTAATAGGTCTTCACAAGACGCCACGTTGACTTCGAAGCAACGGCTTCCGATTCCGCGTCAGCGATTGGCTTTTCCGCGGGCGCGTCGCCAGCGTCTTCCGTCTCGGACTCACCCAATCGACGCAGCTTCTCTTCGCGAAACACAAACTCGCGCTCACCGGTTTCCACGTTTTCCAGCCACCACACTTCGCGCTCCGGTACGACGAACGCTTCACTGAGCACGAGGCTGTATCCGTTCTGCCGCGCCGATGTTCGAAAATCGTGAATGACCGGAGTATAGGCCTTGGGCTGTAACTCCTCGGGGACCGCCCCGACACCCGTCGGACCGCCCATGATGACCTGCGAATCGCCAATGCGAGAGGAACGAGACATCACAATCTCATTGCACGCGACGGCCACGAGCGCACCGCCGGAGTAGGCCGAATTGTGAACCCATGCGACCGTCTTGATCCCTTCCAGGTTGCGAAGCAGGTCTGCGATCTCGATCGAACTCGTGACCAGTCCGCCGGGCGTGTCAAGATCAAGAACGATGATCGTCGCTCCCTCGGCCTTGGCGATGTCGATTCGCCGGCGGAGGCTGTCGGTCGTGATGTCCGTGATCTCGTCGTGAAGGGTCAGAATCGCCGCCTTCACCCCGGACTTCGGACTTTCATCCGCGGACGTCGGCTCGCCGTAGGCGAGCATCGCCGACAAGGCGACGCAGGCAATCCAAGCCGAACAACGCATCAACCGCTCACGACGAGTTTGGAAGTTTTGATTTGCCATCGTCCGGGCCTCACGCGCGGGGCTGGGCAACCGATGAGGGAATTGCGCCGGGTCGACCCATGGCGCGCCATTGAATCCTACGTTGGTTTCGCAGCCGCGGCAAGTCGAAAGAACGTCATAGTTTGTAATCGGTCGATGGTTTGGAGCGTTGTAACCCCACCGGGCATGTCATTGGGCAAAGGGGGTGCTCACCGTCCGTCGCGATGACGAGGATTGCGCTCGCCACCAGTCCACCGTCGCGCGCAGGCCCGTTTCAAGCGGAGTCCTTGCCTTCCACGACAAGAGCCGTTCGGCGCGCGACGTGTCCAGGCAGCGGCGAGGCTGGCCATCCACCCGCGTGACATCCCAGGTGATGCGTCCTTCAAATCCGCATAGATCGGCGATCATCGCGGCCAATTGCGAGATCACCACTTCGCGGCCCGTGCCGAGGTTGATCGGTTCGGAATCGTTGTGCATGGCCGCCGCGCGCACAATTGCCTCCGCGGCGTCATCGACGTACAGCAACTCACGGCTGGCCCGACCGGTACCCCAGCAAGTCACTTCGTCGAGTCCCTGATCGACTGCATCGCAGAAACGTCGAATCATCGCCGGAGCGACATGGGACGAGTTGGGGTCGAAGTTGTCGCCCGGCCCGTAGAGATTGACCGGGACCAGAAAGACGCCATTAAAGTCGTATTGACGACGATAGGCGTCGAGCATGACGCCCAACGCCCGTTTGGCCACGCCGTACGGTGCGTTTGTTTCTTCCGGAAAGCCGCTCCACAGGTCGTCTTCGCGGAATGGAACGTCACAGAGCTTCGGATAGGCGCAAACCGTACCGACCTGCACAAACTTTTCCACTCCGCGCAGGCGCGATTCTTCGATCAGATGCAGACCCATCGCCATGTTGGAATAAAAGTACCGACCTGGGTTGGACTCGTTGGCTCCGATTCCGCCCACCTCCGCGGCGAGATGAATGACGATCTCCGGGCATGCGTCGTCAAACAATCGACTGACATGTATCTCCTGGGTCAGGTCGTAATCGCGCGATCGCGGGACGACGATCGTCCCCGGATCATATGGCTTGATGCGCTTGCAAACGGCGCGCCCCAGGAACCCCGCGCCGCCGGTCACACATACACGCTTACCGCGAAGGTCGTTTCGCATCGGGGAATGATTCTTTTCTTTAAAACACAACGGCTACCGCGCCGCCTGCTTCCTTATGGAGATTATCGGCCTTCGGGCGGCACAGGAATAATCATCAATCCGTTCAATCGCGACGCCTCACGACGACTTCACCCTGCTTGATGACGGCCCGTGCGCAGTTCCGACCAGGTTCATACAACCACCGGTCGCCATTGGGTACATCGAGGATGACCAGGTCGGCCTGCATTCCCACGGCGATCGCGCCAAGGCGATCCTGTCGGTGAATGGCGGCCGCCGCGTTGGCCGTCGCCGCGACGATCACTTCGGTCGGCGTCATCCGCATTTGCGTGCAGGCGATGTGCATGGTCAGCGGGAGGGACTCGACCATGGATGAACCGGGATTGCAGTCCGTGGCGATCGCGACCGGGAGATCGGCGTTGAGAATCGTTCTGGCCGGCGCTTGTTCGGTTCCAAGGAAAAACGAGCACGCCGGCAATAGTACCGCGACGCAACCCGCATTCTTCATCGCCCGGATACCAGAAGTATCAATTCTTTCGAGATGGTCGGCCGACACCGCCCCGACCTGCCCGGCCAAAGTGCTCGCCCCCATTTGGGTGAGCTGATCCGCATGAATCTTCGGTCGAAGGCCAAACCGTTTGCCCATTTCCAGTACGCGATGCGACTGCCGCAGATCGAACGCCGAGGCTTCGCAAAACACGTCACAGAACTCGGCCAGAGTTTCATCGCGAATGCGGCCAAGCACGTCTTCATTGAGTACGAGATCGAGGTAGGCATCCGCGCGACCGGCAAACTCCCGCGGCGTGGTGTGCGCCGCGAGGTAGGTCGCCACGGGCTCGATGGGCAGTTGCAACCGAAGATCGTGGATCGCCTCAAGCATATTGATTTCGTCACCGACCGTCAGCCCGTACCCACTCTTGATTTCCACAGTCGTGACGCCGTTGTGCAGCATACGCGTGAGTCGCGGCAGCGAGAGCGAGACCAAGTCGCGTTTCGTCGCCGCGCGAACCGCATCCACCGTAACCCGAATCCCGCCGCCGGACTGGGCAATTTCCAGGTAACTCTGGCCCTCGATACGCTGGACAAATTCGCGCTCGCGTGTGCCGGCGAACACCGCGTGCGTGTGGCAGTCAATCAGCCCCGGCAAGACGCACCCGCCCGCGGCATCGATCGACTCGGCATCCTTCGGGGCGCGAAGCTCCGCCTCTGGACCGAACCAGCCGATCCGCCCGCCGTCAATGATCATCGCCGCCGACGGAATGCGCGGAATGCGGTTCATCGATCGCCCGCCAACGGGACCGGGCGGAACCGCTAGTAATTCTCCTATATTGCGAATGACTTTCATTGGCTGTGTCGCTAAGAATCGCGGATCATGCCACCGCGCGGGATAGCCTAACTCCAAACCGCCGACGACAAAATGGCAGATGACACGAGAAGCGGGCAAGCGCCGACTGAATGGTAAGAAGTTGTTTGCGGTTGGGTCGAAGAGCCTGTCGGCGTATGATGGTTCTTCCCAGATTCGAGGGCTACCCGGTGGGCCGGAACCATCGACATGGAGAATCTGTCGAATGAAGCCACCTAGGTGCGGCACGGTCCGCGTCCGTTGTTCGGTGCTGGATTGCGAACGCGGTTTGGACTCGGCGCGCTAACGACGAATGCATTCACAAGAAGCTGGAGGCTTTGAAAGCATCGCAAATGCTCCAAAAAGGCTGCGAGGAGAAGATTATTTCTTAACGGAAAGATTTCACTTGACGGAAACGTTTGTTTGGTTTATGTTAGTGTGCTTGGCTGCTGTTATTGATCGTTCCCTTGGAGTGACGAGATGAAGAAAAGATTGATCGTGTTGGCGGTCATCGGTGGGCTGACCGTGGTGTTTCTCAGCAAGTCCGCGCTTTCCCAGGAGGGCGGCGGGGCGGCGTTGAAACAACCAAGCCCGGAAGAAATGAAGAAAATGATGGAAGGGATGAAAAAGTGGATGGACGCCATGACGCCCGGAAAGCACCACGCGGCCTTGGAACCGCTGGTGGGGTCGTGGAACACGGTCACGCGGATGTGGATGGGCGGTCCCGGCTCGCCTTCCACCGACACAAAGGGCACGTCGGAAGTGAAATGGGTGCTAGGCAAACGTTTTTTGATGGAGGAGCACAAGGGCGAAATGCTGATGCCCGACGAGACCGGCGCCGTGAAGCCGATCCCCTACGAAGGCATCGGCCTGTTCGGCTATGACAACATTCGAAATCTCTATATCGGAACGTGGGCCTCATCGGCAGGAACGCACCTGCAAATGATGAGCGGAAGCGGCGGCGCGACGGGGCAAGTACTGCGAATGTACGGCGAAATGGACGAGCCGATGCTCGACGTCTACGGACGAATGGTCAAATTCGAGAACCGGATCGTTGATAAGGACAAACACGTGTTCAGCATTTATGACCTGCACGCTGCGGATGACTACAAAGTCATCGAAATTGAGTACACAAGAAGGAAGTAACCCCGAAAGCGCGGATCGCGAACGATGACGCAGAGTTGCCCATTCAGAGAAACGTAGTGAATGACGATAACGTGGCAACGGATGCCATGCGGAAACCGACAGGGACGGATACAACCTCGAAAGGAAAGGGACGATCATGGCAGGCAAAGTGAAGGCGATTCCGGATGGATTCAACACCCTGAGTGCGCACCTCGCAGTAAAAGACGCGGCCAAGGCGATTGAGTTCTACAAGAAGGCATTCGGTGCCGAGGAAATCTTCCGCATGCCGGGACCGGGCGGTCAGGGCGTCATGCACGCAGAAATGCGCTTCGGCAATTCGACGTTGATGCTTTGTCAGGAAATGCCGGGCCAGCAGTGTTCGTTGGTGTCTCCCCAGACAGCCTCGAACAAGTGCACCGCCGTGCTGCATCTTTATGTCGAGAACGCCGACGCAGCGTACGATCGAGCCGTGAAGGCCGGGGCTACCGCGTCGATGCCGCTCATGGACGCTTTCTGGGGCGATCGCTACGGCCAAGTCACCGACCCCTTCGGGCAGGTTTGGTCAATCGCCACGCACAAGCAGGACCTGACGCCCGAGCAGATTGCCAAGGGCGCCGAAGAATTCTTTGCCAGCATGTGCGCGCCGAAGCACTGATTCAGTATCGGTTAGGAACCGTTTGGATTTGGACATGGCGCAGGTTGGCAATCGGCTTTTTCCGCAAAGCGCTTAAGGCGGAGATTGTCTATTCTGTGCCTGCGGGCTGGGCTTCGCGAGCAACGACAGTCGGTGCCGGAGCCGCAGCCCGCCGGACCACCGGGGGCGATGAGCGCACCCGGTGACCGAGGTATCGGCCAAGCGAGCGAACGGCCTGGTCGGCGGAACGAAAGACGGGGATACCCTCGGCGCGCACGGCACGGGCAAGCTGATCGTACGGTCGGGAGCAATCGACAACGAACACGATCGGTTTGTTCGTCTCGTGGCGCAGGCGGGCAAGTCGCCGCGGCAGGGAATCGTCCTGTCCGATTTCCGACGGCGTGGTCAGCAACTGCGGCGTCATGGGAACGCAACCGACGAGCAAAGCATCAATCTCGTCTGCTTCCAGCATGAGTCGAGCACATTCTTCATATGCGGCGTCATCGGCCATCGGAGTGAGGTCGAGGGGGTTTCGAGCGTTGACCAGGCCGTCGAGACCGTGTCGTTGAAGAACGCTCTTCAAGCGATCGCGTGAATCTTCGGCAAGCGGCGGGATTTCGACCCGGTAGCGAGAACCTCGAACCGTGTCCGCTGCTCCAACGGCCTCGTATCCGGCATTGGTGATAACACCCAGCTTCTTGCCCCGCACGACCTTTTGATGAAGGTCGGTTGAAAGCTCGATGAGCTGTTCAAATTCCTTGAATGTATCCGTCACGATCGCGCCTGCGCGAGCAACGGCGGCGTCGCAAACGTCGTATTCGCCGGCGACGGAGGCCGTGTGGCCTTGGGCCGCGGAACGACCCGCCGAGGTGCGCCCCGCTTTGTAAAAAACGACCACTTTTCCTGACGCCGTAGCCGCTTCCACCGCGTGCAGAAAGCGCATTCCGTCCAGGTCGTTGAATCCCTCGACGTACACGCCGACGCAGTCGAGATCGTTCCGAGGCGCAACAGCCTGCATTAAATCGCCGACTGTGAGATCAATCTGATTGCCAAGCGAAATTGCCAGCGCCGGATCGAGAAACTCGAGGTTGCTCAGTCGTGTAATGATGAATGCACCGCTTTGCGAAATAAGCGCGGCGCGCTTCGGTCGAGCGTCGCGTCGCGGGTCGAGTTTGCTTTCGGGGATGAAGAACGTGTCATACCGTCCCGGTCGTGATCGTACTCCCATGCAGTTGCCGCCAAGGAACACTGGTTCCCCGGCATGGCGGGCGCGTGCTGCGTCCATTATTGAGCGGATCGAGCGCTGGGCCTGCTCGGTACCTTGTTTCTCACCCAGCCCGCCGGGTATGAGAATCACCGATGAACAGCGGGGCTCGGCGCCCTTCTCCAATCCGACAGCCTCGCGCACCACCTCGGCCACTCGGTCGGCCGATGTCGCCGCCACCAACAGGTCCACGCGCTCGGGCAGATCGGCAATGGTCGGAACGCAGTTCACGCCCTCGATCGACTCCGCATCCTTTTTGACGACGTGGAGTTGTTCGATCGGAAACCCAGATGCCTTGATGTTGTTGAGAATGATACGCCCGAAGTTCTCGCGCTTTGCGGACACACCGAGCACGGCGATCGAGCGAGGTTCGAGAAGTCTCTGAACGGCGTCCGTGGGACGATTGTTGGGGACAGGAATGGGCGGACCCAACCGGCCGCGACCATCGAGCGGCACCATTCGCTGATGGGCGAAGGCAAACGGATTGACTTCGAGTTCGTGCAGGCACAGGCCGTCTACGCCCGCGACGCAAAATCGCCGTGCAATGGCGAGAAACGTTCGAAGGCATCGGAGAAGCTCTCCGTCGGACACACGACGTTCGTGTCCGCGCACGCGCCCCGAAAGCAACTGATAGGCCGCCGTTTCGCGGAACAACTGAAAGAACTCATCAGCCGTTGTATTCATCGCCGACGCCCGCGCGACGGCCGCCCCGCGCTGCATGGTGGCGGCAAGATACTCCGTATCAACGCCGCCCAGACCGGCGGCGATCACGGCCCCAAACTCCCGGCTCTGGCGAATGCCGACGAAAAGCTCGCTGCCGAGCCCCTTTCCCGCCTGTTCGATAAACTCGACGACAAGCACGCCGTCGATCCGCGCGCCGTCGCGACCGTGGCGCTCGATCAACCGCGTGAACTCACGTTGAACGACCGCCGCATCCCGGGAAACGAAGACGATTCCTCCGGCGTCGGACTTGTGGATGACATGAGGAGCGACGATCTTGAGCACGACACGGTCGCCGCGAAAGGAGGTCAGTTCATCAGCGCTGATCGTCCCGCCGCGGGGCACGAACAAATGCCTCGGCGGCAGGATGGCATCCGTGAGCCCGACGATGGCATAGACTTCGTGCTCGTGAAGCTGGGTTCGGTCTTGCGCCTTGGCCTGAAGGAGTACCTGCACGATCGCCTGTTCTTCGGCCGGAGAGAGGTCGTCTTCAATCGAAACACCGGAACCTTCCGTG
Source organism: uncultured Phycisphaera sp. (assembly GCA_964486335.1). GTDB lineage: Bacteria > Planctomycetota > Phycisphaerae > UBA1845 > UBA1845 > CAZAMB01. The sequence continues at coordinate 173,714 of CAZAMB010000001.1, read as the reverse complement.
CCGTCGGCATCCGTGGACAGGAGTTGATCCGGCGAACAAGTTTCCATCCAGGCGCGCAGCGCTCGTCCGGTGGCGCCGCGTCGCAACCCGTCGCGATACCGCGATGCCGCGGCTCGACCCCATTGGAATGCCTTGCGGTTGGACTCGACGACTCGCTCCCCCTTGGAGGCGAACGCACGGGCGATGATCTCTTCCAGTTCGTCGGGTGAGAATTCAAGATAGGCGGCCGCGGCGCCGAGCATGACGATGTTCTCGGCGCGTATCGACCCGGCGGCCTGGGCGATCCGCCTTGAATCCAATAACACATGGTCGCCGACCCGCGCGATCCGTCCGAGCACGTCCTCGATGGGCGGGTAGTCCTTGATGTTGACGAATGGTACGGCACTGCAAACGATGATACCGTCCTCGGATAAATACTCGACGTATCGGAGGACTTCGAGCGGCTCCACGGAAAGGATCATGTTGGCGTCACCCAGCGAAATGAGGTCGCTGTGAATCGGTCGATCGGAAATCCGCAGGTGGGCCTGAACCGCTCCGCCTCGCTGACTCATGCCGTGCACTTCGGATTGCTTGACGTTCCAACCCCGGTGCATCGCGGCGTGAGAAATGGCCTGGGCGATAGTCAGAATGCCCTGCCCGCCTACTCCGCACAAGATGATGTTGTACTGCATTCCGAACACTCCAAGACAATACCGGCGTCCGAGCCATCGAGACCCTGAGGATTTCCCAGCAATCCGCGTGCCGCTACCCTGCCCGCACGGGTGACAGAATTCGACGTCGGCAGGGTTTGGGGGAGTGCACCGGTTTGTGTACGATGCGCGGTTTTACCGGCACCTGGCCGGCCAGGCACCTTCGCGCCGAAAAGGGCGCGGCAACGACGAACAGGGACGAAGAAAAGGAAACGACCATGATCAGCAAACGACTTGACTTGCGTCGCGCATTCGGCGCGCCAGTTGCGATCCTCGCGGTACCCGCGATGTGCTTCGCGCTCTTCGGAGCGCCGCTTCGCGCGGGCGAGCCTTCGATCAAGTACCCCGATGCCAAGAAAGTCGAGCAGATCGACGAATATCACGGCGTGAAAGTGGCCGATCCGTATCGGTGGCTGGAGGAGGAGCATTCCGACGACACCAAGGCATGGATCGAGGCCGAAAACAAGATCACATTTGGATACCTGGAAACCATTCCGGAGCGGGGGCGGATCAAGGATCGGCTGACGGCGCTTTGGGATTACGAGCGATTCGGCATTCCTTTCAAGCGCGGCGGGCGATATTTCTATTCGAAGAACGACGGACTGCAGAACCAAAGCGTGCTGTACTGGCTGACGTCGCTCCAGGATGAAATGCCGAAACTGCTGCTGGACCCGAACAAGCTCTCGGACGACGGAACGGTCGCGCTCACTGGTTATGACATCACGGAAGATGGAAAGCTGATGGCGTACGGGCTGTCGGCCTCGGGTTCAGACTGGCAGGAATGGCGCGTGCGCGAGATCGATACGGGCAAGGATCTGCCCGACGTAATCAAGTGGGTGAAGTTTTCCGGCGCGTCGTGGACGCACGACGGAAAGGGGTTTTTCTACAGCCGCTATGATGAACCAAAGGAAGGCGAGGCGCTGAAAGGATCGAACTACTTTCAGAAGCTCTTCTATCACAAGCTGGGCACACCGCAATCGGACGATCAACTGGTCTATGAGCGCAAGGATCAGAAGGAGTGGGGATTCGGCGGACAGGTATCGGATGATGGGCGCTATCTGATCATCGGCGTCTGGAAAGGGACCGAGCGGAAAAATCTGATTTTTTACAAGGACCTGCAAGCTCCCGATTCAAAGGTGGTGGAACTGATTCCTGAATTCGAAGCCCAATACGATTTCATCGACAACGACGGCACGACCTTTTACTTTCGAACCGACCTGGCCGCGCCGAAGGGCAAGGTGATCTCGCTGGACATCAACAACGCCGGGCGCGGCAACTGGAAGGAAATCATCCCCGAGGTGACCGCCACGCTAAGGCAGGTCTCGTCGGTGGGAGGCAGGCTGATCGCACTTTACCTGAAGGATGCTTACTCGACGGTGGCTGTGTTTGAAATGGGTGGAAAGCTTGCGGAGACCGTCAAACTCCCGGGCCTGGGAACGGTTGGTGGCTTCGGCGGACGGCGCAGTGATTCCGAGACGTTTTACAGCTATACGAGCTTTATTGAGCCCGGAACGGTTTTTCGCTACGACGCCTCGGCGGGCAGCAGCAGCATTTACAAGAAGCCGAAAGTGGACTTCGACGCCGAAAAGTACGAAACGCGCCAGGTGTTCTATAAAAGCAAAGACGGAACGAAGGTTCCGATGTTCATCACATCAAAAAAGGGTTTGACACTCACCGGCCAGAATCCGACCTACCTGTATGGCTACGGTGGATTCGACATTCCCATCACGCCGACGTTTTCGATAGCCAACGCGGTGTGGATGGAAATGGGCGGCGTACTGGCCGTAGCCAACATCCGCGGCGGCGGCGAGTATGGCAAGGAATGGCACAACGGCGGGCGAAAGCTGAACAAGCAAAACGTCTTTGACGACTTCATCGCGGCTGCGGAGTTTCTGATCGAGAACAAATACACCTCAACGCCCAAATTGGCGATCGGCGGGGGCAGCAACGGCGGCCTGCTCGTCGGTGCGTGCATCACCCAGAGGCCGGAACTTTTTGGGGCTGCGCTGCCCGCCGTGGGTGTGTTGGACATGCTTCGATTCCACAAGTTCACGATCGGTTGGGCGTGGACTTCGGATTACGGATCAGCGGACAACCCGGAGGAATTCAAGGTCCTCCATGGCTATTCACCGCTTCATAATGTCAAAGCCGGCGCAAAATATCCGGCGACGATGATCACCACGGCAGATCATGACGACCGGGTCTACCCCGCACACAGCTTCAAGTTTGCGGCGGCGCTACAGGAAGCGCAATCCGGACCACATCCTGTGCTCATTCGCGTGGAGACGAAGGCCGGTCACGGCGCGGGCAAGCCGACGTCGAAGCAGATCGAAGAGGCGGCGGATCGCTGGGCGTTTCTGGTTCGCAATCTGCAAATGTCGGTGGAGGGGTCGATGAAGCCGTCGGGATCAGGCAAGTCGGACAAGGCGGGATAGGGCACCGTCGGAACAGAACGCGCGACCCGCGAGCTTCGGCGGCGTCTTGCCGTGAATCGCCGGCTCCCTCCGCGCGATCCGGGTCGCGCGAACTGAAGTTTGCGGTTCGGACTGGACCGCTTCCGCGCCCTGCGTCTCGCCGTGCGGCGAGACTTCGGGAACGAAGCACCCGCAATGGTCGCTTTGTTGGTCGCGGCTCGGATCGAAACGGGGTCGCACGGGCTGCTATGTCACATGCTTCATCGAAAACGCGATATGCGGCGTTTCGCCGGGACGGGGTCGACCCGGCGCGTTCGGAGGCGCTGGCGTCGGAGAGGCCGCAGCGCGATCCAAGAATTCGCAAACATTACATTCGACAGTACCGCAAGTGGTTGTGGCCGTTTCGCTTGCGACTTGCGATCGTTTTTTCGCTGGCCCTGCTCAGCGCGGTGCTCAACCTGATTCTCCCGGCGGCCACGAAGTACATTATTGACGACATCCTCCCGAATGCATCGTTCGACATCGCGTACAAACTTGGGCAATTGGGAATGGTCTGTGGCGGTCTGCTGGCGTTGCTAGTGTTTACCACGGGCATCGACACATGGCGGTCGTACCTGATGTCGGTGCTCAATGCGAAGGTGATCTTCCGACTTCGTCAGCGGTTGTTCGATCGGTTCCTTCGGCTGCCGTTGGCGGAGCTTTCCAACCTCAAGAGCGGCGGAATCGTTTCGCGGCTGTCACAGGATACCGACAAGGTGACCGGACTGGTGCAGATGGCCGTCATCACGCCGGGCGTGGCGACGATCCGCGTCGTCCTGACGGTGGCGGTGCTCGTCGTGCTGAGCTGGCAGATGGCGCTGGTGGCAGGGCTGATGATTCCGCCGATCGTGCTGGTCAACCTGATGTGGATCAAGAAAGTCCGGCCGATCTACCGCACGATGGCCGAGGAGCGCGAGCGCATCGACGCACGCGTCACGGAGACCTTCGGCGGGATTCGCGTGGTGCGGGCGTTTCGTCGCGAGCGGCGCGAGGAACGTGACTACGCGGTCTCGCACCACACGATCATCCGCAAGAACCTGCTGGCGGAGAAGCTCCAGTTGGTCGTTAGCGGCGGGTGGGGCCTGCTGATTCCGGCGACGACGCTGGCGATCGTGGGTGTGGGCGGGTGGCTGGTCGTGACGGGCAAGGGAACGGTCGGCGACATCGTGGCGTTTCAAATGTACGCAATCATGCTGCTGCACCCGGTGTCGATGATCGTCAACTCGTTCAGTTCGACCCAGCAGGCGCTGGCGGCGCTCGAGCGGGTGTTCGACATCCTCGAACGCGCCGAGGAAAAACCCGACGTGTCCGATGCGGCGGAGTGCCCCGATCCGATCCGAGAAATCCGCTTCGACGGCGTGAACTTCGAGTATCGCGCGGGTTTGCCGGTGCTGCGCGATGTGTCGCTCACGGTACCCGCCGGAAGCGTCGTCGCGCTCGTCGGACCCAGCGGCGGCGGCAAGACGACGCTCACCGACCTGGTTGCCCGCTTCCATGATCCGACAAGCGGAGCGGTGCGCATCAACGGCGTGGACTATCGCCGTATCAAGCTGGCGAGCTATCGCCAGCGGTTGGCCGTCGTCCCGCAGGAAACTTTTCTGTTTGACGGGACTGTGCGAGAGAATATCGCCTACGGTCGGCGTCACTCGACAGATGACGCCGTTCTGGATGCCGCCCGCCGCGCCAACGCCACCGAGTTTATCGAACGACTGCCGGAAGGTTTCGACACGCTCATCGGCGAGCGCGGTGTGAAACTCTCGGGCGGACAGCGGCAGCGGATCAGTATCGCTCGGGCGATCCTGGCCGACCCGGACATTCTCATTCTCGACGAGGCCACCAGCAACCTTGACACCGAAAGCGAACAGCTCATCCAGGCATCATTGGCCGACCTGCTCGCGTCGCGGACGACCTTTGTCATCGCGCACCGCCTCAGCACGATCACGCACGCGGATATGATCGTCGTCCTCGATCAAGGGCGGATCGTGCAGGTGGGCGATCACGCGGAGCTGATGTCGGCGGAGGGCTTGTACCGCGAGATGGTCGAACGCCAACGCCGTTTCGCCGGCGCGGCCGCCGCGACGCTCCAATGGGGTTGAAACGCGGCGGCATTTCAAAGGCCAGGCATTTTCGAACGCTTTTCGCTAAGGATTTGTCCGGGGTTCAGGCGCTACGCGCGCTAATCCGCACGCTTGACGTACAGCGCCGACCAGATCGCATCCGCGAAAAGGCGATGGGCTATTTCGTTCGGATGCGCGTCGACCGAGTTGACTATCAGTGATTCCGCCGGTTTGTCGGCGACCGTCGGCAGCAAGTCCACAACCGGCACATCGTTGGCCTCGAAAAACCCTCGCAGTGTCGAGTGCAGACTCGCGCGATCGAATTTCTGGCCGGCCGTGCGGAGGAACGGAAGAAGCACCACGCGAATGGCGACGCCGCGGTCGCGACACTGGCCGATGATGCCCAGCAGTTGCTCCTGATGGGCGCGCCAAATCGACGGGTCCGCGTACCCTTCCGCCAGCCAGTCGTGATAACCGCGAACCGTTGGCACGCGGGGCAGATACACCCGCCGGTAAAGGTAATCGAGCAGGCAGGAGGAATCGAGGTTGAACCACGTTGAATCGGGCGGGCGCGTCGGATTGAATCCCGAGCGCGTCGGCAGTAATTTTTCGATATCGTTGGCGACGTAACACAGCACGACCTCGTCGACGCCGAAAACGTCGATCACGTCCGCGATGGGCCGCGACTCTTCCCCCGTTCCCCAGCCCGGCTTGGCCACGTTCAAGACTTCGACCTGCCCCGAAGTCGAGTCCTCGAACCGCGCCTGAATCATATCTGGAAAGCGATCCTCGGGCCGCTTGATTCCCCAGCCGTAGGTGAACGAGTCGCCGACGAACGCGATGCGCCGGGTCCCCGGCGGCTTGGGCGTCGTCCATTCTCTGTCCCGGCAACCCATTGAGTTCAACTGCGTGTACATGGCAAACCAACGCCTCGCCGGAAGAGACACGCCGAACGAGTCCGTCTCCACCGCAGCGAAGCGAAGGTAACTCTCGCCGATCAGGGCGGCCACGCCAAGCAAACATAGAAAGATCAGTGCGTTGCCGGCGAGCAGTCCCATGCGCCGGAATTTCGCGCGCGGAAAGAATCGAAAGAAGCACCAGGTGTGCAGGACCAGCGACACAAACAACACCCACCACAGGATGTAATCGAAAAGATATCCGAACACCCCGGAGGTGAGCATCAGGTGCGATCCAGCGAAAGGTCGATCGCCGCGGCCGAATGGGTCAGCGCCCCGATCGAAATCCGCTCGACGCCCGTTTCGGCCACCGCGCGAACTGTCTTCAGCGTGATGCCGCCCGACGCCTCGAGTGAAACCTTGCCTCGAAGGCCGACGCCGTCGCGTAATGCGACGGCCTCGCGCAGCGCGTCGACCGAAAAATTATCCAGCAAAATCACATCGATGCCGACTACCTTGAGAAGTTCTTCGACCTGCGAGAGATTGTCGGCCTCCACTTCGACAAAGGTCGGCTTCGCTCCCGACGCGGAAAGCACGTTGAGCATCTCGAATACGGTAGACGCCCAGCGCGAGGTCGGCACGTCCGAAAGGTGGTTGTCCTTGATGAGCACCGCGTCGAACAGTCCGCGACGATGGCTGCTGCCGCCGCCGCACTGCACCGCGTACTTTTCCAACGTTCGCCAACCCGGCGTCGTTTTGCGTGTGTCCAGAATCTTGACCCCGGTGCCCGCAACGGCATGGACGAAGGCCCGCGTGATTGTGGCCACGCCGCACAGCCGCTGCAGGAAGTTGAGCATCACACGCTCCGCCGAAAGCACCGCGCCAAGCGAACCGCGAATCATCGCCAGTTCGATCGGGGGCGACGCGATCGTCGCGCCGTCCGACGCGGCTTCGCTCCATTCCACGAGAATCGACGTGTCGTAGGCGTGCAGCACGCGAGCCGCGACTTCGCGCCCCGCGAAAACGCACGGCTGTTTGGCGATCAGGCGAAAATCGGCGACCGCGCCGGGCTTGTCCATCAAGCCGACGGTCAGATCGCCCGGGCCGAGGTCTTCCTGCCTTGCCAGCGAGATCAACTGGGAGACGACCTTGTCATCGGCGAGGCTCATGGCGGAATTGTCGGACGAAATGAAAGACTACGCAAGGCGAAGACCGGGTGGGCGGCGGGTGGAACACCAGATTTGTTATGGGGTCATGACAAGTTGGAAACCTGCGAAATCGCGAAGATCGACATCACCGTCGGCGTTGAAGTCGAATGGCTCGCAGCCCGGATTGACTGGTCCGCCCTGTGGGGCTGTCATGCAGAAAGACCAGCTAGTGAAATCGTTCAGGTCCACGGTTTGGTCACAATCGTAGTCGCCGATGCCGAATTCGTAAGCTCCCATATCCACTCGCCCGCACAGCACTCGCGCGTGGCCGTCGAGGTCGGTCTCGCCTGGTTGCGGAACAAAGTTTGGATCACCAGCGTTGATGCACGGCGAACCGGGCTGCAAACGCAGGTCGCCGTAATCGTCATCCACGCCATCCCACAATCCGTCAGGCCCGGGGTCCGGCGGGCGAACGAACATCGGATCGATATCAATGTTTCCGCCGCCATCGATTGCGCCGGTCGGCAACCCACCTTGCACATCACTGCGGTGGATGGCCGGCACGTTAGGAACCGCTGCTTCCGTAATGGCGATCTCGTCCGGACTGTCGCCCCAGAAAACGCAGTTGCTAACCGCTGGGCTACTGTCGTAGGCGTTAATCATTCCTCCTCCGGAAAAGCCGGCGGTGTTCGCGCAGAAGGTGGAGTTAGCCACCATCAGGCTGCCGGTGCCCGAATTGTACATCCCGCCCCCGAAGACCTCGGCTGTGTTGCCGACGAATGTGCAGTTGGTCACCGCCGGGTTGCTCGCACTGTTGTACATCCCGCCGCCAACGCCTGCGACGGCTCTGTTTCCGTGAAACCGGCAGTTTGTTACCGTCGGGCTACCGCCGTAGTTGAGCATACCCCCGCCAGAATCGGCCCAGTTGTCGCTGAACGTGCAGTTGGTCAACGCCGGATTGCTGCTAAAGTTGAACATCCCCCCGCCTCCGTAGGAGACCAAGTTCCGGCTGAATGTGCAGTTGGTCACCACGGGGTTGCTGAGAAAGTTGGACATCCCGCCGCCATCGCCTTGGCCGGCCCTGTTTCTGTTGAACCGGCAGTTGGTTACCGTCGGACTGGCAACGTAGTTGTACATCCCCCCGCCACTGCCAAGAATGCTCACGTTCCCGGCAAAGGTGCAGGCGGTGACTGCCGGACTGCCGCCATTGTTGTACATCCCGCCGCCGTCGATCGCGAAGTTGGCGCTGAAGTTGCAGTTGGTCACCGTTGGGCTGCTGTGCCAGTTGTACATCCCGCCGCCTTTCCATTGTCCAGCTACGCCGGTTCCCGTTCCGCCCGTGATCGTGAAACCATCCAGGACGGTGTCCGGGCCTTCGTCAGTGGCGCACGTCACCACGCTGCCGCCGATGCCGGTGGCGTCGATCGTGGTCACGTTCGCGCCGCCGGAGCTGCGCAGGGTGATGGCCTTGCCGAGAAAGTTGATCGTTTCGTGGTACGTTCCCGGGGCGACCACGCACTCATCGACGCCACTCGTTGCGGCGTTGATGCACGCCTGAATGGTGGGATGGTCGGCGGGCACGTGCAGGGACATGGCGCGACAGACGGCGGAAATCGCGAGATTCGCCACGACGGCCCGGTTCATCGTTCGAAGACTTGCGAAGTGCATCCTGATCCCTCCCATCGGCGCGAGTACTGGTTCGAGTCCGCAGGGCATTCAAGGGGGCCAGTATTTTAGCGATCGTCCGCCGAAAAGGCCAGTTTTCGTTCGAATTTTCCGGTGGAAAGGACACGTTTCAACCGCGAAGGACGCGAAGAGCATGAAGCAGAGTAGTCCAACGCGGGACGGCGGAACTTGGGCAGGCGAGACGCGCGGAACGCGGATGCGTGTCGCAATCGCCCCTGCTTGAGAGTCGCCCCTGATTCACCCATAATCGTGGCGAAACTGTTACGCTTGTAATCATCCACTCCGATGATTGTTTTCGCGGTGCGCATCCTCAAAAAGAACCAAGTCGCGGCGATTGTCCATCACCGCGGGAGGTTGCACCAAGAGTTCGTTCTGGCTCTAGTTTGATCGGATATCGTCATGGGCCGCAGCGCCCCAAGGAGCGAATCATGTGGTCGTGGATAGAGAGAACTTTTGATTTCAGTTTTCCGGTCGGCAAGTTCCCTGATCTGCTTGAAAGAGTTCGCGGCACTCCTGCCCGGCTGGAGGAGCGAGTTCGCGGCCTCGCGCGCGATGTGTTGACGCAGCATCCTGATGGCGGCGGGTGGTCCATTCAGCAGAACATCGGGCATCTCATTGACCTGGGCCACCTACCTTACAAACGAATAGAACAGATTCTGGCGGGCGAGCGAGTCTTGGTGGCCGCCGACCCGTCGAATCGAAGGACGCACGAAGCCGACCACGATCGGCGCGAAATTGCAGACCTTCTGGCCGATTTTCGAGCCGAACGCGCTCGACTCGTCGCCAAATTCGAGTCGCTCCGCGAATCGGATTGGCAGCGCGCGGCGGAGCATCCCCGGTTGAAGCAGCCCATGCGTATTGTCGATATCGCCTATTTCGATAGCGAACATGACGATTATCATCTTGCGCGCGTCGGTGCGTTGGTGCGACGATTCGCGGATCATTAACGCACGGTGTCGATGCGATTCGCTGCTACCGGCAAAATCGAATCATGGCGCTTCCGGGGGCGGAGTGACGAAACCAGTTCTCGCACGTTCTCCCGTCGCAGCGCGGCGAGCATGTCGGCGAACGACGGGCGCGACCTGCCGCGGTATCAGGGTCGTTGGGGGGCACGATACGAACGGCCTCAGTTGAACCATGGACCTCCGAACAATGGTGAACAACTAGCCGCAATGCTCGATTAGAAAAACGGTCGAAGGTCGGCCTCGTCGTCACGAGCGACATTTGTTGAACGAGATCCAGAAACGACGATGCCGGCATCATCACAAGCCTCCATGCTCATTCGGTTCGTCGCCCGACTCCATGCGGACGGCCGTTTCTACACAATGATCGAATCGCTTGGATGGCTCGTTCTTGTTCATCCGGCGCCTTCCTGACCGCGAAAGAGTGCGACAGCCGAATTTACTCGGAGCGAGAAGGTGCAACGATGAACCGAGACGATCGCTTGACATTTTTTCCAGAAACCGCGAACTGCGATGCAACAAGGATCAGGTTTGGAGCTTCGTTTTCGATGCTGAGCGTTATCGAACCGGGCATGTCGTCGGGCAGGATTCGGCTTGCGTCCAATTGAACCGGGGCGGTCAAATCAAGCCTAGGATGGGCGCGAACCCAGGCGAATGCGCTGTCCGTCATTTGCCGAAGCAGGATTTCCTCATGGTGGTGTCGAGTCGAACGCACAAGTTGAGCGGTGCCGGCCATGACGAGAACGGTGAGCGAACTGGCAAGGACGATGGAGAAAATCGCGAGCACGAGCATTGCGCCGCGGCGCGAATGCTCTCCGTTGTCGGCTTGTCTTATTTCTTGCCGCCTAATCTTCAACATGGCCAAGCGCTCCGGCGCACCGCACGACCAGATCGAAACGGCGACTCCGGTCGGGATCCTTCTTGTCGGTCCGACGCCATTGTACTGACAGCCCGACGGCGACCTGTGGCGCTTCAACGAAACCGGTCACAAGGTCGACGGAGGCGATCATCGATTCCCAACTGTTGGTCATCGGGTCGCCGGGTTCAATCGGGGACCGCTCAACGCGCCGTTCAAAAAACCGATAGGCGACTTTGCGGTTGGGCGCTTCGAGCACAAGCAATCTTCCCTCGTTCTCATCGCCGACGTGCAAGCTTGCCGTCGTCGCCCTTCGCACATCACGCGAGAATTGGGAGAGAAAACCGTCAATTTGCGCGTACTGGTTTCCAAAGTCGGAGACTCTCCTTTGGCTTCGGAGCATCGATCCGAAGGCCGTCGCCAACAAAGTCCCGCCGATACCGAGCATCAGAAGGACAGTCAGCATTTCGATCAAAAACACACCACGTCGACGGTGCTTCATGGGTCAATTCCCTTCGACGAGGGGGTCGGGGACACATACGCATTGAGCGCATACTTCACGGTTCGTCCGCCTCGATCGGTCGAACTTGCCGTCACCGTAACGAAGAGCAGGGGTTGCCACTGGTCGTCCGGTTGGACGACATGAATATCAAAAGCCACTCCGTTTTCGTCGACAAAGTTCGTGCTTGCCGAGTCCAGCGCGCCAGCGCGCATTTGCTCGACGCATGATTCGGCGGCGAGCTGGACCCGGCGATACACCAAGAAATGATCCGATGCACGTCCATGTTGCGACAGAAGGAGCGAGACGACGCCAAGAATGAGTCCGACAAGCGCGAGAGATGCGCAGGTTTCCGTCAGTACGAAGCCGCGAGCAAACGACCGCCGGGCGTTTGGCTTCTTCATTAGAGAGACTCCGAAACGGCGTTGATCAGCGAGATCAACGGCATGAACATGGCGATCGCGATGAACCCGACCAGAGCGCCCATCGTCAGCGTGACCAGCGGGCCGATGCACGCGGAAAGGGCATGCCACCAGCGGAATGCGATCGCTTCGTGATAGTCGGCGGCATGGCGGAGCGCTCTTTCAGGATCCTCGCCGCGCTCCACCATTCTCAGAGAGCAAACGACAACTTGGCCCAGGTCGGCGGACTTCGCGGCTTGGTGCGGCGCGACTCCCTCCGAAATGGATTGAACGAACTGGGCCAGCCGATGCCGCAGTCGATTCGTGGCGCAAACCTCCTTGGGAAGCGACTCCGCAAACGCCCCCGGCATCCCCGCGCGGATGTCCCGTGCCATGGCGCGAAGGGCTCTGCTGAGGCCAAGTCCGTCGTCGATGATGCGCGTGAAAGGGAACCACGAGCGCAGCGCCGCCGCGATTCGAGCCGGTGTTCCGATGTCGGCGCTCTTTGTGGACCGGATTGCCAACAGTGCCATGCTCACGACGATCAGGAGCAGGACAAACAACAACGTGACTCCGTGTGTCGCAAACAGATCGGTTCCCTCGATCAGCAACGCGGTGATCCGCGGCATGGGAACGTCAAAGTCCAGAAAGATCTCCTTGAACTTGGGCATCAGAAACACGGCGATCCAGGAAACCATGCCCGCGGTGAACAGCGCCATGATCGACGCATAAGCCGTCGCGTTTCGCACATGGGCGGCCGTCGTCACGCGCTCGTCAATTGTCGCGGCGATTCTCCGCTCCTGTTCGGCGAGTTCCAGAGCCAATTGACCGGACGCTTCGGCCGCGCGAAGCGCCTGAGTCAATTGGACCGGGCATCCGCGAAAAGCGATCGCCAACGCGTGAGAAACGGAGTCGCCGGCGTGGATCTGGCGGCCGATCCCGATGAGTGCCTGGCTGATTCGCCGAGATTCCCCCACGGCCGCAGCTTCCAAGGCTCGGCACATTGGCAGGTTCATTCGCGCGATGAGCGACAAACGAGCGATGACGGCTTGAAGTTCGGACGCCCGGCGAATGCGGGCCTGGCTCGACATCAATCCCTGGGGAAGCAAGCACCCACGCTCACCGGAGAGCCAGCGGAAGGCGGTGTCCTTGAGGCTTGGCGCCCGCCAGGCCAATGCGACGACCGCGATGACCATCACGTGGAGCTGAATGAGTTCCAGAATACTCATGGGCCAGCCAAATCCAATCAACCTGAGACCATGGAAATCAACTGCAGGAGCGGCAGAAACAATGCCAGAATCAACACCGCGACGCCTGATCCGACCCAGAGAATTGCCACCGGCGCCGCCCAGCCGCGAAGCATCGCTTGCGAGTGTGTTGCCTGGGACTCGCAGGCCTTGGCCATCTGAATCAGCCCGTCGCGAAGATTCGCGGCATCGCCGCCGACGCCGACGAAATAGGCGAGCATGGCCGGAATGAACTTCGCGCGTCGGCTGGCTTCTTCCAATCCGCAGCCCCGATCGACGCCCTCGGCAACCAGTTCAGCGTCGAGCGATAATCCCGGGCTGCCGGTTGCACCGGCCGACAGGCGAAGGGCCTCCGGCAGCGTCATGCCGCTATGAACGGCGAACGCCATGGCCCGCAGAAACCGAGCCCGAAGCGAATTGCGGATGATCGAGCCCAACAACGGAATTCCGAGGACAATTCGCTCCCGAAACTGGAGTCCGGCGGATGAGCGCCGCAGCCCGAAGAACAACGCAACTGCTGTCATCGTGAGGGCCGCAAGTGTCACAAGTATTTTGGGCATTGCGTGAGCAAGCACAATCAAATAGTGCGTCAACATTGGCAACCGAACACCAAAATCGTCGAAGATGTCAACAAACTGCGGAACGATAAACACCAACACCGAACAGAATACACCCGCGGCCAGGAGAAATACGATCGCAGGATACGTTAAGGCCTCGAACAGTAATCGCCGCGTTTCTCCGATCAATTTCAAATGGTGCGAGAGATTGATCAACGTCGCCGACAGATTTCCGTTGTGAAGACCCGCGCGGATAATCCGTCCATAGAGCGGAGGAAGTTGGGGCGCGTGCTTCTCAATGGCCTCGGGCAACGAGCTGCCCTTCTCCAGTTCGTCGGCCATGGACTCCATGACGCGTTGAAGCCGCGTGGAATGAACGTCCCGTCCCATTTGTCGCAATCCGGCATCCAAACACATTCCGGCGTTTGCCAGGGACGCCAGCTGTTCGTTGAAGAAGATGAAATCATCATTGCCAAGTGGTCGGCGCGGCGGCGGCATTTCGGTCTTGCGTACCTCGATGTTCTGGAGTCGCATGGCGGTCAGTTGTTCGACGGCATGGACCGTGTCCTCGGATTCGAGAATGCCGCTGATCGCCGTTCCGTTCTGGCACTGACCCGAGTATTCAAATCGGTCCATTTGGCTTCCTCGCGATTTCGATTGCCGGGCGCTTCGTGCCGGTCGAGGCTCCCCGACCCAGCACTCGAACGACTTCATCGTCGTCGGTGATACCCAGTTCCACCGCGGCGGAGGCCTCGTCGCGCAGGTCCGAACTGCGGCCTCTTAGTACCGTGCGGAGCGACGAAGCCGACGAATGGGCAAGGACGAACGTTCTTATCCCTTCATCCAGTTCGGCAACCTGAGCGATGGCGATCTGCCCGGCGTAGCCGGTGTGGATGCAGTCTTCGCATCCTTTCCTGGAGGAAGTCCGGCATCGACGGCATCGTCGTCTCAGCAGGCGCTGCGAGCAGACCATCGTCAGGGCGCTGGCCAACTGATACGGCGGAATCCCCATTTCGAGGAACCGAATGATGGTCTCAGCTGGGTCAGAGCTGTGGACGGTCGTGAGGATGAGGTGTCCAGTCAGTGCGGCCTCGACGGCTGCGGAAGCGGTTTGGCGATCGCGCACTTCGCCGAGAAGAATCACTTGCGGGTCGTGGCGGAGCAGCGACCGCATGCATCGCTCGTAGCTCAATTCACCGTGCGGATTAATCTGAATCTGGGCAACGCGGTTCAAGCGCTGTTCGACCGGATCCTCCAGCGTGATCACGCTTCGTCCGGGAAAGCGATCGCGGATGTCGCGGATCATGGCATACAGCGTCGTTGTTTTTCCGCTGCCGGCAGGCCCCGACACGACGATAAACCCCGCCGGACGCGCGAGGGCATCACGTATTCGAGTCAGTTGTTCGACCGTCATCCCCAGTGAGTCCAGCGAATGGAGTTGAGGATCGCCGCGAAATACACGCACGACCGCGCGCTCTCCGCGAATGGTGGGAAATGTAGCGACACGCAATTCCGTTCGATGGTCGCCGGCGGATTGCGAATCTCGCTTCCACCAGAACCCGCCTTCCTGCGGGATGTCCACTCGGTAAGTCAATAGCGACGCCATTACCTTGAGGCGAGACACGATGTTTTCCGACAGTCCGATCTCGAAAACGTCCCAATCGACGAGCTGACCGTCGATACGGACACGAATCAACAGTCCTTCGTCGACAGGTTCGAAATGCACGTCGGATGCACCGGAGGCGATTCCGCGAACAAGGAGTTCGTCAACCAGACGAACGACATCGGGGCGTGCCGCCTCGGTCTTTTGGGCAATCATAGTACCACTCCGCAAACATGGGATGCCGCGAACGTCGGTGTAGAGGATGCTCGTTCTTCTACTAAGACGCCGTCGGAGCCGATTTGTTAACGTGGATTTGAATGCGCTGACTCAACTTCGATTCCGGGTGCGTTGAGCGGTCAGCATGAAGATCGTTCCGTCCACCAAGTTTGCGGTCGAGGTGGACGGCCGGTGTTTAGGAAAAGTCGTGCAAAGAGGCGCAGACCGAGGGAACGGCACCGCAGTTAGCGCTAACGGATGCGAACGATCCCCGCCGCGGAATCGTTCGAGCAACAACCGGATCAGCTTTCTCCGCCGGTGTCGTGCCACATGGCGAGCAGAAACAATCGCTCTTCCTCGGCTTCATGGCGACGTAACACGGCGATCAATTCGCGAATCCTCAACAAGAAGACGTCGCGATCCTCGACAGGCCGATCGGGCATGGACTCAACATTTCGGATCAAAAGATCCAACATGCCCATGATCCTTGGGTGCTCGGTGCTAAGCCGAGTGAAGTCGTCCGAAAGCTGCGGCGCTGCGGCGACGGCCGGATTCGTGCTCGGACTGAAGTAGTCGGACGCCTGATGCGTACGAAAATGAGCGTGGAGGTTTCGTAGTTTGGACGCCAATAGCTCATAATCGGGCGGCTCTCCCTTGGGATCCGGGGCTTGGCCAATTACTTTTTTCAATTCCATCAGCAAAGCGGTCGAAGAGCCCGTAGGATTCGTGGGGCCTCGAGAATGGGATTCAGAAGCCTTGGTCATGGTAAGATGCCTTTCGGGTTTTGAAGTTACCAATGGCGACCGGCCAAAGCCCGCTTTCCTTCGAAAGGCGGCACGGTACAGGCGCGGCGGTCTGGATCCATTGTTTATCAGATTCACGGCCGATTCAATAGTGACCTAGCTCCGCGGCTTTTGCGATCGCAGCAAAGGAGATGAATGAGAAAAACCGTTTCATGGTTTTATTTTCGCAAGGGTTGAGGAACCAGTGCCAAGGCGCAGGGGTACCTTGCGGAGAAGGGGGTGGCGATCTTGAAGCGTTCGGATGCAAAAGCAGGACTAGGCTCGGCGGAAGCGCTGCGCATGGCGCGATCGATGGACCATGTGGTTACAACCAAGGGAAGGCGAGTCGTTCGGCTTTCGATCAAAAAGGACGGTCATGATGACGCGGCGGTCTTGAAGCAAATCCTCGGTCCGACAGGCAAGCTGCGAGCACCGACCATGATCGCGGGTCGCACGATGGTCGTCGGTTTCCAAGAGGGCATGTACGATAAATTGCTGTTGATCGGGTTAGCGAATGATTAGAGTTCGCAGCCATTTCATCGTGAACCAATCCAATGAAATTCGCTGCGAATGGTCCTCCGGCCGCGGCAGGAGCGCTCGCGACCGTTTTTTTCTGGATACGACTGAATGCGATTCCTGCAAAAATTCACTATTCTGCTGATCGTCGGCGCCGGATGCGCAGGCGGTCATCGGGGGCGCGTGGACACGATGGAGCCTTCCGCATCGACCGAAGTGCCACGGCACGTCATCGTCGAGATTCGCCGACAAACCGAGCAAGTGTTTGCGAGGTCGGTGCAATTCAAGCCCCGTGAGGGAACGGCCCGGGGAAGAGCCTGGGTTCTTGCGCCGCTGATTGTCAACGAACTGAGCAACGGCGCGGGCAGTGTTCAAATTGGCAGAATTGCCGCGCTATCGGAATCCGCGTTACAGCACAGCAAGACAAGTGATCCACCGCGTCCGACGGTCTTTTATTCGCAATCGACCGTGTCGGTGGGCGGAATGGACCTTGCCCAAATGACTTATCTCTGGTGGTATCAGCCGCGAAAAGGCGACGACGCGGCGACGCAACCCGTGGGAATGGGCGTCAGAGTTGTCCTCGGACCTGATGACATGCCGATCGTCTGGGAGGCCCTTTCGACGGTACGCGGGCCGCGCGTGCTTTTTGTTTCGCGGTCGCTTGAGGATGCGGCCGGGTTACAATATGGGGAACCGCTTCCGGAATGTCGGTTTTCCGTCGAGCGGCCCTCAAAAGACGGTTTCGACGTTGTTGTCGCGCGTGTCATCGACGACGGACCGGTGGCGATGGGACCCTATGTGTATGTCGCTGCGCCTCCGTCCGAGGGCATCACCACTGTCCTGTGCCGTTGCATGCCGTCGCAGATGGAATCCGTGGAAGTATCGCCTTACTACGACTTGCAACCCATCGAATCGCTCGGTTTCGATGATCGATCAGGACCGAAGAATCCCATTCGTTCAATGACAGCCAGTCCGTCGGAACTCAGATCGATGCTGCGATCGCTTTGGCGGCGATCCGAAGAGCCTCTCGACGGACTCCTGCGATGGCCGAAAATATAGACGCGGCGTCGAGGGCCGTTTGCAGTAATGCAAGAACTGTCGGAATTGCGCAGCGAAGTGATTTGGGGACAATAGGGAAATTGCGTTGCCATACCGAACTGCGGAGGATACAACATCCGCTTTGAGACCCGACCGCGTGGCATGGAGGCTAATCGTGGGCAGACCAATCTTTCGCCGAACGTGTTTTTCGGCCTTCACCTTACTTTCGACATTCGCCATTCTTCAAGAAGGATGCGTTCAAACGGTTCCTCCTGAACCGCCGGCTGAAGACCCCTTTGCGGATCGTCCGGGCAGCGGTACGGCCAGTGTGAAAGGGTTCGTTCAATCGGCAGAGGGTGAAACGCCCCTTCCGCTGGGCGGGGTGCGTTTGGCCCTCGGGGACGCCGTGGCGTTTTCCAATGTGGACGGCTCGTTTTTCTTGGAAAGCGTTCGCGCTGGAAAACAACCGTTCTTCGTGGACGGAACGACGGCTCAATCCGGCGACGGAGCGTATGGCCAGTTCGCAACGACCCTCGCCTTGGTCGAAGAGCAACAACTCGCGCTGGAGCGCCCGATTCACCTGCCGTTTGTACCGTTGACGTCGCTGCGCAAGGTTGCTCCTGACCGACTCACGACGGTGATGAGCGCGGAGGGTATCGAACTGGAGATTCCTCCGGGCGGTGCGCAACTGGATGGGAAACCCTATGAGGGCGAAATCGCCATCGTGACCGTCGCGGCGGATCGAACGCCTTTGGCACTCCCGAAGCGACTCGACGGATTGTCACGACTGGTGATATCGGTTCAGCCGATCGGCGTGACATTTCCCGTTCCCGTGAAATTGACGATTCCAGCGGCCATCGCGGGCGAACTCGACATCGCCTATGGCACGATCTGGTCGCTGGAGTCCGCGACCGGAGATTTCGTGGGGCACACGGCCACGCGACGCAAGGGAGACGTATTTGTGCCAGTCGCGGGCGGCATTCGTACCGGCGGATTTCATTTGCTGACCGAAATGCAGATCGAAGTTCGCGAACCTTGTTTCAATGCGGAAGATGAATCGGACGCGCGGGCCTGTTTTGATGCTTCAACAAGGGCGATGGAGGCCGTGATGTCGCTGCCCGCACCGACGCTGCCGGGCGCGAGAACCCTGTTCGGGCGACTTGATGCGTCGATGCTGGCGGCGACGGCGTCGCGCGCACCGGTCGCGGATATTGTAGCGGTTACGTCGGAGATGATTCCCGTCGCCAGGCAATCCTTGCGTTCCTATCAGTCGGTGTATCGATCCGTCAGTGATCTGGAATTGCTATCTCTTCGGCTGACGCAGGTTCGAGCAGCTTGCGGCATATCGGAACCTTGTGATCCGAAAGGTGGCGAGGCGTTGCTGGCTCAGGCCGAAACCGAAATGAACGGAGCCATTTCGGCGATACAGGACAACACCGCGAAGTTCGCCTCGCGGTTTGACCGGCTCGCCGCGGCCGTCGCGGCATTGGAACCGTTTTACGTCGTTGATGCCTTGCAAGGCGATCCGGCGCTAGCCGGATTTCGGATAGCCGCGGCGGAATATGATGCCGCATACCGAGACTTTGCGCCGTTCGCGTCACCGATCGACGCTTATGATGCGCTGATTCACTCGCTGAACGCGATGGAGCAGGCTGCCCGATCCATCCACGAGGCCGTCAGTGTTCGGTCTCGCGACGAAGACGCCGCGATTGTTCAACGCATCTGTTCGGATCGGGGAGCGACGATGACCGCGACTTCATCCGAAGGATTCGCCATATTGGGACTCGGCGAGGAATCCGGTCGGCTGCTCGAGGAATGCACGCTGTCGGCGATCAATCCCGTTCGCGGACTTGCCGTTCGACCGATTCGGGAAACGCGCATGCTCGAAGGATTCCGACCGCCCTATTTCGCAAGCCTGACCGGGACCGTGACCGAGCGATCGCTTCCGGAAGCCGATGCTCGTTCCGGAATGTTGACCAGCGACTCACCGGTGCATCGCTGGACTGTCAACGTTGAATCGCGTCGCGGCGTTCGTGCGGCGTTTTTCGCGGATCGGCCGGCCATGACCGGTTTGTCCTTCGGACACAACGTGCTGCTCGCTCGCGAAGGTGGATTCGACGTGTTTAATCTTTCTGATGCGGAATCCTACTCATTCTTGGTTTTCGGTTTGGAGATGCAGGAGCAATCCGAGACTACCTATGTGTTGTCGAGTACGACGTTGGATTCGCTGCACGATTTTGGCGAATCGGTCGGCGGTTCGTTTGACGTCAATACGCGAGCGGCAGCAATGCTCTTCAATGGAAGGGCCGGCGATCGCGTGGTCGTCGAACGGACCTGCTGCGATCCCAGCGGATCGCAATTCGCCTTTTCGCTTCGCGAGCCTGACGGCCGACCGGCCTTGCGGGTGGATTTTGAGCGCGAAACACCGGGAACGGGCGACGAAGCGTTTGAACTGACTCAGGACGGGTTGCACCGGGTCGTCCTAGCTCCGTTCGCCGGTGAATTTGCCGATTATGAACTGACGCTGCACCGTGCCCTGTCGAGTGATGTCGCGCCGATCAACCTTGGCGAGGAGGTGACGGCGACATTTGACGAAATCGGCGCCACGGCCGTGTACACTTTTGTCGGCGGAGCCGGCCAGATCGCCACGATTGAAGGCGTTTCATCGTCCGAAACTGCCCAAGTTGTATATTCTCTTGTTGCTCCGGACGGCGTTCCAGTCGGAAAAGGCAAGGTACTTTATTTCGACGGTTCGACGTTTGCATCTCGAGCCGAACAGCTTCCAATCGAAGGATCGTATAGGCTGATCTTTTCGTCGCGGCTCAGTGACGGAGCGCCGATCGGAGCATTTACTTTTCGGGTGTCGGTCCGCAACCCCACTTAAGGCGATCGACGTCCGATCGACTCGACTTGTCGTGAACATCAGCGAGATATTCCACAGCATTCAGGGTGAGGGAAAACTCGCGGGCATGCCGAGCGTCTTTGTGCGCACCAGCGGCTGCAACCTGCGGTGCATATGGTGCGACACGCCCTACACATCATGGTCGCCCGAAGGCATCGAAATGTCGATCGATTCCATCCTCGATCGCGTTCATTCGTTTGATTGCGAGCATGTCGTCCTGACCGGCGGCGAGCCGATGATTGCCGTCGGCATCGAGGACTTGTCGCGCGAACTGCGGGAGGCCGGTTTTCACATTACGATTGAAACGGCGGCAACCGTTTGGAAGGATGTTTGCTGCGACCTCGCGAGCATCAGCCCCAAACTGAGCAATTCGACCCCGCATGAGCGCGAATCCGGCCGATTCTCCGAAACCCACGAGACCAACCGGATCAACGTCGAAACGATTCGATGTTTCATGCGACTAGGAGCGTATCAACTGAAGTTCGTGGTGGATGCGCCGGACGACCTGAACGAAATCGATTCGCTCCTTGCAGATATCGGAAGCGTAAACACCTCGGACGTCTTGCTGATGCCGCAAGGGATCGATGCCGTCGAGCTTTCAACGAAGGGTCGATGGGTGGCCGACCTCTGCAAGAAGCGGGGCTATCGATTCTGCCCGCGACTTCACATCTCTCTGTATGGAAATGCACGGGGCACCTGACGGCAGCGCTAGGTGCGAGCGATCGGTTTGTTCGGATCGCCGGTTTCGGTCTGGTAGTCGTAATAGGCCCGCAATTGTTCACGGAAGTAACCGCCTCGCGTCACTCTCGCGGCATTGAGCACCGCTCCGAAAACATGCGCGTTCACGTCATGAAGCAATCGACAGGCCCGCTGGGCTACGCCTCGAGAATTGCGATGGGCGCGCACGACGAGAATCAGGCCATCCACCGTCGTGGATAGCACGCCCGCGTCGCTCGCCAACAAGACCGGCGGCGCGTCGATGAATACCTGATCGTATTGAGCCGTTGCGTCGCGGAGAAAGTCCAGCCAATGTCGGCCGGTCAGCAAATCGACCGGATTCGGGGGAATCGGACCGCTTCCAATCACATCCAGCTGCGGCAAAGGCGTTTTGCAGATGCAGCCGGACAAAGAGCCGTCGCCGACGAGGATGTTGCTCAATCCGTGGGGTTTAATGCCGTCAAAAAGCGTGTGCAGCGTCGGGCGGCGCAGGTTGGCGTCCACCAGCAGCACGCGCCGACCGGACTGTGCGACCACCATCGCAAGGTTGCAGGCGACGGTGGTCTTGCCGTCTTCCGGTCCGGGGCTGGTGACGATAATCGATCGCTGGCGGTCCGCGGGAGCAGCGAACTGAAGGTTGGTGCGGATTCGGCGAAACGCCTCGGCCACCATCGAACGAGGAGCATCGCGGACGGCCGTCTCGACGCGCTGGATCGCGACTTCCTCATCGTCAATATCGGGAATCGCGCCGAGCATCCCGATGTCGAGGTGACGGACGATGTCCTGCGAGGTCCGAACCGACTTATTAAGCAGTTCCAGTGCCAGCGCGATGCCGACCGACAGGGCCAACGCGACAAAGATTCCGAAGGGTATCAGATAAAGGCTCGGGCTGCTCCGCTCCAGCGGGTCAATGGCCGGCTGGGTGATATTGACTCGAATCGCAGTCTGCTGGTCGCGAACGCGAGTCAGGCCTTTAATGTAGTTTGAAACTTGAAGCTGATACTCAAGGTCCTTGAGAATCTGGGCGTCCAGATCGGCGTAATCAAAGAGCATCCGATCCTGATCCTGCAACTCGGCTTCGGCCTTGGCGAGGTTTTCCTGAGCGATGAACAACGAATGACGCTGATTGTCGTAGGCCGAATTGGCGGCCTCGCGAATGTCGGCGCGGCGCTGTGTGTATCGTTCGAGTCGAAGCGCGGTGAGTTTCTTCTCCGCCGCCTCGATTTGCGCGTCGATCTGTCGCAGCGCGTTGTGGTTCGCTCCGTACACTTTTTCGTCGGCGGCCCGCTGCTGCTGAAGCAGAAAGTGCGTCCGTGCCGACTCCGCAACCTGCGGATCCTGCTCGACGGTCGCCCGGTCCTCAGCCGTGACCGCAACGC
Source organism: uncultured Phycisphaera sp. (assembly GCA_964486335.1). Classification (GTDB taxonomy): domain Bacteria; phylum Planctomycetota; class Phycisphaerae; order UBA1845; family UBA1845; genus CAZAMB01. The sequence continues at coordinate 151,110 of CAZAMB010000001.1, read as the reverse complement.
CCTCCGGACTGTTGTACATCGAGCGAAACTGTTCCAGTTGTGACAGTTCCAACTGAAGCTGGGCAACCTGAAGCGCGTACTGCCGAACGTTTTGGGCCGTGATGTTGTTGCCCGGGTTTTCACGAGCGCCGGCGGGAAGTCTGGCCGCGATCGCCTTAAGGCGTTCGCGCTTCGAGGCGATTTCTCGTTCGATATCCTGTTGTTCCTTCTTGGCGGCGTCGAGCGCGCTCTTGGTGAATTCGCTGGCCGACCGTTCCCGGACCATGTCATACCAGCGGCGGACCACTTCGTTGACAATGATGGCCGGGTCCTTGGTCTCCCGGCACTCGATCGCCACGCGCAGAAAGTTGGTTCCGCGCACCGGCGCGGCGACCAATTCGTCCGCCAGGATAAGCAGGGGTTCCTTCTTTCTTTTCCCAACGGAGTCAAACCATGCCGTCCCGCGAACCGCCGTGACCTTCAGCGCTTCGCCGAGAATTGTCGGGCTTTTCAGCAGCAGTGCCTGGGTCTGCACAAACCGCTCGTGCTCGTCCTCCTTGAGGCGCTGCTGTTCCAGCGATAGCTCGGTTTCAGGGATATTGGAGATGCACTCAATCAGACTCTCCGCTCGATAACCAGGGAATTCGAACCACCACAACAAGAACCCGCCGACCGCAGCGCCCGACAGCAGCACGAACAACACGACGATCAGCACCGCGCGGCGTCGCAGCATGGCCACGATGTCACCCGGCGTGAACCCGCCGCCCGATCCCGACTCACCGGGCATCGTCCGAAAAGTGGCGGGCAAAGTAACTCTTTCCTGCACGGTTGTAGGAAGGGTGGCCATGATTCACTCACGCGCGGTCAGCTTACGCGGCGGCGTTCTTCGGCTCCGGCGCGTCAATAAACAGGTGACTCAGCACGTATCCCAGCAACGAGAACAATCCCAGCGCGACGATCAGCATCGCGATTCCGAGCATCTGATGGGCGGTTCCTTGCGCAAGGTCGGTTCTTCCGATGATCGTCAGATAGCCTGTCGTCGTCACGCGAATGATGTTGCAGAACACCGCGATAGGAAGGCACGCCGCGACCATGACCGCCCGCTGCCACGCCGGTCGATCTCCAAGATAGGCCATGGCGACGCCCAGCGTCACGAACGCCATCATCAACCGCATTCCACTGCACGCTTCCTCGACGTTTAACTGTCCGGGAGGCGATCCGGGGCGAAGGTAATCGATTACCACCGCCTGGGACTCGGTATGAAGCCCCGGAACGAGTAGCGGCAGCAATGCCGCCGATGCCTTGGACGCCATGATGCGAAGCGGCGTCGTCAGCTGAAAATACAGGCGGTGCGGCAACGGAATCGCCAAAGCAAGGAATGCGATCGGGAACCAGACGAGTCGGAGCAATCGCCATCCACCCATCAGCAGCACTAGCCCCGCAAGCGTTCCGATCAAGGTGAGCGCCTGCGGATAGGCCATCCGCGCCCACCACGCGCTGAAAAAAAAAGCCCCAAGCGACAACGCAACGATCACTGCTCCGACGTAGCTGGAACCCATGGGGCAACAAAGCAACTCTTCTCGCTTGGACGCAAGGAAATAAATGCTGAACGCCGGAATCAACCAGCCGTGCGACCAGTTTCCGTCGCTGATCCAGCGCGAGATCATGGTATGGCGAATCGGCTCCCAATAAATGAACAGGACCAATGCCGTTACGAAGGCCAGGCGCAACCGCGCGGCGGGAGGCGCGAAGTCCCGCCATGATCGTGACGGCATGGCCAGGGGTTCAGGCATGACGCTCACTCGTCGCTCCTAGGGAAACAGATTTTCAAAGCGACCGGGTTCATTGTGCGGATTCTGGCGAACCGCGTAGGAATCGATGTCGGCGAAGTTGCGTGCATAGGTGAAGCTGTAACCGACATTATTCACCGGATTGGGCAGCGACAGCGCCCGAATCCGCTGCAGGAACGGAGCAAACGGATGCGTGCCGACATTGATGATATCACCCCGCCGGATCAAGAAGTCCGGATCGGCCCCGGCGAACACGCGATCAAGATTGACCTGCACCATCTGTTCGCGCTGGCCGAGCCGCCTATAGATCGTGCATCGGTCCGGCCACGCCAAGCCCGAAAGTCCGCCGGCCGCCGCGATGGCCGTCTTGAGCGTGATCTGCTCGGTATTGAACGCAAACGGTCCGACCCGGTTCACCTGCCCCATGACGTAATACACGCCGATTTCGCCACTGACGACACGGATCACGTCGCCCGCTCGAACATAGATATTCAGGCTTGGATCACCGCTGCGCAGCGACTCGGCAGGAATTACCAGTATCCGAGCGTTGCTCTCACCCGCTAATCTAGCCCAACTCACCGACGGCATGACCGTATCGAATCCCGCGACCGACTTGGCCGATTCCGATGGGGACGGTTCCTGATAGGCCGGATTGCGTACGAATTCCTTGTTTACGTAGATGAAAGGTTCCGGCTTTTCTGGTTCCAGCGCTTCGGGAACAGACATCGGGGTTTCCGAACCGGATGGCGAAGGCGTCGCGGATCGGTCCGGCGATTCAACGGCGTCGATTAACTCTTTTCTTGGGTCTGGCTGCGGCGCTACTTCGACTGCAGGCGTCTCGACATCATTCGGCGGCGGCATCTCGCCTTGGGATGGAACGTCTTCCCCTGTGTCGGGAACAGGAGTGCTTGGCGTCGGTTGTTCCATTTCATGGGGCGTCGAGCCGATCGCGGAATCGTCACGAAACACGTAGATTTCCGTGACGAATTCGTTCAACCCTCCGACTTGGTTGATCGCCTCCAGCAATCGCAAATCGGGTCGGCGAATCGGAAACGTGCCCGCGCGAAGCGGCGCGTCGGTGGCCGCGCTGACCCCGATTCCAAATATGGAATAGGTCGCTTGTTGAAGAAACAATGGATTGACAGTGACTTCCGGGTTGACCAGCACGTTTCCGTCGCGAAGCCGGCTGACCAGCGCCTGCTCAAACTCCGCCACCGTCAGTCCGGCCGCTTGAACGCGCCCCGCGACCGGCAGGTTGATGTGTCCGCTCGCCAGCACCTGAGCCTGCGTCTGATAGGGCACTTGTCGCTGCCGAAGCTCGTTGATCTCAATCGCCAGCGTATCGCCTGCGGTGATGGGATACTCAACGAGCCGGGGAATTAGATCCTCCGGCGAAGGCGTCACCGCGCCGGGAATGCCCCGTGGCGTGTCTTCGAGCGTCAATGACTGGCGGATTTCCGTCGTGGTTTCTCGGCTGTAGTTACCCACTACGGTCGGGTCGAGCCATCCGTTCAGAAGCGAATAGCACCCCGAGGACATCGCCGAGAAAAGGACGACGCCGGCGATCAACGTACTTCTCAGAAGCCCACCGCTGGAATGACGAGCGTCAAAAGGCAATGCGTTCATCCCTGATACAAGTCTTTCCTGGCCGTTCGCGCGGACCGGCGCGCTATCCCAGCTCTGCGGTCGGTTTCGCGGAACTTCGGCATTCCGCCCGATCAGTTCCTACGGAGTTATCGGTACAACCGCAAAGCGCGGTTGAGGCGGTTCGGGCCGGGAAACCGATCATGGACCTTCTGCGAAGAGAGTATCGCACAGCCTCGTTCCTTCGCAAGCCGCCGCGCCGAGTCGGATACGGAAAAAACCGCGAAGATCGGCACTCCCACGTCCCCAATCAGTGCTGGGATCGCTGATTCCTGAAAGAATACCGCTTCTCCGGGTGAACTATTTCGCTGTCTTGACTTCAGACCTCGGCACCGCGAGGATGGATGGTCTTCGGTTTTACCGACGCAGGAAAGGACGCTGTCGCATGATCAAGGCCGTTGATCTCCGAAAGGGGAAGACCATCATTTACGAAAACGACCTCTGGGTCGTCCATGAATGCGCTCACGTCGCCAAGGGCAACAAGCGCAGCTACATGCAGGCCAAGCTCAAGAACCTCAAGGACGCACGGATGAGTGATGTGCGTTACAGCGTTGATGACCGGATTGAGATTCCCTTTGTCGTGTCCAAGGAGTACGAGTACCTCTACAAGGAAAATGACAAGTTCATCGTCATGGACTCGGAGACCTACGACCAGCTTCCGGTCAGTGCCGATGTCGTCGCCGATGCCGCTCAATTCCTCGTTCCCAACACCAAGGTCACCTGTGAAATCTACAACGGGCTGATGATTTCCTTCACGTTGCCCAATACGATCGTTCTCACCGTGGCCGATACGCCTCCCGTCGTGAAGGGATCAACCGCGACCAACCAACCCAAGGATGCGATTCTGGAGACAGGCGCCCGAGTGCGCGTGCCGGCATTTGTCGAACCCGGCGAGCGTGTCGCAATCGACACCCGCACCGGCCAATACCTCGAACGCGCAAAGTAATACCAAACCCGAAAACCTTGCGGACCTGCTCGCTCAGTCCGGGTGGACGGGCAGGCTCAGGGCGGCTTCTATGGCGAGGAATCCGCTGATTCCAGCAACGCGATCATCACGACCACGCAGCAGCACTGCAACAAGACAAGCAACGCCGATCCCCAATCGAGCTTTGGAAGAATGATCGCCGGCAAGGCGGTAGCGGCCGTGGCAAGATAAATAGTCAGCACCGCGCCGCGATGGCTCATCCCTCGAGCGACCAGCCGGTGCGAAAAGTGCTGCCGATCACCGCGAAACGGGCTTTGGCGCGCGCGCACGCGGCGGGCCACAACGCTGGAGACGTCGTACAGCGGCACCGCAAGCACCACCAGCGGTACAATGACGCCTAGGGGCGTCGGGTCGTGGGCCGCATCGTAATAGGTTGTCAGAATCGTCAGGACCGCGAGAAAGAAGCCGATCACCAGACTCCCCGCATCGCCCATGAAAATCGTCGCCGGCGAAAAATTAAAGGCGAGAAATCCGAGAAACGCCCCGACGCCGACCCACGCCGTGATGGGCACAAACACCTGGCCGGCCGCTGCCGATGCCACGGCGAACACCGCGCAGGCGATCGCCGCGACCCCAGCACTAAGTCCGTCCATGTTGTCAAGAAAATTAAAGGCGTTGGTGATGATGACGATCCAAAACACGGTCAATCCAATAGACGCTGGCGCGGGCAGCGCTTCGATGATCCGAAGGCCTCCCGGTCCGGCCACCATCAGCGCAACGAGCGACTGTACAATCAGTTTCGGGGTCCATCCCAACGCCCGACGATCGTCGATCAGCCCGACAACATGGAGCACGACGATGCCCCCGGCGAGAAGGGCCACGACGGGGAACTTGGAGGCGATCCCTGCCACATGCGGAAGAACGAACTTCGGGAGCCAGTCCGGCGTGGTCCCCATCCGGTGGAACCACCACGCGACGAGCGTCCCACCCACGATCGGTACGAGGAGGGTGGCCGTGATTGCGATTCCGCCGCCGAGCGCAACGGCTTGGTTGTGTTGCTTGTGCCCGCCCGGGCGATCGACGAACCCTCGGCGTCGCGCCCAGCCGCGAACCAGCCAGGTCATCCCAAAACTTAGCAGAAACGAACCCGCGGAAGTGATAACGACAAGGACCAGCATGACGCGGGAGTGTAATGGGTTAAGGTTCCAGACGCCAAGATCGAAGACTGGCCGTCATCACGGTGTGCTGCTCTTGGAATGTGACCGTCAAATATGTTAGGATCAGGTCCGGATCGGGCGAAACGGACGGGGCAAACTGACGGGAGACCGGGTATGAAACGACGTATTCTGTTCGTCATGGTGGCGAGTTGGACTTCCGCAGCCTGGGGCGAGGAGCCAGCCAAAAAAGAGAACGCGACCGAGGCGCTGGACCTGCTCAAGAAAACTGCCGCCGCGCTGGTGGAAGCGAAAACGGTCCTTTACAAGGCCGACTACAAGGGAACCGGGTGGCTCGAATCGCGGGTATCGCCGGTCGAGGGGACCGTAACGATGGGCGAGCAGTCCCAACACAAGATCAATTCGTTCTTCTGCGACATCAGCATCAAGGTCGGTGGCTCCGAGGAGCCGGTGGCCCTCAAAGCAGGATCAGATGGGGAGCAGTATTTTCTCGTCGACCCCAAGACCAAGATGTGCCACCATGATCTCGATGCCGCGGTCCAGGGAACCCATGCCCGCGACATCGGCCGCGTGCTGCTCCGCGAATTCTCCGAACCCGAACCCTACGCGGACCCTATCAAGTCGGGAGACGTGGAAATGGTGGGTCCCGTAAAAGTCGCTGGCGAGGAATGCATCGAGATCCGAATCCGTCCGAGCGATCGTCCTCCACAAGTCATTGCGGTGGCTCGGAGTGATTACCTCCCGCGGCGCGTGACGAGCCTCATTAAGAATGACCGCGGCGAAGCCACCACCGTGCTAACGATCAACGACCTGGTGGTGAATCCGAAGTTCGTTCTAAGTCCCTTTAAGTTGCACTGTCCCGAAGGGTTTACCACGAGCGATGAATTTGCGCCGTGATGAATAACGCCAGGACAATGGCGCATTGCGAACAGGCAGACGTCTGGTTGAGTTGCGACGCGACAATCGCCGATTGGATTGTAGGCACGAGGAGTGATTTGTTGCCGCAGAGATCGTTGTTTCATTGAAAGAAAGGTCTTGGTTCAATGAAGGTGTCCATTAAGTATTGCACGCAGTGAAACTACTTTCCCAAAGCCGCCGGTCTGGCGGATGCGATTCGGAAAGCATTCGGCGCTGAATCTCAGTTGATCGAAGGATCGGGCGGCGTGTTTGACGTCCATGTCGACGGAAAACAGGTGTGGAGCAAGCACGACACGGGCCGGTTTCCGGAGGACGCCGAGGTTCTCGCGAAGATCAAGAGCATCACTCCCACCAAGGCCTAGGGACGTGATCCGTCTGTGTGACGTGGATTCTTGGAGGAGAACTCGTGAGTCTGACCGCATTGATTTACGATTTGGCGATTCTGCTGCTGGCGCTGGTCTTCAACCGTCTTCCGACTCCGACGCAGGACGCCATTGCGAACGTGACCACGGGACCGATCTGCATTCTCCTTAGGACGTGCTTGTAGCCTGCTTTCGAGTGCCCCATGCCACGCGTGCCGTTGCATTCTTTCATTACCGAATCGGCCGCCTGACGACTTCGCAATGCACAGAAAACGCACACTGACTCTCGGACACAGTCCCGATCCTGACGACGCTTTCATGTTTTACGCGCTCGCGGAGAACCGAATCGATACGCTCGGCTGGCAATTCGAGCACGTTCTTCAGGACATTCAAACGTTGAACGATCGCGCCTTGCGCGGCGATCTCGACATCACCGCCATCAGTATCCACGCCTATCCGTTCGTCGCCGATCAATACGCCCTGACCAATTGCGGATCGAGCATGGGAGACGGCTACGGACCGATGGTCGTCGCCCGGGAACCGATGGAAGTCAACGATCTTCGCGGCAAGGCGATTGCCGTGCCCGGCGAGCGAACGACCGCGTTTCTCGCGCTCAACCTGCTCCTCGGTCGAGGCGCGTTTCGTCATCACGTGGTGATGTTCGACGAGATTCTGTCCCACGTGGCCGCCGGAAAGGCCGATGCCGGACTGATCATTCACGAGGGACAGCTGACTTATTCCCATCAAGCCCTGAGGCTCGTTGTTGATTTGGGCGAATGGTGGAAGGGAAAGACGGCGCTGCCGCTTCCGTTGGGTGGGAATTGCATTCGTCGCGATCTCGGCCCCGAAGCGATGATTGAAATCGCCGGCGTGCTCAAGAACAGCATCGAATACAGTCTCGCGCATCGCGATCAGGCCGTCCGCCATGCCATGAAATACGCCCGCGACATGGGAAGTGAATTGGCCGATCGCTTCGTTGGAATGTACGTCAACCAGTGGACGATCGACTATGGCGATCTGGGTCGTCGCGCGGTGCGAACCCTTCTGGCCCACGGCGCGGATATTGGGATGGTCCCCGCCGTTCCCGAAATCGATTTCGTCGGCTGATTCCCGATGCCGATCTGCATCCGACCGAGGGCCGCGAGGCCTGCTCATCACCGGTTCGGTGTTCGCGCGGAAACACGTCGGCGAAAAAAGTTGTTATTGCTCTTGACGATCCAATGTAGCCTCACTCCTTGTGCGTGACGCAATCTTCGATTCGTCGGGGACAAGCCCCGACGCTACAAATACCCCGACATGGGGCCGATGATCGATTCCACCCATTGCTCCATGCGGGAATCGGGGGAAGGAAACGACCTGACTTGGCAACGTGCGCCCAAAGGCCTCCAAATTCGCGGATCCGTCGGGCCGAAGAGCGCCGCGGTTTCGACACCTGCGAGTGCGGCGACATGGGTCATGCCCGCGTCGTTGCCGATGTAGCCGTCGGCACCGGCGACAAGGTCCGCGGCCGCCTCGATCGATTCTTCATACAATACTTGCGCGGTCGTTTCGAGCCGCCGTTGAAATTGCTCTCCGTCGCGCTCGACCTCGTCTGGCCCGATCATCCATACGGGTCGCCGTCCGCGACGCGCAATTCCGCGCACCAACGCTTCCATCGCCTCAATCGGGCAACATTTGACTCGTCCGCCGCTGCCCGGATGAACGATCACGACTCCCCGCACATCGCTGCCGATCCGATGCCGCAATTGTACCGCCAGCTCCTCCCGATCGGCCTCACCGATGATAGCCGAGATAGTAGCGTCATAGTCTACGTCTAGCGCCTGCTGCCGAAGTTCTTCCATCCATTGATGCGTGATATGAATTTGGCTCTGCAATGTGAATTCTGTTGGCTTAGGATCAACGGCGAATACAAGTTCGTGCATGGCCAATGAGGCCAATCGTCGCGATGGTTTCTCGTCAGGCCCGCCCAGGAAGCTGACAATTACCGGAAACTCAGAAATATCGATCGGCCGTTTCTTCGCTCTGGAATCATCATCACTCCAAAGCAAGGAACCGAATCGATCCAGCGGCATCGCCGCGTCAATCAGCCCGTGCTGCGCCGCCCACCGTGCGATGCCCGATCGACTCGCCAGAGTGATCTTCGAGCTATTTTCTCGCGTGCGAATGCGCCGAACCACGTGCATCGCCAGCACGCAGTCACCAAGCGCCCCTGAGTGAAGAACCAATATTGATTTGGGTCGATGTGATTCGGATCGCTGCATTCAGCATTCCGAATTCGCGGGTTGACGACTGGACGCAACGGCGTATTCGATCCACCCTCCGCCGCGTACCACGTCACCTTCGTAAAACACGACAGCCTGACCCGGCGTCACGGCTCGCTGCGGATCATCAAACGTTACTCGCGCGCGGCCATCGTCCAATAGCGACACCGTCGCCGGCACGGCCTCGTGCAGATAGCGAATCTTCACGTCGGCGCGAAACACTTCGCCGGTTTCAACAGCGTGCAGGTTGACCCGCTCGGCGATCAGCCCTTCAGCAAGGAGCGCCTCGCCGTCGCCCATCACCACGCGATTGTTGAGTACGTCGAGCTGCGTCACGTAGATCGGCTTACCGGCCGCGATTCGCAATCCCCGCCGCTGCCCGATCGTGAAATTGGCGATTCCTTCGTGCCGCCCAATCACACTTCCATCGGAATCGACGACTTCGCCGTGCGCGAACGCATCGGGCCGTCGCTCGCGTACTACTCGGGCGTAGTCTCGATCGGGCGCAAAGCAGATTTCGACCGAGTCCGGCTTGTCGCAGTTGGGCAGGCCGAACCGCGCCGCGATCCGCCGCACTTCGTCCTTCGTCATTTCGCCGATCGGAAACATCACTCGCTCGAGCGCCTCTCGCCGCAATCCGAACAGAACGTACGACTGATCCTTCCGCCGATCGACGCCGCGCATCAGCACCGGCCGGCCGTCGCGTCGTCCGATCCGAGCGTAATGCCCCGTTGCGACGTACTTCGCGCCGACCGCATCGGCATACTCAAACAGCCGTCCGAACTTCAACTTGTCGTTGCACACGACGCACGGATTGGGCGTCCGTCCGCGAGCGTATTCGTCGGCGAAATAGTCGATGATCCGGTCAAATTCCTTCTCGAAGTTCAGCGAGTAGAACGGAACGCCGAGCATCCCGGCCACAAACCTCGCGTCGCCCGCGTCGCTCGCGCTGCAACAACCCTGCCGCGCTCGAGCCGCGGACTTCAGTCCGCGCGACGCATCGATGTACGACGACTCCACGATAGGGTATGAAACCGCCCCGCTGTCTTGGCGACTGCCTCCCTCGCTCATTCGACCATCGCCAATCGCCAATCGACAATCCGCACCTTCGTGCCTCCGTGCCTCCGTCTCTCCGTCGCTTCGTCGCTCCGTGGCTTCGTCACTCCGTGGCTTCGTGGCTTCGTCGCTTCGTGGCTCAGTCACTTCCTTCGCCCCCACGCGCATGAACAACCCCACGACCTCGTACCCCTGCTCGGCCAGCAGGCACGCGGCCACGCTGCTGTCCACCCCGCCGCTCATCGCGACGACGACCTTTTCACGACTTCGCGTCATACCCGGCATCTTAACCGAAAAACGCAACCAAGGGATGGGCTTGCGGTCCAAAGAACGTACCCGACCAATTTGGAGCACATCATGATCCGCCATCTGAGGCAGTTCGCTGGGGCTTTCTTTCTGGCTGGAAAGGCCAGGAACAATAGGAAAGAGACTGACAACGTCACGCAAGCTCATTGGATTCGCTTGTTGGTCTCCGAAAACTGTCATCATTCGTACGCCAGTTGTAGAATGTTTTCATGCCTCTTCGAAGAGTCACCTTCGCTTTTTGGACGCTTGCTTTGTCGGGGATTGTTTCGCTACACGTGCTGTCCTTTCAGAATCCAATCACATGCGAACCATTCGACACGGACCGCCGTTGGACGGCCATTGATATTCGAAACGGTTACTTAAGCGCATACATGCTTTCATACAACTTCGACGGAAAACACGGCTATTTGCAAAAATCGCTTCGCCCCGGCGCGAAGCTCCAACGTCGTATGCTCATCGGCAGGATCAATCCAAAAGACCTCAGTCGCGTTCCTCGGCAGCTCGTCACGTTCATTGGGTTTGGCGACCCACCAGGTCGATACTCAACGGTTCGATTTGTATCGTTTCATGTGTTGCTACTTGCCGGGTTCGTTGCGGTACCATTTGGGCTTATCCTGGCATTGCGTCTCATTCGCAGAACTCGACGCACGTTGCGCAGCCGAAACAGCCTTTGCAAGACTTGCACTTACGACCTCACCGGCAACACCTCCGGCCGATGCCCCGAATGTGGAACACCAATCCACGCTGCAAATTCAAGGTCTGATCTGCAACAAACGCACCCAGTCAACCGATGATCGCAAATATGATTCGACGAACGATGTACATCCTGTTGGTCATTTCCCTGCTTACCGCTGGAGTCGGAACAATCAGCTATTCCTATCCTATGGGATTCACCTTGATCGCCAAACCGCTTGAAGGTCGATACATCGGAATTCGCATCGAACGGGGCAACTTGATCTGGATTGACTGCGGATTGTCACGTTTTCGATTTCAGAGCGAATTCGATGTACTCTACGGCGAACGGTTCATTCAACGAACCACGAGCTATCAACAGGCAAACTGGAACCGAATTGAAGTGATCAATCGATTCGACGAACCGCTGCAATTCATGACTCTTCAAAGGCATACCGGAGCCGTTAATTCCGGCATCGTCCTTCCGTCGAACCGCGCCTGGCGAAAAACACTCTATGAAATCAACTACGGTGTCGCGACATTGTTGCCTCTTTTATTCGCGTTTGGTTGTTTTGCATTGCAAGTTGCCCTTCGTTTGAAGCGGCGCATGCACAATGGGCTCTGCTCGAAATGCGCCTACGACCTCACCGGCAATACCTCCGGCCGGTGCCCGGAGTGTGGAACAGAGATTCCCGCAGGGGAACCCGCTTGATTCGCGGTCCGCGCGGGTCAGGCCACCTCCACGAGCGGCAACATCGGCCCGTAGCGCCGCACCACTTCCCGCCGAAGTCCGGCATTGTCCCGTTGCGAAAGCTGCGGATCACCGCGCAAAATCGCTGCCGCGTCGTCACGCGCGGCCAACAGCAATTCCAGATCATCGACGAGATTGGCCACTTTGAACGCCGGCAATCCGTGCTGCCGCGTGCCCAGCAGTTCGCCCGGCCCGCGAAGCCGCAAGTCCTCCTCGGCGATGCGAAATCCGTCATTGGTGCGGCAGAGCACCGCTAGTCGCTCCGCCGAAACGTCGCCCTTCGCGTCCGCCATGAGCAGGCAATAAGACGCCTTTGCACCGCGCCCGACTCGACCACGAAGCTGATGAAGCTGGCTCAGCCCGAATCGCTCGGCATTCTGCACGACCATTACCGTCGCGTTGGGCACGTCCACGCCGACTTCGATCACTGTTGTCGCCACCAGCGCGTCCAATTCGCGCGACACGAATCGTCGCATGGTCTCCTCCTTTTCCGCGGGTTTCATGCGACCGTGCAACAGTCCCACGCGGTATCCCTGCAACGCCCCGCGCGCGAGCCGCTCCGTTTCCGTCGTCGCGGCCTTGAGCGGCAGCGCGTCCGACTCCTCCACGAGCGGATACACGACAAACGCTTGCTCACCTGCCGCGAGTCGCGTTCGCACGAATCGCCACGCCTCGGCCATTCCATCTGTCCTTACCAGTCGCGTCTTGACCGGCTTTCGACCGGGCGGCAAGTCGTCGATCGTTGAAACGTCCAGATCGCCGAACACGGTCATGGCCAGCGTTCGCGGGATCGGCGTCGCGCTGAGCACAAGCACATGGGGCGCCATACCCTTGCTCCGAGCCGCGGCCCGCTGGACCACGCCAAACTTGTGCTGCTCGTCAATGATGGACAGTGTCAGCCGTCGAAACTGCACGTCCTTTTCGAGTACTGCGTGCGTACCGATGAGCAAATCGACCTCGCCTGCTTCCAGCGCCCGAAGAATCATCGTTCGTTCGCGTCGAGCGGTCGATCCCGCCAGAAACGCCACCCGCACGCGACTGCCTTGCAAATAGTGGTTCACCTTGGCCGCGTGCTGCCGGGCAAGAATTTCCGTCGGGGCCAGCAGCCCCACTTGTCCGCGCCGCGCGATCGCCGCCAACGCCGCGTACACCGCCACGGCCGTCTTCCCCGCGCCGACGTCTCCCTGAAGCAAGCGATTCATCGGCGTGGCACGGCCCAGGTCCGATGCAATCTCGCCAATCACTTTGTCCTGCGATCGGGTCAGCGAAAACGGCAATCGCTTTCGAATGCGTTCATCAAGTCGCGCATCCACGACGATCTCCTCAGCTTTCGCTTCATCGGCACGTCGCCGCCTCGCGAGTTGCAGCGCCACCTGCAACAGAAGAAACTCGTCGTACGCCAATCGCCGCCGCGCCTGTTGAACGTCCTCCGCTCGCGTCGGGCGGTGAAATCGCTCAACGGCTGTGCGGCGCGGCGGGAATTGCCTTTGCACTCTCACCGATTCGGGCAGGATTTCATGGATGTCCTTGGCGGCCGGCCCCAGCACTGTCGCAATGAACCGCGCAATCTGTCGACTGTCGATGTCCGCGCTCGCGGAATACACCGGCGTGAGTCGATCCACCTCGTTCGCCAACGCATCTTCGCCTTCGACGACCTCGATCGTCGGGTTGACAAACGACGCCAGCTCGCCGCGAACTCCGACCTTGCCCGTGACGCGCGCGACGGCGCCCTCATGCAGGCGATCGAGCAGATAATCCGAGTGAAACCAGCAGACACGGCATCGACCCGTGCCGTCCTCGAGTTCCGCGCGAACGGTCGACTTCCCGGCCCGGCCTCCGGAGCGGATTCGGCGAATGCCGCCGACAACCGTACACGTTGCGCCCTCCGTCAGTGAGCCGATCGGAATCGAACGAGGGATCAGTTCATGGCGGAACGGGAAGTGCTCAATGAGGTCTCGGACCGTGCGGATGCCCAGCTTGGCCAGGTGCCGGGCGCGCGCCGGACCCACGCCGCGAACGTATTGCACGTTGTCGTCGAGGGTCGAGGTAGCGGCCAACACGCCGCCTCCGAGAAGCGGAGTTCACATCAGGGAATCAAAAGGATCGCGCGTCGAACCAAAGCAATTGTGCCGACAAAAAGGCGCAATCGACCCGCGATGTCAAGGAATGGCCAGCCGCTGGCCAACACGAATCTTGTTCGGATCAGCGATGTCCGACTGATTCGCCTTGTAAATGTCCTTCCATCGCGCTTGATCGCCGTAATATTGCCGCGCGATTGAATACAGGGTTTCTTTCTTCTGAACCGTGTGGAAACGCGAACCGGTGGACTCCGATCCCGAATAGTCGGTCGCCAACGGCTGATAAGTGGAAGGATACGTTTCTTGTGGCGCGGCCGCTCCGTAGTTGGGATCATAGGCGTCCGCGGACTCCGCCTTTTTCTTGCCGAACAGGCTGCAGCCGCTGCCGATGGAGAGCACCAAAAGGGAAACCGTCGCAAGGGAAGCAATCCGTTGCATGGAGATGACCTCCTGTCGAAACCGTGGGACCAGTAAACCAACCGAAACCGCCGGGATGATACGCCCGTCTACCTCGTTGTCAAGAGGGAGCATTGAGGCGAAGTAGGTTGCCGCGCGAAACCTTTCAAATCCAGCCGAATTCTTTGCTTTTTCCACTCGTGCGTGTATACTTTAGAGTAGCAAGACCGACGGATCGCGGGGTCGATGGGCGATGGTCGAAGCAAAACAACCTTCATCATACACGGTACTTATTGATACTTCGCGTCCCACGGACGCCTGAGTCGTTCATCCGCTTCACCCTCCCGGCGGCTCTTCGAATCACGTGGTAAACATCAAGAGACCGCGCGCGACGCTTTGATCGGTTTCGCCGATCCTAGCACGTCGCGCGCCGGGGCCGCGGCCCTTGCGCCCAAGCCGAGTCCACGCAGAGCAGCGCCCCCATCGTGAAAGGCGACGCTGTTGACGGTCGCCCGGTCCCAATCGGCCTTACCGCGCCGCGGAGTCGCACCGGCGACCAACTTTTAGCGGAGGAATCATCATGACCACCGGGCCCCAAGGCGAAACGAACAACCCGATTGACCGCTCACGTCCCCAAGCAATTGGCGGTGCATTTGCTCCACGATGCGTTGGGCAAATTGCGCTTTGGCAGTTTTTTCCGGCAATCCGGCACTATGTGCCTCATCCAACCGAACGTCTCCGAATCGGATGCCGTAGTTTGCTGATCTGGATCAGTTTCCTTTGTGGGCCGACTCAGGCCGACACGATCATCTACGTCGATCAGGCGGCCGTTGGGGCGAACAACGGCGGAAGCTGGATCGACGCGTTTACGGACCTACAATCGGCCCTCGACGTCGCGGACGCAGCGAACGGAGCTATCACCGAGATTCACATCGCACAGGGAACCTATCGACCCACGAAACGCACGAACGCGGATGATCCTCGATCTGCCGCATTTGAGCTTGTAAACAACGTAGCCCTGCGCGGCGGCTTTGCAGGAAACACCGAATTCGATCCGGACGAGCGCGACTGGCAGGCTTTCCCCACGATCTTTTCAGGCGACCTGTTGGAAAACGACGGCCCCGGTTTCGCGCGTTACGACGACAACGCCTACCACGTCGTCACGGCCGAAGACGTCGAGACAACGACGCTTGTCGAAGGCCTCACCATCACGGCCGGCAACGCCAATTTGAGTCCCTACGATGACTACGGCGGCGGTATGTTCGTTCGTGACAGCGGCATCACCCTACGGCATTGCACGTTTCTTCAGAATGTCGCCGGAGAACTGCCGACTGCATCCGTGATAGATGGCGATGGCACGACTGCCCACGCGCCGACCGGCGGCGCAGGGCTGGCGATTGATGCGGATTTCTATGTTTTGATTGAGGAGTGCAGGTTTATCGAGAATGTGACGGATGGAAACGGCGGCGGTCTGTATGCGAACGCCGGCGACTACGTCTCGATCGAGTTGAGCGGCTGTCAGTTCGATCGTAACGATGGTGGCGGAGCAGTCTTGTGGGCATCATCGGGAACGGCAAGCATTCGGAATTGCGAATTCAACGGCAACACAGGATCGTACGGCGGCGGAGCGGCCATCGCTGCCACGAGCACACGAATCAATGATTCGATTTTTAGGAACAATTCGGCCGCGGTGTACGGTGGCGGTCTGTATCTATTCCAGGGGATTGGTGCGCAGATTCGTGACAGCCTATTTGACTCCAATGCGGCCCAATACGCCGGTGGCGGCGCACATCTGGAAGTCGCCGGAGCCACCATCCTTGAGCGCGTTCGGTTCGAACAGAACGACGCAGTCTACGGAAAAGGCGGTGGACTCGTTCTCTCCCGCTCGTACCGTGCCGGGTCACTCGTTAGTGAGTGTTCGTTCACAAGCAACAACGCAGACACCAATGGCGGTGCAATTTACACTAAAGGGAACTATACGATCGTCCAATCCTATTTCGCTGTGAACACGGCCAGCCAAGGCGGTGCGGTGTACCGGGCTGGTGATCAACTGGAAGTTCTCGACACCACGTTCGAGAATAATCAGGGTGTTGTTGGCGGCGCGATCGTTCTCAGCGGGTACGGTTCGTCGCGCCTGAACCGTTGCAGATTCACGTCAAACGATGCGGCCGTCGGCGGTGCGGTTTTCAATCATGGAGCGGCGCAGCAATATGATGAGTTTACGGACGTAAGTCATTGCCTGTTTTCGTACAACACGGCGATCCAAGGAGGCGCATACTCTCAAACCGGAGGCTTGGCCCGCATCCAGCACTGCACGGTAACCGCCAATCGTGCGGAAGGATTGGGCGGTGGGCTCATTCTCAGCGGAGAGTCCGTCATCGGGAACACGATCGTCTGGAATAATCGCACCGGAACCGGCCCTGTGCCCCTGACCGACGAATCGGCACAGATTGAAGGCATTCGATTCGCCGAAATCACGCATTCGCTCATTCAGGGCTGGACCGGTGAATACGGCGACAACTCCAACTTCGACGGCGACCCACGATTCGTTGATCGGCTCGGTCCCGATGGCAACCAGGATACAGGCGACGAGAACTTCCGCCTTCTATTGGACTCCCCCGCCATCGACGCCGGCGATCCGGATTTCGTCGCCGCCCCAGGCGAAGGCGACCTCGACGGCCACGCGCGCGTCCTGTGCGGGCGAGTCGACATCGGGGCTTACGAGTTTGGCATCGGCGACTTCGACTGCGACGGCACCATCGATCCGACGGACTTCGCCGCCTGGCCCGACTGCATGACCGGACCGAGCGGCGGATCGCTTCTCGGCTGCGAGGCGTTCGACTTCAACGCTGACGGCCGCGTGGACCTTGCCGACTTCGCTGGTTTTCAAAGAGAGTGAGCGTTCGGCGATCGTCCTGAATACGCCTCGCCGTGGATATGCTTTGCCCCGGCCGACGGACCGATACCTGCTCGACGCTCATGAAAACGAATATTTTGACCAGGGACGGGGAGTTACTTTTTTCGCCCCGCTTTTTCAAGGCGGTCGAGATCGTCCGCGACGGACCACCGCTGCGATCGTTCGGTGCTCTCGATATTGATGAGATCGGACATTTCTTCCGCCGGGGCGAGGGCGACCAATTCGTCCGAGCCTGATTGCGTTCTCGAAGTGATGCGCGGCGACGACGCCGCTCGCGCGACCTGCGACTCGACCAGCCGAACGCGAAACTCTGTGTTTCCCAACCCCAGCAGGTCGCCGTCCGACAGGAGATGGAAACCCGTCGGCGTGCCGTTGATCGTCGTGCCGCCGGGGGTCAGCAGGTCGGTGACCGCCGGCTTCTCAAAGTAGGAAAACAGCAGCGCGTGAGCACGTGAGACGCTATTGTCATTGATGACTACGTCGCAGCCGCTTCGACGCCCGAGGATACAGATTTCGCGATTGGGCTGGAGAATGCGGCCGGTACCAACATGCTCGAGCGCCACGGCCTGAGGCGCCGGCTCAAGGTCGAATGGGTGGGCGTCGGCGTGCCCGTTGCGTGGCGGCCGCCTGATCTCCACGAGAAACTCAAACCGATCGACTTCGATGCGGTCGCCGTCGTTGATCGCCTCATGCTGCATCTTCAGGCCGTTCAACAGTGTTCCCGTCGGCGAGACCATGTCTACCGCGAAGACGCCGACACCATTATTGACAATGGCAAGATGAACTGGAGCGACTTTTTCACTTTGCAGATGGACACGCACGCCGCTCCGCGCACCGAGCAGCGTCACCACGCGGCGGCAATCGATGCGCATGCCCGCCGCCGACCCTTTCTTCACGAGAAGGGTCACGTGCGGTGCCGAATCCGCCGTCACCGGCGGGGGGGAGATGATCGAGGCACCGTCGCTCATAAGACGCCTCCGATGGCCTTCGTCCGACATTTCCATGCACGTGGAAGAAGGCGCAAACGGGGGGTGTACGCGGCGAGTTGAATCGCTTCGTACTCCCTGTCGAGTATAGGAACCCCGAACCAGCGAATCCAGCACAAAGCTCTTTTCGGGCCAAAATATTGCTTTAACGACCCATGACCTGACATTTCGCCGCCTCCAAGCCGTTCTGATGCGATCTAGCGGTCAAATGACCCGAGGACTTGCGTTGGCTTCCGATAATGCTGCAAACGCAAAATATCCTGCATTCGCATCAAGAATTGGGCTGAATAGGACAGGTAAAACGAAACTCTCAATTACTCAATCTGGAGAAACTCAATCATGTACTGATCGTAGGCTTGTTGCCCGGCGGGACTGCTCAACACCAGGCCGAGTTCGTTGATCACTTTGGTCCCCATCGGAATCCACTCTTTCCAGCAATTGGCACAAACATTGTCATACACTCGCTGGGCCAATGCACCTTTGAACGGGGGCTTGGGAAGCTGACCGCCGGGCCGACCGCAGCGAGAACACCGAAAACCCGGTTGCGACGCAGTGTTTCCACCGGGTACCGCCGCGGGGGGCGTGGACGCCTTGAGCGTTGGTACCGGTGCACCCCACGAACGAAGCAACCCCACCATCGTATCGCGCGGCATGACATCGCCGAGTTCATCGGCCACCGAAACGCCTTTGGTTACGATTTCCACGGCGTCGGCGCAGCGTCCGACCTTATCAAGGGCTTCACCGAGCAACTGGTAGGCTTTAGACATCGTGGGCTTGAGGTTGATGACGCGTTGTAGCGGGGCAACCGCGTCGGCGGGTCGACCAGCCTCGAGCAGGGCCTTTCCCAAGCTGAAGTGCCCCAGCTCGTTATTGGGGTCGTCGCGGGACATTTTTTCGAATTGCGCGATACGTGGATCAGCGTTCATGGGATCCATTGTGCCGCGAAAACGCGTGAATGTCGAGTCGGCGACGGAGCACGAGTCGAATGCGATTGTGATAGGATACTACCATGGGACTGATTGATTCGCATGCTCACCTGACCTACCCCGACTTCGCGGGGCGGATCGACGAGGTGCTGGCGCGGTGTGACGCGGCGAGCGTCGAAAGCGTCATCACCATCGGCACCTCTCTGGCCGACGCACACAAGGCACTAGCGATGGCGCGGCTGTATCCGGGTCGGATTCACGCGGCGGCGGGGTTTCATCCCCATGAGGCGGACGGCGTGACCGAAGACGAACTGCGGGCGATGGCCGAGCTTTGGCGCGAGCCTGACATTGTCGCCTTCGGCGAGATGGGTTTGGATTATCATTACGATTTCGCCGATCGGGCGAGGCAGCGCCGTGTGTTCGAGGGTCAGTTATCGGCAGCAAGCGAATTCGACCGGCCGATCATCATTCATTGCCGCGAGGCGTACGACGACTGCGAGCCGATCCTGCTCGCCGCCGGTTTTGAGAATCGCCGCATCGTGTTTCACTGTTTCACGGGTTCAGCCGCGGAGGCGGAACGAATCGCGGCGCGAGGGTGGCGCATTTCGTTTACCGGGATCGTGACGTTTCCGAAATCGACGGAACTGGCCGCGATCGCGCGCGACTACCCGGCCGACATGCTGATGGTGGAGACGGACTCGCCCTATTTGTCGCCGGTTCCCGTGCGGAGCAAGCGGCCCAACGAACCGGCGTTCGTGGCGCATGTCGCGAAGTTTCTGGCCGACCTGCGAGGAACGAGTTACGACGAGTTGGTCGCTTCGACGCGAGCGAACACACAGGCGTTTTTTGATCTGCCAGCAAACGAGGAGTCGCCTTGATGACTGTAGCGGAGGATTCTGACGGGCAAAAGGCTGTATTGGACGCAGCAGACGCCGATTTCCCTCAAGAGCGCGTAATGAACAAAGAAGACGTTAAACTATTAGTGCGCCCACTGTATGATGCTCAGAAACTCCGAATTCAAAGCCATTTGGTGGAGACAATCCGCGGCTACAATGAGCACGTCTTGCGAGGCTCATCGCACCGGTGAAACGGCGTGTCAAGGACGCAACAGATCGAACTGCATGCGGACCATCGCGGCCAGACAGGCGCGGATGCGAACGCCGGCGAGTCAGTCACAATCGTAATCGAGCTCACTCTCTGGAACCGTAATAATGCACCCATGCCCGCAGCCTCGGTCATCGGGATCATCGAACGGTCCGCCCGGAATGCCGATGATCGAGATCGGGCCGTGAACATGGGGGCATCGACAACCATCTTCGACGTCGCTAAAGCCTCCCCCTTGAACGCACGACAAACGCACCGTCGCTCCCTCCCCCAGCGAACCAATGAAGGCGAAACTCAGAGCCAGCGCTTGAACCGGTCCACAAGTCGCTCCGGCGCTACCGATGCCACCTACCATCGGACTGGGACTCATACCTCCTCTCGCCTGGGCCAACCCGCCGCCACCCACCGCTCCGCTGGCCGATTCACCATCCCCACCGTCCCCGCCCCGACCGCCAATCGCGGTCGCGAAGGCCGAACCGCCGGAGACACTGGCATCCGCGCCTCCGCCGTTGCCGCCGCTGCCGCCCTGGTCGCTCACGTCGTCCGGACAAAGTCCGCCGCCTTTGCCGCCCGTTCCACCCTTGGCAACCGCGTTGCCCATACGGCCGACTCGTACAGTACTGAGCGCCCCGTCGATTCCGCCCAGACCGCCGGTGGCGGCGGCGCTTCCACCGGCTCCGCCCTCCCCGGTCGTATGTTCGCCCGCAGCCCCGTCACCGCCGGTGGCGCCCGCGCTTCCGCCATTGCCTGGTTCACAAGAAATCACCTGAATGCAATCTCCGCCGGATCCGCCGGAGATGAACACATTCTGACCGTCCGTGCCCGGCGTGGTGCCGTCTCGGCCGCGCACTTGCAGACTTGAGCCATTTCCCGCCGAACCGTACCAGGCGTCCCCACCTTTCGCGCCCTCGCGTACAACGTCGGAGTGGATTGGTCTTAAATGCACTCCACTTTGCTTGGCGAGCGCGATCAGCTTGGTCGTCGTGTCCGCGTCAGGGAACGTTGAGTTTCCATCCGCGTCCACGCCCCAGAACAGGTCCCCCGCGTTGCCGCCGGAGCCGCCGGAAAGGAACGTCGTCGATTCGGACACAAATACCGTTTCGCTTGTGACTTCCACGCCGTTGAACGTCAGGGCTTCGATCGTCAACACTCCGGAGTCGCCTCCGGCGTTCTCCAGCGCATCGCCCAATTCGGTGGCCAAGAGGTCTTCGCCGTGAACCTCAATCGTTGCGCCGTCGCCTCCGTTGCCCAAGTGGATGATGCCTTCCTGGTCGACGATGGAGATCTGCCCGTTGGGGGCGCGAAGGGTGACCGATCCTCCGGCGCCGCCCGCGCCGCCGGAAACACTCTTGAACAAAACCGAACGTTTGCCAATGGAGAGGACGCTCTTGGCGGTGGTTGTTGTCAGACCGCTTCCGCCGTCTCCGGCGATGAGGGAAGCGGATTCACCAATGGAGATATTCCCATTCGTCGACAGGACGGTGATATCGCCACCGCCGCCTCCGGGTGCGCCCCGGCCGGCGGACAACACGCCGGTGATGCTTACATCGCCTGCGGCCTGGATCGTAAGGGAATGCCCCGCGGCGTTCTCAGCCGACAATGAACCCGCGATGGTCACGACGCCGCTGGCATTAATCGTAAGATCGCCCGACACGCGCTGAGACTCCCCCGTCGGCACGGTGAAGTCTGTCGCCTCAATCGTTCCAGAAAGGCCCGGCACGTCCCCGGGCGTCGAAACCGGGACATCGCACGACGTGCCACAAACTGCCGTGACCAATGAACCCACAGCGACCAGTCGTCGGAAAGCAACGCTCATGAGGAACTCCTTCCGTTCATATTCAGCGAGCAACACCCGCGTTGAAGAAAGGCGCGGGTGTCTCGTTTGACCTCCGCCTCGTCCCCGTTCCGCAACTCTACTTTGGTTGATTGGTCCCTATGATGTTCCACGGAGCCCTCGCCGTCAAATCGCTCCTGCTCAATGGGGAAAGAACCGGGTCGAGAATCATTAATTGGAGAATGGACGGTGACGCAGAAGTCGCCTTTGAAAGCAAGCGCGAGGGTTACAGTGACTTGGTAGCGCGGTTGTGAGGTTAACCATTCTTTCGCGTCAGCCGCATGCAGAATGACACTGCAAACTCCTTTGACTCCTCAGCCTAGGTTGTCTGCGAAACATTCGAACGCCGAACTCAAGGGAGATTGATCTGGATCGGGATGTAGTCCCCGTCGGTGCGGCCGCCATCACCGCAGCTATCACTTACCTCAAAATAGACATCAAAAGTACCCGCCGCTGTGGGCGTGCCGCTGAGGGTTGTGCCATCAAAACTCAGACCCGGCGGAACACTGCTTAATTCCTGAACAATGGAAAACGAGAATGGACCCGTACCCCCTTCGAACACGCTCGGCGAATAGGCATAGGGAACAGTGATCACGCCGACGGTCGGCGGGGAACGGTCCAAGATGACGTCTGTGCATGTGCTGGCCGTATCGACCCGGAATCGGAAATGCTCACTGTCGGTCTGCGACGAGCTGCATGAGTCTGCCGCCCGGATCAGCACCATGGCGATTCCGGGCGAAGTAGGCGTGCCCTCGATAAAGCCATCCACATTGTTGATGAGTATTCCATTCGGGAGCGGATCGCCACCCAGTCCGACTTCGAAGCTGATGCTCCCCTGCCCGCCAAGGGTATTGGGAAGGAAGAAAAAAGGCTCGCCGACAGTGCCTGTCACCGGCACGGGGGCCTTTCCAAGGTCGAATGGATCACATGCTGTTCCGGGGTCGCCGGAATCGATGGTAAACGTAAACGTCCCTTCCGCTGTTTGCGGTCCTTCCGGACAGTCATCCATCGCCAACAACGCCACGACGCTTGTTCCCGCTTCCGTCGGCGTGCCGGTAATCGAATTGGTTGCCGGATCAATCACCAATCCGGCGGGTAACGGCGAGGAGCCGGAGGCGAGACTGAAAGCCAATGAGCCTTCTCCTCCATTGGTGGTCGGCGTAAACGTGAATGCTTCGCCGATCCGGCCAATCGACGGTTGATTCGCACGGTCAAAGCTGAGTGGTGAGCAGGGCAGAAACGGAACAACGCTCAACGTCGCAAAGCGTGATTCCGTTTGTGGTGGAGAGCACTCATCGAAAATCTCAATAGAGAAACTGAACTCACCGGTCTCGGTCGGACGGCCTTCCAGAAACCCGTCGGCCGCAATCGCCATTCCGGCGGGCAAGACGCCGCCCTGCAAGCGGAAACCTCGCTTGCCCCTTCCTCCGGAACCCCTAAAAAGGAAGGCATACGGCTCATTGAGTTCGGCCGTCGGCGGGTTTCTTTCCATTTCGATCAGCAAAGCAGGGCAGGGCTTGATCGTAACAACGTAATTACCCTCTGCTACAGTCGTAGGGGAAAGTGCCGAATCGCATTCGCCTCGGGCAATGATTGTGAAACGGAAAGTTCCAGTTTCTTGAGGAGTTCCAACAACAGACGATCCAACAATGGCAAGCCCCGGCGGCAACGGGCCGCTTCCCGGTGCGAGTTCCGCACTGACAAGCGCTGCATCCGTTTCGTCTGGAATTAACGCGCTGATGGGGTCTTGAAAAACAAATGAATCGTTGTATGGCACTTGGTTTTCGCCATCGGAGAGACTATCGAGCTCAAGTCGGCAGGACGGAATGAATGGGCTGTCCTCGCACCCCAACGATGCCAGCAACGCCAAAGAAGGCAGTGCCACAAACAACCCAAATGGACCGCTCGATGTTTTCATACTTTACCTTCCGGTCGACAGTCTTGTGACGGTAACCTCTGGTCCACAAACATATCCGGTCGTTGTTCCGCGAACCGAACACTGCCCATATCCAAGCGAACGTGCGTCCTAACGTAATTGGGCTCCATTTCGTTTTCAAGCATGCGTCGAACTGAATCGGGGGCAGAATGCACCACTGGCTCCGTCTCAGAAGTTCGTCCGGTCGTGCGGGGGGGCCGGGCATCCCTTGCGAATCAGAATGGGAACCACCAACGAATGTCGCGGCGCGTCTGCAAAGTTGATCATTCCTGCCAGTCATCGGCAGGCCGAGCGAGGCCTTCGATTCTCTAGTTCCCGCCGGTGCAACATGATCGCACTCGTTGACAATGTGAGCAACGCAAACACGATCAAGCGCTCGAAATAACTGCGAAAGTCGATACCAAGGAAAAGAACGCAACGGCCAGTCCGCCGACCACCCATTTCATCCATCGATTGCCGTACATGGCTGATTCCCTCAACTCATCACACCGGAATCCTGTTTCCACAATTATCTTTCGATTCGGTCCCGCCACGCGGTACCCGAAAGGCCCATGCGCAAGCGCCGGCCGTCTCGGTTTTGCCCACGACACTTCGGAGCCGCGTCGCGGACGCTCCCCTCGCCGCCGCGCCACGCGAACGAACCGGCCAGCAAGCCGCCACCTCCCTGCGATCCCCCCTCGGAAAGGTGGGAGGCCGGCAATCCGTTGCCGAAGGCGTCGTAGACCGAAAACGACGCCTGCGACGGCGTCGACAGGTCGGCGTCGTGGTCGAGCAGCAGACCCGTGTGGCCGCCCATCGCGTCGCGGAGATAGTACACGGTGCGGTTGTCGCTCACGTCGTTGTTTCCATACTCGGCCGTCCGGGCGATCGGCCCCAGCGGACCGTGAGCTTTCGACCGTTTCTGTTGAAAAGCCGTCGTGAAAGCCATTGAGTTCTTTCGAATCATCTTCGGCCCACTTCATTCTGGGTTTTGACACCTCGTCCAGACAACCTATGTATTCGCCGCCCTATACCTGTCGCCACAAGAGAGAGAAACATCAGCGCCACTCCAGTCTTGCCTCGCCCGGCGTCTGAGCTTCTAACGACCTCTTCAATCCATAAGTACGCTCCGGCGGCGAAGCAAAGACCCGCGCCGATAAGAGCATCTCGTCTGCATATTGCGGCTATTGCGCGCTCCATGCCCAATCTTAGTGTCTGCCAAACTACAAGGGCGAGAGTGCAAATCGAAAAGCAGACAACTAGTATTCTCGCGTCAGATTGTGTGCAGCAGAAAAGCAACGTCAAAGGGAACAAGCCAAATACGACGATCTCGAATAGGAAGATCAGTACGCTGAGTTTCGGAGTCATTTCTGAAATCTCGCGTGGTGAAACATCATGCGATTACGGCCGTGAGTTTACTATGACCTCGAACAAGTAACCGTCGTGTCAAATGGCTGGCTTCGCTTCTGCCAAAATTGGAGTCTCTCTTCGACAGGATGCACCGCCCTACCAGAATGCCCGTCGCCTCGATGTCTATCCCGAATAACCAATAAGCCAGCTCTACCTCGTTGAATCCCAATATGTCGCGCGAGGTACTGGCGCCACTTGAAAACCCGGCAAGGAATCCCAATAAACCACCAAAGAAGGCACCGAGTAGTGCTGCATCCCGCGCCTGACGCCAGCTACCGCCCCCCATTCGGGCAGTAACGCCAGAGGCCAACCCGCCACCGACGGCACCAGCGAGAGTGAAGCCGATATAGGGCGCTAGACCCATCACAGCGGCTGCACTAATAATCCCTGCAACGGCGCCTGAACCGAATCCGCCGTCAAATCCACTCGCAGCCCAATTCAAGAATCCTCCAACCAATCCGGCGAAAAGCAGACCAACCACGAAATGCCAGATCTTTCCGGTTGGATCACTCCGGTTCACCGGATCATTTTCGCAGTAGATGTACTTGTTCATCCCCTGCGTGGTGGTGCTGGCGAGGGTCATCGTGTCCGGCTGGAGGAACCGCCCGATGGTCGGGTCGTAGTGCCGGGCCTGCATGTAGACGAGGTTCGGGGCCGCGTCGCGGACGCTCCCCTCGCCGCCGCGCCAAGCGAACGAACCGGCCAGCCCGCTCGGCGAGCCCGGCGACATTCCGTTGCCGAAGGCGTCGTAGACCGAAAACGACGCCTGCGACGGCGTCGACAGGTCGGCGTCGTGGTCGAGCAGCAGACCCGTGTGGCCGCCCATCGCGTCGCGGAGATAGTACACGGTGCGGTTGTCGCTCACGTCGTTGTTTCCATACTCGGCCGTCCGGGCGATCGGCCCCAGCGGACCGTACAGATACATTGCATCGAACTGATCGCCGACCTTGATTCTACGGAATTATTGGCTGGAACGGCAATACATGGCTTGGTTCCGGGCGCCGGCAAGCCGCGACGAGACCGTGACACTTTCGGCGGGCGGCATGCTTCGCCCATCCGAACCCCAAGCGCCAGCGCGGGGCCTTGAATGATGCTAGGTCGCGGGAACCAAGACCCGTCGCTCGCGCTCCGGGTTCGGATTGATTCCTCGCCGGAACTGTCACGGACCCAGACCAGACGGTTTGATGGAGTTTCCCGTTCATATCCGGCGGTTTGGCGTTACAATGGGAGTTCGGCGGGTTGAGCGGATCGGCGACGTGGACAGGCCGGTCGGATCCGCCGGCGTCGCAACGTCCGGAGGCTGATGATGTTGAAACCGTGCAAGAGCATACTGGAAGCCATCGGACGAACGCCGATCGTGCGGATCAATCGGCTGGCCAAGGGGCTGCCGGCGGCGATCTACGCCAAGGTGGAGTTCGTGAACCCCGGCGGCAGCGTGAAGGACCGGGTCGCGCTGGCCATGGTGGAAGCGGCGGAACGGGAAGGGCTGCTCAAGCCCGGCGGAACGATCGTCGAGGCGACCTCGGGCAATACGGGCGTCGGACTGGCGATGGTGGCGGCGGTCAAGGGGTATCGCTGCATCTTTGTGATGCCGGACAAGATGAGCACGGAAAAAATCCGATTGCTCAAGGCCTACGGCGCGGAAGTGGTGATCACGCCGACCAATGCCGAGAGCAACAGTCCGGAAGGATACAGCGGCGTGGCGGCACGGCTGGTGAACGAGATTCCCAGTGCCTGGCAGCCGAACCAGTTCACCAATATGAACAACCCGGAACTGCACTATCGCTCGACGGGGCCGGAGATCTGGGAGCAGACGGAAGGGAAGATCACCTGCTTCGTGGCGGGCGTGGGTACGGGCGGCACGGTGTCGGGCGTCGGGAAGTTCTTGAAGGAAAAGAACCCGAAGATTCGCGTGGTTGCGGCCGATCCGGAAGGCTCCATTCTGTCCGGTGATCAGCCGAAGCCGTGGGCCGTCGAGGGCATTGGCGAAGACTACGTTCCGCAGACGTTCAACTCGCAGATGGTGGACGAGTGGGTGCGGGTCAGCGATACGGAGTCGTTCACGGCGGCGCGGAACATGTCGCGGATGGAAGGGCTGCTGGTGGGCGGATCGTGCGGCACGGCCATGGCGGCGGCCCTTCGCTACGCCCAGCGATTGGGTCCGGACGACATGGTCGTCGTGCTGTGTCCCGATACCGGCCGCAACTACCTGTCGAAGCTTTACTCCGAGGAGTGGATGATCGAGCGAGGATTCATGAAACCCGCGGTGAGGCCGTATATGGTGAGTGAATTGCTCGAACGGCGAGGTACGGTGCCGATCATCGCGGTGGGTCCGGACGACAAGGCCGAGGAGGCGATCGGGCTGTTGCGCCGGCACGGCATTTCGCAGTTGCCGGTGATCGAGGACGGGAAAGTCGTGGGGCAGGTTCGGGAACTGACGATTGCGCGACTGCTTCACCAGCGCACCGATCCGCGTCAGGTCCCGATCAAGGAGATCATGGGGCGGCCGATGCCGACGGTGGATGAGCACACCGACCTTGACGAAGTGTACCGGCTCTTGTCGTCGGGCCACAGCGGCGCGGTGGTGACGCGGGGCACGGAAATCCTGGGTGTCGTCACGCGAATCGACCTGGTGAACTTCTGGGACGATCCGTTCAATCAGGATTTTGAGAGCGAGAATGAGGCCGCTGCGCGGGCGTAGCCCGGCGAGACGTCGCGGCTGGCGAGAGAAGATCGTCCAACGCGAAACCTCCCGTTAACCGAGCACGGCGGCGGATCGGACGATTCTTGGAACTGCGCTTCCATGCGGTGATCTCAGCACATCGTCGTACAGCGCCAACAGATCGTCCCGAAAGCGACTCAGTCCAAAACGGACCAAGGCCCGTTGCCGAGCGGCTTCGCCGAGCGCGGTTCGTTTGGCAATGTCAAACGCCAAAACACCCATTGCCGTGGCCAGCGCTTCGGGCTGTCGCGGTGGAACAATGAGTCCGTGAATTTCGTCCTCGATTACTTCGGGCATCGCGCCGACAGCCGTGGCGATGACCGGTAGCCCGTTGGCCATGGCCTCGAGGACGGCGATGGGCATTCCCTCGTTGTGACTGGGCTGGACGTAGACGTCGGCGTCGGCGAGCAGGGCCGCCTTGGTGTCGCCGATCGCGGGACCAACGTACTGAACGAGAACATCAAGCGCTCGATCGACGATCTTACGCTGAATGATTTCGGCGTCTCCCGCTGTTCCGGGGGGGCCGGCCAGGGTTAATCCGAATGCAACGCCGCGCCTCCGAAGCAACGCGCAGGCGTCGAGCAGGTCATCGATGCCCTTCCATTCATCCATTTTTGCGAGCACGAGAAATCGGCAGATGGCGCGAGCCTGTCTTGCTGCGGGCGACGTCGGTGCATCGACGGCATTTTCAATGACGTTTACGCGCGCGTGCGGTGCGATCGTGAGCAGACGTGTCCGCCAGTCTTCGGACAGGGCGATGACCCGATCCGCCGCGTTGAGCGTCCACCGAATGATTCGTTGCTCAAGCGAGGTTGTCGAGGCGTAGTACTCGTCAAACGATGCGCCATGCACGTGCAAAATCGTTCGACAGCCGCGACGGGCGGCAACGCGCAAGTCCCAGCCGGACCGGTGAAAGGAAAAGCCGCTGCACGTGTGCAGGTGAACGATCGCCGGTTTTTCTCTGCGTATCGCTGCCGCGAGGCGTCGGCGTTGGCTCACGTGGCGCACTACGCGGCCAAGCCGAGATTCCCTCGATTTCGATGAAACCGTGATGGGAAGAAACGCCATCTGATACCGTCCGGCGAGATCGAGGCGAGCAATTTGTCCGATGACCGTGCTCATTCCGCCGATCCAGTCGGGAGGCGGGCCGATGGTCAAGACGGTCTTCGGGGGGGCTG
Organism: uncultured Phycisphaera sp.; assembly: GCA_964486335.1. Classification (GTDB taxonomy): domain Bacteria; phylum Planctomycetota; class Phycisphaerae; order UBA1845; family UBA1845; genus CAZAMB01. The sequence continues at coordinate 121,805 of CAZAMB010000001.1, read as the reverse complement.
GCGTGGTATTCATGGAGCGATTCTCAAGATTCATGCGGAGACCGCGACCGCCGAGCCCGTGCCGCGCACCAACGACTGAATCAAGCCGGCGTTGGGCGGAAGGGACTCCGCTGTGGGCATCGGGAAGCGCTGTTTCGACAGCAAATGGAGATTGCGAATTGCAGCGGCCGCGCCGCGTACCTGCCCGCCGACAGCGAGATTGAGGCGACCCGGCTCGGTGGCGTCCTCCAGGATCCGGCGAAGCGATTTAATTGCCTGCAGTTGATCGAACTCGCGACAAACGAATTCCCTGCCCGACAGGTTGAATGGTGCGCCTCGGCGCAGCGTGCGAACGGCTTCCAGGTAGTCGTGGATGGTTCGCGCGACTCGCGCATGCGGCAACGAATGGCCCGAAACAAGCTGCCGACCGTGGCATAGCGCTTCGAGCATCACGCGTGAAAGCGATCCGTCCAACCGGGCATCGATCACGACGGATGCTCGTTGCATTGCCCTTGCAGAGTCGGCCACGTCGCCGAGAGCCTCGACGTTTTTCAACCCGACGTAACGATCCTTCGTATCGCCGAGGATAAGGAATCTCACGGCCGGCAAGGCTCGAATGATACCGTCGATGGTCGCGCCTCCGTGAAATTCGCGCCGCTGCGACGGAAGATGGCACAAAACGGTAAACGCTTGCGGCATCGGACGAGGCTGGGCAATGTTGGAAAGGTGCGGGCTGATGACGGGGATCGGTCGGGCCTCGATTCCGGCGGCTTGCAGGACATCACGAGTATCCGTTGTTCGACATAACTGAACGACGCCCAGCTGGGATAGCGCTCGCGACACGTCGCCGGTCGGTTGATGGTGAACGGCCCAGAGAGCGGCACGATGGGTCCAATAGCGAACGATCGGCGTTCCGGCCATTCTCGCCGCGATGAGACGCCGAAGCAGCGCGCCGTCACACTGTTCGTATGAGACCAGATGGATGACGTCGGGCGACGCTGGCTCGCCACTCCCGGCTTCCGACGATGGAATGCCGTCGAACGATACATTGATTTCGGCGCGTGCCAGCGCGGCTGCATGGTGCGACGAGACGCTGATGCCGTCGTCGGGTTCTCCGACAAATCGAACGTGCATTGGTCTTGCTTCTGACGGCTGTGCCGCTTGTTGAGTATTCGCCTTTCTTGAGCGAGCGCACACGTGGCGCGCGGTCCCGCCGTGCGATCGGTGTCGCGACTTTGATTTGTCGGCTTACCGGACGTTGCGGTTTAGGAAGGAATCCCCATGCAGGGCCGATTGGAGTCGATTATTCGGCGCGCCAGATGGTTCCGTCGGGGCGATCTTCGAGCGTGATTCGCTGCTCGACCAGCAGGTTGCGAATCAGGTCGGCGGATTCAAAATCCTTCTTCTTGCGCAGGTGCTGACGGATCTGGATGAGGACTTTCATGGCCTTGTCTGCCGTGCCGTCTGCGGTAGATTTCTGCTGCGGAGGATCGAGAAACAGCCCGATCAGTCGTCCAAGATTCAGCAGCCCAATCGTTGCCTTGAACGCATCGGAATGACGATTGTCCGGCAATCGATCGGAAGACGCGCCGGCATTGGTGTCGAGAGCCTCCGCGCGAACTGAAGTCCGCGGCTCGCCTTCCAGTTTCTCCCGTTCAATAAAGCGGTTGATCGCGCCGGCGAAGTCGAACATCGCCGCAATGGCACCGGCCGTGTTGAAGTCATCGTCCATCGCCGCAGTGAACACCGATGAGCATTGCTCAAGCGCCGAAGCGAGCGCGGGTATACCGAGTTTGACATTGGACGAAGTTTGCGACTCGCCGTAAGGCGATTGTCCGCACAGCCGCTCGACCCGTTCGAAGAGCCGATAGAACGTGTCGAGACCCTTTCGTTTGCTTTCGATCTCCTCTTCGGAGTACTCGATCGGCCGGCGATAGTGCGTGCTGAGCACGAAGAAGCGGATCAACTCCGGCGGATAAGTCGCCAGCAGGTTGTGCAATGTCATCTTCGCCAGCGCCGCGACCATCTCCGGCGAGGCGTCGGATTTGGAGATCTTCTTGGTGTTGACGCGGGTCAGGCCGTTGTGCAGCCAGTACTTGGCAAAGGGTTTGTCGTTGGCGGATTCGGATTGGGCAATTTCGTTTTCGTGGTGGGGAAAGATCAGGTCGAGCCCGCCGCCATGAATGTCGAATGTCTCGCCCAGGTACCGTTGGGCCATCGCGGAGCACTCGATGTGCCAGCCGGGCCGACCCTTGCCCCACGGCGAATCGAACTTGACTTCGGCCGGCTCGTCGGATTTCGCCGTCTTCCATAGAGCGAAATCGCCCGCGTTTCGCTTCTCGCCGCTTTGCAGGTCGCGTTGACCTTCCTGCTCTTCGGTTTTGCGGTTGCTGAGCTTGCCGTAATCCGCATCTTTCGACACATCAAAATAAACATCGCCGCCGGACGCGTAGGCGCAGCCCTTATCGATCAGACGTTGAATGACGCCGATGATGTCACCCATGCTCTCCGACGCCTTGGGCATGATGTCGATGCCGTCGACGTGCAGCAGTTTCATGGCGGCGAGATAATCTTTCGTAATCTTTTCCGCCAGCGCGAATGTCGAAATGCCCTGCCTGCCCGCCTCGATGATCAGCTTGTCGTCCACGTCGGTGATATTGACCACCCATGTCACGTTGTAGCCGCGAAATACGAGGTAGCGCTTGATCGCGTCAAAAATGATCGGACCGACGGCATGACCGACGTGGCTCGGCTTGTAGACAGTGGGTCCGCAAAGGTAAATACCCACCCGACCCGGATTGATCGGCTCAAAGGGTTCCTTCTTCCGCGACAATGTATTGTAGACCATCTGACCCATTGAGCGGTCAATCCCTAAGAAACGTAGGAGCCGACTTCATGACTTCTTCATTGCAGGACCGATAGACCCCGGCGGTTGCGCTGGTTCCCGGACGCATGACCGGCGCGCGACCACTTGTCACTGCTCACGTCCCAGCAAAGCCACCGCCGTACAGGCAATCGCATCGGCCTGCCCCAGCGGGCCCATGCCCTCATTTGTTTTCGCCTTGACGCTGACCTGTTTGGTTTCGCATCGAATGACGTCGGCAATCGAAACGGCCATCCGGCGTTTGTGAGGCGAGAGCTTGGGCGCTTCCAGATGTACGATCACATCGACGTTGCCGACCGAGAAACCTGCGGCCCGTACTTTGTCCATGGCCGCGCCGAGAAGCTTCTTGCTGTCGGCGTCCTTGTAGGTCGGATCGGTATCGGGGAACAGATCGCCGATATCGGGAAGCGACGCAGCGCCCAGAAGCGCATCCGTAACCGCGTGGAGGACCACGTCCGCGTCGCTATGACCCACCAATCCGCGATCGAAGGGGACCTCTACCCCTCCGAGCACGAGCTTTCTTCCCTCTTCCAATCGATGAATATCGTACCCAATTCCAACTCGCACCATGTTTGGCACCACGATTCCTCCGGCTGACGACCTTGCCTCCCGAACCCCCACGTTGGGTGCGGCAAAGGTCGTACCCTACGCTGGCCGCCCTGCGGATTCAAGCCGCACCGTCCTCCGGCTGTTCCGGCCGATGTTCCCGCCGATAACCGTCAAGGGCACAAGAGTTTGCGGGCCTTGCCTCGACCCTTGCCACGGGCATACAGTTGGCATCGGCGATTCTCATTTTGAGACGGTCGCTTGCGCGGGCTGCTGGAGGGCGCGGACGCCATTTCGGTTGCATTCAGGGGGTAAGGAGAAACAAAGTGCAAACATTCGTGAGTCGGCCAATCTCGTGTTGGCTCTTGGCGGTAGTGATTCCGGTCGTCGCGCTTTCCATGGGCGGCTGCCCACCCCAGCAACCTGGCGGCAACGGCGGCAATGACCCGCCGACGGTGACGGTGACGATTCTGCCGTCCGCCGACAGTGGAACGGTAACGCAGTCGGCCAGCGGCAACAATGTCACTCTGACGGCGACTGCCGCCGAGGGGTGGGTGTTTGAGAACTGGACCGGCCCCAACGTGACCGATCCGGAGTCTAATCCCCTCATCGTTAACGGTACGGTCGTCAAGACCATCACTGCGAATTTCGTTGAAGATGACACTCCCATTGGCGCCCCTTCGGATCAGGACGGCGATGGCGTGCGCGACGACGTTGACCAGTGTCCGGCAACGCCGCGCGGCACGCCGGTCAACACGCTAGGGTGTCCGGCCACCGCGCCGCCGGATGACACCGACAACGATGGCGTCGCCGACGCTGACGATGACTGTCCAAACTCACCCACCGGCGCTTCTGTAGATGCTCAGGGCTGTGCCGCGAATCAGCGAGATTCCGACGGAGACGGCGTGACGGACAATCGAGATGCCTGCGAGCGAACGCCGACGACGGTTCAGGTGGACGCGCAAGGATGTCCCGTCAGCGCGCCTGGGACTCCGGACACCGATGACGACGGCGTCGCGGACGACATCGACCAATGTCCCGATACCGACGCGGATGGCGTCGTGGATCCGAACGGCTGCGCGGCGGCACAGCGCGACACCGACATCGACGGCGTGACCGACGATCTCGACCAATGCCCGGGGACTGCCGCGGGAACGACGGTCGGCGCTAACGGCTGCCCGCTGGGCGGCGGCGGCGGAGGTGGGGGTGGTGGTGGCGGAACCGCGGTCTGCGGCAACAACGCCGTGGAGGCTGGCGAACAATGCGATGATGGCAACACCACAAACGGTGATGGATGCAGCTCCACGTGCCAGCGAGAAGGCAGCGCGCTGCCCAATGATTTCTGCGCGACGCCCACGCCTGTCACCGATGGCACGCGTATCTTCACCAACGTCGGTGCGACAACGGACGGCCCGGAAGAGCCCGTGGACTGCAACTTCTTCGGCCGAGGTGATATTCCGTCGGACGTGTGGTACTGCTACACCGCTTCCTGCACGGGCACCGCAACGGCGAGCCTTTGCGGAAGCGATTTTGACACGAAAATGGCGGCTTACACGGGTTGCGGGTGCCCGACCAACCGACCGGTCGCTTGCAGTGACGATGATTGCGGCAGTGGTGTCGAGAACACACAGTCGCGCGTCACGTTTGGCGTGACGATGGGGCAATCGTACATGATCCGCATCGGCGGTTACGTGGGCGACCAGGGCGAAGGTCGCCTGACCATCTCTTGCGGTCAGCCGGACATCTGCACGACGGCCACGGGGGATTGCATGACCGCTCGCGGCGAAAGCCAGCCGGGCTGCGGAACGCCGACGTGCTGCAGTCGCGTGTGTGCCGTGGATCGTTTTTGCTGCGACGTTACCTGGGATTCGTTCTGCGCTTCGGAAGCCGCGGGATATTGCACGAGCGGTTTTCCCGCGTGCAACACGCGCGGAAGCGTATGCACCAGTGTGCAGACTACGCCGGGCTGCAACAACGTGGAGTGCTGCAACGCGGTCTGTGAATCTGATCCGTTTTGCTGTATCACGGCATGGGATCAGACCTGCGTCGACAAGTCCACCCTGATTTGCACGGCCTGCGGACGCGGTCGGGGCGATTGCTTTGCCGCGCATGCGGCACCGGGTTGCAGCAGCGTCTCATGTTGCGGCAAGGTATGTGCGACTGACGACTTCTGCTGCGATACGGAGTGGGATGCCAGTTGTGTCACGCAAGCCAACCAGCTTTGCCGGTAATGCACTGAACAACTGAATTGCTGAAAGGCACCGGTGAAAACCGGTGCCTTTTCTTTGAGTACATCCGGCGGGTTCATCACACTTTCGGCGGGCGGCGCGCATCGCCATCCGAACCCCAAGCGCCAGCGCGGGGCGGTTACTCTGCCTCAACAAGGGAGCTGCAAACAGAGGCTTGTAACGGGATTGCCGCGCAACTGACCGCCCGTCGCTCGCGCTCCGGGTTCGGAGTGTTTCAGTGGCCCGTCGCTTCGCTATCCGAACCCCAAGCGCCAGCGCGGGGCGGTTACTCTGCCTCAACAAGGGAGCTGCAAACAGAGGCTTGTAACGGGATTGCCGCGCAACTGACCGCCCGTCGCTCGCGCTCCGGGTTCGGAGTGTTTCAGTGGCCCGTCGCTTCGCTATCCGAACCCCAAGCGCCAGCGCGGGGCGGTTACTCTGCCTCAACAAGGGAGCTGCAAACAGAGGCTTGTAACGGGATTGCCGCGCAACTGACCGCCCGTCGCTCGCGCTCCGGGTTAGGAGTGTTTCGTCGCCGGAATTGTCACTCACCCTTGTCCGGCGGGCGACGATTTGATCGCTTGCATTGCAGCACGACGATCCGGTAACATTCCACGATACGGGGTAGGCGATTCACCGACCGCCAAAGGGAAGACCGGAGAATCGTCGGGGTTAAACTTCCTTTCTTTTTCGGGGGCCTGTCATGAATCTCGTTATTGGCTTACTGGTTGGGGTTTGCGGTATTGGGTTCGGACCCGCCGGCGTCGTGGATTCCGACAACGATGGTGTGCCGGACGTCGTCGACGTCTGTTGTGATACGCCGGTGGGGCTTCACGTGGACCTCACCGGTCGTCCGATCGGCGACGTGGACGGCGATTGCGACGTCGACCTGCGCGATACAGCACGCATTTTGCGCAACATGTCGGGACCGCTTAAACCAGACGGTCCGTGCGAGGCGGCGTGCGAAACCAATGCGGAATGCGACGACGGAGAATTCTGTGCAAGGCCGTTTGGTGAATGCGGCGGCCCTGGACATTGTCGAACGCGGCCCAGTGCCTGTCCGGACGTTTATCTTCCGGTTTGCGGTTGCGACGAAAAAACCTATGGCAATGCATGCGAGGCCGCGGCAAACGGCGTCGGCGTTCGTCACGAAGGAGTGTGCGAATCGGACCAGCGGTGCGAGTCGAACGCGGAATGTCCGCCGGTCGCGTTTTGCGCCCAGCACGAAGGAGATTGCGGCGGCGTGGGAATCTGTCGCGTGCGTCCGCAGGTCTGCCCACTCATTTGGGATCCCGTTTGCGGTTGCGACGGACAAACGTACGGCAATGCCTGCGAAGCGGCATCGCACGGTATCAACGTTGGACGGAGGGGAATCTGCGACTGTAAAGGTGACGAGAATTGTCGAGTCGGTCAGATTTGCGTGCGCCGGGTCGGGGACTGCGACGGCGTCGGTGAATGCCGCGAAAGGCCGCCTTCATGTCCAGAGATTTACGATCCGGTCTGCGGCTGTGACGGCCAGACCCATGCAAACCTCTGTCTGGCTTACGACGCCGGAGTCAGCGTCAAATATCCCGGACCCTGCGATGAATCCATTCCCTGCAACGCCAACGATGATTGCCCATCGGAAGCCTTTTATTGTGCGTCCCAGATCGGAAACTGTGAATCCCCGGGTATGTGCCGCTTTCGACCGGCCCAATGCCCCGCTGTGTACGCTCCCGTGTGCGGCTGTGACGGAAAGGACTACGCTAACGCCTGCGAGGCCGCAGCCAGAGGCGTCCGAGTCGCCCATGAGGGAGTCTGCCCGGAGAGGATGTGTGTGTCGAACGATCAATGCCCATGCGGCCAGGTTTGCGTCAGGACTGGCGGCGATTGCGATGGAGTAGGGTATTGCATCTCCGCCCCGACGAACTGTCCGACCACGCTTGACCCGGCCTGTGGATGCGACGGGCGTACCTATCGAAACACTTGTGAAGCGCTTGTTCTCGGCGTGAGCATCGCCCACCTCGGCGCGTGCTCCTGCCACCGGAACACGGAGTGCCCATCTGGGGAATACTGTCGAAAGCAGCCGGGCGCGTGCGACGATGCCGGTCGATGCGATTCGCGCCCGGATGTCTGCCCGGAGAACTTCGCTCCCGTGTGCGGTTGCGATCGACGAACATACCCCAACGCCTGCTACGCAGCGCATTCGGGAGTCAATGTGTTCGAACAGGGAGAGTGCCCCGTTTCCAAATGTGAATTGCCTCCAGATCCGGGCCCCTGCGACGGAGTGTTCGTGCGATACTACTTCGATGCAGCGGCGGGCGAGTGCAAGCAGTTTGTTTATGGTGGTTGCGGCGGCAACGCTAACAACTTCCCGACGTTGGCCGAGTGCCGGGCCGCCTGCGGCGGCGTCGATGTGTGCGGATTGCCGATGGATCCCGGACCGTGCCGCGCGGTGATCCCGCGATACGCGTATAACGCGAATACCGGAAGGTGCGAGTTGTTCATCTACGGCGGCTGCCTTGGCAACGCCAACAACTTTGAAACATTGGAGCAATGTGATGCCGCCTGCCAACCGTCCAATCCATGCGATCTGCCGATTGTTTCAGGACCGTGCGACGCATTCATTCCTCGATTCGCGTTCAACCGCCACACTGGACAGTGCGAGCGGTTCATTTACGGCGGCTGCGGCGGCAATTCGAACAACTTTCCCTCGCTGGACGCTTGTGAGACTCAATGCCCAACCCGCAATCGTTGCGCGCTGCCGATCGAAGTCGGCCCCTGTCTCGCGGTGATTCCGAGATTCGCGTTTAACGAGGAAACGGGCCAGTGCGAGCCGTTCAATTACGGCGGTTGCGGCGGCAACGCCAACAACTTCGACACGTTGCAGGAGTGTCGTTCGGCCTGCGGGCCTTGACGGTTTAAGCCACTTGTTCGCGCCGGCGATGCTTCGGCGTCGCCGGCGCGGTACAATTGCCCGCGATGAAAACGGGCGGGCAACCCATTCGCGTTCTTTTTCTCTGCACCGGTAATTCCTGTCGGTCGCAGATGGCCGAGGCCATTCTTCGACACATCGGTGGTGACCGTTTCGAGGCGCTGAGTGCCGGATCCAAACCGGCCGGCTTTGTACATGGATTGGCAACCGACGCGCTGGCGGCGTTGGACATCCCGTTCGGCGAACCCGTGTCTAAGAGTTGGCATGATTTCGTCGACAAGCCGATGGACGTTGTCATCTCTTTGTGCGATGCAGCGGCCGCCGAGCCGTGCCCGGCGTTTCCCGGTGCTGCGATTCGCGCGCACTGGTCGTTGCCCGATCCGGTCTATCATCCCGGTTCAGATCAGGAACGGGCGGCCTTCGCCATCGCCGTGGCGATTCGATTGCGATCCAAGATCGAGGGCCTGGCGACGCTGGATTGGTCCGCGCCGGCGACGGACATCGAACAACGACTTCGGTTTCTGGGTGAAATCTGATGGTTTTTCTCGTGCGATTCCCTTTGAACGGAGCACCTGGTGCGAATGAAGGAAACGCCTGACGACGAACGATTCATGCGCGCCGCGATCCGCGAAGCTGAGGAGGCTTTGGAACACGAGGACGTTCCCGTCGGCGCGGTTGTCGTTCGTGACGGTCGGATCATCGGTCGCGGGCACAATCAACGCGAACGATTGCAGGATCCGACCGCTCACGCCGAGATGATCGCCATCACGGCGGCGGCATCAAGCGTCGAAAGCTGGCGACTCGAAGGCTGTACGTTGTATGTGACGCTGGAACCGTGCGCCATGTGTGCCGGGGCGATCGTGTTGGGGCGGCTGGAGAGGCTCGTCTTTGGCGCGCGCGATGCCAAGGCCGGCGCCTGTGTTTCACTGTACCAGATTTGCGCCGATTCGCGGCTGAATCACCGTCCGGCGACGACGGAAGGCGTGCTTGCCGGGGAATGCGCCTCGTTGCTCGTCGACTTCTTCTCGGCCCAGAGAGCGAAAGGGAAGAAATAGACTCAATCGAAGTGACCGCGACTACGGCAATAAGCCATCAAGCGTAGAAGCAACCTGATTTCGAGACATTGTTGAACCCCGCGCGGACCCGAAGGCGCGGGAGAACCAACCCAACTCTTGGTTCGGCCCGGGCTGATCGGATAAGTCATTCTGCGTTTCTACTCAAGAATGGGGGGGCTTCCGTGAGGGGTCCGGCTTGGGAAGCGAGAATCGATCTCGGATCGTGGAATAATCTTCACCCCCGAGGCGTCCCACCAGATCGATCAAGTTCACATCGGCGGTCCCGTCAGGAAGGAGCAGTTCGTCGGCAATATGAAAACAAAGCACATGTGCGATGCAAAGGTTGGCTGAAAGCGGCCCGTCGCCCACAGGGACGATCTGTATCAGCTTGCATTCCATTTGTATCGGTGATTCGGCCACGCGGTGCGGGCGAACAAACCGGCTGGGCAGCGGCGTAAACCCGACGGCGGCGAACTCGTCCACGTCAGGCGGGAATGAATACGAAGCCTCATTCATCGCGTGACGAATGTCGAAAGGAACCACATTGACCACGCACTCCGGTACTGCTCGAAGATTGATGATCGTGTCCTTGGACGTTCCGTCGGCCTTCGTGCATGGAGAAAAGACAACCGCCGGTGGATTGGAACCCACCCCGTTGAAAAACGAAAACGGAGCAAGATTGGCGATTCCATCGCGGGAAACCGTCGAGACAAACGCGATCGGGCGCGGCAAAACGCAGGAGAGAAGTGTCTTGAAATTGTCGCGGCGCTCGCGCGTTTCGGTGACAAGCGGCGTAAAGCGTTCGTAGCGTTTCATGGATGCCCGCCGGCTTGCGTCACGATGAGACGTCCAGTCATTGTTCGCTCTGGAGTTTTCGACACAATTGATAAAAACTCAGAATGCGCAGCGATTCATCCTTGCCCTCACCCCCGGGCAACGCCACCGCCTGCTCCTGCAGCGAAATGGCTCGGTCGAGCGCTCCGACCTCGTACGACGCGCGGGCGAATACTTCGACCACCCGGCGATCTTTAGGTTCCGAGCGCTCATAGGCCGAACGGGCCGCCTTCAGCGCAAGATCAGGCATGCGCAGCGAGAGGTCGTCGATCCGACTCAGGGTCAGAGCCAACATCGACATGGCCTCGGGGTTCTCGCCGAACTTAACAATGTGATCATTGGCCCACTTGCGAATGTCGTCCCGTTTGCCCGGCTCGGAAACGTAGATCGACGCGATGATCTCCATGGCCATCGCATTCCTGGGATCGAGCTTGGTGATCTCAACAAGACCGTTCCAGACCGTGTCCATCTGTCCAAGTTGGAAAGCACGATCCAGCGCGGCAAACCGGCGGCCGATTTCCTCGTCTCGGTTGGATGCCTCTTTCGCCGCCGAAACGTCGAAAGTTCCGGCCACCACTTCGTTCAGCACCTTTTCCATTGCGGGATCAAGCGGACTACCGACCCAGGCGATCTTTCCATCCTTGGCCACGACGTAAGCTTGTGGAATGCCGATCGCTTCAGAACCCATGTAAGCCTCGGTCGTCGCGCCGCGGTCGTCCATGGCCACGTGATAGTCCATCGTCGTGCCGGTCTGTTTGACGAATTGGCGAATCGCCGACGGAGAGTTGCGGTCGGGGTCCGGATCCGTCACGCCGATGATGACCACGTCCTTGCCAAACCGCTTTTGGTAGTCGTTCAGGATGGGAATGCTGGCCTTGCAGGGCGGACACCACGTCGCCCAGAACTCAACTACATGCACTCGCTTGCCCGCATCCTTCGACAGATCGACAGCGTCGCCGCGGACCCAGTCCTTGATCTTCAATGCTGGAGCCGCGTCTCCAACGGAAACTTCGGCGCGTGCCGAAAGGCCCCACGACAAAACGACAATGCTGGTCAAGAAAACGAAACGAAGAAACATGGTGCGACATTCTCCCATTGCAAACCCCGGTTTCTGGCGGCCATGAACGGTGATTCTGCGAAGCAAGTCCACCCGGCTGCACCGCATGATAGCACCAGAAACGCCTTCCAACCAGCCCTGTTGGCTTGTCGGTACTGGTAAAGTTTCGCAGTGATCCGTGCCGCGACCGTCAGGGAGCAAGATGATTTCCGCGGCCGATGGCGGTTCCGCTTGCTGACGTGCGGCTCGGTTCAAAGTTGACCAGTTCTGACTTGACCAGGGGGTTTTCGCCTCTTCGTTAGGCGTTAGCCGATAAAACGTCTTCCATCAAATTACGGCGCTTTCGAGATACGGTACGGCGGATTGAAAATTACGGCGCTGACGATTCCACCGAATCAGCGGGTCTCGGCCATGATATAATCAAGGACGACCAGCTCGGCATGGCATGCAAAGTTTGGTGCAACGGCGCTTCCGCACCGCGGAATACTGAAAGGAGCAAAATCGGGTATTAGGCGTTTCGCCTACCCGCCCACTTTCATGATCACCATGTCGGTCACGGCATCGACGCCCGCGCCCTTCAGCACGTCGGCGATCTTCGCGTTCTTGCCGTAGTCGTCGGTTTTGACGTGAAACTGCTCCATCAGCACCCGCTCGGCGAAGAAGGCATTCGCCTTGCCCTCGGCGATCTTGTCGACGATCTGTGCGGGCTTGCCCTCGGCCGTGGCGAGTTCACGGGCGTCGTTGCGAACCTTGTCCACTTGCGCGGTTGGAACACTCTTGCGATCGATCGCCACCGGCATCGAAAACAACGTGTGCATGCACAGGTCTCCGCCGATATTCTTGTCCGACTTGGGAGGCGCGCTGAGCGCCAAGAGCACCCCGCTCTTGCCGTCGTGGTGAACATACGACGCTAGATGGTTGCCCGTCACGCGACGGCACTGCGTGAGGTTCATCGTTTCACGCAAGCGTCCGAACACCTCGGTGAACATCTTGTCCAGGGCGGCATCGGCGCGGATCGCCGCCGGATCAGGCGCGGCTTCGCTCCCTTCGGCCACGCGCTTGGCAAAGGCATGCGCGAGGTTGACGAACAGGTCATTTTTGGCGACCGGGGCCGTCTCGCACTGGAGCTCAATGATGCCCCCGGTTTTCTTCGCCGCGTCCATGAAAATCGCAATGCGTCCCTCGCCCGTCGCGCGATCGGCGCGCTCGGCCAGCTTGCCCTTGTGCTTCTTTCGCAGCCACTCCATCGCCGCTTCGAGTTCGCCGCCGCACTCCTGCAGCGCCTGCTTGCACTCCATCATCGGGAGGTCCGTCTTCTCTCGCAGGTCCTTTACCATCTGTGCTGTGATTGCCGCCATGCCGCTGATACCTTCCACCCATGGTCCCGCCCGTTCAGGCCGGACTTCCGATTTAACAATCCATCGCGCACCGCGTTCAACCGGCGGAGCGCTCCAAGTGTCGCAGAGTTTCAAATCCGAATCGTCACGAAGGCTCGTCCGCGCCGCCCGTGGGGGCTGCGGTCAGATCGGATTCGCCGCGCCGCGACTGCGAGCCGACGAGCGTCTCCCCCGAATCGCTCGCTCCGCTCTCATCGCCGCGAGCCGTGACCTTGCGCGCCCGCTTTCGGCCTCCCGCGGCGTCCGGCGCGGTTGCTTCCGCAATGGATCGGCCCTTTTTGCCCTCTTCCACGGCGTCGCCCAAATGGACGAGAATCGTGTCGATAGCGCGAATGGCATCGTCATTCCCAGGAATGGGAATGTCGGCGAAGTCCGGGTCCGAGTCTGTGTCGATCAGACAAACCGTCGGAATGCCCAGTTTCTTGGCTTCCTTGACGGCGTTGTGTTCGCGGTGAACGTCGATGATGACCAGCGCGCCAGGCAAACGAGACATCTTGCGGATGCCGTCGAGATTGCGCTTGATGCGGGAAAGCTCCCGTTTGCGGCTCGAAATCATCTTCTTGCTGTATTCCAGCGCCGTACCGTCGGCTTCAGCCTTTTCGAGTTCCTCCAGCCGCGCCAGCCGCGAACGGATTGTTCGAAAATTCGTGAGCGTTCCGCCCAGCCATCGTTCCGTGACGTAAGGCATGCCGACCCGCTCCGCCTGCAACTGAACCTGCAACCGGGCCTGGCGCTTCGTACCCACAAACAACACATCTTCACCACGTGCCACCAATTGCGCGATGAACTTCTTCGCCCGCAGCAGACCCTTCACCGTTTCCCGAATGTCCACGATGTGAATGGTGTTGCGCTTGCCGAAAATGTACGGAGCCATTTTCGGATTCCAGCGACTCACGCGATGGCCGTAGTGGATTCCAGAATCCACCAACTGACGAACCAACTCCGATGCCAAAAAACACCTCCAAAAAGGTAACTGCCTGACCTATCCCGGACCGATCGACCGGAACCCTGCAATCTATCAGATTCCCGGCCCCTTACAAGTTCGACCACCCCTCGCGCTGGCCCGCCGCGTTTGCAGGCTTCCTGATGGCGTTCAGCGGAGCGGCAACGTCGGCGGAGTCGTTAAACAACCCATAAGTCGTTGCCAGCAATTAAGTTAACACCCTAATGGAGAGCGCCGGTCGACCAGCTGTTGACCCGATACGCCGATCAACCTAGCGTTACCATCCGTGACGGCAGAAGCAGGAATAACAGCAACCCCTCGCCGTTCCCCCGGTCAATTCGAGGCGCACTTCCCCCAAACCGAGCATCACGGCGATTCAGCAACCCCATCAGGGGGTCGCGGCAAACACGTCTTCGAGCAGTCCATCTTTATCAGTGCAGCCGAGCCAAGCGCCGATGTGCACGGCGCCGCTTTCATTCGCGCGGCCCGCCGCCGCAACGCCGATTTGCGATTCATCGGAGTTGCAGGCCCGAAGATGATCGATGCCGGTTGCGAGTCGATCTTCGACATGACCAGTCACGCGGGAATGCTGCTTGGCGCGCTAGCCAACGTCGGTCGCGGGATCAAGATGTTGAACACGGCAGAGCGATGCCTGCGGATGCAGCCCTTTGCGGCCGTCGTGGTGATCGACAGTCCAACGCTTCATCTGCCGCTGGCAGGTCGTGCGCAATCAGCCGGAGTGCCCGTGCTCTATTACGTCGCGCCGCAGATGTGGGCGTGGGGTTCCCACCGGATTCACAACCTCCGGAACCGTTGCGATCGTGTGGCCGTCATTTTTCCGTTTGAAGAGGAGTATTTTCGTAACCAGGGTGTCGATGCTCGTTTCGTCGGCCATCCTCTGGACGACATGGTGAAAGACGAAACGGCTGATCCCGACGTCGTCGCGGAGATTCGCTCGAAAGGTTCGCCGATTGTTGCATTACTTCCGGGTTCGCGCAAGCACGTCGTAGAGAGCGTTCTTCCGGGTCAGCTTGGCGTGGCGAATCGAATCGCGACGCAATTCGGCGATGCGTTTTTTGGCGTGTCCGTTGCGGGCCCGAACGTGGCCACGCTCATCGGCCGCTCGACAACGGCGTCCGGGATTCGAAGCGAATTGTATCCATGGCGGCGTGCGGAGCTGATTGAAGCCGCCGATCTTGTGCTGGTCGCGTCGGGCACGACGGCCTTGGAAGTCGCCTTTCGACGCCGCCCGATGATCGTGATGTACCAGTCGTCGCCACTGATGTATCACCTCATCGGGCGATGGATGATTCACACGCCCTTTCTTTCACTACCGAACATTCTCGCGGGGCGCGAGGTCGTTCCCGAATTCATGCCTTATTACCTCTCGATTGAACCGATTGCGAAGAAGGCGATCGAATTGCTAGAATCGGTCGACGCCCGCCTGAACATGACCGACGAACTGGCCAATATCGTTAGACCGCTGCGCGGCGCCAGCGCTTCAGAAAACGTCGCGACCATGCTATCAGAATTGATCGCCGCCACAGCGCATTAGCAGGCACGTCGCTCATACGCAGCGGATGGGCGATCGATTCGAAGGGAAATCCGCGCGAACTGATGTTCGCCGCTCACAAGGACCGAATTGGGATTGATCTAACGGCGGGTCAAACGATGACGCGGGTTTCCTTCGGGGGTACGACCACCGCGTTCCCGACAGCCACGTCCTCCCCCGACTGGTTGACGCAGGCGACCAGCAGCCGCACTCGTTTTGGATTGATGATCTCCATCACCGTTGCGCGGGCGGTCACCGTGTCGCCGATAAAGACCGGTTTGCGAAATTGGATGTGCAGTTCGACGAAGATGGTTCCAAGGCCGGGAATCTCGCCGCCGAGGACCGTCGAAATGATCCCGGCGGTGAGAATGCCGTGGGCGATGCGACGGCCGAAGACTGTTTTCTTGGCATATTCCTCGTCGATGTGCAGCGGGTTGAAATCGCCCGACGCGTCGGCGAATCCGAACACGTCATGTTCGGTCACCGTCTTGGTGAATTCACCGACGTCGCCAACTTGAAGTGTCGCACGGGTTTTTGATGTCATGGTCGTGGTCATTGCTGGACGCATCGACCATTACCGCGCCGAGGATGAATTGGAAAGCTCTGGGTGCGATAATCGGCCGAATGACGACGATGATGGTCATTCCATCCCAACAAGTCGTTCAGACGGCTCCGGTCGTGTCGAATTCCAGCAGGCGCGTACCTTAAACTCGGTGGATGCGGAACGATCACCACGGTCCAAACGGCTTGACCGCGATCACATCGTACACCATCGGTGTACAGAAAAACGTGTCGGGATCGCTCGACCGTTTCACCCATTCCCGCTCGAACTCCGCCTGATCGTCCGTCGTGAGCAACCCCATGCCCACCAGCGCGGGTACATAGGTTCGAAAGAACGTTGTCGGCCAATCCCACAGCGCAGAGCCGGGTCGACCGACGCGCGCGATCGGCCGAATCTCCCGCACTTCCAGCCCGCATTGACGCATCATCGCGGGCAGGCGCGCGACAATGTCCGGATCGCCACCGTGCCTTCGCCAACTTAACTCAACCGCGTCTATCACTTTCGCAAAAATGGCGCTGCGGGGGGCGAGTGCAATCGCCCGGTAATTGAAATAATCCTGAACCGCGAACGCGCCCCCGGGACGAAGGGCCGCAGCCACGGCGGTGACTACGGCCATTGGGTTGTTTACGAAACACAGCACCCATCGAGCGTAGGTGCCGTCGATGCTTTGGTTCGGTAGCTGCAATGACGTAACGTCGGCCTTTCGAGTTTCAATTTGCGACAAGTTCTGTGCGGAAATTTGACCGTTCAAGTGATCGAGAAACCTCGCGGACTCATCCACCGCAATGATGCGTCCGCGAGGTCCGACAATCCTCGCCAGGTCCATCGCAGCGAATCCCGGTCCGCAGCCAACATCGAGAATCGTTTGTCCCGGGCCGAACCCCGCACGTTCCCAAATGGCGTAGGCGCACTCTCCCCACGCGCGATGCTGGAATCCCAATCGAATAAGTTCTTCATCGCTGGTGCCCAAAACGTAATCGCCATCGCGCGCGTTTGCCAAGCCAGTTTTCCCTTCGGATCAACGAGACCTCGCTAGGGGCTTGCCGTATTTAATTGGTTTCGTGGAATACTTCGTTAATGCCCGTCTCCAAATGACAACGCAAAGACGCGATAATCGGCCAGATCAATGTCGTTATCGTCATTAAAATCAAGGAGACGACACTGGGCTCCCAGGTAAGGTCGAGAAGGACCGTTCGAACAACCGGCCCAAAGTGAAAAGTCATTGCTCCTGATGTTCCCGTCCCCGTCAAGGTCACCTTTTCCTTCACATACATCCGGGATATCGTTTTCATTCCAGTCGGTAAACCCTAGGAGCGGATCTCTGTCGGCGCGTGCAAGCCAATCGTCGCCGCACTTGAGGATCCAGCGAGGAAAGAAAAGCATGGGCGAAAGGAAAACATTGCACATCTCGGGAAGCGATGAAGAAGGGGCTTCGAACGTAAATGCCCAAATCCCGTGCGTGCCGTAAGTATAATTCGTCGAGCCGCCGATCACGGGATAAGCAACATCCCAGATCGTCCCTATCTTGTACGCATCGGAGTAGGGAGGACCGACCAAATAACGAAATCGCCGTCCCAGGTGGGCGAAGATCTCATGATCCTCAGTATGAGTTGCGGTGTGTCCCCACGGCCAAAGGATCCACGAAACGTAACCATGGAAATCGATATGGGCGCGTATATTCGGCCGGGCGACAAAAAGATCCCGCATGGCGGCGGTCTCAGGCTCCGAAAAGGCGTTGGCGGGACCGCCGATTCCACCCCAATTGCGGTTCAAATCCACGCCACGACTGTTGTATCGGCTGAACCGATTATACCCATCTGGGTTCATGATTGGCAGCAAGAACCATTCAAGATTATTCACCAGCGAGGCGATTTCCGGATCGGTCTCGTAATTGGTTAATAAGTGATTTGCAAGGAATGCCACAATCGCAGCACCGACGGTCTCGTTGCCGTGCTGGGCACCGTGGTACATCATTCCCGGCTTCTCCGAGCTGCTCCCCGATATTCTCATCACCCACAAAGGGCGCCCTTCAACCGAATTCCCAATTGAAAACACGTCTACAAGTTGCGGAAACGCCGCCGCCAATTCTCCCATGAATTGCACATGTTGCTCATAACTTCGGGCCGCGCTGAAAAACCCGTCGTGCGGCCCCGACGCATAAAGCTGATCAATATGAACTTGCAAGTCCTCGATTAGAACCGTATAAGAAAGGTCCCCAAACGTTCGCTCGTTCTTGACCGAGGGGGAAACACGAACGTCGACAAACTCCCGTCCAACCTCATCCGACCAGATTTGAACGCCATCGTTCGCAAGCTGAAGTTGTTCAATCCATTGCCGGTCCGATGAATCGCTCACTTTGATTCGCAGGACCTGGTATCCCTCGTAGCCATCCGGTTGGGCGAAGACTTCGACCGGTTCAAAAGCTACAAGGATCATCACTAGCAAATAACTTAACGACGTCGATGGGCTGAAGATGCGAAAGACGCCGAACATTCCAGTATCTTGCCATTATTTTAACAATAATGCAAAGCGAAACTGTTTGCATCGCAAGCCTGTTTCGTTCGTATAGGTAACAGTCCCATTCTTGACCGGATTCAGGCAAACTCGTAGCTTGGACGACGTGGAGTTCGAGGAAGGTTCGCATCGCGAACCGTGGTGTTGGAGTGAATGAACATGGCCGTACGAGTTGGGATCAACGGGTTTGGGCGAATTGGGCGTTTGGTGTTTCGCGTGCTGGCGAGTCGACCGGCGGATTTTGAAGTCGTTGCTATCAACGACCTGAGCGATGTGGCGATCCTCCGACAGCTTCTCAAGTACGACTCGGTCCACGGTCGCTTCAAGGGAACCGTGGAATCGACCGACAAGGCGCTCATCGTCAACGGCAAGGAAATCGCGGTACTCAGCGAGCGCGCACCGGCCAATCTTCCCTGGGGAAAACTCGGCGTCGATGTGGCCGTTGAATCCACCGGTGTCTTCACCAAGCGAAGCAGCGAAAAGGGCGGCTACGGCGACCATCTCAAGGCCGGCGCGAAGAAAGTCATTCTTAGCGCACCGGCAAGCGACGAGCCGGACCTGACCGTCGTGCTCGGAGTCAACGACGACAAGCTGTCGGCGTCGCAAACTTGCCTGTCCAACGCCAGTTGCACGACGAATTGCCTCGCGCCGATCGCGAAAGTACTCAACGATTCGTTTGGCATGATTGAAGGGTTGATGACCACGGTTCATGCGTACACGAATGACCAGAGTGTTTCCGACCTGGTTCACAAGGATCCGCGGCGAGCCCGGGCGGCGGCGGTCAATATCATTCCGACCACGACGGGTGCAGCCAAGGCGGTCGGCAAGGTGATTCCCGAACTCAACGGCAAACTCAACGGGTTCGCGTTGCGGGTTCCGGTCGCGGACGGTTCGATCGTGGACTTTGTCGCGACGCTGAAGAAATCCGTTACATCTGCTGAAATCAACGCCGCGCTGAAGAACGCAGCAGAGGGGAAGATGCGCGGCATCCTCGAGTACAGTGAAGATCCGCTGGTCAGCTCCGATATCATAGGCAATCCGCACAGCTCGATCGTCGACGCGCAGAGCACGATGACCATGCCCGCCGCGGGCGGAAACATGGTGAAGGTCGTGTCGTGGTACGACAACGAGTGGGGGTATGCCAGCCGCACCGGCGACCTGATCGCGCGAGTGGCGAAGCTGTGAGTTTGCCATGCGACTGGATGACATTCGAGCGCATATTCGGAAACACCCGTTTCATCCAATTCGGGTTTTTGTTTCCGATGGTTCGCATTATGACGTCCTTCATCATGACTTCATGATTGTCGGCCGTTCCGAAATCGTCATCGGACTGGCGTCCAACCCTGAAGATTTTCCACAGGAAAAGGCGTACATCGATCCCGTTCACATCAAGCGGATTGAACCGATCAATGGTAGACGGTCGCGCGGTGGCGGGCGAAAATCGCGTCGTTAGTTCGGTTACTCGTTTGCCGCTTTCGGATTTTCTGACATGAAGAAAACCGTGGATGACATCGCCTTTCGCGGAAAACGCGTGCTTGCTCGGCTCGACCTTAACGTGCCGCTCGACGACGCTGGCGCTATAACTGACGATCGCCGCATTCGCGCGGCCCTGCCGACCGTCAAGAAACTCCTCGCAGGCGGTGGACGAATCGTCCTGATGAGCCACCTCGGCCGACCTGACGAGGAACCCGATCAGAAGCAAAAGTACACACTGGCGCCGGTTGCCGCTCGGCTGTCGGAACTTCTTGGAACGAAGGTCTCGCTATTGCCCGATTGCATCGGCCCGAAGGTCGTCGAGACCGTCGGCTCGCTCCGCGACGGCGAGGCTTGCCTTTTGGAAAACCTCCGCTTCCACCCTGCGGAAACCATCAAGGACAAGAAAGCAGCCGCGGACCCAACGCTTCGTGAGAAAAAGGACGTCTTTGCAGGACAGATCGCGGCGCTCGGCGACGCCTACGTCAACGACGCCTTCGGCACCTGCCACCGCGACAACGCAAGCATGTTGACAGTGCCGCGGAAGATGAGTGGCAAGCCCCGTGTCTGCGGCTACCTCGTGCAGAAAGAGTTGAAGTTCCTCGGTGATGCGCTTTCCAACCCGAAGCGGCCGTTCGTCTGTGTCCTCGGCGGGGCCAAGGTCTCCGACAAGCTGGGAGTGATCCGCTCGCTGCTGGGGAAGTGTGACACGATCCTCGTCGGCGGAGCGATGGCCTACACGTTTCTCGCCGCGGACGGCATGCAGGTCGGTCGAAGCTTGGTGGAACCGGCGCTGTTCGACACCGCTCGCGAGCTTCGCCGGTCCGCAGGCAATCGCCTGATGCTGCCGGTTGATTCCGTGGTCGCCGCCGAGATCAAGCCCGGAACAGCCAAGACCGACTGTGACGCAGCCATTCCGCCCGACAAGATGGGTCTCGACATCGGTCCCAAGACGATGCAGGCCTTTCGAGCGACGATTCTGACCGCGAAGACCGTCGTCTGGAACGGACCAATGGGCGTCTTCGAAGTTCCGCCCTTCGACGCCGGAACGCTCGCCATGGCTACAGCCATCGCCGAAGTCACTCATCATGGCGCGATTTCGATCGTCGGCGGCGGCGACAGCGCTGCTGCTTTGGACAAGCTGGGCATGGTCCAGCGCATGACTCACATCTCCACCGGCGGTGGAGCATCGCTGGAGTTTCTGGAGGGCAAACCCTTTCTGCCGATTGACATCCTCGACGACGCGTGAAACCAAACGACACTATGGCCGCATCCACGATCACACAACGACGCGAGTTTGCCTTGGCTGCGCCGGCCGTCCGCATGGCCCCGTCGTTGCTCTCGGCCGATTTTGCCCGACTGGCCGAAGACGCCGCGCTGGTCGAAAACGCCGGGGCGGAGATGCTCCACCTCGACGTCATGGACGGCCACTTCGTTCCCAACATCAGCTTCGGCGTGCCGGTGATTAAGTCCCTCCGACCTCGCACGAAGCTCTTCTTCGACGCCCACCTGATGATCTCCGAGCCGGGGCGTTACGCCGAAGCCTTCGTGAAGGCCGGCTGCGACCACATTACCTTTCATATAGAAGTCGCGGATAAAACGTCCGCACTCGTCGATCAGATACACGACCTCGGCGCGTCCGCCGGAGTCTGCCTGAACCCGACCACGCCGATCAAGGCCGTTGAGCGCGTGCTTTCGACAGTGAATCTGGTTCTGGTCATGAGCGTCTGGCCCGGTTTCGGCGGTCAGAAGTTCATCGCCGACGTACTGCCAAAGGTAACCGAACTACGAAAACGGCTCCGTCCCGACCAGCGTTTGCAAATCGACGGGGGAATCGATGAGAATACCATCGCGGCGGCGGCGGCGGCCGGCGCCGACACGTTCGTCGCCGGAACGGCGATCTACGGCAAAACAGACCCCGTCGCCGCGATGAAGCGTCTTCACGAACTGGCCGCCAAGGCGGCGGGGGAGTAGCAACGATGGCGGAAGAACGACAAGGCGTGCCTCCCGGACTCTGGACCCGCTGTGAAGCCTGCGGGCACATGGTCTACGAGAAGGAAGTCGCCGAAAACCTCCACGTCTGTCTCGAATGCGGCCACCATCGCCGTGTTGACGCCCGCGTGCGTATCGAACAGCTCGCCGATCCCGGCTCCTTCGAGGAATTCGCCCAGGACCTCCGCTCGACCGACCCGCTCCAGTTCAAGGACCGCATTCCCTACACTGAGAGGCTCAATCGCGAACGTGAGAAAACCGGCGAGACCGATGCCGTCGTCGTCGGACGCGCCTTCATCCGAGGCCGACCCGTCATTCTCGGCGTGATGAACCCGTCCTTCATCATGGCTTCGATGGGAGCGGTCGTTGGAGAAAAGGTCACCCGTGCCATTGAACGCGCCATTGATGAGAATCTTCCTTTCGTCATGGTCACCGCGTCGGGCGGTGCACGAATGCAGGAAGGGATGATTTCACTGGTTCAGATGGCCAAGACCTCTGCGGCGCTGGCGCGATTAGACGACGCCGGCGGGCTATACATTGTGGTGGCGACCGATCCGACCACAGCCGGTGTGGCGGCGAGCTTCGCAAGTCTTGGCGACGTGATCATGGCGGAACCCAAAGCGATGATCGGATTTGCCGGACCGCGTGTCATCGCCAACACGATCAACGCCGAACTTCCCGAGGGATTCCAGACAGCGGAGTTCATGCTGGAGCACGGCTTCGTCGATCGCATCGTCCCTCGCTCCGATCTTCGTCGCGAGATCGCACGAATCATCGATTATTGCGGTAAATAGCTTCAATTCAGTGATCCGTCGTTCGGCGCGCCGTGTCACGTCGCTCCATGAATCGTTCCAGTACGATTGCTTATATCCACTCAATCGGTGCGCGCATTCTTGCAACCGTCGCGCGTTGTCATAGAATCGCAAAAGTATCGCAACGATTTCCGCCGATGAATGATCGGGTGAGCGGTCGCCCGTCATTGTTCCGCACGTGCGATGCGACATAGTTTAGCGTCCAAACTATGACGACCCGCGGTGCCGGACACAGCAACGATCCAGCGACCTGATTGGCCCCTCCGATCGAAATGAAACAACACGCTCGGATGTTCAGAACTCTCGGGTGTCTCGCCCTCGCCATGACGAGCACGGCCGTCGCTCTTCACTGGCTCGATCCTTCCACCGCCGTGCATGCCGAATCGCTTTCCGCTGAAGATGTTCACGCTTTGACTCGATCGCTTGTCATTCAGGCCGTCGAAATCCAACAGGATCAGTGGCGGGAAGTCGAAGTTGTCGCTGGACCGGCGGAACCCGTCGGGGGCACTTCCTTAGCGGCGCAAGCCGAACCCGGTGGAATCCATTTTTACGTCAACGTCGCGGGTCGGCCGATGCGCGCCCGCGGGTGGTCCCGACAGACACCCCCCTACGACTCGCCTCATACGGTTCGGATCCGCGTGGACCGCGTCGCCGAATCAACCCCTTTCCCTTCGCGGGCTCAGTGGTTCACCATTCAGAGTCTCATCGGCGCGCTAGACTCAGCTCTTTCGCGGAATGGGACAATGCGCATCCGCGTACAAGGCGATTCAGCCGACAGCGGAACACGAGTTCTCAGTCTTACCGAGCTGCGATCGCTGTCCTTCTAACGCACCAACTCCAAAAGCGTTGCGAAGTTCTTGGGCGGATGAAACAAGCCGCATTTATCGGACCCAGCGGGCGCGTGGCATAGCAGCCGGCATGAGGTCGATCATCACCGGTTGGCCGACACCTCGTTCTCGCCGCTCGACATCTTTGCTCCGCGAGGCGCAGGCCGGGTTGACGTCGGAACATCACGGCGTCCAAAACAAAGAGCCTGCATGCCGGTCGTTAACTGCTTCGCAATCGCTTCGATCCTCTTCCGAACGGCGTTCCTGCCCTTTTGCCGAATCGATCATCCCGTCATCGCGTCGCTCTTGAGTCATGGGCATAACGTACATGGAGGCGAATTGCCGCCCGTGCAATCCGCGTCCGAAGCACACGCGCCGCCCGCGCCGCCGCATTTTCCCGGCTTGTGCGGATACGGCAGGCCCTTGAAGCCGTCCACACAACCCGCGATGTGCGTGAAGCCGACGTCCGGGGTGATGTTGATGTCACCGCGAGCATCCACACCCATCAACAACGCGCGAGCCTTGATCGGAGCGCCCGGCACGCTCTTGAACTTATCCACCAGCGCACCGATGTCGCTGAACGCCGGCTGAACTGACGGATCCGGCGGGTTGAACGGTGCCGCCACGTCGCCCCAACGGGTCGTTCTGATTCCCAACAAAGTCGAGGCGTCCGCACAACCGATTTCTTCGTTTTGACAGGCAAGTGCAACCGCCTGCACGTCGTATTGGGAACTCGGCACGATCGCTTCACCCGTCACGTGTAGCAAGCCGACCGTCGACCAATCCTGATAGTGCGGCGCACATTGGAGCTTGGATGCCCAGAATTGCACCCCGCTGCTGGCCGACTCGATGTATTGTGCCGGCGGTCCTACCCAGAGAACTTCGCCCTCGAACGCGGTAAAGTCGGCGGCCGCGCCGCCGGTATACGGCGGATTCGGGTGGTGCAGCGAGGTCAATCGGACCATCAGCGCGGTCTGCTCGCCGGGATTGCCCGGTGCGAACGAGATGAACCGCGTCTTGTCGACGCCGGTTGGATCAGAATCCGGCGGATAGGGACGCGATGTCACGCGGAAGGCCATCTCGCTGTACCGCGGAGGATCGGGCGGAATCGGCGGCCACTCGATCGAACTCCACACGAACGGCGGCGGAGGCATCGAACGCTGAGCGGCTGGGCAGATTCGCGGAACGGAGTCGCGCTTGTTTTCCTGCCATCGCCACAATGCCGGATCCTGCGGGTTGTTCGACTGTGCTTCGATGTCCAGCCAATACACTTCGCCGATCGTCTGGGCGAATCCGTCCGGCAGATAGAAGTCATACAGGTAGATCTTGCTGCCCTCATTGTTGGTGAGGCCGGTGTCACGTTCGTTCAGTGGATCAAACAACGCGCACACGCCCCAGTCAGCGGGTTCTTCGGGCAGACACCACGGCAGGACGGGTCGATTGCGGTGGATGCTCAGGTTGATGCACTGGATGCCGCCGCCTCGAATTTCCTGTCCGAAGGGGTCACGTTCATAGTTGCCCCACCAGTGCAGGTCGGTCACCCTTCCGCCCCTGCATTCCCAATTGTCGGCGAGCCGGATGCCGTCATGGGCGTGGAGTCCTGGCAGGTTCTGACTCGGCCACTGCTCCCATTTGAGACCGGCCTTGGCTCGCGTGGTCAACACGAACGCCAGGTCCCACGACTTTCCGTCCGCCGTTTCGATGGGAACTCCGTCGAGGAAGTCCGCACCAATACCGGGAGCGGGCGGAACCAGGATGCGGACGCCGTCGTCGTTGAAGAAATGCTCGCGAGTCTTCCATCCCCACGGAAACTCCGGCGCGACGCCGGCTCCCGGGCAGCACTGTTCGGGCGTCCCCCCTTGGAATAGGCAAACGGCTGCATCAGCGTCCCCTTGATTGATGCTTCCGTCGCAGTTGGCATCAGCTTTCGTGCAATCGACCGGTTGCCCCTGCATGCACTGCACGACGCGAGTCACGTCGGCCAGGTCGACTTGGCCATCGCCGTCGACGTCGCCGTCGCACGCACAGAAAGCCGGGTACATCGCTGAAATGGCGATCCAATAGATGGTCGCGTTCGGCGCGGGCGCTTGATGGAACCACTGCCCCGGCGGAATCTCGAAGTCGTAGCGGAAGCACGTATCCTGCGGCTGGCCCGGGTAAGTGTCACACCCGAAGTACCGCTCATTTAATTCCGCGCGCGGCACGAACCACTCACGGATCATCGTTCCGGGATGGCTGAAGGGCCGATCCACATTGACCGGCACGTCGGTCCAGATGCCGATGTGGAACGTGTCCGGGAATCCGGGACCGATCGGCGGCGGCGACTGCGTCGTCCAGCCCCGATACGAACCCCACCAGTGGATGTCGGTAACGGGTTGGTTCGTTTCGCAGGCCCAGTCGTCGGCAACGATCGGACCGGTAACGAAGCTCGACGGCTCATCCCAACCCCGGAAACATGGTGGAGGCGCGATGAGATTCGGACCATAAGTCGGCGGCTGTGCCCATTTGATCGGCCGACAGACCCGCAGATCGCAAACCGTATTCGGTCCCTGCGGATCGCCGCCGAGCGCCACGCAGCGGTTGTATTCCACTTCGGTACAGGTGCCGTTGGGCAGGCAGCACGCCTGCACGATGATGACTTCGCACGCGTCATCGACACCGTTCCCGTTCAGGTCGCCCGCGCACGCCGACGCGCCCGTCGGAGACGGCGATCCGCCGATGTCGTCGCAACAAAGCGGATCGACGTCGGCGCATTGTCCGTTCGGCAGACAACAGGCAATGTTCGCGGTACACACCGTTCCCGGACCCTGCGGCGTTCCGCCCAGATCATCGCAGCAGAGCGGATCGACATTTCGACAAACTCCGCCCGGCAGACAGCAAGCCTGAGGCTGACTGCACTGCGTGCCCGGTCCTTGCGATTGCCCGCCCTGCGACTGACAGTTGGCGGGTGTCGTGTTGACGCACGTTCCATCGGGCAAACAGCACGCTTCCGGAGGTACCGCAGCGCACGCGCAAGTAACCGTTGTGTTCGGCGGAATCAGATCAGACGTTGTTGACTGCCTGCCGGTCGGCGTTCCGTTGTAATGAAGCTGGCAATCCAGACCCGGCGGGCATGGTCCCGGACATGAGACGACGAAGTTCGGTCCCGACGGCCGAATGTCCACCGCTCCGCAATCGCTCGGCGACAGGCAGTCGCACAGCTCGATGATCGGTCCGGAAGTCGGACCCGGGAAGATCACCACGCGCGGCAGGCAGGAATCGACGGCGGTTGGATTCTGACAATCCCGCGTTTGCAGGCTCTGGCACCACGTCTGGTCGGACGGAACCGGACACAACGTGAGGCAGATTCCCGGAATCGTGCAGTCCGTGCCCGCCCCTTGGCTTACGCCACCCAGATCATCACAGCAGAGCGGATCGACATCGCGGCAGATTCCGCCGGGCAGACAACAGGCTTCGGTCTGGGTGCAGACAGTGCCTTGGCCCTGCGCAGTCCCACCCGCCTGCTCGCAGCAGAATGGGTCGGCCATCGCGCAAGAGCCGTCCGGGTAGCAACACGCTTCGGGGTCGAGCGTCTGTCCGTTGCCGCAGGCCGATCCGTCGCCGTAATACGTCCCGCTTTGAAGTGCGCAATCCGCGGCCGTCAGCTGGCGGCACGCCTGCGACGGCAGGCAGCAGGCCCCGACGATCGGTGCGCAGCAGTAGTTGGGAGGACGACCGTACCACTGGCAGTGAATCGCGATGAAGTCTTGCATGTCGATGGCGCCGTCGCAGTTGATATCCGAACTCGCACAGAAGCCGATCGGCGGAGCGCCGAAGCACGAAATGAACTGAACGAAATCCGCGATGTTCAGGATTCCGTCGCCGTTGACGTCCGCGTCACACTTGCAGCCGCCGGTGATGACGAAGGCGAGATCAAGCGACGTACCCACGCAGACGTGATTGATTTGACCGTTGGTGATGCTGAAGTTCTCGCCTCGGATGTCGATGGAAACCCATTCGGGGTTGAAGTTCGGTAATTGAAACGGAATGTCGAAGTGCTGAATGCCGACCGGCAGCGGACCTGCAACAAAGGGCTGCCGTCCGATGTACAGGGTCTCATCGACGGGCGGAATCGGCGGTTGACGCGGCATGCCCGGCGGATTCCCCTCGAAGGACCATTCCGGCGTCGACCAGTTGACCGCGATCTCAACGAAGTTCGCCGGATCGATCACCTCCACATCGAATGAAAGCTGAATGTCTTTTGAATGGTCGAACGTGAACGGGTTGTCGTAGAACCAGATGTTCCACCACCCGCTTTGCGGGTATTCATACCAACCGTTGCCGAAGAAATTCGTCCCTCCGCCGCCGAGGAGCTGGTTCGCCGGACCCATCCTCGCGTCGAACCGATTAAAGCGCGGCGGTTCGTACATTTCGGTCCAATTGAGCGCGCCCCAAAGCGCCCAAACGGCGTCGTCGTTGAAATGGTCACGCGAAGATTTCCAGCCCCACTGGGTTCCCAGCGGATCAACCAAGACTGCGGAGATGTTAAGCCAATAGATTGTCCCCTCGATCTGCGTAAAGGGGTTGGGAACGATCGTATCGAGGTTGGTCATGTTGTACTGGAAATACGCACGGTGATCGTTCGGAACGACCGTCCCCGTGGCCGGATCAAACCACGCCTCCAGCGACGGAGGATCGATCGACACGACGCCGAACTGCGAGATTTCCCACTCTCGCAACGTCAAGCCGGGATGGCTCCACGGCACCAGCGGATCCTGTCCGGCCGGTATGTCCTCGTGAATGCTAATCACGAAGTGACGGATTTGCCCGACATCGCCGACGCCGTCGCCGTTCATGTCTCGCCAGGAACCCCAGAAGTGGATGTCGGTAATGACGCCCGTTTGCGAACATCGCCAGTCATCCGCGAGAATGTTGGGCTGAGTTGCGTTGACGTCCCACCCTTCCTCATCCGGGAGCTGCGGATAGTGCATTTTGTGCCCGTCGCTCGGTTGCCAATCCGCCACGACCGTTTCGCTGGGCAGGAACGACCCAAGTATCAGGACCAATGGAGGCAAAAAATACAGCGCTCTTGTAAGTCTTCGGATTCGACTGATTATCCCGACCTCATTCGCCCCCTGATAATCTCCTTGTTGCCATTCGTGGAATCCCATGTGACCCTCCCTTGAAGACGTGACAGTAGAAGTGGTGCGCGTTGCGTCGAGAACGATCGCGACGCGTGGTGTTGTTGATACGCTGAACCTGAATCTCGCGGATACTTGCGGCGACAGTCTGCCTGAACTGAGCCAAGAAGTTGGTGCGGGTGAAACCTCGCGTCGAAAAGCCGCAGCCGAAACTCGCCCCAATCGAGTCGGGAGGATTTATTCTCTCCCGTTCGACCGAAACGCCGGCATGGTGAATTGGTACTGGCGCGGACATCCCAATGCCTGCATGAATGCGGCACTTCACGCTTCCGCCAACCGCTTACAGTAGAAGCGCACCCCGCTCCGGCATTGTACAGGTGATTAGTGAAGTATAACACATGGATGAGCCTGCGTCAAAGAAATTGCCTCTCGAATCGCTCGCGATCGTCGTGACCCTACGACCCGCGCGGATGTTGTTGTGCTTGATTCCGAACAGCACGTTACGAGCGCAAGAACTTGAGAGACACACATTGAGCCTCGCGGTCGCAAGGAACGTCAGCCGATCTACATTCTCGAAGGGCATCGCCTGCGCCGCAGTTGTAACGATTCGACTCTTTTACGTGGTAGATTCTTCCGACCTATCCAAGATTTCCCGAGTCTGTCAAAAAGGCCTTTGACTTGCGGGCACTTGAGAGGCCCGCTCCCTGCACAACACGACGAAAACTGCTATCATGGGGTGCCAAACAGGAAGTCATGGCATGGGAAATGCGAGACCCATGCCGGAGGAGGTCGTTGAAATGCGTATTTTAACCATCGTGAAACAGGTTCCCGACTCCAACGCCACCATCAAGGTCGCCGCGGACGGCAAGGGCATTGATCCCGCCGGCGTGAAGCTGGTCAGCGACCCATTCGACGAGTTCGGAGTCGAGCTGGCCGTCCAGCTTCGCGAAAAGCGAGGCGATGTATCTGAAATCGTGGCGCTGACGCTCGGTCCTGAAAAGGCCGCCGAGGCCCTTCGCGTGGCCCTGGCGATGGGCGCCGATTCGGGCATTCACTTGTGCGACCCGAAATTCGATTCCTTCAATGAGCTTTTCTACGCTTACGCGATCGCACAGGCCGTGAAGAAGGACGAAAGAGGATTCGATCTGATCCTCTGCGGCAAGTACAACATTGACCTCGACGCCGGTGCGGTGGGTCCGGCATTGGCCGAGTTCCTCGACTTGCCCCACGTCGGCGCGGTCACGAATCTGGAGTTTGCCTCCGACGGCAAGTCCTTCATGGCGCGGCGACGCATCGAAGGTGCCGAGGAAGTCGTCGATTGCCCGCTTCCCGCGCTGCTCACGATCGAAAAGGGACTGGTCGAGCCGCGGTATCCGTCCCTGCCGAACCTGATGAAGGCCAAGAAAAAACCGGTGACGGTGATGACCTCGAAGGACATTCCCGGCAAGGACGCCGCCGAAGCCGGCACGCATCTGCTGTCCGTCGCGCCGCCGCCGCCACGACCCGACTGCAAGTTCATCGAAGGCGAACCGGATGCGATGGCCAGGGAGTTGGTGCGACTTCTGCGTGAGGAAGCAAAAGTCCTTTGATGTTGCGAGCGACAAATTGACCCAAACAGATTGGGAATGATCAGTAAACAAAATGATTTCCAATAGGCCGGAACAAACGACATGAGCAACAACGTTTTAGTATTTGTCGAACAGCGAAACGGAAAATCGCTTCCCGCCTCGTGGCAACTGCTGGCGCTGGCGTCGAAACTCGCGGGCACAACCGGCGGACAGGCCGAGGCTGTCGTCGTCGGTCAGAACGTTGGCGAGATTGCCAAACAGGCGGCAACCTTCGGCGCGAAAAAAGTCTATTCGGTCGATGACGCCCAACTGGCGTTGTATCGCGCGAGGCCCTACGCCGCTGCACTGTGTTCGGCGATCGACGCGGCCAAACCGAAAATCGTGCTGGTCCCGACGACGTTCATGGGGCGCGATCTGGCATCTCGCGTGGCCGCGCGAAAGCTCGCCGCGCTGGCGATCGACTGCACGGAGGTTTCGCTGGAGGGCGCGGACCTGATCGTGACCAAGCCGATGTACGCCGGAAAGTTCAGCGCGAAGTTTCGGCTCTCCGGCAGCCGATTGCAGGTCGCCACGGTTCGCGGCAACGCCTATTCAGCCAACGAACCGCAAGCCGGCGCGACGGCCGAAACGCAGGCTATTCCGCTTTCGCTTTCCGACGCCGACAAGCGCGTGACGATCAAGGAAATCGCCTCGACAAGTTCAGGGGTGAAGGATGTGACCGAGGCCGACGTGGTGGTCTCCGGCGGGCGATCGCTGAAATCCGAAGAGAACTTCAAGATCATTCACGAGTTGGCTCAATCGCTCGACGGTGCCGTTGGCGCATCGCGAGCCGCGTGTGACGCGGGCTTTCAGCCGCACACGCGCCAAGTGGGACTCACCGGAAAGGTCGTGACGCCGCGTCTCTACATCGCCTGCGGCATCGACGGGGCGATTCAGCACCTCGCGGGCATGCGCGGCAGCAAGGTGATCGTCGCCATCAACACCAAGAAGGACGCACCGATCTTCAAGGTGGCGACTTACGGCTGCGTCATCGACCTGTTCGCCTTGGTGCCGCTATTGACACAGGAGTTCCAGAAGGCGAAAGCCCATTAGTGGGAATGCAGGATGCAGAGGCAATTGGTTGGAAAAGAGAGGGAATCTCACCAGTGGTTCGCTTCGCCATTCACCAATTCTGATTTCACATTGATTTGAGGCGTCTATGTCTCCACTTTTCATGACCTTGTTGCTCGTTGGCGGCTGGGGATACTTCGCCTGGTCCGCGCGACGGCGATGGCGGCTGATGATGGTCGGGGCGCGCGAGGACTGCTTCGACAACGTCGGCGAACGCATTCGACGTACGATCAAATACGGCTTCGCACAGGCCCGAATGAGGCGCTACCCGCTCGCGGGCTTCGCGCACATGCTCATTTTTTCCGGTTTCCTGATTCTCCTTCCGCGCACACTTGTCCTCTGGGGCCGCGGTTTCGATCCGTCGTTTGATCTCTGGATTCTCGGCACCGACGGCCTCATCGGGAAATGCTACGCGTTTCTCAAGGACATCTTCGCCGTTCTTGTAATTCTCGGCACGCTGGTCTTCGTCTACTTTCGCGTCGTAAAGCGGCTCTCACGCATGACGCTTAGCGGCGAAGGGTTGCTCATCCTCGGCATCATTCTCGTCATGATGTTTGCGGACATTCTGTATGACGGCGCTTCGATCGCCCGCGCCGCGAGCGCCGCCGGGTCGGGCATCGGATTCGTCGCGTACGAACCGGCCGGATCGATTGCGGCCATGGTGCTCGGCGCTGCGCCGGACAGTTTGCTGGTCGTCCTCGGTCATGCCGGTTTCTGGACTCATTCGGCGCTGGTGCTGATCTTCCTGAACCTTCTGCCCTATTCCAAGCACTTTCACGTCATCACCGGCATTCCGAACGTCTACTTGCAGAGTCTTTCGCCCGCCCGGCTGCCGCCGATTGACGACATCGACGGCAAGCTCGAACGCGAAGAGACGCTGGGCATCCGCCGCATCGACCAGTTCAGTTGGAAGTCAATTCTTGATTTCTACACCTGCACGGAGTGCGGACGATGCAGCGATCATTGCCCGGCCACCAAGACAGGCAAAAAACTTTCGCCCAAGCATCTGACGCTCGACCTTCGCAACTTTCTCTACAAACATGAGACCGCGCTGGTGGGTGCATCCGCGCCGCGATCGTCAGGGCGCGGTGAATCCGAACCCGGAGCGCAAGCGACGGGCGGTAGCTCCGCTGAGTCCCCTCCTACCAATGGAGGGGGCAACGGCGCACATCGAATCGATCTTGTCGACGGCGTGATCGATCCGGAAGTGCTCTGGGCCTGTACGACCTGCCGGGCGTGCGAGCAGGAATGCCCGGTCTTCATCAGCTACGTCGACAAGATCGTCGACATGCGCCGCTACCTCGCGCAGGAGCGCGGGGAGTTTCCGCAGCAGTTGCAGTCCGCGTTTCGCGGACTGGAGACCAACGCGAATCCGTGGAACTTCTCGTCCGGCGACCGCGCCAATTGGGCCGAAGGAATGAACATCAAGACGCTGGCCGAGCATCCCGAAGCGGCGGTGCTTTTCTGGATCGGCTGCATGCCCAGCTTCGACGAACGGGCGAAGAAAATCACGCAGGCGACAGCGAAACTGATGCAGCAGGCGGGCGTCGATTTCGCTATTCTCGGCGGCGAGGAGCAGTGCACCGGCGACCCGGCGCGGCGAGCGGGCAACGAATACCTCTTTCAGATGTTCGCCAAAGCCAACGTCGAAGTGCTCAACAACTACGGCGTGGCGAAGAAGACGATCGTCACGAGCTGTCCGCACTGCTTCAACACGCTGCTCAACGAGTATCCCGACTTCGGCGGCCGGTTCGACGTGGTGCACCATTCGACGTTTTTGGCCGACCTGCTGGCGAAGGGCAAGCTCAAGGCGACGCGGCGGGTGGAGAAGAAAGTGGTTTATCACGACTCGTGCTACCTGGGCCGGTACAACGAGGTGTACGACGCGCCGCGCGAGGCGCTGCGTTCGATCGGCCTGACGCTGGTGGAGCCGACGGCCACGCGCGATCGCGGCATGTGCTGCGGGGCGGGCGGCGCACAGATGTTCAAAGAAGAGGAGCCCGGCACGAAGCGCGTGAGCGCCGAGCGCACCGAGCAACTTCTCGAAACGAACCCCGACGCGGTGGCGAGCGCGTGTCCGTTCTGCATGAGAATGCTGACCGACGGACTGGCCGAGAAGAGCCGAGAATCGGTCCAGCAGCTCGACATCGCGGAGATGTTGCTGGAGGCGGTGGAAGCCTGATCTTGTTGCACGGCTGAACTTCTCCAGGTTTGAAACGTAACGAGTCTGGAATAGGATTGTTTCGTGGGAACGGGCAGGCACTATACTCGCGCTCCGATAACTGAAGCGCTCATCGACCTGCGAGTCGATGCGCCAGACCTGACTTTCGAGAAACTGGCGAAGGTCCACGAAGGACTAGAATCGGCTTATCCGACCCAGAAGACCATCACGAATACGAGAACAAGAGTCCAAGGGCTGGTCGGAAAACCGGAAATCGCCGCCAGCGCAGTTTCCGAGCAAGCGGGACATCTTTTCGTCAGTGGAAACGGCAAGTATGTCTTTCAGGCTCGCCTCAACGGATTCACGCTGAGTCGCCTTGCACCCTACGAGAATTGGGAAACGTTTCGCGATGAAGCTCGACGGCTTTGGGACGTATACCGCACCGTCGCGAAGCCGACGAAGGTGTCGAGAATGGCTGTACGATACATCAATCGTCTCGACCTGCCGTTACCCAATGTCGATCTGAAGGATTACCTGCGAACGGTCCCGGAAATATCGCCTGAACTGCCGCAAAACCTGGTGGGGTACTTCATGCAGCTTCGAATTCCTCAAGCGGACATCAAGTCGATGTTGATTGTCAATCAAACGATTATTGACCCGGCGCGACCTGGCGTAGCGTCCGTTGCCCTGGACAACGACATTTTCCGGTCGGATGACGTTCCGACGAGTGAACAAGAGATTTGGGATTTCTATGAAGTGCTTCGCCAACGCAAGAACGAGGTGTTCGAGGCGTCGATCACAGACAATGCGAGGGAGCTATTCCAGTAATGCCAATGCTTGCTGAAGAGATCAAAGCGACAAGTGCGCATGTTTGGGAACTCGAGGACGCCGAGTGGTCACAGCGGTTGCCTGAGGGGTTGGAGGGCAAGCAGCTTCATCATCGGGCGGAAGAGGCCGTCCGGCAGCGGTACGAAAGAGCAGAAATCCTGGCTGCTGACCTAGTCGATGAAGAAGATATCGATTCCTACTCTTCCGTCCCGCCCAAGCGACGATTCTTCGTTCGCACACGATTCGTATTTCGCGGGAAGGGAAAGCCTTTGCCGTTTCACCTTGACGACGAATAACAGCATCAACAACCATGAGTGCCTGGTGGATCGAAGTATCGGGACCAACCCTCGCCCAAGGGGATTACCTACCCAATTGTCCTGTGCCGGTTTTCAATGTCGAGTACGAAAATCAGGACAATGCTAACGCAGAAGTGCCGGTTGACTTGCGCGACTGCATTGTGTTAACCCAAAGCTGCGATCTCGAGAACAACAAGGCACCATTTGTTGCCCTCTGCCCGCTTCACTCGATCTCCGAATTCGAGAACGTCAATCCAGCGTTTAGCAAGAAGGGGGAATGGGAGAAAGTTCGCAAAGGCCGCATCGAAGCGCTCCATCTCGTGGCGTCGATGACTGCCCCGGAGAACAACCGAACGTGTCTTGTGGCAGATTTTCGCGAGATCTACAGCCTACCTCTTGCGTACCTTCAAGGTCATGCAGAACGAGCGGGAAAAAGGTGGAGGCTGCAATCGCCTTATCTTGAGCATTTTTCGCAAGCGTTCGCCCGCTTTTTCATGCGAGTTGGGTTGCCCTCGGATATCCCGTCGTTTAGGTAAAAAGTCGTAGTGGGAATTGTTCGCATGGCTAACTCCGCCACACAACGAATGGAAACGAAGCTCATCCACGGCGGTGAGCCGAGGCCCAATCCGTCGGGCGCGGTGGTCATGCCGATTTACCAGTCGTCCACGTTTCTGTGCGACCCGACGGCCGGTTATCACGGCAACCGCTACATCCGGCTGAACAACACGCCGAATCACGACGCCCTGCACGCCAAGCTGGCAGCGCTGGAGAACGCCGAGGCCGCGCTGGTCATGAGCAGCGGCATGGCCGCGATCGCCACGACGCTTGTCACGCTGCTCGGCGGCGGCGACCACATGATCGCCCAGAGCAACCTGTACGGCGGCACGCACACGCTGCTCACGCACGACCTGGTCGATCTCGGCATCGGCCATACGTTTGTCGACGCGCAGCGGCCCGAGACGTGGCGTGCGGCTGTTCGCAAGGAAACGAAGGTATTCTATTGTGAGACGATCACCAATCCGCTGTTGGAAGTCGGCGATCTTCCCGCGATCGCGCGCTTCGCCCGCGAGCACGACCTCGTTTCGGTCATCGACAACACCTTCGCGTCGCCGGTGAACTTCAATCCCATCGACCACGGTTTCGATCTGGTGATCCACAGTTGCACGAAGTCGCTGAACGGGCACAACGATCTGGTGGCCGGGGCGGTGATCGGCGATGCGGAGCGTGTGGAACGCATTCGGCATCGGCTGAATCACTTCGGCGGGGCGCTGGACCCGCACGCCTGCTTTCTTCTGCATCGCGGGATCAAGACGCTCGCGGTGCGCATGAAACATCAGAACGAAAGCGCGGTTCGAATCGCGAGGTTTCTTGCGGACCATCCGAACGTTTTGCGGGTCAACTATCCCGCGCTGGATGCGCATCCGCAGTTTGCAAGAGCAAGAGAACTGTTTCGCGGTTGCGGAGGAGTGTTGAGCTTTGAAGTAAAGGGCGGCGGAGAGGTCGCGGCACGATTGCTCACCAAAGTGCGGATTCCGCTGGCGGCGTGGAGCCTCGGCGGGGTTGAATCACTCATCACGCAGCCGGCGACGACGAGCCATGCGGGGCTTTCGTCCGACGAGCGAAACGCGCTGGGCATTTCGGATGCATTGATTCGACTCTCCATCGGGCTTGAGGCGACGGAAGACCTGATGGCGGATCTCGATCAGGCGCTGGAGAGGACGTAACGATGCCGACGCCGATGAAAACTCCGAAAGTCGTCGCGGCAAGGCGGCCGCGATGCGCCGGAAGCGAAACTGAAAGCAGTTGAGGTCAGGCGGGGCAAAGGTTGGTTTCATTCGACCGAGGGGATTGGGCCGGCGCGGGCATCGGAGCATTCCACAATCCGCACACGACCATACCCTTGTGCCAGCGCACCGACCATCGACGATGGAACGAGGAAAAGTGACGCTCATAGTCGGAGAGTGTGTTGTGCCAGATGCGGTCAGGCTCGCGCCGTCCCGAAAGGTCCGTGGCGATGACCATGATAAACACGCCGCCGGGCTTGACGTAATCAATCAATTGTTGCGTGGATCCCATCGCCTTCTCGCCCGAAAGGTCATAATGGTAGTTGCTGAACCCACGGGCGTAGACGACGTCGAAACTTCGTCGCGGAAACGGCAGGGACTCGTCGGCATCCGCCTGATGGTAGGTCCATCGTGGATAGTGCGAGCGCGCCCAGGCGATGCCTTCTCTTGAGCGATCGATGCCGACGCAATCGAAGCCCATGCGATTGAGCAGGTGCGTGTGAAACCCGTTGCCGCTGGCGATCTCCAAAATGCGCATCCCGCGACGCAGGCCGAACGCCTTCACGAAATGTCGACGATGCCTAAGAAACTCTCGCCAGAACGAGTACTTCCAGCCACCCTCGCGGTAGAACTCGTTGTAAGCGCGGTCGCCACGCTCTTGATCCGCTTGAACGGTCATATCATTGGCTCCAATGGCAGCATCCGGATTCGTGCCGCGCGGGGCGCGGAGGCCTCGTCATCAGGCTATCGGACGCAAAAGGCCGCCTCTTCACCGATTCCCATGGTCGTTAGTAATTCGTTTATTGCTTACATTGATCCGGTTTTTTCTTGATTCCGATAAACAATCCGCCTATGATGCCTCCGTTGAAGCTCTGATGGATTCATTTCTTCGAAAGGGTGGATATGGCTGCATCTCGTATCTTGGCCTTGGCGGGTGTCGTGGCACCGGTTCTACTTTTCGTTTAACCCAGTCGCGGGCCTTGGCGCGCGGACGCGGCCAGCGGTGCGCGCGACAAGCCGAAACGCGCCGCGCTCACGCGCATGAGAATCACGACGGCCGATGGGGTCGTCGTCGTGTACGATGCTGCGGCGCCGTTGCGTGCAGGATCGCGGTCGTTCGCCGCTTTTTGGCGGGACGACGCGACGGAGATGCTTTACGTATACGGGCGGCCGGTGACGACCCGCGTCGAACTCGAGGCGGCCATGAGCGCGTTGTCGCGTTCGGTCGGGGTGGGCGAGCAAACGGTGAAAGGTTTGCGCGCGTCGATCGAGGGCGGTGGCGCGCGTCCGCTCCCTGACAGTCGCGGCTCTGCAAAAGTGCCGGTCGGTGACACTCCTTACCATTCCCCTTCGGCAAGGGGAGCGGCGTGGATGCTCGCGTCGCGCGAGGCCGTGCTCGTGATGATGGGCGCGTTGCCGGAGGCGATCGGCGGCGAAGCGGGATCCGGTGACGGCGTCGGCGGGGTGGCCGCGGTGATCTGGTGTCCGCCGGGCGGACCGGCCGCGCGGGGAAACGGACAGGGATCGGTGCCGGTCGGTGGCACTGGAGCGGGCGGAGCGGGTCTTGCACCCGGCGAGGACAAGCGTCGGCCTTTGAACATATTGTCGGTGGAGTATCTTCCCCCGTCGCCGCCGGGTTTGGGGCCGGAGGATTGGCTGGACGGGGTGCTACTGGCCGCGGGCTGCCCGCCGGGCGGAGGCAACCCTCTGCCGCCGCCAGACCCTCCGTGTCGGCCGACTCCGGGGCAGTGCTGCGAACCGGACTGCGTGAACTGCAATCCGACCGATTGCGACGGCGACGGCATACCGAACGGCGAGGATCCTGATGTTGATGGGGATGGGATTCCGAACGGCCAAGACCCGGACATCGACGGCGACGGCATTCCCAACGGCGAGGATCCGGACATGGATGGGGATGGTCACTCGAATCCCGAGGACCCTGAGCCTGCGGGATGCCAGGGAAAGAGTTGTTTTGATGATCCCTGTCACGGCGACTCGTGCTGCGGCGCCCCCTGTTGTGGAGCGCCGTGCTGCGGGCAGCCGTGCTGCAACAGCACCGATCCCTGCTGCGGGAGTCGGGACCCATGCTGTCGCGACGAGGATCCGTGCTGCGGGAATGCGGATCGGTGCTGTAACCCTGACAACCCCTGTTGTGGAAGCCGCGACCCGTGCTGCAACCCTGCGGATTCGTGTTGTGGAATCTCCGATCCCTGCTGCAATCCGGATAATCCCTGTTGCGGAGGCTTGTCGGCGTGCTGCCCCGACGCGGTGGCTTCCTCAAGTTGTTGCAATGATCCCGATCCCTGTTGCGGCATAACCTGCCCCGAGGACACCGACTGCCAGACGTGCCAATGTATTTCGGATGCACAAAGTCCCCATGCGGGGAAATGCCGATGCGTTTGCACGTTGGTGCAGATCGGCCCGCCGGTACCCGTGAACCGAATCAGCAGGCTCCCGATCGTCGTTCCAGCCAACGAGGACGACGACGACGGAAACGAAACAATCGACAGCGAACAGACGCCGTCGGCCGCAGGGGAGGACGACCTGAAGGGGTTTAGCCTATCCTGTGGTTCTCAGGGAAACTTGAGCCTCAGCGGAGGCGGCGGAAAGATTCGTGTGTGGAAGGATGCCGCGGCCACGCAGCGTATCGAACTGCCGGCGTGCTGGTCGTCGTGCGGGGAGGCGGGTTGTGAACCGATGTCCGCTCGACCAATCATGATTTACGTGGAGGGAGTGAATGCGAGCACGATGGAAGGCGACGCGGGCTTGCGGGCAACCTTCGTCAAGCGCAATGCGACATGCGAGTTCCTTTGCTCGTGTTCCGACACGTTGCCGCTGACGGTGGTGAGCCTGAAGGCTGGGTCGCTCACCTGGGAAACATTTGACGAAGTACCCGGCAATGCCGCCGTCGACGATTGCCCCAACAACAAAGGCAAGAGGATTTTTCCGGACTTGATCTCGCCCACGGATCAGGCGAATGCCGCAAATCGCCGCAAGGTCCATCTGGTCGCCACGGTGAAGCCTCTGGTCAAAGGTGTGACCGTATACTTCAAGATCTTTGACGTGGACGATCCGTTCGATCAGTTGAATGCGTCGATGGCGAACGTGTCGGTGATCGACAACAACATGAGCGGCCCGGACAATCGGCCTCCGCCGGGTGAGGCTCCATGGATGCCGGCAACGCCTCCGGTCACCGACTCCAACGGCAAGGCGCGGGTGACGTTTACGGTTTCCATGCAGCCGGGGAACAACTATCGGGCGGGCGGGGCGGTGGTTTCCGACGCCGTCACGCAGGCGACGGCCGACGCGATCAACCCGGCGCACAACCATGACAGCGACTGGTCGGGGTATTCAGCCCCGCTCGCCTGGAGTCCGATGCTCACCGTGTGGCGGAAACTTTGGATCGAGCGCGATACGATGGCGGCACCCGATTCGTTCGATTTTCGAATCGTGTCGCAAGTCACCGCAATCTACGCCACGCCAGGGCGGCCGGGAACCACGACAGTCGAGATTGCTTGCCCGCAGGCGGGAAACGTCGACCCGAATAACTACGAAGGCGGAAAGCTCACTTTTGCCAACTGTCCGGCAGGTGCAGATACCTTTGGAATTCTCGAGAACTATCCATGCACTGATTTCTCTCCATATAGAATCATCGTCGTGGGAACTCCAGGCGGTTGTGCAGCCATCGGTACGTCATGTGCGTTTTATGATGACGATGATCCCTTGGCATTAGGGACACTCTCTTCTCCACGTTTTCCCGACGGCGGGCAACTGCTTGAGGATGCATTCCAACCCGCATACATCCTGCCAGTGTATGCTCCCGTCAATTACCAAACAGTCGTTCCATTTGAGGTTTATCTTGATTATTATGAGATCCTCTCTGGGCTGGGGTCATGGAACAGCGGGCACCAACTAAGTTCAGCGACTGATTTTTGGTGCTCATTTGTCGTCGGCGCTTGGGAGGGCGGCGACAACCCATTTGAGGTTACGACCGACGGCGACGGAGACCCTGACGGAGCTCCCCTTGTACCCGGAGCGATTGCCCCCGGGCAGGAGTCCCCCCTAACGGGAGTTCGCCGACCAGTTACCACCGAAGCGATTGTGTTTTTTCAAGCGCTTGCCGATGAGGCCGCGCACCTGAACCTAACGGATGAGCCCCATACGGTCGTCCACGAGATCGCGCACACATGTGGCGATCTTCCACATAAGGATGGAACGATAATGCAAGAGGGCGCGCCAGCATCGCAGAGCGTTTTTGACGCTGCGCAGCTGAAGACTCTACGGGAGCAAAACCCATGGTAATCGTTGAGATTCAAACACGAGCCTTACTTGATCATGAGGCGAACAACGGCTGGTCTGCCAAAAGCGTCCGTTACTTTATCGTTGCGTTGATAGCCTTGGGAGGTGTAGGCAGAGTTGATGGCGAAAGTTTGGAACTCAAGGTATCGCGGTATCAATATATGTTGAAAGAACCTCTCGTGCTTCGCGTAGTCTTTACGAGCACTGACCCAAAAAACGTCTTGCTGGATGAACCCTTGCCTCATAATGTC
This sequence comes from uncultured Phycisphaera sp., assembly GCA_964486335.1. Classification (GTDB taxonomy): domain Bacteria; phylum Planctomycetota; class Phycisphaerae; order UBA1845; family UBA1845; genus CAZAMB01. Next base: position 80,819 of record CAZAMB010000001.1, on the reverse strand, counting down.
CGGGCGCGAAGATTGCTCGGCGAGCTACGAAAAGACGCTGAGCGCGTGTGCGATGTGTTTTTGGTTTATTCCGGCGCATTAAGTTCAACAGAAGCCAACATTGTTGATGCTCTCGGCGTTGCGGGGTCTTTCACAGCAGCCGAAGGCGGCGCTGGCACTTTCGTGTTCTGGGAATCGCCGGGCGAGTTCGAACTTGTCGTATTTGACAGCGCGCGTCGCGAGGAATCCGAACCCGTGCACATTAGTCTTGTCGCGCCCGACGCCGAGTTGGGTCGCGCAGCTAATCTGTTTGGGGAGGGCGGCCTTTCGACAATGTGGGCACTCGTTGGACACACCTACGGAAAGGCGGCTGAACCGTTTTTTCAGCAATTGAAGGAAGAGTATCCAAACACAACTTTTGCGCACTATGCCTCAATGGGGTTGGTTCTTCGGCGGGCCGATTTGTGGCTGTCGCGGAGGATGAGCGGCGAGTCTATTACAGATTCGGCCGGCGAGCTGGTGGACGACCTTAATAGATGCTCCGACTTCTTCGAACCGGCACACCCACTTCGCGGGCAGGCGTTGTTCGCCGCTGCGAAAGTGCGCGCGGCCGCCGGTGAATTCGGCGAGGCCGAAAAGACGATTGATCGGCTGCTGGAATTCGCGCAGGATACAAGCCTGCGAGAGAAGGTAAAGCAATATCGAGTGGAGATGCAAGCATCAAAGTCCGTCCAGACCAAACCTTAGCCGATCGATGAAGCACGAACTAAGGGGACCGGATACGAACGGCAAAATGTCATGGTACGCTGGCTGCTGGTTCTTGGATCGGTTTTTTGCTTCGCTTTCTTGGTTCAAGGTTGCATCGTGGCAGTAAGGGGCGAGCCATTAGAATCCCGTTTAGGGGCGCGAGTTGAGATTGGTTCGAATGGGTTGTCTTTTCGTTTTCTGTGGTCTCGAGACGGCATGTCAGAGATTGCGTGGGATGATTTGGCCGGGTTGCCAAGATGGCGATGGCGAGAAGACGAAATCTTCGTTGAGGTACCTCTGTGGGCTGGGTTTGTTCTAGTCGCAGCAAGTACTGGCGCGCTTGCAAGATACTCTCGAACCGTCCGAGCGCGACCGCCGGAGCTGCGGTGAGACCTCTTAGAAATCTTGATTGGGAGGCCGGCGTACTTCGCACAACGCGCTGCTAGCTGGTCGGGAACAGGCAAGGGCATGTCGACCCCGTAAGAATGATTTTTGAAACATAGATCCTATGTCATCCTCCCCAGCAGCTCGACTGATCAAAACTTTCGGAGTCGCGATGATTCTGGCTACGGTAGGCCAGTGTCCTGTCGTCGGTGCGGCGGGCGGGCGGTTGGAACTCGCAATTGGGCGAGGTTGGATTGGCTGCAACGGTGCAGATATTCGCTACGTCTGGACAGAGCAAGGAAAGAGCACGATCGCGTGGGATGAAGTCGGCGTCTTGCTCCCGGTATGGGAATCAACGCCAAATACGGCATGTCTATACTTCCCCCTGTGGATTCCCTTGATAATCGGCCTAGCAGTGTGGTGCGTCGGGCGATCCATGGAGTTTCGGAATAAACGAGGACGACACTCGGTGGTACAATACTAGCCACCGCCGTGCAACGGAGACCCATGTTGCGGGAACCCCTGTTGTCTGAACCCCTGTTCGTGCGATCCCTGCTGTGGGAATCCGGACCCGTGTTGCGGAAATCCCGACCCGTGCTGCGGAAACTCTGATCCCTGCTGCGGTGATCCTAACCGATGCTGCGGTACCGTTAACCCCTGTTGCGGCGATCCCGATCCGTGCTGTGATGTCGCGGACCCGTGCTGCGAGAATCCGGATCGGTGCTGCAACCCGGATAACCCTTGTTGCCAAAGCGCTGATCCGTGCTGCAATGAAAATGACCCTTGCTGCGGGGACTTGGACCCGTGCTGTAATCCGGATAATCCGTGCTGCGGGGACCCCGATCCCTGCTGCAACCCGGACAACCCTTGCTGCGGAGTCGTGTGCAACGACGGGAACCCCTGCACGATCGACGGTTGCACGGGCGGAGGCTGCTGGACCGAACCGAAGTGCGGAGAGACCCAGACCTGTTGCCCGGCGACGGGGGCGTGTTGTCCGGCGGGGTGGAATTGCTGTGCCGAGGGCGGTTGCTGCGACGAGCCGTGCGACGGATGCATCGAGACGGGATCGTTGACGGGAGGCGTTATCGTGGCGCAACCTGCGGTGGCCTGCGTCGGAGACGTGATCATTTTCACGTTGAACGGCGTACACGACGGCGGCGGGACAAAGCGGTCGCAGTGCGCGTCGATTCCCATCGAGCCGGGAATCATTTCGTACACGTGGACGATCACCAAACCGGATGGGACAACGCTGTCGGGGTCGTCGCCGGTGGCGACGGTCGCGGCGAATGAACCGGGCACGTATTCTTGTTCGTTCACGGCCAACGCGACACGAGAATGCGCCCCGCCGGATCGACAAGTCGGGCCGAAGACGGCGATCGCGATATTGGGCGAGGTGCGGATCGTGCGATTCGACAGCGATCACGGGTTGATGCTGGACAACAATACAGACTACGAACCGACGGGCAATCCGTTTGTCGAGCCGGAATGGTCGCCCAATTCGACTCCGCCGAGAAACAACCCGATCTCGCACACGATGGACCAGAACGTCACGGCGAGGCTCTTTGTGGTGGTGCAGCCGGCAGATGCGCCGGCGACGACGTACCAACTCGTGGGAACAAGCGCCACGGCCGGGTTCAACTTTTCGGACGGCGTGACGCTCAACGGGGGGATCAATTTGATCAGCGTGACGTCGGACGACAAGATCGAGAAGATCATTCGCAAGTCGACGCCGAGCATCGAATGGACGTTCTCCGGTCCGCCCGGCGGCTGCGAGTTTTCGACGACGACCGGCCCGCACACGGTGTACGTGACCATGGGCACGCCGATCGACTGGGGGTTTGAAGAGTTTACGGTGACGCAGAAGCGGATGGAGCGCGCGGTGCAACAGGCTGGCGCGGCCAATTCATTGAATCCGCATGAGATCGTGAAGACGGTGATCCAGGCGCAAGGTTTTAACCTACTTCAGTTTGCACCGACTGGGAAAGCTTGGGAAGTTCCTGATATTGCCGGAGGCGTTGATTGCCAATCGATTGTTCGCTTCGCCAAGAAAGTTGCCAAACAAGTAGGATGCCCCGGTACGTTCGCATCGAAGTACATTTATGCCATCGAGACGGCGCCGACGGTTGCCATTGAGCACGATACGGAAGGACCCGGCCCCTGCTGTGGGTTCAACGTGGATCGGCACGTGCATCCGACAAACCAGAGTTGGGTATTGAGCCTAGTGGCGGGAGGTGGATGCAATGCTTTCGAGGCAGCGGCGAAGTTCACCGCATGCGGTGAGACGCGCTACTACCCAGCCGGAACGTCAAAAGTCCACACCAACAAGGATGAGGTGCTTTATGTGTTTGACACAATGTCCTGGGTAGTTGAAGCTGGTTTGCCTGCCATTTGTAATCTTGCGCCCGTGGCGCCTGTATTTCAATATGCGCCGAAGCCGCCACAGGCGACTGTTCCGGCGTGTCCCTGAAAATAGGAAAACGCGCATGTTAACGAGCGATATCAAACAATCGAATCACGAAGCGTTTGCTGGCCGACGATCACCATGGTCACCGAGTATACTGCTTGCGAGTGTTCTTTTGCTGCCCGGTTTGCTGCTTGCACAGGATGAGGAGGCACCGACAACAGGCAACATAAGAGAAAGTGAATTGTTACATGAGAAATGGCGATCCATTGAGTACGGCATTTTGCTGGTGAAGGATGTTGAACAACAAAACTTTATTAATATTGAAATCGACGCTCTGGCAATGCCGCTTCGAGAGCAAATGTACTCGTGGATTGCTTCAACACTGGATAGGATATCGCAACCAGAACACAGACGTGAATTCATTGAGGCAATTAATTCGAATAACCTTGCAATCCGAGTGTCTGCAGCGCAAAGCATCAAACAGGATGACCTCATTGAATATTGCTGGACAGTCGAGGGTAGACCGCTTCGCGCGGTTGCGAGTCTCAATGCGTTGAAACTGGACTTTGATCTCGCACAATTACCCGCTTGCCACCGAACATTGGGGCAAGCTTGCGTGTTTGCGGCTAGGAATTGGATCGAATCGGTCATCAAGTTGGAAGGGAAGTTCGGCGCTCCGGAAGCGCCGACGAAGTATCGTGTCGAACTTCCGTGGCCCGACGAACTCACGGATGGCGTCAAGTTCTCGTCAGCGCCGGAACAGGAGTTGCCGCGGCTGCCGGGCATGCCGCGCTGGCACGCGCGCGTGGACGCATTTGTCGAGGATGGGGTACTTTCAATCCTGATCTACAAGAAGATCGGACAACTCATGCATTTTCAGGACGGCTCGAAGTGGTTCGACGACGAGTTTCGTGCGCTGGTGCATCGCAAGGCCCGCGAACTGGGCAAGCTCCCGCAGGAGCCGGCCAAACCCGAGGAATAATCGCTCTGACATTAGAGCAACGAAAACCCGCCGCTACTGCCGCTTCCGGATCCGCCATGCCGGCCCACGCCGGGTCAGTGTTGCAATCCGGACTGTGACGGATGCGACCCGACGGATTGCGACAGCGACGGCATTCCCGACTGGATGGATCCGGACATCAACGGAAACGGGGTTCCCAACGGAGAGGACCCGGACAGCGACGGGGACGGGATCCCGAACTGGGACGATCCGAGTCCCAACGGTTGCGCCGATGAGTGTTGCGGATCGAGCGATCCGTGCTGCGGGGTGACGGACCCATGCGCAGCGTCGCCTTGCGGGGACCCGTGCAACCCGGAGTGCGTGAACTGTGACGACGGCGACCCCTGCACGGTGGATTCATGTCAGTATCCCGACGGCGATTGCAGCCATACGTGCCCGATCGGACTGCGCGAAGACGACGGCGCCGTGGCCAGCGACTGCGCCCAGCCATTTGCCGTCGAGATCGAGGAAATCAGCTTTCAGAACGATCTTCCGTTGTTTCGCGGCGCTCCGCCTTCAAACTGGCAGGTAGGACTGGAGTACGAACCGCCGGACTGGACGATGACGAACAATCCGGATAACCCGGTGTGCTATTCCCGGAACCGGACTATGAGATTGGAAGTGAAGGTGCGGGTGACGGGCGGGCCGGAAAGCAGTGGGAATCTACGCGTGCTCGGTCCGAATGGGCTGAACGGAACGACGGGTTTGGGAGTTCCGTGCGGCGAGCGGACGGGCTTTGTTTATGTTACGACCAGTGCGTTGCCGAATTATCCGCGGCACTACCTGCCGATGGAACTGGAGTGGTACGCGCGGCCCACGGAGACCGACGAATACACTTATTTCAGAAGCACGTTTCACGACGTGTACGTGACGTATGGGACTCCGTCGGGCAGCACGCCGACGTGGAAGCGGGTGGAGTGGGTGTGTGAGAAGGCGTTCGGATTGGGATCGCAGGAGTCGATCGTCGGGGCGATTCATGCGGGGTTGGCCAATAATCCGCCAAATGATGGAAACAGCGGAATCATTGTGGATGACTGGCGACTGATGGCGGGGACGCCGTATTCGGGGGAGTGTCATCAGCAAGCCCATTTGTTCAACCTCGCCGTTCAATTGATTGGCATAACAACGGGAAACGAATATCTCACGCTTGCTTCCTCTGACACCAATATCCCGACTACTACCACGTTGCTAACTTTTTTCATCGACGTTGAGAAAATCACCGCAGGGCAGCTTGGTATTACGCAGGATCTCGATGGGGATGGCACCATTGGCGAAGAGACGCTTGAACTCATTTTTGATTTCAATCCTCCGCCGAATCCAGGCGATAGAAACTTGAACAATTTCGAGGGAAGCGTGAAAATGCCCTGGGGCAACTATGCCGTGTGGCCAAGCCTAAAGGCCCCGACTGAATGCTGTCTTCTGCTGCAACTGAGAGATAGTGTTGGTGCGAAGCAATATTGGGGTTATCGACTCCCTTCTGGTGGATTCGCTTATATTCACTACGCAATCGAGGTTCCGTTTCCGACTTGTCCGACAAATTGTCAAAACCCGAACTAATAGGAGTATGGAGATGAGAATCGGTGTGTTTCATTGTTCTGAATCGTTACAAAGGGTCAGATCGCCTGTGATTGCGTTGTCACTCATGTTTGCTATTACGATCCCTCTTCCTGGGGAATTGAACGGACAGGTTAGAACGGCGCCAGCCCAAGATTCCTCTAGGCCTAGGCTCGGCGCGAAAGCCGAATTGGAGAACGCAGAGCAAGCCCATGGTCCTGCTTCTGAGGATTTCGATCCGGACGTCGCCAAGCGGCCTGCATTGTACATCGTTTTGAACGAGAAGCGGATTTGGAATGGAATGCATTCTTTGTTTAGCCCGTGGTTCAGTCGTGAGGAGGGACACTTCCTTGTTTCCCAGGATATCCCCAATGACCATAAGGAGTTGTTACGCGGTCGATGGGGGAAGGTAATCGCACCGCAGTTTCTTCCAACGCAAGAGGAAGAAATTGAATGGCGAGAATCGAACGATTACCCGACCGCGCCGGAGCAAAGAAGAATTAGCACGCGATGGCGGACGTCGGCCAGAACGGTCATCGTCGATGGCAGCCCGGCATACAACGGCATTAAGGTCTGTCTGCAACTTTCGAGCGACGACCGCATTTCCTTTCGATTCAAGGAGCCGCAAGCGATTGCAGCCTCTACGAGCCGATTGGGCGACGGCGAGCCGGAGGATTTGGTGGACAAACTCCGACTACTCGAAATCTTCAGCACCTGCTTTCGTTTTCCCTTCGGGAGTATTCAGGATTTCCGGGTAAGCAGTGGACCATCTGGAACGTACGAAGGTGTGAGGATCTTCTCCGGCGAAATCCGATGGGCTCGCCGCTTGGAGGGTAGACCCGAGCTAGCCGGAATTGGACAAGGGATTAGCGGCTATAACGAAGCGAGCCTTTTCATCACGGATAGCGAGCCGCAATACTTCTGCGTCCGTGTGAGCATCCCTGAAGTGAAATAGGGGTCGATCGCGGCGGGAACTCGAGGCGGCCATCAGCCCGTTGTCGCGTTCGGTCGGCGTCGGCGAGGAGACGGTGAAGGGGTTGCGCGCACTGATCGAGAGCGATGGGACGCGAGAGAGTCAACCCCCTATGGTCCCCCTTGGCAAGGGGGACGGCCGTGGGTCGCGGGGACGGGCTGGCGGCCGATTGGTCGAGGGTGGTCGCGCGCGTCCGCTCCCTCGCCCTGCGCCTCGCTTTCACGCGAGGCTACGGGAACGAAGCTCCCTCTTCGGTCGCTTCGTTGGTCGCGGCGCTGCAAGAGTGCCGGTCGGTGGCACTGGTGTGATGTGAATTGGTCCGAATGAGACTCGCCCAGCTCAACTCCTGCGTCGCCCGCGCTCAAGGCTTGACACCGGTTCGTGAGAGCTCACCGATTGAGGACGACGTTTACGATTCATGAAGCGTATCGGGCTTCGGCGGCGCGAGCGGGTCGAGCTTGTCGGGATTGATGTCGAGCGTCTTGATCGCGGCGGGAAGCTTGGCCTTGTCGAACTTGCCGATGCGGGCGAGTTCGGTCAGCGCTCCCAGCGCGACGTAACGCGCATCGATCTCGAAATAGTTGCGCAGATCGGCGCGTGCTTCACTTCGACCAAACCCGTCGGTGCCGAGGCAGAACATGCCGGCGGGGACCCACCGCGAAATCTGATCCGGCACGGCCTTCATGTAGTCGCCCGTGGCGACGACTGGCCACGGCTCGTCGGAAAGAGCCTGCTGAACGTACGGCGTCTTTTGCGGCTTGTCCGGATGAAGCAGGTTCCATCGCTCGCACGCAAGGGCGTCCCGTCGGAGGTTTGAATAACTCGTCGCGCTCCAAACGTCAGCGGCGACACCAAATTTCTCATCGAGCAAAACCTGTGCCTTCAGCGCCTCACGGAGAATCGCGTCGCTGCCGAACAAATGGATTCGCGGCTTTTTTCCGGGCTTTTCCATTCGGCGCACTTTGTACAGACCTTTAAGGATTCCTTCCTCGGCGCCTTCGGGCATGGCCGGCTGCTCGTAGGGTTCGTTCTGCACCGTGATGTAGTAGAACACGGGTTCGCGCGCGTGGTACATGCGGCGGATACCGTCGCGAACGATCACGGCAAGTTCATAGGCATAGGCCGGATCGTAGGCCATCAGATTCGGAAACGTGCTCGCCAGGACGTGGCTGTGGCCGTCCTGATGCTGGAGTCCTTCGCCCGCGAGCGTGGTCCGCCCCGACGTGCAGCCGATGAGGAACCCGCGGCATCGGGCATCGGCAGCGGCCCAGACGGAATCGCCGATCCGCTGCAATCCGAACATCGAATAGAACAGAAAGAACGGGATCGTGTTGATGCCGTGAGTGACGTTGGCCGTGCCGGCGGCGGTGAACGACGCCATCGAGCCGGCCTCGGTAATTCCCTCTTCGATCAACTGTCCGTCGCGGCTTTCGCGATAGTAAAGCAGCAGGTGTGAATCGACCGGTTCGTACTTTTGCCCGGCGTGCGAGTAAATGCCGTACTTGCGGAACAGCGCGTCCATGCCGAAGGTTCGAGCTTCGTCGGGCACGATGGGCACGATGAGTTTTCCAAGCTGCGGATCGTCCATAAGGCGCGTGATGAGTCGGACCATCGCCATCGTGGTCGCTACTTCTCGATCACCCGTGCTCGCGAAAAATTCGGAAAACGTCTCGGCCGGCGGCACAGGCATCGGCGCGGCGCGAACGCGACGCCGCGGAACGTATCCACCCAGCGCGCGGCGCTTTTCGATCATGTACTGAAACTCTTCGCTGTCCTGGGACGGACGATAAAAAGGTGTCTCTTCCAGTTGGTCGTCCGGAATCGGGATATCAAATCGGTCGCGAAAGGCGCGAAGTTCTTCTTCATTGAGTTTCTTTTGCTGATGGGTGATATTGCGACCTTCGCCGGCCTCGCCAAGCCCGTACCCCTTGATCGTCCGGGCGAGAATCACCGTCGGCTGTCCCTGATGTTCGACCGCGGACTTGAACGCGGCATAAACCTTCGCCGGATCGTGCCCGCCAAGGCGAAGCCGCTGAATCTGCTCATCGCTGATGTGCTCCACCAGCCGGGCAAGTCGCGGGTCTTTGCCGAAGAACTTCTCACGCGAATAACCGCCGGATTCGACAGAATATTTTTGCCACTCGCCGTCGATGGTTTCGTTCATTCGATCGACGAGCAATCCATCGGTATCAGCCGCGAAGAGTGGATCCCAGTCGCCGCCCCAAATGACCTTGATGACGTTCCATCCGGCACCGCGAAAGGCCCCTTCCAATTCCTGAATGATGTTGCCGTTGCCGCGAACAGGACCGTCAAGCCGTTGCAAGTTACAGTTGACGACGAAGATGAGGTTGCTGAGATTCTCGCGGGCGGCCAGCGTGATCGCGCCCATCGCCTCGGGTTCGTCCATCTCGCCGTCACCGAGAAACGCCCATACGTGCGACGCCGACGTGTCTTTGAGTCCGCGGTCGCGCAAGTAGTGATTGAACCGGGCTTGGTAGATCGCCGTGATGGGCGAAAGGCCCATCGAGACGGTGGGGAACTCCCAGAAATCGGGCATCAACCAGGGGTGCGGATACGACGACAACCCGCCGCCGGGCGCAAGCTCTCGCCGAAAGTTTTCAACTTGTTGAGTGGACAACCGGTGCAACAGGTAGGCGCGAGCGTAAATGCCCGGCGCGGAATGCCCCTGAAAGAAAATCTGATCGCCGACGGCCTCCTTGCTGTTCGCACGAAAGAAATGCTCGAATCCGACTTCCAATAGCGTCGCCGCTGACGCAAACGTCGAAATATGTCCGCCGATGCCGGGAGAGCGGCGATTGGCCCGGACGACCATGGACATCGCGTTCCAGCGAATCAGGCTCTTGATGCGACGCTCGATCGCCCGGTCGCCGGGGTAAGGCGGTTGGCGATCGGGCGGAATCGTATTGAAGTAGGGCGTTTTGGCGGTAAACGGAGCGACGACGTCATTTCGCTTGCCCCAGTCAATCAGACGGTCGAGCAGGAAACGGGCGCGGTCCGCGCCCGACGTTGCGACAACCGACTTCAGCGAGTCGATCCATTCCTGGGTTTCGGTACGGTCGTTGTCGTTTAAGGGTATTCCGGCCATGCGGACAGCATAACTCTGTCGCGCCTCGGACGCTACTTTCGGGCGGCGGGCTTGGGCGTGAGCAGTGCTTTCAGCGTATCCATCGCCGCGGTCCAGCGCTTCTTGGATTTGCGAACTTCCGCTTCGCTCTGGAGTTTGTTGTGTTGGACGGTCACCTGGCTCTTCTCTTTGCTCTTGGCGTAAAAATTGACTTCCAGACTGGTTCCGTCGCCGCAGGCCATTCGGATCGATTTGTTCTTTGTTGCCTTGCGAATCGTAATGTCGCCGCTTCCGATCCACTTGCGTCGCGTCGCACCGTCCGACCAGGCCTTGAACAACCGCGAAACCGAAACGTTCATTGTTCGACTGACGCCGGCCTGCCAGCCACGCGAAGTTTCGTGCGGCGCGCGAAGGCCGCGCGCCTGCTCATACCCGACGGTGACCATCTGACTCCACCAGGGACCGACGCCGTGCTTCGACACCACAAGCTCGGCGATCTCCTTGTGCGACATCTTACGACAGCCGTACTTGTCGAGCAGCCGACACCATTGTGACCACGACTTGCCCGTGGCTTTCACGACAGCCTCGTCACTGATCCCCGCTGTCTTCGATTTGACCGGTTTTCGGGCTCGGGTTGTTTTGACCATGAGCGCCTTTCGTTGAGTGATGATCCCTTTCGACCGCACTCAATCTTGTAGCGCCTTTGCCCTTGACGCAACCATGTTTCGAAATGACGCGGGCCGTCCCGCGCCGGCGACTCTTTCGAGGCAACCGACGCGAAACGGCCCGGCGATATTCATCCAAATTGACTGGCCGGATTAGCTGCCGATGTCGTCCAGCATTTCCTCCGCCTTATCGAGCATCGAACGTACGTAGTCCGGATTATGGACACCGAGACTACCATCGTTGGCGATGTACTTGAGGAGAAATCTGATTTTCTTGATTTCGTTGGAAAGTAGCGCCTGTCCGTCGGCGTCCGGTCCGCCGCCCGCGGTGTATTCCCAAGTCGCGGGATCACCGAGTCGTGCGGCAATGCCGTCGAGTCGCGTCTCGACCTCGGTCTGTAGAATGGCCTGAGCCGCAACGGCCGCGTCGTTGGATGGGTGGCAGCCGGAGGTTGCGCATCCGGCGTTGTTGACCGTGAAGTTGTGTCCGCTGATGGCCGGCGCTTCCTCGCTCTCGAAATCCTGACGGTACATGTGGCACGTCGAGCACTGTTCCACCGCGAACGAGTGAACCGAAACGCGGCTCAGCACGAGCGGCTCGGGATCGTCTTCGGGCAACGGCATCTCACCCGCGTACAGGTTGGCCTGGAGACTGTGGTGCGGCTCCCGGCTCGTCGTTTGCCATGTCCGCCCGCGCGAGTGGTGGCACTGTCCGCACAGATTGAAGCGAGCGGGGTTGATGGCATCCTCGACCGTATTGGACGGTGTGGGACTAGCCGCCTGCCTGAACCGAAGCTGATAATCGCGATCCGTATCGGGTGCGGCGGCATTGTTGGTGCGGGCGTGCGGATTGTGACAGATTACACACGTGATGGGTTGCAGATCTTCCGCCGTCAGGGCGACAAACGCGTCCTCGGCCACCGTTTCTCCCTTGATGCGCGAACGATAGAAGACGTCACCGGAATGGCACTGTCCGCAATTATTGACAAACGCCCCGCCCTCGAGGAGGTCTTCGGCTACGGATTCGTTGACCTCACTGTGCGCCGATTCCGTCCATTGCTCGAAGTTCGGGTGATGCGAACCTTGATGGCACTGCCCGCACACGTCGGCGCCAATGCTTACTGGCGGCGTAAAATCCTTGTTCAGAGGATCGCGCAAGTGCTGCCCGCCGGCGCCGTGACAGTTTTCGCACTGAACGCCCACCAGGTAATTCGTATTGGTTCGGTCGGTGTACCCGTCGGTTTGGCCGAAGCCGACCGTGTGGCAGCCAAGGCAATTGGCGTTGCTGCCTTGCCCGATGGCTTCCAACGTCTCCAGGGCGCCGGCGTGAAGCGTCGCTGACCAGTCGTCGTGTGCGCCCGGATGGCACTGGGCGCAGTTGGCCGCACCGACAAAGGCCTTGTTGCGGATTTCTTCATCCGTTGGACCGCCGCTCCCGTTGTCATTGCCGTTATCGTTTCCATTCCCGTTGCCGTTGCCACCGCCACCGGGATTGATCTGCGGGCAACCGACCAGTAACACCGAAGCGCAACACAAAATGGCTGCTCCGTATGCGAATCGAGCCCATCCCACCAAACCTCGCTGTTCGTTCATCGCCAACTCCTTTTCTCTTGATTTCGATCGCAGGTCGGTTATCCGCCAACCGGCGCTGACCATGTTTTGTCTGGATCAACTCCACCTATCGCTTTCAATCCTCTCGCCAATCACCGAGCCGAACCAATCGTCGACAGCAGCTTCTCATGCATGCCGCCGGCTACATCGGACAAGATCGCGAGGTTTGTGAAAGCGGCCGCGTTGCCGATGCCGTTGTGACACCGCAAACAGACGAAGTCGAGGCTTACGCCGGCGTGTCCGTCGGCATCTTTTCTAACGGCGCCGCCATCTTCCGTGAAAAACTGCGTGTAGCTCGTGGCGGTCGGATCAATCCGGAAAATGTGCGTCTTTGTATCGCCCATCCGTCCCGATTCGCCGACCACGGCTGCGCTTGCCGATGCTCCGCTTTTTGTGGCGTACGGCATATGGCAACTCACGCAAGTGATTTCTTCCGAATAGTCGCCTCGCGTAAACGTCTTCCCCTCATGCAAAGCGAGGTTGACGTCGGTGTGGCAATCGGTGCACTGATTGCGGATGGCGTTGGACAGATCGTAATTGGTCGATCGGTGCGGATCATGGCAGGTAATGCAGTCGAATCCCGCGTGTCCGCCGCTTGCCAGAAGTTCCGGCCACTGCTCGTGATGCTGAATGTACCCGCCCTTGGCGATGATGACGTTCGGGTCATCGCCGCGAGTATGGCATTTTCCGCAGGCCGACGATGAACTATCGACGAAAATATCCCGCGCCGCAGGGTTCGGAATGTGATTCGATCCCGGACCGTGGCAGGCCTCGCATTGAATCCCCGGTTCCTCCCATGTCCCGATGAATCCCGGCCGGTTCTCCTGAAATTCCGGAAAATCCTCATCCTGCGGCAAAGCGCCGGTCGTATGACAAACAAAACAGGAATAAGCATAGGGCTTGGGCGTTTCCGCGTCGGGTTCGTAATTCACGAAACCGGGAACCGTTCCGTTTGCGGGAAAGCTGAGGTTCCATTGAACGGGCAAACCCGTGACCCCTGTCGTGAGAATGTAACCATCGTGGTCGATAAACCGCGCTTTGCGCGTGTAGCCTCCGATGACATAGGCCACGTCGGCCCAATCGAATCCTTCCGGCGGATTGGGAACGCCGGCGCGAGTGCCCTCGGCCGGAAACACCGGCGGCTCACCCTGCACGCGCGTTAGCTTGTGCCCGTGCCCGTGAACTCGATGCTGTTCATTGATTTCGGAGTGGCACGCGCGGCACGCGTCAGCGCCGATGTACGTCGCGCTCTTGTTGGTGGAGTCCGTCGTGTTGTTGTAAACTTGTTCGTCTTCGTCGGGAGGAAGCGGCGGAGCGACGGGAATACAATTGGCCGCCGCCAGCATCAAGGCGACAAGAAAAATGCCGGGGATGAGCCTTCTCATCAAGGATGTAGGCTTCAGGGTCCCAATCAAGTACGCCATACCTGTTCCTGCCTTTCCATTGTTGACGTGTTCGTTTTGACAAATCGGTTCGCGATTGGCGATCCGGCCGCGCGCGGAAGCATCGTAACCATCTCGAAACCACCTGCAAGAAAAAAATAACGCAGGCAAGGCCGGACATCTCCAACAGGTTGATGCAAACCACTGCTCGATCGAGCGCGCCTTTTCGCACGTCGACGATAAACGATCATTTGTTTTTCGGTTCGGCAGGCGGCTTCGCTGTGATGGGACTCCGACTCCATGCCAAAATCCTCATTATTGAGAATCCATACGATTTCTCGTTCCTGAGAATTCCGGTCGCCACCGCAAGTCTTGCAAGACGGGTTGTTCTCAAGAAACGTGGCTGGAACGGCGCGTTTTTTCGACGTTAACCCCGCGAGTTCGCTGGATGCGCTTCAAGGGAAAACACGCGAAAAGTCGATGGGTAGAACGGATCAAACGTATGGCATGCCAGCACCATTGAAGGGAGTCTCGGCGGGTGACGGTCGAATCGTCGCGACGTCTGAAAGCGCTACTTAAAGCTGAATGGCACCTGCCGGCCTGTTCGGATGGGATATTTCGGCGCTTTCGGAAATGTGTTTTGAGTGGAATTGCGCTGACTTTAGTGCTTTTTTCGTCCGCAAAGGCAGCCAGTAATCAGGATTCTCCAGCTCAACAGGATGAACCCTCTCCAGATTCCGAATCGGAACCATCGGATGAGGCTGAATCTCGCATCAGGCCGGGTGTGCTTCACCTCACCACATCGGAGATGTTCCTTGATTTGGAGGCAAGCTACGAACAGCGTCGCGTTCGGTCAGCCGGGGAGCGGAGACCGGATACGGTTCAGCGGAATCAAGACTTTCGGCTGGAGCAGGCCCTGACGCTGCGGCTCGGCGGGGACATCGTCGATCCGAACCTGATTCGCTGGAACGCGGAGTTCAGCGTTGGCTTGGCGCAAGAGGATTCGCGGGAGAAAACGCGATACTACGATCGATCCGACTACGACAGCGGTCTACTTTTGGAGTATGACCTTTCCCTCGATATTCTTCCGAGCAAGCCGATTTCGGGCAGCGTTTATGCGAGACAGGAACGCAATCGAATCCCGCGACGGTTTCTTTCGTCGTTGATCGAGGATCGCAGTGAGGCCGGTGCGTCGGTGTTCGCGCGGCTGGGATCGTGGACGAGCGAAGTCGGCGTTGAGTGGTCGGACGTGGACCGCACGGGCAACCGCAACCACGCCGACGACGAACACCTGACGACGGCGCGAGCCTTCATCGACAACCGGTGGGAGATCAGCGACAAGCACCGGCTTCGGATTGCCTACGATCATGAGCGCGTCGAGAGCGACTATCAGGGCAGCCGGTACACGTTTAATACGACGCGCGATCAGTTGCGAATCGAGCATGATCTTGCGTTTGGATCTGCTGGGCAGCATCGCCTCGACACCTACTTCCGCTGGAACAACGAGCAGGGCGATATCCCGCGCGACGAACTGGAATTCACGCCGCGACTGACGCTCAAGCACTCGGACGCGTTTGAGACGATTTATCGTTACTCGTATTACCGGATCGAGCAGGACGCGATCGAACTGAATCGCCACAAAGTTGACTTCGACGCGATCTGGAAGCCGAATGATCGCTGGCGCATCAGTGCGGACACCTACGCTTTGCGCGAACGCGCTGAGCAAGATGTTGAGGTTCACGAGTTTGGTGGCGGCATCGACGCATCGAATCGTCGACCAACGCGGTGGGGAGAGTTTTCGGCCAACGCGTCACTGACTGGCGACGAAGTGCGAACGCTCGGCGACGCAGGCGATCGGCTGATTCGCGGCGAGTCGCACGTTCTCGATTCGGCCCGCCCGACGTTTCTTCGCCAGCCGGACATCAAACGGCATACAATCCGGGCGTACAGCGTGGACCGGACGCGGCTGTTCGTGGAGGGGCGCGATTACCTTGTGCTTCGCGTGGGCCGGCTGACCAGCGTGTATCGACTGCTGACCGGACGAATCGCCGACGGCGACGCGGTGGTGTTTGACTACCGTTATCGCATTCCGGCGGGATCGGTGGTGGACACGTATCGCACCGATCTTCGGCTGGAGCACGAGTTTCGCTTCGGCCTGACGCCCTATTATGCCTTCGAGGATCGGCGACAGAATGCCGATCGCTCGCGGGGCACGCCGGCATTTGCCGACGATTCGGAGCGACATCGCTTCGGGCTTCGCTACGTCCGTTCGAACTGGTCAATCAACGGCGAGTTCGAGGACTATGACGATTCGGTGGAGCCCTATCGGGCCTATCGGCTGGACGCGCAGGCGACGCTGCTTCAGTCGCCGATCCACACGATGGACGCGGCGGTGAATCTCTCGCACTATGACTTCGTCGGCGACTTCGACAGTCGGCGCGTCAACTGGATCGACGTCAGTCTGACGAACAACCTGCAACTGGATCCGTACTGGTCGGCGTTGCTCAAGTCGGCGTATCGATGGGAAGACAACTCGCGCGACGGCGAGACGGACGGTGTTGATCTGGAATGCGGCGTTCGTTTTCAGCGAGGGCGACTCGGCGTGGACCTCACGGTTGAATACAACCTGCTGAAGATTCGCGAGGACCGCGACGAGGGGTTCGGCGTCTGGCTGCACTTGCGGCGCGATCTGTCGCACCTGCTGGCGTCGGCAACGAGATCGGAAGACGGGTGGAGGAGTCGATGATCGCGGTGCGGTCAACGTCCTTTGATAGGGGATCGCGAGGAAGCTCGCAACTGAGCGAGGAAGCCCATTTTCGGTTGTCGGTCGTTCGCAATTCCGCGCGGGCCGAAGCCCGCGGCTCGCTTTGCGCCTTCCGCAATTCGCCGCCGGAACCGCGTTGCCATGGACGAGCGGGAGTCCGCGAGTCACGGTTCCGTAGGGGTGGTGTTTGGTTTGGCATCGCGTTGTCGACCTGCGCCGCCAGCGTGTTGTCAGCGTGCGCAAAGCCCGCGGGTTCGTTTTTCAATCAATGTGAGCAGCGGCTTGTCTGGCCGCCCGCGCCGGAAAAGCCGCGAGTCGAATACCTCGGCGAGTTCAGCGGTGCGATTCGCGCCCCCGGCGATCGAAGCGCGGGGAAGGCATGGAGAGAGTTCTTGTACGGGCCGGACCATCCTCCGTCTCTGGTGACGCCGCACGCGGTGAGCGTGGACGCGACGGGAAACCTGCTCGCGGTGGCGGATCCGAACTCGCATTGCATGCACTTGTTCAACCTTGAACGACAGACTTACCGACGGATCGCGGGAACGGGGAGAGCGGATACGACGTTGGTATGTCCGGTCGGCGCGGCATGGGCGGGCGACGATCTCTTCGTTATCGACAGCGAATTGCCAGCGATTATTCGGATCGAACACGCCGCCACGATCGACAAGAAACAAGACAAGGTTGCGGGCGAACGACTTGCAACCGATGCGGGATTCACACTCCAGCGACCGGCCGGGATCGCTTTCAATGCAAGCAACGAGCAGTTGTACATCACCGACGCGGGCGCTCATTGCGTTTGGTCGATCAGCCGATCCGGATCGCTCGTGCGTAGCTTTGGCGAGCGCGGCGCCGGCGACGGGCAGTTCAATTATCCGTCGCAGATCGCAATCGCGCCGGACGGATCGGTCGTCGTGGCGGACTCGATGAACTTTCGGGTGCAGCGGTTTTCCGCCGAGGGCGAGTTTCTCGGCACGTTCGGCCAAAAAGGCGATGCGTCGGGCGATTTCGCGCTACCCAAGGGAGTGGCCGTTGACGAGGGTGGGCGTATCTGGGTGGTCGACGCACAGTTTGAGAATGTGCAGGCGTTTACGCCGGACGGAGGTTTGCTGCTTGCGTTCGGCGAGGAAGGGCACCGTCCGGGGCAGTTCTGGCTGCCGGCGGGGGCGGCGATCGACTCGCGGCGGCGGCTGTGGATTGCCGACACATACAATCGACGCGTGCAGGGGTTTCAGTTGCTGCCATGAACAAGAACATCCGCACTTTCACGGTCTGCGGGCTGACGATGATGGCGTGCGGGAATCGGCTGATCGCCGACGACGGGGTCGTCGGATCGCCGCACGACCTGAGCGCGAGCGGGCCGGGGAAGATTCACGCGCTCAACGAAGAGCAGGTGTGCATCTTTTGCCACGCACCGCACAACGCGACCGGACAGGCACCGCTGTGGAATCGCTTCGATCGTCAGGTTCACTATCGAATTTACGCCAGTTCGACAACCGACGCGCGAATCGACCAGCCAAGCGGACCGTCGAAGATGTGCCTGAGCTGTCACGACGGAGCGATGGCACTGGGTCTGATCGCGTCACGGCCGGAAACCGAGCCGATCGCCATGACTCGACGGACGATCCCGCCCGGCCCGACTGATCTGACCGAAGACCTCTCCGACGATCACCCGATCGGATTTCGGTACGACCGCGCGCTGGCGGTTCGCGATCGGCAGCTCAGGAGTCCGGACTCGCTGACGCCGGAGCTGCCGCTGGGCGCGCACGGCGAAGTGCACTGCACGACCTGTCACGATCCGCACAACAACGAACTGGGCAACTTCCTCCGCGAGCCGACGGCGTGGTCGGCCATCTGCCTGAGTTGCCACGACATGCACGGTTGGCGCGACAGCAGCCACGCGATCAGTTCCGCGCGGATCGACGGTCGAGCGGTGGATCCACGCGAGCGACTGCCCTATCACACGGTGGCGGAGAATGGCTGCACGAACTGTCACAAGATTCACTCGGCTGGTTCGAGGCAGCGACTGCTGCGGTTCGCGCGTGACGAGAGCAACTGCCTGAATTGTCACAGCGGCGGGGTGACGGCGAGTAACATCGACAGCGAGCTTCGCAAGCGGAGCGCGCACCCGGTCCTTCGCTTGTTCGGGCGGCACGATCCGAAGGAAGACCCGCGTCTGATGCCGCGGCACGTCGAATGCCAGGATTGCCACAATCCGCACGCAGTGCAGCCGACAGAGCGATCGCTGAGCGATGCGTTACGGTCGTCGAATGAAACGACGCCGCGACTCGTCGGTCCGTCGATGCGCTTCGTTTCGGGTGTCGACCGGGCGGGTCGGCCCGTGGATCATGCGAGATTCGAGTACGAGGTTTGCCTCAAGTGCCACGGAGAGACCATCACAACCGCGCCGCGATCGGACATCGTGCGGCAGGTGCTTCAGGACAATACGCGACTGGAGTTTCAGACGGGCAACCCGTCGTATCATCCAGTGTTCGGTGCGCGACGCAATAGCGATGTGGTCAGTCTCGTGCCGCCGCTGCGAGTGGGGTCTGTGATCGGCTGCACCGACTGCCACAATTCCGATTCAACCGGACGAGGCGTGCTGGGTGCGCCGACGGGTCCGCACGGGTCGATCTACGCGCCGCTGTTGATTGACAATTACTCGACCGGCGAGTTCGTGACCGAGAGTCCACAATCGTATGCGTTGTGCTATCGATGCCACGAGCGGCGGAGCATTCTAGCGGACGAGAGTTTTCCGCTGCACAACCTGCACGTTGTGCGCGGGCGGGCGTCGTGTTCGGCCTGTCATGACGCCCATGGCATCAGTCGCACGCAAGGCAGCTCAAACACGCACAGCAATCTGATCAACTTTGATTTGTCGATTGTTCGTCCCGCGGCGGGCGGCCTCGGATCGCGCGTTCAATACAACGACACGGGACCAAATCGCGGTAGCTGCACGTTGACGTGCCACGGCGTGACACATGTCAACTTTGAGTATGGTCGGTAAGGAAACGGTGAAGGCCATGAAGACGCTGGTGTGGTTTCAATGGTTGGCTTCGGCGGGAACGGCGGCGGCACTGATCGGTGCGGCGATTCCGGCGGTGGGGAATGCCGCAATAGATGAACAAGAGACCAAGAAGTCGGATTCGGCTGACGGTGCTAAGGAGGAGTCGTCGAAGACCGAAGCCAAACCGAAGCTCGAATATCCGATTCACGATTTTTCGCGATTGACGGGGCGGGACGAGGATTCCTGCGGAAGTTGCCACGTTCCGCACGTTCAGGCGGGAGGCGAGGAAATCGGTCCGTTTGAGTTCGCGCGACGATTTCCACAAGCGCTGAGTGCGAAGAACGCACCCGGGCCGACAAGCATGATCTGCCTGACGTGCCACAACGGAACGGTCGCGTCTTCGACGATCGGTACGGCCCATGCGATGGGCGGCGTCTCGAGCGCCTCATCGACCGCAGGTGCGGCGACGCGCGATCATCCCATCGGCGTGGCGTATCCCGATCGAAAAAAGGGGTTTCGTGCCAGGGCGACGGTCGAGGCCGAGGGGATCATTCGATTGCCCGGCGGGCGAATCGAGTGCATTTCGTGCCACGACCATCACGAGGAGGAAGAGCTGCCCTATTTGCTGGTCATGTCCAACAAACGCAGCGCTTTGTGCCTGTCGTGCCATGAGAAGTGATAAAGAGTGACATGCGTTCAACGCGGAACTTATCCGGGTGTGCGTTTTGGCGCAGCGCGGCGCGCATCGTGCTGACAAATTGCTCGCGCGGAGCGGGCTTGTTCGCGGGGTGGTTGCTGCTGATCACCATCGTCGGATGCGCAAGCCACAGACCCCTCCCGGCATCGCCACCGGCACCTGTCTCGTTTGCTTCCGCCGACGGTGCCGTCGTCGTGACCGTTCAAGGATCTTTGCGCTGCCGGCCGAAGGCTCCCACGACACGGAGGCGGCTGGAAGCTTTTCTCTACGGCCCAGAGGATGACCTCGGCGGAATGTTCCGGCGACCGCAGGGTTTGGCGGTGAAAGGTCACACGCTGTACGTCGCCGATCAGGGGATGTCCGGTGTGATTCGCTACGATCTGCAAACCGGTTCGTTTCGTCAGTCGATTGGTTCTCGAAACGCCCGGAGCTGTCCGGTCAGCGTTGCCGTCGATGACGATGGAAATCTGTACATTGCTGATGGAGAGTCGCGGTCGGTTGTTGAATATGATCGCACCGGTCGACTGTCGGGTAGTCTGCCAATCGACGACTCAGATGGTGCCTTGTTCCGACCTTCAGCCGTGGTGGTTCACGGCGACATCTTGTACATCGCCGATGCCGGATCGAGAACGATCCGCCGTTTCGATCGAGTTACTCGAAAGCAACTTGCTCCGTTGGGCTCTGAAAGCAGCGAGGGCGGTATGGGCATGCCGACGGGATTGGCCGTCGCGCCGCGCGGGGAACTGCTGGTTGCCGATGGCCTGCTTGGCGTGATTCACCGGTTCGACACCAGCGGCAAGCAGCTAGATCCGATCGGTGAATACGGCGGCGAGGAAGGACAACTGATCCGCCCGACGGCTGTAGTATGCACGCCGTCGGGTTTTGTGGTTGCGGCTGATGCCGGTCGGGAAGCGCTGATGATCTTTGATTCGGGCGGCACGTTCGTCATGGAAGTGGGCGGGCCAAAGGGTTCGTGGAACGGATTCCTCTTGCCTTCGGGATTGACCGTCCTGCAGGGCGACGTCCGCTCAACGGCAGTTGAGCCTTCCGGCGACTGGATAGCGGTTTCTGACACGATGCGGGGCGACGTGGTGATTGTGGCAATCCGAGCGGTTAATTCGGGACAAAACAAAGACGACTCCCGATAGCACACCGAATCGCCCTTTTTATTGTCAATTCATTTTGCTAAAGCGACACAGGATCCAGTGATTCCATTCGCGGCAACTGGTACGCCGATTGCAGTGAGTAGCTTGCTGGAGCTACGGGAGATCGGGCGGATGATTGAGCTACTTCTGGGTGATGAGGCCGTCGGTCTGGGGGCGATCCACGCGGGGATCGGGGGGGCGTTTTCGTATCCCGGTACCCCTTCGACGGAGATTTTCGAATTCATCGAGCGCCGCGCGGCCGATCGAGATGACCTTTCCGCGCAATGGTCAACCAATGAAAAAGTTGCCTACGAAGAAGCGATGGGCATGTCGTACATCGGGCGGCGGGCGATCGTCTCGATGAAGCACGTGGGATTGAACGTGGCGGCGGATCCGTTCATGAGTTCGTCGCTGGCAGGCGCGAATGGCGGACTGGTGCTGGCGGTGGCCGACGACCCGGGCATGCACTCGTCGCAAAATGAACAGGACAGTCGGTTTTTCGGCGACTTCGCGCGAATTCCCATCTTCGAGCCGTCGTCGCAACAGGAAGCATACGACATGACGCGCGAGGCGTTCGACGTGTCCGAGCGCTTCCGCATACCGGTGATGGTTCGACTGGTTACGCGGCTTGCGCACAGCCGGGCCAACGTGACCGTTCGGCCTCCGGCGACGCTTGATCCGCGCGACCGAGCGACGGACTGGCGGGAGTGGACATTGCTGCCGGTCAACGCCAGGAGGCGATTCCAGCGGCTGATCGACCTGCAGGGCGAGCTTCACGATTATAGTGAAGGGTCGTCGTTCAGTTTCGTCGAGCTTCGCGGGAAGCGCGGGATCATCACGACGGGACTCGCGCGCAACTACCTTAACGAATCCATGACCAGTGACTCGACCTATTCCCATCTGCACATTGGGGTCTATCCGGTACCCGCCGGGCTGGTCCGCCGACTGGTAAATCACTGCGAGGAGATACTGGTTATCGAGGAGGGATATCCGCTGGTCGAACGGCAGCTCAACGGACTGCTCGGCATCGCGGGCAAGACCATCCTCGGCAAGGACAACGGCGCGCTGCCCGCGCAGGGAGAACTCACCACCGAAAGCGTCCGGTGCGCGCTGGGCATCGGCCGTGACCCGAAGCGCCAAACCGTCGAGGACCTTCCCGGTCGGCCGCCCCAGCTTTGCAGCGGATGCCCGCACTGTGATTCCTTTCAGGCGGTGGTCGATGCGATCGGACCACAGACCAAACCGTTTTTCTTCAGCGACATCGGATGCTACACGCTGGGCGCGCTGCCTCCCTACAACGCGGTGGACACGTGCGTGGACATGGGAGCGTCCATTAGCATGGCGATCGGCGCGGCCAAGGGCGGGGCGCACCCGGTCGTCGCCACCATCGGCGATTCCACGTTCCTGCACTCGGGGCTGAGTTCGCTGGTCGAGGCGGCGAAACTCGATGTCAACATCACCGTGGTCATCCTTGATAACGCTTTGGTGGCGATGACCGGCGGTCAGCAGCCGTTTGCCACGGGCGACTCGCTACTTGACATTGTCCGCGGGCTTGGTGTGGACGAGCAGCATTTGTTGTACATCAAGCCGCTTTCGGGCAAGCATAGGGAAAACGTGGAAGCCATTCGCCGGGAGATCGATCATCGCGGATTGTCGGTGGTGGTGGCATGCCGGCCTTGCATTCACGCCAAACGGCGATCGACGACAGAGGTTGTCGAATCGGCGGCGTGAGTCGGGGAACGGCTTGGGCTGGCTCGCGGTGGGTGCCCCGATTTCGATTTTCGCTAAGTTGGCAAGCTGGATGTGCTTTGAATGGAGTGCGCGGAACGACTGTTGGGCGTCGGCTTTGGCCGGCGAGGTTTTCAATGCGCCGGGGACAAGCCCCGACGCTACATGCCGATAGTTTTCAATGCGTCGGTGACAAGCCCCGGCGCTACATGCCGGTAGAGCGATTTACAGCTAATCCGGCTTGCAGGTTTTGCAGGGTTCGCGGCCCTGATCGCGGGCTTCGCGCGCGGTTTGGAATGCGACGCGATTCTCGATCTTGATGCGTTCCGCGTGTCGACAAGAAGCACGGTGAAAGACCTTTGAGCTTCAGCTTCCAATGAAAGGCGCTCCGGCGTCGGGCGGGGATGGACCGGCCTTCGCGGTTGCGGGCGCGGTTGCTTGCGTTGAAAGCGGCGGCCGGCCGGCGTCCGTCCACGCCGCGACAATCAAGTTTGCCGCAAGCAATGCGCCGGCTTCGATTTGCGTTTCGAGGATCGGCGCGCCCCGTTCCGCGAGTTTTTTTTCCGATTCCGTTTTGCTAACGCCCGAAGCATCTCTGGATTTCACTTCGGATTCGGTAGTCCATTCTCTTTTGACTCGTTCCAATTCCAATGCGGCCTCGTGAGCGTCCGATACGACGGCGATCACTTCGGCAGGAACCGAGGCGACGGGCTTCACTCGCATCGGCGCCACTCGGCATTCAACAGCCAGCCGATCCGCCAGCCGCTGAGTCACCACATCGTGAAACAGGGTTCGTGGCGAATGCGAGATGTCGCGCTCAGCCAAGAGCCGCCTTGGCTGTTCGGTCCACTTGGGATCGGTTGCGTTGAACGGCAAGGCCGCGTCCATGCAGAAATGGATGAGCGTCCCGGCGCTTTCGGCGATGTCTTTTTCCGATCGGTTCTTGAGCGAATCTTCCAGCGAAGTTACTCGCCGGGCGATTTGTGCAGGCAGCGAGTCATCATTCGCATTCGGAGTCCCGGCAGCAAACCCAGCAATGAGCGTTTCGGCGGTTCGTTTCGCTTCGGCTCGTCGATCGGCCGGGTCGGGCGACTTCGATTCGCTGTCCAGAAAACAAGCGTGCGAAACTCCGTCACGTGATAAAGGCGACCGCGCGCCGTCGAGGAGGAGGGCCGAATGACTTTCGAAGAACGGGCGAAGCTCATCCGGAAGCGCTTCGATCGCAGCGCGAACGGCGATTTCATAAGCGATGGTCGATTCGACGGAGACGGTTTTGCCGCCGATCGCGGCCAAGACTGCAAAAATCGTTGCGAAGGACATGGCACTGCCTTGTTGCAGGGACGAAGGGTGGTGTCCAATAGCGGACAAGCGGTCTGCGGCTGACGGGTGCCTCACCTGTCACTTCAAGGCGGAGAAGCTGCATCGCCCTGATCCGATTCCGCTGGCGCTTCCGCAGAGGCATCTGCCGCCCCCACAGAAGCCAGGCTCGTCCGATCGAGGATTCTCTTCAAAAGAAAATCCTCCATGGCCTGATCTCGCCCGCGGTCCAGCCAGCGCTCGTCCTCAAGCGCGACGCGCGGCTGCCCCGTGGTGGAGGGGAGCGAATCACCAAAAAACTGAAAGGCCGCTCCCGTGCTGTTGAACTGCCGATCGGGCGAGGAGAGCCGTTCTTTGTGAACAACGACCGCGATTTCTCGCCAGGATTGATCGTCGTTTCGAGTTACCTGCACTTCGACCCATCGCCGCATCGGATTGAGCGTCGATTCCCAAAGGTCCGGAGCCGTATTCACGTCGCGACGCCAGAACTCAAACGCATGCTGCGAAACGACTGGAAACGTCGTGATCATTCCGGCCGTCCGGTCGACGCGATCGAGCCGGAAACGCTGCCGGCGGAGCGTTTCCTGAATCGCTTCCCACATTCGATCGGCTTCCTCGGTCGGGTCGGCGATCGAGACGGCCTGGCTCGTTTGGTAGTCACCGCGACGCGGGCCAAGGCAGCCGAAGATCGTGCAACCCATCAACGCCAGCAGAGTCGCACGGGAGCATGCTGTTTTGAAGGTCATTAAGGGGCGATAATACGTCCAGCCGCCCACGGGTCAAGCTGTTTGACCGTTGAGCTTGGCGAGGAGCGCGGCCAGGGTTCATTTGAAATCGTGAGCTGCATTCCGTCGGATTCAAACGGAGAAAACGGGCCGCGATGGTGTTGCCGCCACGCCGACCGAATCAGTCGAGCCCGGACCAAACTTTACGAAACCTTTGTTGCTCTTGTCCGATAAGAGGAGTAGAATCAGTTGGCTTCTTACGTCGGCGTCCATCGGACGAGCGAGGGTCGAACATGAACGATTGGTTCGAGGCCGAACAGAGAGTCGAACGAGCTCAGCAACTCTCCGAGTCGCATTGTTTCGCCGAGGCGCTCGCGGAGTTGGAACTCGCCCTCGCCATCAACCCCAACAACGCGCTGTGGCAGGCGCAGCGAGGTTTCCTTCTCGAGGAACTCGATCGCGCATCCGAGGCTGTGGAAGCCTACGAACAATCGCTTGCCATCGAGCCCGATGATCCGGATGTTTCGCTTGCGCTGGGGTCGGCATTGATCCAGCTTCGGCGACATGCGCAGGCACTCGAGGTGCTCGACGAGCTTGCCCGTCTGCACCCTGATTTCGAACCAGCGTATTGCGGCCGGATCCAGGTTTATGCCGAGCTGGGCCGCCATGATCAGGCCGAGGAGATGTTCTACCTCGCCCAGGAACTCGATGATTCCTGCCCGCATTGCTATTACCACATGGGCGGGTCGCTGTTGGCTCGCGGGCTGTTTGACCGCGCGATGTACTGCTGGGAACGCGTGCTGGAAATCGAGCCGGCGTACATCGGCGTGCATCGCCGGATCGCTCAGGTTTTTCGGGCGAAGGGTCTGCTCGACCAGGCCCGAGACTCTTTTTTGCGAGAACTGAGGGAAGATCCCGGCAACACCGATTTGCTGTTTGAAATGGCCGAGACCATGATCGAGGGCGGTCAACTGGCGTCGGCCGCGGCGAAATTCGAACAGATCATCGAGCTTGATCCGGATCACGCCGCGGCGCATTTCGCTTTGGGATCGCTGCTGCTTCGGATCAATCAACCCAAGGTGGCGCTTTCCTGCCTGGAAAGGGCGGAGTCGGCGGCTCAACCGGATGAACTTCCGGGATTGGACGCCGCAAGCGGAGAGGCGCTGCTGCGGCTCGGACGATGCGCCGAAGCGCGAGACCGGCTCGAACGGGCGGTCGAACGCACGTCGGGCGATACGAGAGTATTGACCCTGCTCGGCGACGCCAATTTTGGCATGGACCGGACCGCCGAGGCTGCCGACAGTTATCGCCGCGCTTTGGCGATCGACGCGGACTGCGCCGCTGCTCATCACCGATTGGCTGTCGCGCTTCATGTCGTGGGTCGAACCGCGGACGCACTTCGCCACGACTTGAATGCACTTCGCGTTCAGCCGGGCTACATCGACGCCATGCACACGGCCAGTCTCGCGATGCTGGACCTGGGCCGTTGGCGCGACGCGCGTTCGATGCTTGACCGGGCGATCAAGGCTGCCCCGGACAACGCCGAATTCGTTCGCCTGCAAAAGCGAATCTGGAGTTTTCGGCTACGCAGGCTCATACGTCGTTGCCCGCGGCCGTGGCGTCGCGCCGAGCGACGATCGGTCCGCTAATCCACACCCGCGTCGCAACTCATCGAACAACCGTTGCGAATCGTCACGGTTTCTTGACGTCCATGCACTCGTCGATCATCGGGTTCCGATTATGATGCTACCATGTTGATCCGCCCTGCAACCAATGCTGACGCCGAGACCGTTCGATCGCTGATCTTTGGAGTGCTTGCCGAGTATGGGCTGCTTGCCGAACACGAAGGCGTCGATGCGGACCTTTCCGACATTGAGGGCAACTATATCATCCGTGGCGGAATGTTTGACCTCGTCTTCGACGAAAATGACGTGCTGGTCGGAACGGTCGGACTGTTCGCTTGCGATCGACCCTCGGCAACTTCAGGTTCCGCGCCGCCGCGTCGAACCGCGGAACTTCGCAAAATGTACCTCGCCAAGCATGTGCGCGGCCGGGGCATCGGACGAACTTTACTGGAACGAGCGTTGACGCGCGCCCGCGAACTGGGCTTTGGACGGATCGAGCTGGAGACATCCAGCAAGCTTATGGAAGCCATCGGGCTCTATCGCGGCTACGGATTCCAACGCTTTCAACCGGATCACATCGCCTGCCGGTGTGACCAGGCCTGGTTTCTTGATCTTGCCTGATCCGGCGGACCTGCCAGCCCATTCTCCCTTTAAAATAATCGACCCATCGAGATCGGCTTTTTCGCTTCATTCCACCTCGTCATATTGATATGATGGCGTCAATGAGAGGGGGATTCTCATGAGTTTAACTTTTTCGCGATGGGCGTGCGCGTTTTCGTTCGCATGGCTCTGCATGGTGTCCGCAGGTTTGCAGGCCGCGGATCTGGCCGTTGTCTCCATCCAGCCCGCGCCGCGTTCGTTGACGGCCTCGGTCAATGCCCCTATCCGCGTCACGTTTGACAAGCCGGTCAAGCCGGAGTCCATCGTGGCTTTGCGGAGTTTCTGGGCCTTTGGACGCTGGAGCGGATCGGCCGTCGGGTCGTTTTCGTTTTCGAATGGCGATCGTACCGTGACTCTGGACCCGACCAACGCCTTTTCGGCGGGCGAACAGGTGATGGTGGTGCTTTCCCATGACATCGAGGCGACCGATGGGACGAAGCTCCGCTCGGGCGGATATTCCTTTCAGTACTGGACGCGGGCGAATCCGGCGGCCATGGACTTTCAGGAGATCGCCGTCATGTCCACGCGAACGATTCCGTCGCAGACATCACGCGCCTACGGCGGCATTGCCACCGACCTGAACGGCGATCGATTCCTCGATATCACCATCGTCAATGAAGATACGGCCGACCTGCGAGTTTTTTTGAATCAAGCGGATGGTTCTGGTTTGTATCAGCCGTTCCTTCAACCAACGTTTCCCGTCGGCCCGCAGGCGAGTCCTTCGGAACCCTCCGATTTTAATCGAGACGGGCTTGCAGATATTTGCGTCGCCAACATCAACGATCAGAGCGTCTCGATCCTGCTCGGCAACGGTAACGGGACGTTTCGCCCCCAGCAGCGCGTGGTGGTCGGCGTCGCGCCGCGCGGCATCGCCGTGCTCGATGTGGATGGCGACGGCGACACGGACATCGTCAACACGAACAGCAGCAGTAACAACCTCTCTCTTCTTCTCAACAACGGCTCCGGCGTTTTCGGCGCGCCGTCATTCTTTGATGGGGGCGGCGGAAGTGAATGGGCCCTGGCGGCAGCCGACATGAATAACGACGGCATCCTTGACCTCGTGGTGGGCACGCAGAGCACGGTGGTCGCCAATCGCCGCGTGCTCGTCAATCTCGGCAACGGGGCCGGCGGTTTTGTTTTTCACTCCTCGCAGCTCAGCGACGGCAATGTCTGGATGCTCAACACCGGCGACTTGAGCGGCGACGGCAGCGAGGACGTGGCATTGGCCAACAGTTCCACCAATCGCGGGACGATCCTGCTCAACGACGGCGCGGGCAATCTCGGCCCGCC
Organism: uncultured Phycisphaera sp.; assembly: GCA_964486335.1. Lineage (GTDB taxonomy): Bacteria > Planctomycetota > Phycisphaerae > UBA1845 > UBA1845 > CAZAMB01. The sequence goes on along the minus strand of CAZAMB010000001.1, from coordinate 52,080 downwards.
AACCAGTTACACCACCGATGCATTCCCGCTGGCCACCGATCTCGGCGATCTCGACGGTGACGGCGATCTCGACTGGGCCACGTCCAGTTTCAGCGGCGACTGGCGCATCTTCACCAACAACGGCAATGGCACGTTTGTGTTCAATCGTGAATTCCCCGCGCCCGATGCGGCCTCGTGTGCCCTCATGCTCGATTTCGACAACGACGGCGACCTTGATCTCGCATTGATCGATGAACTCGACGATCTCGTCATCCTGATGAAAAACAGCGGCATCGCGCCCATCCCGGCGGCCTCAACCTGGGGTTTGATCGTGCTTGCGTTGCTTACATTGACAGCGGGTGCGATCACGTTGCACCGACGGGGATTCCGGCCTTTGGCCGGTTGAGGCGTTTCCATAGCAAACATGGCGGATGACGCACCAAACTCCCCGGAAACCGCGCGAACTGAAGTTCGCGGCTCGCTATGATTGGATTCGGATTGCTTTAGCAGCCCGTGGCGAAACACCGATCGCCGCAAACCAATATAGCGTCACTCCCTGTGGGTGACGCCAAGCCCGATTCGTCGGGGACAAGCCCCGACGCTACACTTGATTGTTACATGCTCTAACGGCTATCCCAAAACCGAACAACGGGCTTTCGATGGGTTGTCAAACGTGAACATAGTCCAGCTATTCGAGGGTCCGCGCGAACTGACCCTTGACGCTGCGCGTAAAGGGCGAGCGTTCGCGGCTCGCAGGGTTTAGGAATAAGTTCTAGAATTGGTTGCATGTCGGAGTCGGTGGTCATCACGGGGCTGGGGGTAGTCTCGCCGGTGGGGAACTCGGTGGACGAGTTCTGGGAGGCGCTGCGTACGGGTCGAAGCGGCGCGGGGCCGGTCACCGGGCGGGACACGTCGGAATTGCCTCGGAGCATTGCCTGTCAGGTGCGCGATCCATTTGAGTTCATTGCGGATGAAAAGAAAGCGTTTGCCGATGGAAGTGGGTCTTTGTCCGGCGCGCCGGTGACGGACGCGGGAGGCCACAGCGGGCGCGAATGCACCGGTTGGAAACCGGTGCCACACGAAAGCGGTGCCACACAACGGTTTTCACCGGATGGAAACCGGTGCCACACGGAACCAGCGTCAGCGGACGATTGCACGGGGTTGAAACCGGGGCGAAGGGACGGTCGGGCGGCGCGGCTGGCGATGGCGGCGGCGAGACAAGCGATGGCGGAGGCCGCGTTTGGCGAGGACGGTTTGAGTGACGCGCGGACGTCGGTCATCGTGGGCACGACGATGGGCGAGACGGAATTCATCGAGGAGCGTCTCGGGGCTTCGCCGGACGATTGGATGAGCGCGGAACACATGCGGCTGATTGCGTCGGGCCGGCCGGGTTCGATCGCGGGGCATGTCGCGAAACGGATTGGCATTTCGGGATCGGCGGTTGATCTGTATGGAGCTTGTGCGGCGGGGAACATGGCGATCACGGTGGCGCGGAGGCAATTGTTGGACGGGAGGAGCGACGTAGTGCTGGCGGGCGGGGCGGACGGTTTCTCGTGGCTGGCGTTTCTGGGTTTCATGCGGCTTCGGGTGATGGCGGCGGAGGTTTGCCGGCCATTTGACGTGCAGCGCGACGGGTTGTTCGTCGGCGAGGGCGCGGCTTTCTTTGTGATGGAGCGGGAAACGTCGGCGAAGGCGCGCGGGGCGAAGGCACTGGCGCGGGTGCTGGGCGCGGCGGTAGCGTGCGAGAACTATCATCCGACGAGGCCTCACCCGGAGGGCGACGGATTGACGCGATCGACGGTTGCGGCGCTGAGCGACGCCGGGCTTGCCGCGGAGGACGTTGATTATGTCTGTGCACACGGCACGGGCACCCCGCAAAATGACGCGATCGAAGTGGCGGTGATGGACAAGTGCTTTCCGAAGGGCGCGGCGTTCAGCTCGATCAAGTCGTTGACGGGGCATACGATGGGGGCGGCGGCGGCGATGGAAGCGGCGGCGTGCGTGCTGAGCCTTCGGCACCAGACGTTGATTCCGACGTGGTCTCTCGCTACCGTGCTTCAACCCTGCTCGCAGGATGCGATCATGGGAGCGCCGCGATCGGCGCGGGTTCGCCATGCGTTGAACAACTCGGCGGGCTTCGGCGGATACAACAGCAGCGTGATTTTCGCGTCGGCGTGATCCTTGAGCGGATCGGGCGCGGCGGCGGAATCGTCCATTCACGGCCAACAGTCGAGCAGCGTTATGCCCGGATCAGCAAGCGGAGTCGTCATCACGGGGCTGGGTCCGGTCACGTCCATCGGTGTCGGAATTGATTCGGTTTGGGATTCGCTGAAGGCGGGTCGATCGGGTGTTTCGTCGCGATCACTGCTCGTCGATTTGGGCAAGGCGGTTGAGGTGCCGATCGGCGGCATGTCGCCGCCTGACTCACTTGACGGATTCAAGGGGCGGATGGCGTTTCTCGCGGAGCAGGGGTGCGCGGAATATCGCGACGTCGCATACTCGCTACTGGCGGCGGACCTGGCGATTGGAGATGCCGGTCTGGTGATTGATCGGCAGCAGAACAGCGTGGGGATGGTGCAGGCGTTCGAGGCGCCGGGCGTTGAGCGAACGACGGCGAAGCTGTTTGAGATGTTCTCGCACGGTCCGCCGCAGGATGGTCCGCCGCCGGTGTATGATCTGCTGGCACCGTCATTTTATAACATGCAAGCGTTTTACTATGTGCATGTCGTGGCCAAGGGGTTGGGACTGCGCGGGTTCTGCACGAGTGTTCACAATGCATGTACTTCAGGCGCGTACGCGATTGAGACCGCAGCGCAGCACATTCGATCGGGTCAGGCGGACGTGATGGTGGTGGTGGGCGGGGAGGCGTTTGATACGGCGGTTCGGCTGGAGTGGTTTCGACGGCTGAATCTTTATGCGAAGGACGCGGGGTCGATGCGGCCGTTTTCCGCGGAGTCGACGGGGTTCTACGTCGGCGAGGGCGCGGCGGCGATGGTGCTGGAGTCGGCGGAGCACGCCGCGAAGAGGGGTTGCGAGCCTTATGCCGAATACGTCGGCGGGGCGTTCGCGCATCAGGCGTGGAAGCAGACGATCCCGGATATTCGCGGAGCGCGGATGCGCGAGGTTGTCGAGCGTTGTCTGAGTCGATGCGGAGTTGAGGCGGCGGGGATTGATCTCATTGTGCCACACGGGGCGAGCACGCAGCTTTCGGATGGGTATGAGGCCGGGTGTTTGCACGAGGCGCTCGGGGGTCGCGCGACGGAAGCGGTGGCGGCGGTGTTTAAGCCGGCGGTGGGGCACATGTTGGCGGCGAGCTGCCTGATTGAGACGATTGCGTCGCTGTTGGCGATGCGGCATGGATGCGTGCCGGGGACAATGAACGCGGCCGGCGAAGCGTCGGCGTTGCCGGTTCCTCTGGTTTGCAAGACGACGGATCGAAGGGTCGAAACGCTGCTCAAGCTGTCCACGGGGTTTACGGGTCACGATGCGGCGCTGCTGTTTCGGCGGGTCGAGTAGAATCGGCGGCGGTTTCGGAAGGCGAATTGGAACGAGCCCCATTGGGGTTTGCACCGGTTGGAAACCGGTGCCAAACGAAACCGATGCCACAAAGGATCGCGGATGCGAAAGGAGCGATATTGACGTGGGCGTCAAATTGGCTGGTCGTCATTTTCTATCGATGCTGGATTTTTCGACGGACGAGATTTTGGCCGTGCTGGAAACGGCCAAGGCGTTGAAGGCCAAGCGCGGTGAGACTGAATCGTGCTCGAAGCTGCCGCTGAAGAACAAGACGCTGGCGATGATCTTTCAGAAGCCGTCGCTGCGCACGCGGGTTTCGTTCGAGACGGGAATGACGCTGCTGGGCGGGCACGCGATCTACCTCGCGCCGACGGACATCAGCCTCGGCAAGCGCGAGACGACGGAGGATATCGCGATGGTGCTGTCGCGGTACGTCGATCTGATCATGGCCCGCGTGTTCGGGCACGACATCGTGGTCGAGCTGGCGAAGCACTCGCGGGTGCCGGTGATCAACGGGCTGAGCGATCATGAGCATCCTTGTCAGATCATGGCCGACCTTCTGACGGTGCTGGAGCGGAAGGGAAAGCTATCGGGGATCAAGGGTTGCTACATCGGCGACGGCAACAACGTGGCGCATTCGCTGATGCTGGGTGCGGCGCGGGTGGGGATGCACTTCACGGTGATCACGCCGAAGGGGTATGAGCCGAAGGCGGAGGTGACGAAGGCGGCGGCCGACGCGGGCAAGGCGACGGGGTCGAAGATCGCGGTGTCCAACGATCTGAAGGCGGCTGCGGGGATGGACATGGTGTACACCGACGTGTGGGCGTCGATGGGCCAGGAGGCGGAGGCCGAGGCGCGCAAGAAGATTTTCGAGGATTATCGCATCGACGCGGGGACGATGAAGATCGCCGACAAGGATTGCGTAATTCTGCATTGTCTGCCGGCGCATTACGGCGACGAGATCGACTATGCGACTTCGCGGACGGCGAATTCGGCGATTTTCGATCAGGCCGAGAACCGGATGCACGCGCAGAATGCGTTGATGGTGCACCTGATGGGGGCGGGGTAGCAGCAACTCAAACCGTGTCGAATGGGGTATTCGGCTGGTACTGGTCAACTTTGAGCCGCGCTGCTCGAGTGGACAAACAGCGTGCGCGATTCACAAGTGAAAGAAAGCCCGCTTCCTCACCCTTGAAACTTTGCGTCAAGGGCATGCTCTCGCGGCACTGAAGAAAGGGCAAACTTTACCACCAGTACCATTCGACCCGTAATGCTTGGCGGCTCAGGGCGAGGGACGTAGGATGTATTTGCGCGGGGGCGGCCCGCTGTCCGGTGAACGAAACCCAGAAAGGTCTCCGCCATGCCACCGATTGCGGTACGGATGATCGTGCTGATCAGCATGTCTCTTGGGATGCTGCTTGCGGGCTGCAAGCCGGAGCCTTCTGCTCATTCCGACCCAACCCCCAAACCACGCAATGACCGACGCGAGCTCATCGAGCGACTCGATCAAGCCGGTTTCTATCGCCACTGTGAAAACGCCGCGAAAGCCGAAGAGGCACGTCAGGCGGCCATTCACGGCGGACCGTTGTTTAGCGAGGCCGTTCGGCGGTCTTGCCCGATGGATACGGAAAAACTGACGAACGGCGGAGTGCGTGAGTTCATGGAGACGTGCAAGGAGCGGTTCACGGAGCGCGGCGTCAATCTGGAATCCATCGAACAGGTCTTTGTTGTCGGGCTCGGATATTTCGCCGTGATTAACAAAGAGGAATTCGAAATCTACGACGAGGGCGATACACAACAGAGGGTGCTTTGGGACAAGACGGTTGTTTCGACTTTTGTGATGGGCAACGATTTGCTCGGCCGGGCCGGTTCGAATGACCGGATGTTTCAGATTCGATCCGAACATGAGGCGATCGCAGTGTTTCTCGATGAGGAACTGTTCAACTTGTTGCAGGGCGCGAGCATTCCCGATGAGGACAAGCCTCGCGTGACCGTCGTTCGTACCCAGCCCTGAACCGCAGAGTAAGCGAGTGCGGTTTGTCCTCTCGAACGATTCGCCGGCGCGGCGACCAAGGGGAGAGCTTGCCATGATTCGAGTCGCGGTGGCGGGTGCGATGGGAAGAATGGGGCGATGCGTGCTCGAGCTGGCCGCGCGGGATCCGCAATTCACGGTGGCGGCGGCGTTGACCGCACGCGGTTGCCAGTACTCCGGAACGCAAGTCCGTATTGCCGACCAGGACGTTCTCGTGGTCGAAAGTCTGGAAGCGGAATGCGACGTGCTGATTGACTTTTCGACGGCCGCGGGAACGACGGCGTGGCTGGAAGTTTGCGAGCGTCGCGAAATTCCAATGGTGATCGGCGTCACCGGGCACGATGCCGGACAAACCGCGCGCATTCGCGAGGCGGCCCACCAGATTCCGATCATTCACTCCGCGAATTTCAGCGTGGGTGTCAACGCGTTGCTAGGTCTCGTCGGTCCGCTGGCGCAAATGCTGGGTGAGGAGTTCGATGTGGAGATCGTCGAAACGCATCACCGAAACAAGGTTGACGCACCCAGCGGAACGGCGCTGGCGTTTGTTCGGTCGCTGCGCGAGGCCGTCCGATCCGGCCGCGGGCAATCGACGGATGACCGGGCGAATGATGGCGTCCAAGCGCCGCCGCGGGTTAGCGAGTCGTCGAACGACGGTGGTGGGTCGGTGATTCATGGGCGAAGCGGTAAGGCCGGTCCAAGGCCCAAAGGCGAGATCGCGGTTCATGCCGTGCGGATGGGCGATGTGGTCGGCGAGCATGAGATTCACATGAGCGGATGCGGGGAGACGATCACGCTGCGTCACACGGCGCTTTCGCGAGAGGCGTTCGGGGCGGGAGCGCTTTGCGCGGCCCGATGGCTGGTTTCGCGCCGACCGGGATTCTACACGATGCGCGATGTGTTGGGCGCTGCGGAATCGCCGGCACGGTAATCGATGATTCCAAGGATGCAGGGAATCACGCCTTGAGCGTGGCCTCGGCGTCGGCCAGTTGCTCCGGCAGAGCGAGGCGCACTTCGGCAATGTGTTCATCGGTCAGACAGAGCAGGTCCAGCTGTTCCGGCGTGATGGCGTCGTTTTGCGCGGACAGGTAGAAGCCCATGCGTTCCTGACACGCGATGACGTCGGCGACGTGAATCAGCGTGGCCATGTTTTTGACTTCCACGCTGACCGCATCGGGGTTGTGATGGAATCCGACGGCGGCGCGCAGGTGCCGCGGGAACTTCCACTTCGTGGTTAAGCCGACGCCGAAGGCCTGATGATCGGCACCGAGCACTTCGCGCTCGCACTCCAGAAAGTTCTGACCGGTTTCACCGCAGCGGCGGATCACCTCCGAAAACTCATCCGGAAAGGCCTGACGCTCGACGAGCGTTCCGATGTCATGAATCAGTCCGGCCACGAACAGCTCGTCGAGCATTACGGGATGAGGCGAGAGTTTGCCCAGGGAGCGTGCGGCGACCGAGACGGCCACGCTGTGTCGCCAGAGGTCGGCGGCGCTAAACTGCTCGGAGATTCGCTTTCCCTTGAAGAGTCTGGCGATGGACGCGGCGATGGCGATGTTCTTCACAGCGGACAGGCCGAGCAGAATGATCGCTCGATCGACGCTGGCCACCTGACCGGGCAAACCGTAGAACGCGGAGTTCACGACCTTGAGCACTTTGACGGACAGGGCGGGGTCGTTCTTGATGACTTCGTGAAGGTCTCGGGCGGTGCTTTTTGGATCTTCCACGATGTGGATGATCTTAATCGTCACTTCGGGAAGGGTGGCAATGTCCCCGATGGACGCCAGGGCCGTATCAACGACAGCTTTGGCTCGGTCGACAGTTTCTACGCTCATAATTCGTCCTGCGTGAACATCCGAAGAAGGTTACGATACGACATTGGGTCGCGGCTCCGAACCCGCATTCCCATGTATCGTCAGGCATCGGCCCGCGAATTAGCCCTTTGCGACGGCAGAATCGCTCTTCCAGCAAGAGAAATCGCTGTTTGTCGTTTTTGAATCTCTTATAGGACATCGACGCGATCGGACCGGCGGATCGCGCGTGCCTTGAAAGCGAATCCGATAACCCTCACAATCCGACGACATAGGATCGATGCTCGTCTCGACCGACTGGTTGGGAACAGCCCTGGAGCGGATTGCCATGACTCGACGCGAGCGACTGCTCGAACTACTGAAGAAACAGCCGGACGATGTTTTTCTTCACTACGGCCTGGCGATGGAGATGGTCAAACAGGGTCAGGTTTCGAAAGCGCTTCCTGTTTTCGACAAGGTGCTGTCGCTGGATGCGTCATATCTTGCCGCCTATTTTCAAAAGGCGACGGCGCTGGTCGCGGCGGAGAGAGTCGCTGAGGCCAGGGCCGTGCTGACCAGCGGAATCGCATCCGCTCGATCCAAGGGGGATCACCATACTGAGAGTGAAATGCAGGGATTCCTGGATTCGCTTGGGTAGACGCTTCGCGGGATCGCGCCCGCGTGGACACCAGCTTTATCTTGAAAGCAGTCGTCCGATGAAGCCTCTTTTCGCTTCTTTTGCTTCGACGGGAGCGTTGTTTCCGGCGAGAATCCGCTTGGCCATCTTGCGTATCGCGCTGCGGACAGGGTTGTTCTGATCGAGCGAGGCAATGGGTCGGCCCACGTCGATGGAGCGCGCGACGAATTGGTAATCGTTGGGAATGAACGCGAACGGGGCCTTCTTTACCGTTTCTTCGACATCCTTTTCCGTGAGCCGCCCGGAGCGTCCGTCGCTGCGGTTCACGACGATCTCGATGCGGTCGTCGGGCACGCCGAGACGTTGCAGGGCGTCGAGAAGCCGGTGGGCATTGCGAATGCTGGGCACGAGCATCTGGCAGACGATGAGGATCAGATCGGCCCGCGTGAGCGCCGCGACAGTTTGCGGCTCGAAGTGGCCCGGCACGTCCACCACGACGTTTTCGAACGCCTCGCCCATCAGCTCGATCACATGCTGGATCAACTCCGGGGAAACGTGTTCGCACTGCTCGATGCCCTCCGGGCGACTGAGCAGGGACACCTTGCATGGGAGCGAAGTCAGCGTCGAGGCGAGGATGGCCTTGTCCAGTTCGCTTCCGGATGCCGCGAGATCGTAAATGGAATACTTCGGTTCAGCGTCGAGATTGACGGCCATGTTGCCGAACTGGAGGTCGAGGTCGATGAGTCCGCACTCGCGTTCGGAGCAGTTTCCGATTTCCAGCGCCAGGTTGCATGCGATTGATGTTGCGCCTGCACCTCCGCTGGCCCCCACTACGCAAATGCATCGGCTCTTCGTGGTAGCCAGCAGTCGCCGGCTGGCGACGCGTCCGACGGCGCTGGCAAGGTCCTGGGGATCGATGGGTTCGCAGACGAATTGATCGCACCCTGCGCGCATGGGAGCGAGGATGGCGTCGGGTCCGGTCGCGTGGCTGATTGCGATCAGGGCCAGTCCCTGGAAGCGCGTGGCGACGTGATCGATCACGTCGACGACGGCGGCGGGATCGGGATCCAGATGAAAAAAGACGAGGTTGATCGGCGAATCGTGCAGCAGTTTGGCGAGGGCGTCGGGCCTGTTCACTTCGGCCACGAAGCGGACGAAGTTCATCGCCGTGATTTGTTCGCGCAGTTCCTGCGAGGACTCGGTCTCCGTGTTGTAGAGACAAACGTGGAGTAGGTTGCTCATGGTCGTTCCGTTGTTAGGTCGCCGTTGGTTGCATTCCTGGAACTCCGGCTTGGCCATCCGTCCGGATCGCTATGTCTGTATCGGCGAGGATGCAAGCGGAGTTTTTCGGATTCGGCGCCATTCTTCGCGGAGGGCGAGCGGAAATCGCGGGCAGCCGCCATGTCCGATAGTTCGCGGTTGGAAGGGCGGTCAAACCAGTGTCGGTTCCCGCGCGGGCGAGCTTTCCCATCGACGCACGACTTTTTCCAGCGCGTCAAGGATTCGCCGGTCCTGATCGTCGCGTGATTGCTGACGGAGCTCGTTGACTACGCGCAAGCCTCCGTTTTGCGGACCTCGCGATGTCGACGACATGCGGGAATCGAAGAGTCGAACGAGGTGGATGATCCTCGCACCGATCGGCGGCGGCGGTCGATTCGATTGTTCGCGGTTCGTCCAGTCGGACGAATCCATCGCGTCGTCCGAGGTCAACACGAGCGGAACAGCGCCGCGCAGCACGTCGGACAGCGAATGCACAAGGTCCGTTCCGAGAAACGTGTGTCGTTCGGAAAGCAGTGGTTGACCCTCGAGAACGTCGACGGCGCGGCTGAGCAGCTTGGTGGTCACTTCCACGTTTTCCAGATCAAATAACAGCGCGCCCACGCGGACGTCATCCGCCTGCTGGCGGCCGAGCTTTAATTCGTCGGCCACGAGCTGGGCCGTTTCCGCCGTTCGGATGGACCGTGCCTTCACGCGAGGATTGCCGCTTTGCAAGTATTTGGACAGCACTTCGACGACGCCGATGTATGCATCGTGCAGTTCCTCTGTTTTGGCGGCCCGTTCGTCGCAGAGGGTACCGACCAGCATGGCGGTCAGCCCCAGCACGCACGCCCAGACGGTCAAGGCCAGGCCCAGCGTAAAGGTGGAGGCGTAGGAGGCGTATCCGGTCTTGTCGACGCACGAGGCGATGACGACGCACAGGGCCGTGAACACGGCCAGCACCGCGGCATGGGCTCGACCGAGGTAGTAGCCGCTCAACACGATAGGAAGGAAGAACAGATTGAGCGCCACGGCCTTGTACCCGCCCATGCGAAACATCAAGAACGTGATGCCGATCACGACGATCATCAACATCAGTTCGAGGATGTTTCGCTCGCCGGCGGTTGCCACTTTTGTTGAGTATCTTCGTTCGCTTCTCATTTTCAGGGCCCCGATTTCCGATGGCTCGTTTTCCCTACGCGTTTGCCATTTCACCATTCGGCACTCAACCGAAACAACCGTTTCACTTTGTCGATCCGGCGCTCGTCGACGCGAGAAGACTCGGCTCTCGGCGATCCGAAAGCTCCTTTCCATTTGCCGCTCCCGGCTCATGACGCCGATCGTCAAACGGCCGCGCGTGCCGGTCCGTGAAGGACTCGGCGATATCGCGGAATCGATCCGCAACGGTCAGCCAGGCCTCGACAATGCGGGGGTCAAACTGCGTGCCGGCGCCCTCGCGAATGATCGCAACGCACTGATCGTGCGACAGTGGTTCCTTGTACACTCGACGCGACGCCAACGCGTCGTAGACATCGGCGATCGCGACGATGCGGGCGGCCAGGGGAATTCGCTCGCCGGTGAGCCCGGCAGGGTAGCCGCTTCCGTCCCACCGTTCGTGATGAGCAAAGGCGATTTCGCGGGCCATGTGCAGGAAGTTGGAGCTTCCCAGCCGACGTTCTATTTCCCGCAGACACTCGCCGCCCGCGCGGGAATGATCCTCCATGAGCAGGCGTTCGTTTGGTGAGAGTTTTCCGGGCTTGAGGAGAATGCGGTCTTCCACGCCGACTTTTCCGATGTCGTGCAGCGCGGCGCTGGTTCCGATCAGGCGCACAAACGAGGGCGTGACCTCGCTCATGAACTCCGGGTGTCGCATCATCACGCCGGCGAGCGTGGTGGAGTACATCGAGATGCGGTCGAGGTGGTCTCCCGTTCCGGGGTCGCGCGATTCGGCCAGTTTGGCGAGGCCGACGATGACGGCGTCTCGCGTGCGAATCAGGTCTTGCCGCTGGCGTTGAAACTCCTGCAACGTGCGCTGTCGCTCCTGTTCGATCTCGTTTTGATGCCGCCCGATCAGCAGAAATCCTGAGACGCCGAGCAGCGAGGCCGTCCAGACCAGCGTCATGACCGACACACTCGCGACGCCCTTCATGGCGGCCGTCACTTGTTGTTCTACGAACGCTTCCGATCGAAGAACGACCATGCTTCCCTCCGGTTCACCAGCCGGAATCGACATGGCGTGGAACAGCACTCCGCCGGCCGTCACGACTCCCGACAACCGACCATCGCCGTGATCTTGCAGAGTGCCGGGCATCCATTCAAGAGTGATGCCCATTTCGAGAGACGATGCATCCTGGGCTTCCCGATCCACGGAAACGATGCGACGGTTTTCATCGGTTCGGACGATGGCCGGTTTCGAGCGGTCCGTCGGCGAAGGAGCTTGTCCCCGGCCCAACTGTTGGGCCTCTTTCGTCAATTCTATTTGCAGGCTCCGAACGAAGGCGTCGCGTGCCGACCATTGAATACAGAAGTGTTGCAGTCCGATGCCGATGGCGATGCAGATCGTCTGCGTCAACAGGAGCGTAGTGAAGAACTTTGATTTTCTGGACAACGTGCCCTCGAATCGACTGTCGAACGCCGCCCGTCACAGTCATTCGCGTGCCTGTACGGCACACCTTGAATGCGGGGCGGAAATCCCTTGTTGTGTTCGGTGCAATGTTGCAGTGACTTGACCTGACACTGTTTCCGGACGCGAAAGGCGTACGGGAGACAGGCCGCGCCTTGAGAATCGGCAATCGAGAGTCCGAAAAGCGATCCGCCGGCACTGAAACAGAGTCATCATCGGGTAAGCGTGTCCAAGGCGATCGTGATTCCGCGCGAACTGACCCTTGACGCTGCGCGTAAAGGGGAGCAGTTCGCGGCTCGCTAGGATTGGGACAGGATCGCGCCAGCGGGCGCACGAACGCAAGTTGTGTCGACCGAGCCGCGAGAAATCGTCACGCGGTAAAGCGATTCCGAAGGCGAGCCCTTTGAATCGGCGCGGAAGTGAACACCGATCGATTCGGTTCGTTCGAGGGCGGACAGCGCAATCAGTCGGGCGACGGTGAGCTTGTTTTGAATTTCCCAGCCGGCCACATCGTCGAGCGTCTTGTCCATGGTGAACCGACCCCAGAAGTCCAGGATCTCGCCGGTTTCGCGCAGTCGATCCTCTCGACGAACGATGCCGAGGTTTCGCCACATGACGCTTGCCAGCGAGTTGCGGATGTCAGCGAGGTCCAGCGGCGTGCTCGTCGACGCGGGAATCTCGCTGACGAGACCTCGCCGCGCCGTTCCCGGTGGAGGTGACGTCGCGGCAAGTCGACCCGCGGTCTCTCCCGCGATCCGACCGTACACAAGCCCTTCCAGCAGCGAATTGCTGGCCATTCGGTTGGCACCGTGGACTCCGCTGGCGGCGGCCTCTCCGCAGGCGATCAGACCGTCGATGGTCGTACGGCCGTCGAGTTCGACGGATACACCGCCGATGAGGTAATGCGCGCTTGGGCGTACGGGTATCGGCTCGCGGGTCACGTCGATTTGAAAATCCTCGCACAACCGCGCGATGTGTGGAAACCGCTCCGCGAACCCCGCGAGGTGCCGAACGTCGAGATAAACGCAGTTGGCGCGCGTCTCCGAAAGGTGGTGGTGAATCGCGCGGCTCACGACATCGCGCGGGGCCAGCTCTACGTCGGGATGGTACTTGGCCATGAACCGATTCCCGGCTCGATCCACCAGATGTGCTCCTTCGCCGCGCACCGCCTCGGAAATCAGGGCCCGGCCCGCGCCGGCGACATAGAGCGTCGTGGGGTGAAACTGCATGAACTCCATGTCGGCGATGGATGCGCCCGCGCGAAACGCGGCGGCGATTCCGTCGCCGGTCGCCGTGGGCGGGTTGGTGGTTTCTCGCCAGATCTGGCCGCACCCGCCGGAGGCCAGAATGGTCTGTTTGGCCCAGACGAGTTGATGACCGTACCGGGGATGAAAGGTGGCCGCGCCGACGCACTGCCCCTCCAACGTCAGCAGGTCGAGCAGGAAGCAGTTTTCAAAGACACGAATTCGCGGTTCCGCGGTGACGCGATTCTTCAGTACGCGCACCAGTTCGCGTCCCGTCTGGTCGCCATGAGAATGGACAATGCGGTTGACCGAGTGTCCGCCTTCGCGAGTGAGGGACAGTCCCCCGTTGATTCGGTCGAACTCGATGCCCCACTCCATCAATTCGTCGATGCGCGCAGGCCCTTCGCGCACGAGCTGTTCGACCGCCTGGATTCGATTCAACCCGCATCCGACGCGGATCGTGTCGTCGATGTGCCGTTGAATGTCCGCGGGATCACGCTTCAACGCCACGGCGATCCCGCCTTGTGCATAACGGGTCGATGATTCCTCGAACTTTGCCTTGCAAAGGAGGATGACGTTGGCGTGCCGGGCGGATTCTATCGCCGAACGGGCGCCGGCGACGCCGCTTCCAATCACCAGCACGTCGGTAAACAGATTGCCGGTCCGCTGCGAGTCGAAGTTCGTCAGGTAGCGGCGCGTATCAAAGAGTCCTGCCATGCGCGGTCATCCTAGCGGATCGATTTGCAGGACACTACCGCGTCGGCCCCTTGACGATGGGAATCCGTCGATGCATTGTCACCAGCGTTGAGGGGAGCAAACTGGGGACACGAACTGGAATTGGCCGATGATCGGTAGTCATTCGGAGTCCTGAAACTGCCATCACCACGGGTCAGTTTGATCGACATCGCCGGGGCTTATTGGCCGATCCTGGCTTGTTCCCTGGCGGTATCGCTGGCGATGACGCCGCTGTGCCGGCGGTTCGCGCTACGAAAGGGAATTGTCGATCGACCGGACGACCACTTGAAGACGCACCGGACGCCGGTTCCCTACCTTGGCGGCGTCGCGATTTTTCTGGGATGGGCGTTTGCGGTCATCGGTGCGATGCTGCTTTTTCGCGGGTCGGAGGAGCCGACTGGCGGCGGGTCGGCGTCGGGGCCGACGATCGATTTTCGGACAATGATGGGTGTGTTGCTTGCGGGATTGCTCGTGACGCTGGTGGGTTTGATCGACGACGTGCGGGTAGCGTCTCCGCGATTCAAATTGATAGGTTTGGCTGCGGCGGCGATCCTGCTGATCGGGTTCGGCATTGGAGACGACACGGTTCTGATGTTCTTCAAAGCCGTGGGGGTCGGCGTCAACATTCCGGGTTGGCTCGTCACGATCTACTCGGTGCCGCTCACGTTGTTGATCGTCGCGGGGGCGTGCAACGCGACGAATCTGATCGACGGGATGGACGGGCTGTGCTCGGGCGTGCTCGGCATCATGGCCGTTGGTTTTTTTGCGTTGGCGGCGCACGTACACCTCTGGAACGGCTGGTCGTCGCTGGATGCGCAGAAGGTCACACTGTCGCTGGCGATGCTGGGCGCGGCGTTGGGCTTCCTGCCGTACAACCGCAATCCGGCGAAGATCTTCATGGGGGACGCGGGGTCACTGCTGTTGGGATTGAACGCGGCGATCCTGATGTTGCTGTTCGCGAAGACCGGCGGCATTCGATGGATGGCGGGTTCGGTGATGGTGTTCGGCTTGCCGCTGGCCGACATGGTGTTGACCCTTGCGCGGCGCTGGCGTCACCAGAAGCCGTTGATGAAAGGGGATCGAAGCCACTTCTATGACCAGCTTGTGGATCGCGGCTGGCCGGTTCGACGCGTCGTGCGCATCAGCTTTTTGATGGCGGGCGGGTTCGCGCTGGCCGGGTGCGCGGCCACTGTTCTTCGGGTGCGGTATCTGCTGCTGCTGTATGCCGCAGTGGTCGCCGTGGCCATTTACCTGGTCCATCGCCATCAGATGCTCCGAGTCGACGATGCTTGACCGGATGGTCGACAAGAAAAGCCGAGCGACTGACAATAAGCGCATGCGTCGCGAAGCCCTGGTGCTGGTGATCTGTTCGGCCATCCTGATCGTCTTTCGACTTCACGCCTTCGACCTGCCCCTGGAAACGGACGAGTGCAACTACGTGTACATCGCGACGCGGCTGCTCGCGGGCGATCGACTCTATGTTGACGTGTGGGACCATCAGCCGCCCGGGGTCTTCATGCTGTTCGCCGGGGTGGTCGCGGCATTCGGCGACGCGCCGACCGTATTTCGGTGGATGGCGACGGGGTTTTCGCTGTGTTCGATGGTGTTCATTTACCTGATTGTTCGGAGGTTCGCCGGATGGATGGTCGCGGCGCTGGGCGCGCTGGTTTTTGCGATTGTTTCGTCCGATCCGGGCACTGGCGGCGAGGGATGCAATCGCGAGATTTTCATGAATGCATTGTTGCTGGCGGGCTGGCACTTCGGCATTCGAGAATCAGCCGCCAACCGTGTTTGCGGTGATTCAAGCGACGGTTCATGTACGGCGGGCGCCGTTGGGATCGAACATCCGCGCGGACAAGGCTCCGCGGCTCGCCTTGGCGGCATCCTGATAGCCGGGTTGCTGATCGGATTTGCATCGCTCATCAAGACAAACGCGGCCGTGTATTGGCTATTGCTGCTGCCGTGGATCATCGTTCAAGCGACGCGGAGCGAGGCGGGTACGCGAAGGAAAAGAACGGCGATTGCTTTAGCGGTGTTTAGCGTCGGACCTGCGCTGATCTGGGGAGTGAGCTTCCTGTATTTCGCGATTGGTGGTCGCTTCGGTGAGTTCTTCGACGCAGCCTTCATGTTCAATCTTGGCTATGCAGACGCCGGCGAGCCATTCCTTTCCCGGTTCTGGCGTTTCTTCTCGCCGCCTCGGCATCCGTTTGTGTTTGAAAGCGCGCTGCCGCTCTGGCTGGCGGCAGGGGCAGCGGCGACGTGGCTCATCGCGTGCGTTATTCGGCGTCGTGACCGAAGCGCCTGGGCCGCGCTGCTGCTGCTTCTCGCCGGCTTTGCGGCAGTTTGCTTGCCAGGTCGATTCTGGCCGCACTACTACCAGCTTCTCGTTCCGGGCGCGGTCGTGGCGGTCGGCATTGCCCTGGACAGTGCGACACGAGCGTTGAGAAAACGTCAAATCAATGGCGCTGGCATCGCAGCATGGTTGATTCTGATCGCGGCGATCGGGTACTCGGAGTATCGACATTACCTGTCCCAACCACTGATGGGGATCACCGCCAAGCGATACAACGCGCGAGACTTCTGGGGTCGAGCGCAGGGAAGAAACATCGGGCGAGTGACCGGGCCGGACGATCGGGTGTTCGTCTTCGGCAACGACGCGGAGATGTACTATTACTCAGGCCGGCGGTGCGCATCGCGGTACACGATGATCACGGGTTTGCAAGCGGGCATGCGTGGGGCCGAGCAACGTCGCAAGATCCTGCTTGACGAGCTTCGGGTCGGTCCGCCGAGAATGATCGTGCTGCTTTTTGACGAGCCGCCGTTTCCGGAGTGGCTCGCCTTCCTGGAGAAGAATTACGGTCAGGCCGTGGGCGTCGATCTCCACGATCGGACGGGAAAACCGATCATGGCGGTTTTCGCCCGGAAGGACCAACCGATCGAATCCGTTGACTGGGAATGGAATGCGTCGCGGCCCGAGATTTCTCGCCCGGGCGATGGTGAATCGTCCGACTGATCAGAAACTGACCGCCGGGTCAAGCGGATGAGGCACGGGTCATCGACCGCTGTTTTGCGCGATTGGAAACCGGTGCCACGGCCCATCGAGGCCCACTTCAACGAACTCACAGGGCGACTTTCGAGCCGGGCAAAAAGCAGGTATAGTCCCTTCTCGAATTGGAGTTTGTGAAGGCCGGGAGGTGGTTCCGTGGCGAATCTGACAATGGTCCAGGCGGTCAACAAGGCCCTCGATGAGGCCCTGCGCACCGATGACACGGTGGTGCTGCTGGGGCAGGATATCGGCAAGGACGAAGGCGTTTTTCGGGTCACCGCCGACCTGCTCAAGCGGTACGGCCCCAAGCGGGTGATTGACACGCCGCTGGCCGAAGGGGCGATCGTGGGCGGCGCGATCGGGATGGCGATCTACGGACTCAAGCCGGTGGCCGAGATGCAGTTTTCGGGGTTCTTTTACCAGGCGTTTCACCAGGTGGAGCAGCACGTTTCGCGGTTTCGGAATCGGACACGGGGGCGGTTCGGGCTGCCGATGGTGATTCGGATGCCGTACGGCGGCGGGATTCGCGCGGTGGAGCATCACAGCGAAAGCCGCGAGGCTTATTATGCGCACACGCCGGGGATTCAAATGGTGATTCCGTCGGGCCCGCGAAATGCGAGGGCACTCTTGCTGGAATCGATCTGGAGTCCGGACCCGGTCATTTTCTTTGAACCCAAGCAAGTGTATCGGTCGTTCAAGGAAGAGGTTCCCGACGAGCCGGAGCGGATGCCGATCGGCAAGGCACAGGTCGTGCGCGAGGGGAAGGACATCACGCTGATTTCGTATGGAGCGATGATGCGACCCGTGCTGGAAGCCGCGGAGGACCTGGCCGAAGAGGGCGTCTCGGTCGAGATCGTCGATCTGCTCACGGTGTCGCCATTGGACACGGACACGGTTTCGCAGTCGGTTGGCAAGACCGGACGGGCAGTGGTGATTCATGAGGGACCGCGGACATGCGGAATCGGCGCCGAAGTTGTGGCGAGAATCGTTGAAACGGAGTCGCTGATGCATCTCGAAGCGCCGATTCGTCGAATCACGGGATACGACGTTCAGTTTCCTTATTTCGCGCGGGAACGGGCGTACTTGCCGAATGCGGACCGGGTCGCGCACGCGGCGAGGGAAGTACTCGCGTATTGAGTCAATGGAAAGTGCGAAGTTCGAAGTTCAATAACCACCAGAATCGTTCCAGGACAAGTCGCGGTGGTTCATCCGTCCCTCGAACGTTGGACTTGGCAATTTGAACTTTGTCAAAGGTGGGAGCAAGCAGATGCCCAAGGAATTCACGTTGCCTGATCTGGGCGAGGGAATCGCCGAGGCTCAGATCATTCGCCTTCTGGTCAAGGAAGGTGATCGGATCGAGTCGGACCAGTACCTGATGGAAGTCGAGACAGACAAGGCGGCCGTCGAGATTCCATCGCCGTATGCGGGCGTGGCCAAGAAGATTCACGTTAAGGAAGGCCAGACGGTCAACGTGGGCGCGGTGATCGTTACGTTCGAGGAAAGCGGCGACGGAGCGGCGAAAGCGCCGCCGGCCAAGGGCGCCGAAAAGCCGGCGGAGCGAACGACCACAGTTCCGGCGGTCGCGCCGGCGGCGTCGGTGACGAGTTCGGCCATGGAACGGGTGCGGGAGGCAACGGTGGCGCCGGCAGCGCCAGCGGTGCGCAAGCTGGCCCGAGAGATGGGACTGGACATCGACACGATACGCGGATCGGGGCCTGGCGGTCGCGTTGTTCGAGAAGACCTTGAACGAACCAAGTCAGGCGGCGCTGCGACAGGCGGGCCGAGTCGATCGGCTGAACAGCAAGCAACAGCACCGGTCTCAAAGCGGACGACGTCGGCACCGACGGCGCAGATTCCGGGCACGCCCGATCAGGACAAATGGGGTCGCGTTTTCCGTGAACCGATCAACCAGATTCGCAAGACGATCGCGACGCAGATGTCGCGGTCGGCGTACACGGCCGTACACGTCACGCACAGCGACGAGGCGGACATTTCGGAACTGGACGAGCTTCGGCGGCGACTTAACGAAACGACGAACAACGATCCGAAGCTGACGGTGATGACGTTCGTGATCCGGGCGACGTGCATCGCCCTGCGAAAATACCCGATCTTCAACTCCAGCTTCGACATGGAAGGCGGACAGATCGTCTACAAGGACTACGTCAACATGGGCGTCGCGGTGGACACGGAGCGAGGCTTGATCGTTCCGGTCATCCGCAATGCCGACCAGTTGTCACTGCGGGGCATCACGGCCGCCCTTCGCGGAATCTCCGAGCGCGTGCGGACCAATCAGTTCGCGGTGGAGGATCTTCGCGGGGGGACATTCACGATCACGAACGTCGGAGCGCTGGGCGGGATGTTCAGCACGCCGATCATCAACTATCCCGAGGTGGCGATTCTCGGCATGGGACGATCGCGCAAGGTTCCGTTCGTGAAGGACGGGCAACTAGCCGAGGCATTAAAACTGCCGCTCAATCTTTCGTTCGATCATCGGGCGACAGACGGAGCCAATGCGGCCCGCTTTGCGGGAGAGATCATGAGCTACCTCGAAACGCCGGCGAAGTTCTTGCTGGATTGACGTTTGACAAGCAAGCGACAAGTCCTGCATTTATGAACGAAAGGAAGCGTCCGAAGTGATTCGCCAGGAGATCGAGGAGCTGCTTCACCAACAACCGTTTCAGCCGTTCATCATTCGCCTAAGCAGCGGCGACCGTTTTTCAGTTCGCGACAGCGCCCTTGCCGCCCTGCTCAAGAGCGGCATTTTCATCGCCCAACCCAATTCCGACCGACGAGTCATCGTGCCATTCCTTCACATCGCCGCGATCGAAACCACCAACGGGAATTCAAGACGAACATCGCGTCGGCGAAAAGGCTGACCGTGCCGAAGGGATGTCTGGGCGATCAGTTCACCGTAACCTGCCGGCCAAGAGCAGTGGCACGCGAAGGAATCAACAGCCCGTGGTCTCCTTGGCAAGGAGAACGGCGGTGGGAGGCGCTCTATAGACATCAGCGCAGTGACGACGATCAGCCGGGCGGGGAGAGGCTGATCGTCCGCACGTCGATGCCGACCACGGGCGACGAATCCTCGAAGATCGGCAGCGTTTCGTTGGCGGACTGCGATCGATCGACGGACGGCGGGTAGACCCAGACGGCGCGAATGAACTCGTCGGCGTCCAATATCGCGCGACCCTGGGAGTCGGGAACGAAGTTGTTTTGAAACGCCGGGTCGTCGCTGTCGTCGAACTCCTCCCAAACCAGTTCGCGATCCAACGTGAGAAAGGCGAATCCGTCCGTCGGTGTGCCGGGCAAACCTTCCCGACGCTTGGTGACTCGATAGATCTGTCCATTCACCTCATCGACGAACTGCGTTCCCGTCGGAAACATTCCCGCGAGCACCCGTTTTGCATCCGCCGAACCCGGAAACCTCGCCGGCGGAACCTGCACCTCGGTCGGAACCCCGGTCGCGCCGGCGGATGAACCGACCGGCGGATTGCGCAAGTTGAGCGCTTTGGGAAGTTCGATCTGCACTCGCCAGGGGACGGGCAGCACGGCGTCAAACCTCGCGGCCAGAGATTGAGGCGCCGCGATGAACGTGCGGTCGTAAGGATTGGGCACGAACAACAGATTTTGAATGGCGAAGCGGTGGCTCGGCTGGGCGCGCCGCAGCGTCACGACGTAGAGATCCACAACGCGGGTGGTGCCGCTCGCGTCGACAGCGGCGGCGAGCTCCGCCGGAGGCAGATTCACAATCGGCGGTGGACCGACGGGCGATCGCAATCGGTGCAGGGCGCCCCAGGCATAACGACGGCTCGAAAGCCGATCGCGCCAGCGATCCATTTCAGGAGAGTCGGCGGCGGCCGACGGCATCGGATCGAGCGGCGGATGGAAGCGCTGTTCCAGCGTCGCCCGCGCGGTGTAAAACGAGTTCATAAGAAACTCGCCCAGATATTTCGATCGATCAGGCGGCGGGATGTTGAACACCTCGACGCCGCAGCCGAGAATCGGATGACAGTAGTCACTCTCAATGTCAAACATCTGCTCGATCCGCCAGGGATCCTCGTCCATGATCTGCTTGGCCGGATCGGGGTCGAAGAAAGGCCGGAGGTTTCCCAGATTGAGCGCGTGAACACGACGGTCGCTGTAGGCGATGATCGCGGACTGACCGTATTGAGCGAGCGTGGGATCGTAGAAGAAATCTCCGGCGATCCCTCCCGCCGCCAGAAGTTGCGTCGGCGTCGGTTGGCCGCTGATGGTAACGTTTCGGCGGGACGGACCGGCGGCCTGGAGACGCAGCGAAACGGCCGCATCGACACTGGCCGATATGGATCGTTGCGTCGTGTATTCGGTCAGCGAACGGGCACGGGTCCACGCGACGGGGAACATGGTGGCGGTCATGATGAGGCCGAGGCCGAGGATAACGATGGCGATCATCATCTCGATGAGGGAAAAGGCACGGAGGCACGGAGGCACGGAGCCACGAAAGCTTCTGGTAATTGTCGATCGTCGATGGTTGAATGGACTGAAATGCCGGCGCGGACTCAGCGAGCTTGAAGTCGTGAATGCCGGGCGCGGCGCCGCGCGGAATGAAGTCCGCGGCTCGCGGAATGCGGTTTCTGCCAATCGGCAATCGGAGATCGGCAATCGACAATGGGCCTTCATGGCGTCGGCGGTCCTTCCCCGACCGGGCCTCGGACGACCGCGCCGGTCATGCGCTGGATGTAGAACGCCCGCGAGGTTTCCATCAAGAACCGACGCTTGTCGGCCGCATCGGTGATCTCGTTGAAGAGAGCATCGTCATACACGAGCAGTCCGTCGACCGAGGGAAAGTTGATGGCGTTGTTTTGTTTGTCGGTGATGAGAAAATCGACGGGTTGCGACGGCGTCACGATATCCTTCGGAGTTGTGACGTCCTCTTGATCGTAAAAACGCGAGACGTCTTTGGAACCGGTGATGCCCACCTTGAGGCCGGTCACTTCGCCGGCCGCGTCTCCGGATTTCGTGGGATCGTAATCACCGTCCACGTCGCGGATGAGCACGTCGCGGCGGACCGTCAGCTCGCCGTCGGTGGTGTAGACGATTGAAAAAAAGTTGCGATGAAGCTGTCCGATGTGGTGGTCGCTGTCCACGTCGGCGTCGACGAACTTATTATTGCTTAGTTCGCCGATCGTGAACAACTGAAACGGTTCGGTATAGCCCTCGCAGGTCGGCCCGGTGCCGAGGCTCTCACAAACGATGTATCTCGGAACGACGCGCATGGGCGCGGGGATGACATAGGTCCGGTCGCGCGCCACGGTAAACACGTTGCGCCACTTGGGAGCGGTGCGCCAGTCCGCGATCTTTTTTGATGGATCGGATTCGCCGGGATCGTTCGGGTCCTGTGCGATGGCGACGGCGTGTTGAACGCCGCGATCGTCGACATAAAAGAACAGGCCGGTCTCGCCCGCCGTGCTCTCCAGCGCCTTCGCTCGTGCGACCATGAGCATGCCGGAGACCATGTTCTGGGTGTCGGAGAGCTTGCGATCGCGCCACATCTGCGACGCAGCAGGGAGAACCAGTCCGGTCAGGGCGATGACGATGCCGATGACGATGACCATTTCGACCAGCGTGAAGGCAGCAAGGCAACGAGGCAATGAGGCAACGAGCGGATGGTCGGCACGCGCTGGTCGGCCGCTAATGGGTACGGAACGCCGGTGTGATCGAACCTCGATATTGGCGATTGGCAATTTGCGAATGGCCGTCATTACTCGATCCCCTTCGCAAGTTTTTCCTTTAGCGCCGGATTGGCGTAGACGTTGTCGGCGTTGGCGGGATGGTCGATGACGTCCTCCTGGTCCGACGCTGACGGCGCTTCGGGCTCAAAATCGCCGATGAGAGACGCCGCTCCGCTGTTCCCCATCATTTCCGAGGTGAGTTGATCCTTGCCGTTGGCGCCGTACGAAAAGACCACCGGTACGCCGCCGTTGAGGCGAACGATCTCCGTCGATCCCTTGTTCCAGCCGCGGTGGTTTTTCGAACGCCGCTCGTCCTCCTTGTCCTCCTCCCAGTCCCGCTGGGCGAGGTAGCTGATGGGCATGCCCCAGTCGTCGAGGATGTAGCGAATCTGCAAGTCGTCGGCGTCCCAACCGCCGCTGGGCGCACCATTGATGCCCTGCGGGCGGTCCAGAAACTGCGACGGATTCCCGTCGGCGCCCAGCGCGCCGGCCGAAAGGTTGCGATCGGGCAGCTTGGCCAGGATCGCGGCCGAGGCGTCGCCGTGCGTCTCGATGGCCACGATCAATGCGGCCAGGTCGCGATGTTCATTCGCATCGGCGACGAGATCGGAGCGATCGGCGTAGAAGCGCATCGGCGAATAAGGCGGCTTGGGCAGAATGACCGATCCGCTGGGCGTGGCGAGTGACCCGGTCTTTGTCGTTCCGGCTGGAACCGGCACACCCTCGGCGGTGAAGACTTCCAGTTCATCAGGCGGGTACAGGCCGTAACGTTTCTTGTAGGCGGAGTTCTTCGTGATCGTCGCGCGGGCGATCTGCTCGCGTTTGAACTCCTCGACGGCGTCGGAAACGATTTGCAAAACTCCCTGTGTATTTTGCTCCTTCGATCGGCCGATGAGGTGCGACGCGGCCACGAGGATGGAGCTAAGCAGCACACCGATGATGACGATGACGATCAGGAGTTCGACCAGGGTCAGCGCCCGCTTTGCAGGCAAAGTGCGAAGCGGGAAATGAGAGGACTGAAATGAGATCGTCGCCCGGCGAACCATACTTTTCTCTTTTCTCTCTTCGATCGTTAGTTTTGTTCTCTCGTCCAGTTGGTGATGTCGTCGGCGGTTCCGTAACGTCCGTCGGGTCCGGCGCTGATGAGCAAATACGAGTCCTTCTGCACGGGCGTGGGACGGGCCTTGGTCTTGGGATCGAGAATGAACCGGGCGAAGGTGTCCTGCCACTCCGGTTTTTCGAGGATGTCCGTCACCTTGTCGGTCGGATCGGGCCCCTTGGCCGAGGCCAGAAAGTGATAGACGGCCGTGCCCCCTCCGCCTTTGTCTTTTTCCTTGCCCGCGCCAAAGTCCAATCCGTCGGCTTGCGTCTGCCCTTCCGCGGTTCCGGTGATGACGCCGTTGTCTTCTTGTCGAAAGATGCCAGGTTTGTTGTTGCCGGCATCAGAGACCATCCGATTGGTTGCCGGACTAGCCTTGTAGTAGAGGATCGGGTGGTCCCAATCGTCGAGGAAGGTGAGCAGGGCCGCGCCGGTCTCGCCGCGAAACAGCGGTTGGCCGGGGTCGGCATTGAGGATCACGCCCTTGTCGGCGAGGTCCTTGAGCGACTTGGCGCGGTCGCGCATTTTCTCGTCGACGTAGGGACCGTAGCGCGTATATTTTTCCTTGCCCGTGGTTTCGTCAACGTAATAGATACCGCCGGTCTTGTCCTTGTGGGTGTTGTCCCACCAGGTGCCGTCGTTGTCGATGTCCTTGAATCCGGGCGTGCCGAGTGCGTCGGCGCCGATCATCGCCATGGCCAGCAGGTGTGCTCCGGCGACGCGAACGGTGGACGAATCGCCCGTACCCGTGGGAATGGCGATTTCCTGCGGCTTGTCCTTGTAGTCACTGCTGGAGGGCGGCAGTCCGGACCCGAGCGACTGCTCGCCGCGGTATGATTCGATGCCGGTGTTCAGGGCTCCGAAGTTCGCGCTGGTCGCGGCGATCTTGGCCCTGTTCTTGACGGCACCGATGGCGGGAAGGAGCGCGGCCAACAGGAGGGCGATGATGGCCATCACCACCAGCATTTCGACCAGCGTGAAGGCCCGAAGTCGTTGTGGTTGGTTGTTTTTCATGGTTTTCGTATCCGCGTTTGCGATAAGCCGATCACGAGGTTCATCGTTGTTCAAAGCCGGGAATATTCGAGATATCGTCCGTGGTGCCGAATCGTCCGTCCACGCCCGCGCTGATGAGCAGATAACTGTCCGCGTTGACCGGTCGTAGCGGTGTGCTCTGGTCGACCGGCCGGCCCTGCTCAGTATCGGCCACCATTTTCGCATACACCTTGCGATCGACGATGTAGCGGGCGAATGTCTCACGGTTTTCGTCCATGATGAGCTGATCGGCCGCATCGTCCGCACCCGACTTTGCGATGGTGTGTTTTGCGCCCGAATTGCCAAAATCCCACCCGTTGGTGGCGCCCGTAGCGGCGTCCAAAACGGTATCGCCTGTAAACCCGATATTGTCCTGATGAAAATAAAACGGAGAGCCGTTGCGTTGCGGTCCGCCGGAGTATTCGTTGTTCGGCGATCGTTTGACTTCGAGCATGTTGGTCGGGCGGCCTGACGTGTTGGAGGCGTAGTAAAGGATCGCCTGATCGAACGCATCGACCAGCACGGGAAGATGTTGCATCTTGTCCCAATTCGGGAACAGGGCATTCAGCGCCGTTGGGGGACGACCGGGCAGGTCCTTGGTCTGCCGTGTCAGGGTGCCCTCGGGCGTCAGGTAGAGATTCGCCCGCTCCAGCGGCTTGCCCTGTCCGAGCGGATCGGGCTTGTACCATTGCGGCGGTTCCAGCGGAGGCGTCTTGCGCGGGACGGAACTCCGCTTGACATACCCCACCTGATCAACCCCCATCAACATCGCGGGAAGCCAGTGTGCTCCGTAGACGATCGGGTTGGTCTCGACGAACGGAAACTGACCGACGACGGGATCGAAGTTGTAACCCGCGATTGGCGGATGGGCGAACGACGGCGGATAACCGTTGGACTGCGGGAAATCGGGACCGTTTTCGTTCTTGAACATCTCCAGTCCGACCTTGATCGAATCAAGCGCTTTGGCGGTGGTGACTTTCTTGGCCGCGTTGCGGGCGCTGTTGAGCGACGGGATCAGGATGGCGATCAACAGGGCAATGATGAAAATGACCGTCAACAGTTCGACGAGGGAGAAGCCGGGGCGCGGGCGGCGCGGGGCGCGCCGGGCAACGAAAACGAAGGGTCGGTGACCGTGTGAGATTCTCATGTCAAACGTCTCCAATCAGACTGTCGGGTAACGACCCCTAGGGCAATACGCCTTGGCTGAAGTCCGGCGCGGCCGACCTGTTCGGTCACGGTGACGTCCGTCGGCGTTATCCGCCGGAAACCGACGAAATCAACTGCACCAACGGCATGAACAGCGCGATGACGATGAAGCCGACGATGCCGCCGAGCACGACCACCATGATCGGCTCGAGCAGTGACACGAGGCTGGCGACGGCGACGTCTACTTCTTCGTCGTAGGTGTCGGCGACTTTCAGGAGCATCTTGTCGAGTTCGCCGGTTTCCTCGCCGACGTCGATCATGTTGACCACGAGTCCGTCAACGACGGCGGCCGCGCGCAGCGGAGCCGCGAAGCTCTCGCCCTCGCGGATGGAGTCGTGCACTTTTTCCAGTGCGCGCGCGTAGACCTCGTTGCCGGAAGTCTCCTTGGTGATTTTCAGCGCTTCGAGAATCGGAACGCCGGCGTTGATCAGCGTGCCCAGCGTCCGGGCGAATCGCGACACGGAGTTTTTCTGGATCAATGTTCCCAAGACGGGAATCTTGAGCGAGACGAAATCCACGACGAATCGCCCGCCTTGGGAGGACCGGATGAGCTTAAAGAGCGCGATGAAGGCAAATGGACTGGCGACGAGCACCAACCACCCCGGCGGTCGACCGAGCACGACCCAGTCCGACGCATTGAGCAACACCATCGTGACCGGAGGAAGATCGACGTCAAAATCAAGAAAGATATCCTTGAACTTGGGGATGACGAAAATCATGATGCCGGTGACGATGAACATCGAAAAGCCGATGACCACGGCCGGATAAATCATCGCGCCGATGATTTTCTTCTTGAGCTTTTCGGCCTTCTCCATGAATTCGGCCAGTCGCTGGAGAATCACGTCGAGCACACCACCCGTCTCTCCGGCCGCGACCATGTTGACATACAGGCGGCTGAACGCCTTGGGATGCTTGGAACAGGCCTCGGACAGCGTGCTGCCGCCTTCAATATCCTCGGACATTGAATGCAGGACCGTCTTCATCGCGCCGGGTTTCTGCTGTTCCTCGAGAATGCGAAGGCTGCGAAGAATCGGCAATCCGGCATCCTGCAACGTGGAAAGCTGCCGGGTGATCTGCGTAATCGTCTTGTTCTTGATTTTTCGAAAGGCCGTGCGGCGGGTTGTTTTCTGCTTGCCTCCGGTCGCCTTCGTCTTGGCGCCGCCTTTTTCACGAATTCGAGTCGGGAAATAACCGAGGTTGCGGATTTTGGCGAGAGCGTCTTCGCTGGAGAGTGCCTCCAGTTCGTCCTTGACCTCCTGACCGGCCTGATTCATCGCCTCGTAAACAAAAGTCGCCATATCGCACCTGTGCCGATTCCGGCTGGATCGCTATTCCTCGATGATCGTCTCGCGAACGACTTCGTCGAGCGACGTGATGCCGTCGTAAATCGCCAGCAGCCCCGCTTCGCGAAGGGTCCGCATTCCCCGCTTGATGGCTTCTCGACGGATCACCGCTGTCGATCCGCGGCGCATGATGAGTTCGCGGATGGTGTCGTCGAGGGCCATGATCTCGTAAATCCCCATTCGCCCGCGGTAACCCGTACCGTTGCAGTAGTCGCACCCCTTGCCGTAGAAGAACATCCGATCGCCCACTTCCTCCGGCTTGAGGGCGAGTTCCATGAGTTGCTCCTCGGTCGGACTGTACTCGACCTTGCAGTTTGTACAGATTCGCCGAACGAGCCGCTGCGCGACCACAGCTTCAAGCGTCGCTGTAATAAGGAACGGCTCCAAGCCAAGGTCCATGAGTCGCGCGATCGCGGATGGGGCGTCGTTTGTGTGAAGAGTGGTAAAGACCAGGTGTCCCGTCAATGACGCTTGGACGCTGATCTGCGCGGTTTCAAGGTCTCGAACCTCTCCAACAAGGATGATATCGGGGTCTTGGCGCAAGAACGACCGCAACGCACGGGCAAAGGTCATACCGACATCGGGTTTGACCTGTGACTGGATCAACCCGTCGATGTCATACTCAACCGGGTCCTCGGCCGTGAGGATTTTGACTTCGGGATCGTTGAGTTCTGCCAAAGCGGCGTAGAGCGTGGTCGTTTTGCCCGACCCGGTCGGTCCGGTGTTGATGACGACGCCGTTGGGCTTGTGCATGAGCTGCCGGAAAATCGCCAGTTCCTCATCGCGCATCCCGATCTTGTCGAGACTCAGCTGGACGTTGGAGCGGTCGAGCACGCGAAGCACGACGCTTTCGCCGAACAGCGTGGGTAGCACGCTCACGCGAAGGTCGATCGGCACGCCGCGCAGCGCAAGTTCGATACGACCGTCCTGCGGCAATCGGCGCTCGGCGATGTCGAGATTGGCCATGACCTTGATACGCGACGCAATCGCCAATGCCACGTAGCGCGGCGGCGGGACCATCTCGTACAGCACGCCGTCGATGCGGTAGCGCATCTTGAACTCGTCCTCGAACGGCTCGAAGTGGATGTCGCTGGCTTTGTCCTTGATGGCCTGAAGGAGAACGAGATTGAGGAGCTTCTTGACCGGGTTGGACTCGATCATCTCCTTGATGTCGGCGAGGTCGATGCTGTCGCCGCGACCCTGAAACTTGGCGAGATCGTCGTCACCTTCCAGTTCGTGGATCAGACCGGTGATCGACTCCTGCGCGCCTTCGGGATAAAAGCGATCAATGGCGACTTGAAGGTCCTGCGGACTGCAAAGGAATGCCTTGATGTTCACGCCGAGCAGAGTCTTCAAGTCGTCGGTGGCTTGAAAATTGTCGGGGTTGTCCAGAGCCAGCGAAAGTTCGTTGCGCTCGCGGTTCATCTCAAACGGCATGGCGCGGTACGTGGTGGCCATCTGGTTGGTCATCAGTCCGATGACCTCGGGGGCAATGTCCATTTTGCCGAGTTCGATGGTTCCCATGCCGCTTTGCGAGGCAAGGGCAAGGGCAAGATCCTCGTCGGAGATGTAGCCGAGTTCGACGAGAATCTTGCCGATGGGTCCGCGTTTTTGCTTCTGGATTTCAAGGGCTTCGTGGACCTGCGGGCGCTTGAGCTTGCCCATTTTGATGAGAATGCGTCCAAGTTGCCGACCGCGAAGCTGCTCAATGGGCGGAAGTTTCTTGCCGCCCTTGGGGGCGGTGACTACGGGCTTGGGGGCAGAGCTGGTTGGTTTTTCGCTCATGGCGGATTCAATGCGCTGCCGGAACTTCTTCGCCCCCACCACCACTGCCGCTCACTTCAGCCGCTCCGCCCATGCCGCGACGGTGAGCGTCGATCTTGTCCTGCAGGGCGCCCGGATGGCGCGAACGGTCGACGCAGTCCTCGGCGTTGATCTGGCCGGCTTCGTAGAGGCTCCACAGGTGCTCGTCGAGAAGCTGCATGCCATACTTTTTGCCGGTCTGGATGGCCGAGTCGATGCGGTAGGTTTTGTTCTCGCGGATGAGGTTGGCGATGGCGGGCGTACCCACCATGAACTCATAGGCCGCCACCATCCCCTTGGGTTGTCGTGGCAAGAGTGCCTGCGAAAGCGTGGCGATCAAATTGGTCGAAAGCTGCACGCGAATCTGCTCCTGCTGCTCATGCGGGAACGCATCGACGATACGGTTGATGGTTCCCTGGCAGCCGGTGGTGTGCAGCGTACTGAAGACAAGGTGACCGGTCTCGGCGGCGCGCACGGCCGCCGAAATCGTCTCGAGGTCACGAAGCTCGCCGACGAGAATCACGTCGGGGTCCTGTCGCAACACGCGGCGCAGGGCCTCGGCGAAGCTCGGCACGTCGGTCCCGATCTCGCGCTGGTTGATCAGAGACTTCTTGTGCATGTGGTAATACTCGATCGGATCCTCCATGGTCACGATGTGGCGATCGAGGTTTTTGTTGATGTAGTCGAGCATGGTCGCCAGGGTTGTGGTCTTTCCCGATCCGGTGGGGCCGGTCACGAGGAACAACCCGCGCGGACGACGACACAAGGCGCGGCAAATGTTGGGCAGGCCAATCTGGTCGAACGTCAGCAACTTGTTGGGAATCAGACGAAGCACGAGGGCCATATTGCCCTTTTGCTTAAAGATCGCGACGCGGAATCGGCCGGCATCGCCGAAGGCGAAAGCAAAGTCACACCCGCCTTCTTCCTGTAATTCCTGTTGGCTGCGTTCGGGCGTAATCGCCTTCATCAGCGCGACACAATCCTCGGGCGCCAGCACCTTGGTTTCGAGCGAACGAAGATGGCCGTGAAGGCGAATGACCGGGGGTCGGCCCACCGTCAGGTGCAGGTCCGACGCTCCCTGCTTGATGACCGTCTCCAGCAGGCGGTCAATGTGAATGGTACCCATGTCGCGGCGGTCCCTGAGGACGAGGCAAGAAATCAAAGCACGATTGAAAACTCAAGAAAGCGGGAGCACTTGCTAACCGCTTCCGTCGCTCTAGTTCTTAGCCGCGAAACCGGACAATTGCAAGGCGGATCAAGGGCCCAAGCCGTCAAAAGGCGCGAGCGGAGACTGATAGCCGGCGTTGGGGCTTCAGTCGAATCGGCGAGATTCATCCCGGTTTACAACAAGCGAAGCGGATGACGAAGCCGTCATGCGAACGTTTCATTCGCTGCCCAGTCGGTCTTTGCCTTCAGTGCCGATCCAGCGTTGACATTCCCCTGAGCCATCAGAAAGGGCTGTCCTCCGACCGGACTGTTCTGTCAGTCGATCGCGCCAAGTGCGACTGGATGCCGAAAATCGCCAGTGGTCCTTCCAGCGTGTACAACCTTCCGTCTTGAGGCTAACGAATGCTTCGATTTGACGTCACGCATCATTCCGGATTCGCTCGCCGAGGGGTACTTCGCACGCCTCACGGCGATGCGGTAACTCCCGCGTTCATGCCGGTCGGAACGGCCGGTACGGTGAAAGGCGTCACGCCCGCCCAGCTTCGCGAAACCGGGGCACAAATGATCCTCGCCAACACGTATCATTTGCACCTTCGCCCGACGTCGCAGGTAGTGGCGTCGCTTGGCGGCCTGCATCGATTCATGGGATGGGACGGGCCGATCCTGACTGACAGCGGCGGTTACCAGGTGTTCTCGCTGGCCGAAATCAACCGCATCTCGGACGACGGCGTGGAGTTTCGATCGCACATTGACGGAGCGACCGTGCGTCTCGATCCGCGGATCGCCATTGAGATTCAGAACAACCTCGGCGCGGACATCATTATGGCGTTCGATCAGTGTCCGCCGTTGCCGAGCGACGCGGCGGCGTTGAACACCGCCGTGGATCGAACGATTCGATGGGCGGGGCAATGTCGTGACGAGCACCGGCGGGAAGACCAGGCGCTGTTCGGCATTGTCCAGGGCGGACTCGATGCCGATCGGCGCCGCCATTGCGCCGAAAAGCTCATCTCGATCGGTTTCGACGGATACGCCGTCGGCGGACTGTCGGTCGGGGAGACTCACGAGGAAATGGCCGCGATTCTGCCCGCCATCACGTCCGTGTTGCCCACCGACCGACCGCGCTACCTCATGGGGGTGGGGATGCCTCGCGACCTGCTCATGGCGATCCGGGCGGGTGTGGACCTGTTTGATTGCGTCCTCCCGACGCGCAATGGCCGAAACAGTCAGGCGTTTACGCGGCACGGAATGCTCCGAATGCGCAACGAGAAACACCGTCTCGACAACGGTCCGCTGGAAGACGATTGCGATTGCGAAGCCTGTTGTCGTTTTTCTCGCGGGTACATTCGTCATTTGTTCAACGCGAACGAAATGCTGGGACCGACGTTGACGTCGATTCACAATCTTCGGTTTTACCAGCGATTCGTCGCGAGAATCCGAGAATTGATTCCCTCGGGAGATTGGGCGACAATCGAACGCGAGTATCCCATCGCCGGGATGGCGTCCGAACCCGACCGTGAGGAGGTTGCATGATCTTGAGCATTGCGACATTGCTGGCCCAGACCCCGACCCCAGCGCCCAACCCAACGTCGCCGACGGCGTCATTGTTTCCCTTCGCGCTGATGATCGGAGTGATCGTCTTTTTGCTGCTCAGCGCGCGAAGTCAGAAGAAGCGTGAAAAGCGCGATCGCGAGGACATGTTCAGCCGGTTGGCGAAGAACGACCGCGTGCAGACCATCGGCGGCGTCATTGGCACGATCGTGTCTGTCAAAGACAATGAAGTCGTCCTCAAGGTGGACGAGACGACGAACACCAAGATGACCTTCATCAAATCGGCGATTCAGCGAATTATTTCAGACAATGGGTCCAACGGGAAGAACTGACCGGCATGGTCATTCTGTTGCGGCCGCGGTCCATTTCATCCAACCACGACTTGAGTCCTCTTGAGTGAAGTCGTTCCCTCGATGGGTCTCGCTTCGAGATCGAGCAGGAACTTCTTTCGCCACAAGCCGCCACCGTAGCCGCACAACGACCCGTCACTTCGGATCACGCGATGGCAGGGAATCAGGATGGCGATGCGATTGTCTCCGTTGGCCCGGCCGACGGCGCGCTGTGCGCCCGGCCTTCCGATTTCGCGGGCGAGACGTTCATACGACCAGGTCGAGCCGTGCGGAATCTTGCAGAGTCTCTCCCAGACTCTCTTTTGAAATTCTGTTCCTCTCATGACCAGCGGCACGCCAAACGACGTGCGAGTTCCCGCGAAATACTCCTCAAGTTCACGTGCCAGCCGTGCGAGATGCGCGTTGCTTCCCGGGATCATGGCCGCCCCGAATCGCTTCCGCAGCGTCGCAAGCTGTCGATCGAGCGCCCGCCGATCGGCGAATTCCAGCAGGCACACGCCCTGTTCGTCGGCGCCGGCGATGAGCGGACCGACGGGCGATTCGAGCCGAATCGTCTTGATGCAATTCACGTCGCGGCTCCTGCCCGGCGGCGCGCCGAACGTACGCGCAAACGCATCACGAAATCCACTGGCCGATTCAAACCCGTGATCGAAGCCGACCGCCAGCGGGTCGCCGCCGCGTCGAAGCTGTTCCAGCGCCAGCCCCATGCGCCTCGCTCGATGAAACGCCTGAAAGGTCATCCCAAAGTTCCTTACAAAGTAACGCCGAACACGATGCGGATCGGCCCCAAGTGGACGAAGCGAATCGTCGGCTAGCCGCTCCGCCGGATGCTGCTCGACATGGTCGAGCACCGCGTCCAGCCAGTCGGGTGACTTTCCGCCGACCGCCAGCGGCCGACATCGACGACAGGGTCTGAAACCATCCAGCAGACAGTCGCGCACCGTCGATTGGAAGACGACGTTGCGCGGCAGCGGTTTGCGAGCAGGGCAGGACGGGCGGCAGAAGATTCCCGTCGATTTGACGCAAACGAAGAATATCCCGTCGTAGGACGCATCCCGCCCCATCAGGGCCTTGCGCATTTCAATGGTCGTCGGCGCTGCGTTCATGCCCGAAGTGTACCCGCGCCGCCGGAGAATCGGCTACCGATTTTTGAGCGCGGAATCAGACATTTCATCGTTGCGCAGCTTCGAATGGTAACAGCGGGACTCGCCTACAGTCATTGAGTTGCCGTCGCTCGCTCCCTTGCGGCTCGGCGGGTATGCTTTCGTTGGGCGGTGAAACTGGCCGACACCGCCATCCTGCGGAGATTTGCGAACGTAATGCCCACGCCGGTACTCGAATGCGAAGGACTGACCAAGCGGTACGGTCGAATCGTCGCGCTCAAAGGAGTCTCGCTTTCGGTTCAGCCGGGCATTGTCGGACTGCTAGGACCGAACGGGGCGGGCAAGAGCACTCTCATCAGTCTGGTGCTTGGACAGACGCCGGCGACGTCAGGGCGCGGAGAAGTGCTCGGACTTGATATCCGCCGGAAGCAGAACCTGATTCGACGGCGCATCGGATTCGTTCCCGAAAACGACTGCATGATCCCCGGCATGACCGGCACGGGGTACGTTTATTTCGCCGGCCGCCTCGCGGGCATGTCGCACGCCGATGCGATGCAGCGGGCCCATGAAGTGCTCGACTACGTGGGCATGGAAGAGGCGCGCTACCGTCCGGCGGAACAATACTCGGCAGGCATGAAGCAGCGAGTCAAGCTCGCTCAGGCTCTCGTCCATGACCCGGACCTGATCTTCCTCGATGAACCCACCAACGGCATGGACCCGCAGGGTCGTCAGATGATGCTGTCGCTGATTCTCGACCTTGCCCGTGCGGGCATCAGCGTCCTGTTGTCCAGTCACCTGCTCCCGGACGTGGAAAAGGTCTGCGACCGGGTCATCATCATGGGCGGCGGCGAAGTGCTGACCGAAGGCAGCGTCGCCGAAATGAACAAGCCGCACGATACGCTCTACCGCATTGACTTCGTGGGCGATGCGGGGCCATTTCGCCAACGGCTGGCGGCCGATTCAGTTCGCGTGCTCGATCAGGCGAACGGATCGATTCAGATTGATCTTCCCGAAAAGAACGCCCAGACGCTGGTTTTGCGGGCGGCGCGAGCAACGAACACCCAGGTTCTCGCCATGCAGCCAAAGCGAAGTTCGCTGGAGGAGACTTTCATGAGCGCGATCCAAAGGCAACAGAAACGATGACGACGCTGCCCACGGGCCAGATTTTTCACTATCGCCGCCGCGAATCGCGAGTTGATCGCACGGGCTGGACGTGGCTGGCCATCGTCGGCAACGGTCTTTCGCTCGCCTTCAAGCACGCCAAAACGCGAACCCTGCTGCTCACCGCGGGTATTCCCGCTCTGTTTGCATCCGCGATGCTCTATGTCATTTCCCTCCTCGAAGCCTTGGCCGGCACCGATGAAGCTCGGTCGATGACGGACTTTTTGCGACAGTTTCTGCAAATCGATCTGAGCGGCGTGTCGCGCATCGCCGAATTCCGCGAAATCCTCTGGCACAGCACGTTTCTCCTGGTCGCGAAGTTCCAGATGTTTTGGGTCATGATTGTCGTGGCGCGTACCGGAACGGGGCTGATTGCCAACGACCTAAAAGCCAAGGCCCTGCCCATCTACTTCGCCAAGCCCATCACCCCGTGGACCTATCTGCTGGGCAAAGGCTGCGTCGCCGCGATCTTCGTGGCGCTGGTTACGGTCATTCCCGCCCTGCTCGCGCTCATCATCGGCGTCGCGCTCACCGGCGGGCTGGACACGTGGCCGCAGACCATCCGGCTCGCGCTGGACGTGCTGGCGGGAGGGGTGATGGTCTGCGTCGCGGCGGCGTCGGTCTCGTTGGTGCTGTCCAGCCTGACCGCTGACCAGCGCTACGTCACCGTCGCATGGGTGGCGGTGTGTCTGCTGCCCACGGTCGCACAGCAAATCCTCAACGATTCCCTGCCCGCCGAAACCGCTCATGGCTGGCTGGGTTGCGTCTCGCTTCGCGATGATCTTGTGATCGTGATCGAGCACCTGCTCGGCATTCGGCGAGGTTTGGCCGAGTCGGGACTCGCCCCCGAGAAGTTTGCAAGAGCACTGGGCCACTCCGCCGACCCGGTCAAGGCCGCAACCGTTCTGGCCGCTGTGATCGTCGGCGCGGGCCTGATGAGCTGGCGGCGAGTGGTGCGGTTTTCGCGTTCCGCCGCGTCAACGTGATGGTCGGAATCCGAACCAAAGATTGATGGCACGCATGGCTGTCATTGAACTGGGACAATTGTCGAAGTGGTACGGCGAGGTCATCGGCCTCAACAATGTGACCACGGAAATCGGTTCAGGCATCACCGGGCTTCTGGGACCCAACGGTGCGGGCAAGTCGACGTTGATGGGTCTTGTCACCGGCCAGCTTCGACCGAGCCGAGGGACGATCCGCGTCTTCGGTGAATCACCGTGGGATCGTCCGCACGTTCTCTCCCGCATCGGGCATTGTCCGGAAGGCGATCCGTTCTGGTCCGGAATGACCGGATGGCAATTCGTCCTGTTCCTGGCGAAACTGTCGGGTTTACAGGGTGCGGCCGCCCGGGACGCGGCGTCGCTGGCGATCGAACAAACGGGTATGACCCCTCACGCAAGGAGAGCCATCAGAGGATACTCCAAAGGCATGCGGCAGCGGATCAAGATCGCGCAGGCGCTCGCTCATTCGCCCGACCTGCTGATCCTCGACGAACCTTTCACCGGGGCCGACCCCATCGCCCGCAACGAATTGACTACGCTATTCCGCGCGCTTGCCGACCGCGGGACGCACATTCTGGTTTCAAGCCACGTGCTTCACGAGATTGAGTCGCTGACGAAACAGATCCTCATGATCGATCACGGGCGCATCGTCGCACAGGGCAGCGTGCAGGAGGTGCGACGCACCCTGCTCGACCGCCCGCACTCCATTCGCGTTCGTGTGGATCAGCCGCGAAAGCTCGCCGCGCGGCTGGCCGAACATGCCGACGTTTCCGGCGTGTTCATTCCGCGCGACGATATGGTACTTTTTGAGACCCGCTCGCCCGACGCGATGCACGGCACGCTCGTGTCCTGGATTCTCGACGAGGGGATGACGGTTTGGGAAATTGCCGCCGCCGATGAGAACCTCGAAGCCGTTTTCGGCTATCTGACTCATCCGACCGCCAAGTGAGACGACCCATGTCCATCACCCCGATGCTCGCGCTCTTTTCGTTCACGATCCGACGAATGCTCGGCGACTGGAAGTTCTGGGGGCTGGCGGCGGCCATGCTGCTGCCCTGCATTCTGGCGTTGTTGATTCGGCGATTCGCTCCACCGATCAACGCCCTGACGCCCGCTTGGAACCTCTACCACAACATGTTTCACTTCATGTTCCTGATGGGACTGGTGCCGATGTCGTGCATGATCTACGGCAACGGACTCATCGTCGCCGAGGCCGAAACGCGAACCGTCGGATACCTCATCACCCGGCGTTTGCGACGCCGCACAGTGCTGCTTACCCGATTCGTCGCCGCCGCCGTCGTGCTGGCCGCCCTGACCGTCGCGACCGCCGCGGCCATGCACTTTGCCATTCTTGGCGGTCACAACTGGGCGGTTCTGGCGGCAAACACGCCCACGCTGGCCTCGTGGAATCCGTATGAAGACCTCAAGGTCTACCTCGTCGTGGCCGCGCTGGGGGCGATCGTCTTTCTGGCCGTGTTCACGCTGATTGGGTTGCTGTCGGCCAAGCCGCTCGTGCTATCCGTTTCGTACCTCGTCATTGTCGAGTTCGTCATCAGCAATCTTCCCGTAGCAGCGCGAACGTACAGCGTGTTGCACCAGCTTCGTGCGATGGTTGTCAACGCCAATCCGCAACTCGTGACGTTGTTTCAGCTCCCGCCCGACGTTGCGTCGCGTGTCTTCCCGCCGGGCGACTCCGGCTATTATGCATGGTCGTTGATCGTCGGCGTCGCGCTGATCGTCGCTTGCCTGCTCGTCACTTCGCGCGAGCTCGTTCCGTCGAAGGTGGCCAGAGATTAAAGCAACCCCAAACCAGTCGTCGCGAGCCGCGGACTTCAGTCCGCGCGGATTCCCCGGATAATTTGAACATCCATCCGCTGCGATTGCGCGGAACTCGCGCTCGCTTCTTATTGCGCACAGACCGTGGCGAAATCTCTACTACAAGGAAATGCTCTGCTCGCTTTGCAGATTCGGCGCCAAGCAGCGTTGCTTGTTCAGGAGAAGCGTCGGCGCATCATACCCACAAAACCAATCCCCACACCCGCCAGCACGAAGGCGCCGGGAATTGGGACCGGGTTTAACTGCGTTTTGACGGCGAGGTCGGACCCGATCGAACCGGGGATGCCCTGGAAGCGCACGCCGAAATTATAGTAGCCCGCGCTGGTCGAAAGCTCATTCATGAATGCGGTTTCAAAGGCTGGGTCGGACATGCTTTGCAATCCGGTTCCGGTCAGGCGAAATGTGAACGTCGTCGAATCGTTGGAGTCGACGAGATTAAGGATGCGCGGTCCGCTCCCAACGCCATCCGTGATGAACGCGTTGCCGTTGCTGGCGTTCATGACACCAAAGTCAAAGTCGCCCGCGGCGTTGGGCGTCTTGATGTCATTGGACTTCCATTTCGCGTACCAGCCCGCTTCGTTGGTAGCGGCATTTTCCGGAATGGCGCTGCTGGAAGTGGGCGCAATGGCTACAACGACGCCGGCCGAAGAGGCTCCGCCGATCGTCGAAAAGGTCGTCCCCGCAATCGTGGGTACATTGAATGCGAATCCGCTGATGCGCGAA
The DNA here is from genome assembly GCA_964486335.1 of uncultured Phycisphaera sp. Taxonomy (GTDB): domain Bacteria; phylum Planctomycetota; class Phycisphaerae; order UBA1845; family UBA1845; genus CAZAMB01. The sequence continues at coordinate 14,141 of CAZAMB010000001.1, read as the reverse complement.
GCGTTGCTCGTCGTGTTTTCAATGGTTACGGTGAGTGCTGCGTCTGTCGAGGAAATGCTCGAGTAGGCAAAGGTGACCTTGCCTGTCACTCCGCTGCCAGCCAATCCCACGACGTCGAACGTGATCGCTCCGAATGCCGGGCGATCTGACCAGGTAAGGCCGGTCAACGCGGCCAGCAACGCCGAACAAACGACTCGATTGACTCCTTGAACGCGCATCTTGCCCCCATCCCCTTCGTCCACTCACAAAGAACCAGCGGAACATTCGTTCCCCGACTTCCGTCGACCATCATAGGTAAATCTGGCTCCTTGATCAACATCGCCCTGCCGTCCAAAACCGCTTTGATCTCATAATATCATGGCGGATAGATGTCGAATACGGATTGAAGTTGATGGTTCGATCATGATACAAACTTCGCCCGATATTATCATCATTGCTCAAACGAAATGGTACTCGCGTGGCAAAATGCATCAGGCCAAATGAAGAGCTGGATTTCAGAATACAGTTGCTCGGTGAGATTGAATCATTCATACAAACGGGCCGGACGCGCGACACGCATCCGGCCCGTCGGTTTGCATTCTCGATCCGCAACCGAAATCGCGGCAAGTGATGTTTCGATCAGCGGCGCGGTTCGACGACCGGCTCACCAGGCGGAACCATTTCTCCCGGAGCCACCATCTCGCCCGGTTCGACCATCTGCGCATCCGAACCCCGTTGTTCGCGTTCGGTCGGCTGCGGTTGCGCCGGACGACTGTCATTGCTGTAGTCGTAGGTCTTCACGGTCTTGTGCGAAGACGTTTCGCAGCCCGCCGCAAAGAGTGCCACGGTCGTGACACTCAACAGTTTTTTCAACACGCTCATGCTGAAACGCATGGTTTCACTCCTTGGATTGGGGCGTTGGGCCGCGTCGTCCATTCGCCGCGCCCCGTCGCCAACGCGACACACACCCGCGAATTTACCGACGACGTTCAACGATCGTGATTTCCTTATGCACGACCCGCCACACATCAGCCGCCGGAAGTGACACGGTCACCGTGGCCGTGGCTTCGCTGAACCGCGGCTCGCCGGAAGTCGCGCCCACCAGAATGGCGTCGACCTGCGTCTTGATTTCGTCATGTTCCGTCACAAAGTCGCGAACCGTCGTTCCCGATCGAACTTCCAGCCCGAAAATCTGCTCGGCCAGCTTGCGCATGCCGTCCAGTTCCGCGGCGCGGGCGGCCTTTAGCTTACCTTGGGCCGTGTCGATCGCCGGATCAGTGCCCTGACCCGTGACCTCGATCACTCGCGCTGTCCACTCCGGCTGATGAAATGTCGTCACGGTGCTTGACACCTTGGCGATCATTTCCGGACGGGGGACGCCCGATCCGGTGGCGCGGATCATCTCGCGATGAATCGTCTCAGTCAGCTTTGAAATATCCGTCGTCGTGACCTTGTTGCCGTGGTAATGCTGGCTGTGGAGTTCCTTGAGCTTGGTGATGACCCTCTCCACGGGCACTTCCATCGTCACCTCCACGATCAATTCGTCCTCGTGCAGGTACGTTCCCACCTTGGACGCGCCGACGACAATACCGGAGGCCTTCGTGCTGATTTCATCCGATTCGGTAACGAAGTCGCGCACCAGTGTGTCGCTCGTCAGTCGCAGTCCCTTGATCTGCTCGAGCAGGCGTCGCAGCGCATCGACCTCCGCGGCACGCTCGGCCATCAGCCTCGCTTGCGGCCCGACGGCCTTCCAGATTTCGGGAACCCGAATGACTGGTGGAGGCGTGTAGCCTTGCGGAAGCGGCTCGATCACGTTTTCGATGCCGGCGGGAAGATCAGGAGGAAGATCGGGACGCGGCGCGCCCATGCCCGTCGCTTTGATCACGTCCGTTTGAATGCGCTCCGTGATCTTCTCAATGTCCGTCGTCGTGACCTTATTGCCCTTGTAGTGCTGCGAATGTAGCTGCTTGATTTCCGTCACCAGCTTGGCGACGGAGATTTCACCCTCCACTTGGCACGCTCCGTCTTCGTAGTATTGAGGTTGCCCGAGCCGAATGCCCTTGATGAAGGTATCGACGCCCGCTCGGATTGTATCGCTTTCGGTGACGAAATCCTTGACGTACGTCTCCGAATTGATCTGCACGCCGTACACTGTTTCGGCCAGTTTCCGATAGCAGTCCGCCTCCGCGGCGCGCTTGGCCAGCAACTTGTTCTGTGCCTGTTTCGCGTCCTGTGCAAACGCCGGAACGACCGCCAACAACAGCGCCGCCCCGAACCAACGTCTTCCGCTCATTCTCAACATGATCCCAATCTCCTTGATTCACCGTCCGGTCCAGAGGCGTTCCGGTCACCGTCGCTAGGGTGCATTCACGTCGCGGGCCGCCCTGTTCACATCACCTAAGACACCGCCCAACCCCAATGGTTGGCCGTCATTTTTCGACCAATTCCTACGCTCCTGCCCGGATTCGTCCGCCAAACGCCTTGATGCGATCGCGGGCTTCCGTATAGGTCTTGTTATCCTGACCGGCACAGGCCTGATTGTAGTACTTTAACGCGGCGTCCCCTCGCCCCATGGCTTCGCTGGCCACGCCGGCGCCGTAGGCCGCCTGATGGTCGTTGGGGCTCTCGGCCATCGCCAGCTTAAACGACTCAATCGCTCCGAGGTAATCCTCGGCCCGAAGCTGTCGGACGCCCTGCGCGCAATTGGCGTTGCCGCTGGACACGACTTCGGCCTCCACCTCGATCCGCACGGGCATCAGCACGCTGACGAACTCGCGCGCGCCCCGCTCGACCAGCGTCGCGATGATGCGATCCGTCGGCGTCAGTTCAGCTTCGGTCTGGCTGGAGCCGAAGATCGGGCTGGCTTTCGTGCGATCCGTCGAACGATAGGTTCGCGGCGAGAAGTGCTCCCACACACGACCATTGCTCGCGTCAATGAGTTTGAACTCGGTCTGAACCGTCAAGTTGCGCGTCACCGTCTCTACTTCCTCGGTCTCGGCATTGACGCTTCCGCCGCCCCAGCCGCGGCCGCCGAAGCCCGACAGATCAAGCCCCGACAGTGTGCGCTGCTTGCCGACGTGCTTTTCGACTTTGACGTTGATATTGCTCAGCAGGTAACCCTCGGCGCCGATCAACTGCCCCGGATTGCCGCCCTGGCGGTTGGACATGCCCGCGGCCGCGAGGTCAGCTTCGTTGAACACAGGCTTCGTGTCGCGGCGCTCGGTCACGGTGATTTCCGTTCCGAAACTGCTCCGCGACTCATTGATCAACGAGCCGAGCACGGTGACGCACATCTCCGACCATTTCGGATCGGTCGTCTCACCCACCTGGGCGGGCGTGATGGCGATCGTCTTCATGCCTTGCGGCAGGCCCTTCTCTTTTTCCACGACGTAGCTGAACGCGACGTTGGCTGTTTCCCGCGACGCACATCCCGCCGCGATCATCACGCAAGTCAGCCCGCCGACCAATCCACCAATCCCTTGCAATCCACGCATGAACAGTCCTCCTGAAATCTGACGAAAGTGACGCATCCACGATTTCGAGCGGCACCGCGCTGTGACGCTCCGAAATGGAACCAAATCAAACCGAGGCGGGTACCGCCGGGATTCCCGCACTTCGGCCACTAGGAGACCATTTTTCGGCGATTTCGTCAAGCTTCGAGCCAAGATCGACCGGTGTCGCGGGCCTGGAGGAGTGCCAGGACCCGGATTGATTCATGGGGAATCGGGGCCCCAAAAGAGCTGCCTGGGCGAACGAACAACCCGCATCGACCGCGGTTTAATCGGCATGAAGGGTATCGAAGCATTGAAAGAAGGATGCCGGACCTGTTGAAGCCGCGCGAACACCAAACGTGATCGCGCCCTTCGGTCATCAAACCGCGCTGGATTTCAACTCCGATCCATGATTGACTGATTTCGAAACCGTAAACTCTTTGATTTGGTTCGACACGTAGACTGTATCGTCCTCCCCAAGCATTGGATGGCAAGGCAGAGACAGCACGCGCCGGCAGGTCGCTTCGGCCACCGGCATCGAACCCGCCTTGTACCCAAGTTCGGAAAAACACTTCTGCAAGTGTAGCGGCAAGGGATAGTAGACGCCTGTGGCCACTCCGCGATCCCGCAGAAACGCAGCCAGCTCATCTCGCCGATCGCAGAGGATCGAGTATTGGTGGTACACATGCTTGCAGCCATCGGACACGAACGGCGTCGTCACCGGCGTGTCGGAAAGCAGACGGTCGTAATGCGCCGCGTTGTTTCGGCGGCGACGTACGAAGTCGTCGAGATGTTTGAGCTTCACGAGAAGGATCGCAGCCTTCATCGTGTCGAGGCGGAAGTTTCCGCCGACACGATCGTGATAGTACCGTTGCGACTCGCCGTGATTGCGAAGCTGCCTGCAAAGCGTCGCTAGTCGTTCGTCATTGGTCAGGATCATTCCGCCCTCGCCGAATCCGCCGAGATTCTTGGTCGGGTAGAACGACAAGCTGGCGATGTCGCCGAGCGTACCGGCTGGTCGACCCTTGTACGTCGCGTCGATCGCCTGCGCGGCGTCCTCGACGACGAGAAGCTTGTGCCGCTTGGCGACTGCGTTGATCGCGTCCATGTCGGCGCACTGCCCGAACAGATGAACGGCAATGATGGCTCTTGTCTTCGGCGTGATCGCGGCTTCGATCTTCGCGGGGTCGATGTTGAACGTTCGCGCATCGATGTCGACGAAAACCGGCCGTGCCCCAAGTCGTACGACTGTGCCCGCCGTGGCAAAAAAGGTGAACGGCGGCAGAATCACTTCGTCACCCGCACCGATCTCCAGGGCCATCATGGCACAAATCAGGGCGTCTGTACCGTTGCTTATTGCCACGGCGTGGCCGGCTCGGGTACGGGCGGCCAGCGATCGTTCCAGTTCTGACACCGCCGGACCGCCGATGAACTGCTGGCTTTCCAGCACGTCCTCCACGGTTCGGCGGATTTCATCACGAAAAACCGCGTACTCCGCCTTCAAATCCAACATGCCTACTTGCCGCATCAGCACTTCTCCACCTTCAAATAGGCCACGATCATACGCCTTGGGATGGTCGTTGACGAATCTAGCATGGAGCAGCGGTCCACTCGGCCGGCACATCGACATTCCCGACAGTCCCCCCCCGAAAAGAACCGATAAAAAGGCAAGTCGCGGAGAGCGTTTGGTCGCTTTCCCCCAGGCGAGTTCTCCGCGTTTTGCTTTGGGAAATCCGACTGAGCTTGGTCAACGGGAGAGCATTCGGCGGCTCCCAAACCGATCCTGGTTGGTGGTAGATCATTGAGTTGTCGGACCCTTGGTCCTCTCGTAGGATGTTCCCGGGGTCCTCGCGGGTAAGTGAATTCTTTGATTCAGAGGTGAATAATGAGCGTTCTCGGTTGGATGGGCCGGTTGGGCCTGTTGCGTTTGTCCGGAGTTTTGGCCTGTTTGACGCTTTGCGTCATGATCGGTTGCGGCAACATGGGCCAGGGATGCCGGGCCGCCGGCGTACCGATCGACATCGATGGCGACGGCGTAGCGGAAGACGATAACTGCCCGATCGACGCCAATGCGGATCAGGCCGACACCGATTCCGATGGTGTGGGTGATGCTTGTGACAATTGCCCAGCCGTAGCCAATGAGGATCAGGCCGATCGCGACGGCGACGGGTTCGGCGACGTCTGCGATTCGAATCCCGACGAGCCGAATCCGGGACAAGGTGATTCCGACAGCGACGGGGTGTTGAATGCGTCCGATAACTGTCCAGATGACGCCAATGCCGATCAAGCGGATGCCGATGGCGACGGATTGGGAGATGTCTGCGATAACTGTCCGGACGATGCCAATGCCGATCAGGCCGACGCTGACAACGACGGTTCAGGCGACGCCTGCGACAATTGCGCGACTATTCCCAACGGCGATCAGGCCGACGCGGATGCCGACGGCGTTGGCGACGCCTGCGACAACTGCCCGGTGGATGCGAATCCCAATCAAACGGACGACGACGGCAACGGCGTCGGCGACGATTGCGAGGGAGACCGTGACGGCGACGGCGCGGATGATGAGACGGACAATTGCCTGACCATTTCCAATCCGGGCCAGACGGACACCGATGGTGACGGCGCGGGTGATGAATGTGATAACTGTCCGAACGCGGCCAATGCCAATCAGGCCGACGGTGACGGCGATGGAGCCGGGAATATCTGCGACAACTGTGCGAACGCGTTCAATCCGTCGCAGGGCGATGCCGACAGTGACGGCGTCGGCGACGCCTGTGACAATTGCCCCAATACGGCGAACACGAACCAGGCGGATGCGGACGGAGACGGCGTGGGCGACGCGTGCGTGGGCGATCGCGACGGCGACGGGGTTGCTGACGAAGACGACAACTGTCCGACGACGAGCAATCCGACGCAGGCCAACGGCGACGGCGATTCGCTTGGCGACGCCTGCGACAACTGCCCGACGGTCAACAACCAGAGTCAGACCGACAGCGACGGCGACGGCGTAGGCGATGCTTGTGACAATTGCCCGACCCGGGCGAACGCCAATCAGGCCGACACGGACAATGACACGCGCGGAAACGTGTGCGACAATTGTCCGAACGCATCCAACACGAATCAGGCCGACGCCGACAACGACGGCATCGGAGATGTCTGCGAAGACGGTGGTACACCCACGCCGAATCCCGACCCGGTTCAAGTGAATGCGGGACCGAGCCGGACGGTTTGCCCGGGTTCGACGGTGACGCTTGACGCTTCGTCAAGCAACGCGCCGACGGCGACGTTCAGTTGGGCGCAAATCGCCGGAACAAATGTGGGGATCCCCGGCGGAACCGATCCGGTGAACTTCACCGCGCCGGTCAACACGACAACGTCGGCCCAAGTGCTGACGTTCCAGGCGACCGGTTCGGCGGCGGGCTTCGCCACTAATTCAGGAACCGTCGGGATCACGGTGCGGCCGTTCAATGCAAACTCGGTGGGAACCAAGAGCAGCGGCGCGGCACAGCCGGGCGACACCGTCACGCTCGATCTTGCCGACGGCGTCGTGGCGGTCTCGGCGGCCTGGGTGCAGGACCCGGCGGACACGATTCGCGTAACGCTGACGCCGAGCGGTGCCCGCGCGGCGACGTTCGCGGCGCCACAGGTGACCGTCACGACAAACCTGCGATTCATGGCGGTGATCGCGTGCAATCCAGCCGGTGCGGGCACGGTTCAAGGTGGAACGCTGACCGTTCCCATTCAAGTAGCGACGGTGGATGTTGCGCTGCCTGATAATATCACCACGGGGACGACGTTGAATCTATACACGGTCACCACCGTAAACGGCGTAGCGACTGACCCCGTGACGTTGGCCGGAAGGGATCAGCAATTGTTGTTCTTCGCGTCCAGCCCCAATGACGGCGGATTGCCGCCCGGCGTTGTGGCGTCGATCGATCAGGAAACGGGCGTGCTGACGGTGACGAGCGGCGCGGGACAGACGATTCAGATTCGGGCACGACTGTTCGGCACCGCCGGCGAACTCGCCAGCGACGTGGATACGATGGGAATCGTCGGGCCGAACTGATGTTCGGCGAACGTTAACCGAGTGAATAAACCTGACGCGGCGGTCGAGTCCTCGGCCGCCGCTTTTTCTTCTGGTGCATCGCGCCGGGCCGCGGGCCGATGTCCTTGCCCGCACCTGCTCGACGTCCGTACCGGCTCATTCGCACGGACGGAGTTTCGAGCCGCGATCACCGAGCCGGTTTTGGAGTGTCTTGTTGATCGCCGCGACAAAGCCCTTTTTGCGCTGAGTTTGAAGATTTTAGAATTACTCTTCGCCGATCCACCGACGCGGCGCTATAATCATGCCGACAGATCGGGCATTGGAGTTCGGAAGACGTTACCATGCGGGGCACGAAAATCGCACGTTTGCGCAAGTACACGACGCCCGAGGGGCGCGTTTACCTATCCGGTGAGATGACCAAGATCACCCGCCTCATTGTCGTCGAGAACACCGCAAAAGCTGACGAAAACGATCCCGACTATTACGCCTACGTCGTCCCCAATCGCGGGGCGCGACCATTGGACGAGGATCTCGCCGATCTCTAGCAAACAGCACCCTTCAAACAAACTCCGAACTTCGGAAACTCGAGGAGTGTCGGGTGGTGTTCCGTGGTTGATTGCGTTGTTTTGTCCATAACGCTCTTGAGGACATGAGGTTAAGTGCATAATTCCTGAAGTGTTGCGGAACTCGTCGTCACGTTGGCGGCTTGCCCGGATCAACGCTCTCGCCTAGATTCGATGATTCGTGATGAGCGGGCATCATCGATCGCCGAGCACCCCTTCGGCATCGCCCGCGAAGTTTGTCCGGGGGTTTTTCAGCGAGGGTTTATGCCATCCGCCAAATCGGTGTCGAAGGACCGAGTTCGAGTCATCATTCTGGGAGCCGCAGGTCGAGATTTTCACGATTTTAATGTCTTCTGGCGAAACGACCCGCGCTACCAGGTCGTCGCCTTCACGGCCAATCAAATACCCAACATCGACGGCCGGGTTTATCCAAAGCAACTCGCAGGAAAGCGATACCCCAAGGGCATTCCCATTGAACCGGAAGAGAAACTCGTCGCGCTCATTCAAAAGCACAAGGTTGAACAGGTGGTGATGGCCTATTCCGACCTCGCCCATGTTGACGTGATGCATAAGGCCGCCATCGTCAACGCGGCCGGGGCGGATTTTCGAATCATGGGTCCGGCGCACACGATGGTGAAATCGAAAAAGCCGGTCATCGCGGTGTGCGCGGTGCGGACGGGATGCGGAAAGAGCCAGACCTCGCGGGCGGTGACGACGATCCTCAAGGGCATGGGCAAGCGTGTCGCAGCGATTCGCCATCCGATGCCTTATGGCGATCTGACCAAACAGATTTGCATGCGCTTCGCGGAGCTTTCGGACCTCGACACGCACAAGTGCACGATCGAAGAGCGCGAGGAGTTCGAGCCGCACATCCGCGCGGGCAACATCGTCTACGCGGGCGTCGATTATGAACTGATTCTTCGACAGGCCGAGAAGGAAGCCGATGTCATCCTCTGGGACGGCGGCAACAACGATCTGCCGTTCTACGCGCCCAATCTGCACATCGTCGTGGCCGATCCGCTGCGACCCGGACACGAACTGACCTATTACCCCGGCGAAACCAACGCCCGCATGGCCGACGTGGTGGTCATCAACAAGGTCGGCTCGGCCGACCCCGCCGATGTTGAGACGGTCGAACGGAACATCAAGAGCGTCAACAAGAAGGCTCGGATCATTCGCGCTCATTCACCGGTGACCGTTGAACGGCCTGACGAAGTCCGCGGCAAGCGCGTGCTCGTCGTTGAGGACGGACCGACCGTCACGCACGGCGACATGACCATCGGCGCGGGGCACGTCGCGGCGCGTCTGCACGGCGCGGCGACGATTGTAGATCCGCGACCGACGGCCGTCGGCTCGATCAAGAAGACGTTCGAGAAATACGGCCACGTCAAGGAAGTGCTCCCGGCAATGGGCTATGGCAAGAAGCAGATGCGCGAATTGGAGCAGACGATCAACGCGGCGGACTGCGACATGGTGCTCGTCGGCACGCCGATCGACCTCGGTTCGCTCTTGAAGCTCAACAAGCCGCACATGCGCGTGACCTACGAACTCGCAGCCGAAGCGACGAAAGCGCTCAAGACCGAGGTGCAAAAAGCTCTGAGGAAGAAGTAGCCGAGCTTTGTGCAACCCGGACGGACAAGCCGCCGGTGGAGCGCGGAGAATTCAATGGAATGAAGCGATTCTCGGCGAAGGTCAATGAGCGTCTAAAGTACTATGTCTACATATACATCGACCCCCGCGACAACCGGACGTTTTATGTCGGTAAGGGAAAAGGAAATCGCGTTTTTGACCATCTCGACGCCGCTTCAGACTCAGTCAAGGGCACTATCATCGCGGAACTGAGAAGAATAAGGCTCGAGCCACGGATCGAACTTCTCAAATACGGACTGACTGAGAAAGAAGCGTTGCTCGTCGAAGCGACGGCAATTGACCTTCTTGATGTCAAGAACCTGTCGAACGAATCGCGCGGGCATGGTTCGAGGTATGGCTCGCGCGCATCCGTCGATCAAGTCGTTGCAACGCTTGACGCAAAGGAAGCGGCCATCGAAGTACCTGCGCTGCTCATCAACATCAAACAAGCGTTTCGATACGGCATGTCGGCCATGGAACTATACGACGCCACCCGGAGCGCTTGGACGCTCGGTGAGAAACGAAAAACGGCACGATACGTCTTCAGCGTCTTTCGCGGGATCGTTCGAGAAATCTACGAAGTGTCGGCCTGGGTACGGGGTGGCACATCAATTCGGTGTGACGATCTATTGGGTCGGCGACCACGATCGAAATCGCGTTGGGAATTTGTGGGCGTCGTGGCACCAGATGAACTGCGGGGAAAATACGTCGGCAAGTCGGTCGCAGGGTACTTCCCCAAGGGGTCACAGAATCCGGTGAGGTACGTCAACTGTCCATAGAGGCTATCTCAAATCGAAGGACGAGAACTTTGAGCACAATCCGGTCGAACGATTCTCGCGGACAGCCCATGGGCCGCGCGAGCTGAAGCTCGCGGCTCGTTACTCAGAAACCGAGAACGCTCCAACCGTTCGTCGTTCGGAATCAGATTCGAAAAAAGCTGAGGTGCAGTTCCGCGTGGCGCAAGTTCAAACGAACGCGATCATCGTGCGACATCGGACCGAAGGCCGGGCTGTCATATTTCGCCGGTTCGCCGTCCTGGAGACGCTGCAATGCCTGCGTAAGTTGCTTCGCACCTTCTTCAGTCGCGATGACTTCGGTTGCATAAGTTCCGTTTTTGACCTTCGGGATCCGTACTCCGGCCGCCATGCCATCTCGAAGATATTTTTTTCCCTTGCGGCGAAGGATGACCCGGATCAGCCACGGCGGGCGATCAAAAGGATAACCATCAAAGCCAAAGGCGATCCAAGCCGCGAGGTGACCAAAGGCCTGTCCCAATGTCCAGTTGCCGACGGGGCGAAGCGAACCGACCTGATCTGCCTGGACAAGCGCGTCAATATCGCGGAGCAGTTCGTCAATCGTGGAATATCGTAGTGACCGTCGATCGGCTGATTTGGCGGTGTTGATCATTTTCGGCTTCCGAAGGAGTCACGATTTTTGTACCGTCGTCTTAAGAATCGGTAGCCTATGACTGATCAAAACAGCGGGCAAGTTGCTTGCGGGCTCGTGGATTCACAATAGTCGGGTTCAGGCATCTTGACGGCCCGTGGGGTCGACAACCGAAGTTGTCCACCGCACGAGGCCGTCGTCGATGCCTTCCCCTCCCGTTTGACGCCCCGGGGAGTGTGTCACTGTGGGTTGTTATCTTCCAGCATCTTGCGAAGCTGCTGGTTCTCGCGTCGCGTCGCCTCCAGATCGAACAGCATGTACTTGATGCTCAACCGGACGAAATCGATGCTTTCCTGAAGGCTGTTGACGGTCTCCTTGAGCTGTCGATGCCGTTCACGAGTCTGCTCCGCAAGCAGTTCCAGCCGATCGCGCTCCCCCTCCGGAAGCGTGGCGATTTCGGCGATCAATTCCGACAGTTTTCTCTGAAACGTTTCCTCGTTCATTCCGCGTTCCCTCTCCCTCCTGCTTGATCCCCCGTTTTCCTTCGGGCGCGAACCGGCGCCTCGCCTGCGGCGACCCGTTCCGGCAACCCGACCCCACAGAGCAGGAAGCATGGGCCGTGCCTCGAGGCCCTCGTCGTTCATCGAAACAAATGCGGTCGCCTAAGTATCGGTCAATACAGTAGTTACGGGATCGCCGGCCCATTCAAACTGATTTCCGCAATGAACGATTGGAACGGCATGTTGATTTTCAGCAACGTCTTCGTGCTGCCGTTTCAACATCCAATAACGAACGAACTCGCGACGGCGTTGACGAGCGCGGGTTGATTGCGACGGTCCAATCGGTCCTTATCATCGCTCCGGTGGAACGAAACATCTATCTGCAAGTTGCTTATGACGGCACCGAGTTTCATGGCTGGCAAAATCAGCCCGGTTTGCGGACGGTCCAATGCGTTCTGGAAGAGGCGATTCGGCGCTGCGTTCGTCATCCGCTCAATCTCCTGGGATGCAGTCGGACCGATGCGGGGGTACACGCGGCCGGCCACGTCAGCAATTTTCGCACGGCCGATCCGCTGTCGGCGGACAAACTTCGACACTCCATCGGTTCGAGACTGCCCAACGATCTTTCCGTGATTGAGGTTCGTGACGTGCGTGGCGACTTTCATGCCACGCGAAGCGCGCTGGGCAAGCTCTATCAATATCGAATCCACAATTCCGCCGGGCGTCCGGTGGAGCAGTTTACACAGCGTTACGTCCATCACTTTTGGCGACCGCTGGATGTTGAGCGAATGCGTGAAGGGGCGAGACATTTTGTCGGAAGGCAGGATTTTTCCTCGATGACGGCCGCTGGCGGTGAACGTGAATCCATGATCCGAACCGTTTTTCGCTGCGACGTGGAACGACACGGTGACGAGATTCGTATGGACGTGGAGGGCGACGGGTTTCTCTATAAGCAAGTGCGAAACATGGTCGGAACGCTGCTCAACGTTGGCCGAGGTCGCTGGCCTGCCGATCACGTGTCCGAAATCCTCGCAAGCCGCGATCGATCCCAGGCCGGGCCGACCGCTCCGTCGCTGGGGTTGTGCCTGCAAAGCGTGCGATATCCGCCGGAACTCTTGATGCCCGATTTAACCGAACCGCAATTCACGGATGTCGAGGGCGGCCCATGACCGGCGCGAAAACCTCTCGCCCTCTGAATATCTGTCACGTCATTACTCGCCTGATCGTCGGCGGCGCGCAGGAGAATACACTGCTGACCTGTCGCGGGCTTCACGAAAAGGGTCATCGCGTGACACTCATCGCGGGGCCGGAGACCGGCCCCGAGGGGTCACTTTGGGACGACGCCCGCGCGATTGGCTGCGAAGTCATTAGGCTCGATTCGCTTCGTCGCGCGGTTCGTCCGGTATCGGATTGGAAAGCGCGTAGTGAATTGATCTCAACATTTCGACGGATTCGTCCCGATGTGGTTCACACGCACAGCAGCAAGGCCGGCATTCTTGGACGATCAGCAGCGACATCCGCCGGCGTGCCGATCGTCGTTCATACGATCCACGGCATGAGCTTCAATCGGACCCAGCCGTGGCTCGTCCACGCGGCGTACCGATCGCTGGAACGCCGCGCGGGGCGCGTTACCGACGCCTTCGTTACCGTGGCCGACGCGATGATCGATCAGGCCGTTGCCGCCGGGCTGGGTCCGCGCGAACGCTTCACGACGATTCGCTCCGGCGTGGAAGTGGATCGTTTCGCACCCGATGCCGAGGCGCGTCGCCGGCACCGTGCGGATTGGGGCGTCAACGATGACGAAATCGTCGTCGGAACCATCGCCAGACTCTTCGTCAACAAGGGCTACGAGGAGATCCTCGCGGCCATGCCGGGCGCCGTTGCTCGTCAGCCGCGACTGCGGTTCGTGTGGATCGGCGGCGGCGCGCATCGCTCGCGCTATGAACAGCAACTGGAACGGCAGGGTTTGCGCGACCGCGTGACGCTGCTCGGTCTGGTTCGTCCCCAGCAGGTCGCGTCGCTCATCAACGGATTTGACATCTTGCTCCATGCGTCGCGATGGGAGGGTCTTCCTCGCGCTGTCGTGCAGGCTCTTCTGACCGGCGTGCCCGCAATCAGTTTCAACAACGACGGCGCACCCGAAGTCGTCTTGCCCGATCGCACGGGCCTGCTGGTTCCCCTCGGCGACATCAACGGGCTTGCGAACGCGATGGCAACCCTCGCCGGCAATTCGGAAAAACGCAAGATTTTTGGCCAAAACGGGCGGTTGCTTTGTCAGAAGATGTTCGACTGGCGAGAAATGGTCAATCAGATCGAATCGCTTTACTGGCGGCTTGCCAACTCACGATGAAGAATTGAGAACTGCTCGCCATTGAAAGTTGCGTCTCGCCTTGCGAGTGACCTAGAACCTATCCATAAACCCAGCGAGCCGCGAACTTCAGTTCGCGCGGACCCTCGAATAGCCGGACGATCCTCACGTTTGACAACCCATCAAAATCCAGTTGTTCGGTTTTGGGATAGAAGCTATGAAGTGAGCCAACCTCGGCCT